>NZ_CP076061.1:0-627604 GCF_018729255.1 Cupriavidus sp. EM10
ATGCCCTACCTGCGCCCCCACACCCTCGACGCCGCGCTGGCCAGGCTCGCTGAGCGGCCGCGCCGCGTGCTATGCGGCGCCACGGACTGCTTCGCCGCACCGGCGCTCGTGCCCGGCCGCCACGAATGGGTGGATATCAGCGGCATCGACGCACTGCGCGGCATCGTCCGGCAAGGCGGGGTGGTACGCATCGGCGCCGCCACGACGTGGGAGGCCATCACCCAGGCAGCATGGCTGCCCGTGGCCTTGCGTGATGCCGCCGCGGGCGTCGGTTCCCGGCAGATCCGGGTCCAGGGGACGATTGGCGGCAACCTGTGCCATGCATCGCCGGTGGCGGACGGCTTGCCGCCGCTGCTGTCGCTGGACGCTAACGTCGAACTGGCCAGCGTGCGCGGGGTGCGCCACTTGCCGCTGCACGACTTCGTGCTGGGCAGTCACCGTACCGCGCTGATGGCCGACGAACTGCTGATGGCCGTCACGTTCCCGCTTCCTGCGGCATCCGAGCGCACGGCCTTCGTCAAATGCACCAATCGCGACGGCATGGTGCTGGCCGTGGTCTCGGCGGCCGTCCGCCTGCGGATGGCCGATGACGATACGCTGGCCATCGCCGCCATCTCGATCGGCGGGGCTTCCGAAGTGCCGCTGCGGATGCCGGCGCTGGAGGCCGCGCTGGCCGGCCGGCCACGGCGGGAGCTTGCCGCAGCCGTGGCGGACGCGTCGCTGGCGGCCTTGTCACCCATCGACGACTGCCGTGCGACGGCCGTCCATCGCATGGATCTTGCCCGGCTTGCCCTCGCGCGGGCCATCAGCCATTGCATCGAGGAGTCAGCGCATGACGATTCCGCTCATTGAAGACACCTGCGCCGTCGCGGCTCCCCAGCCGGCGCAGGCCGACGGCTTCACGCTCAACGGCGCATGGCACCCGTTGCCGGCCGACCCGTCGCAGCGATTGCTCGACCACCTGCGTGCCGACCTGCGGCAATTCGGCACCAAGGAAGGCTGTCGCCAGGGCGACTGCGGCAGCTGCACCGTGCTGGTCGATGGCGAGGCACGCTATGCCTGCCTGATGCCGATGGGTCAGGTGGCAGGCCGCAGCGTGGTGACCGTCGAAGGCATCGGTGCCGGCACGCAATGCGGGGGCCGTCTTCAGCAGGCATTCCTGGCACACCAGGCCGTGCAGTGCGGCTTCTGCACGCCGGGCATGTTGCTGGCCTCGGCGGCCGCCATCGACGCCGGCCGCGTCACGGACCGCGCCAGCGCGCGCGATGCCATTGACGGCGTGCTGTGCCGTTGCACCGGCTATCAGAAAATCGTCGACGCCGTCACCGAAGCGGGATGCGGCGCCGCCGCCCGGCCATGCACGTTGCCGCCGCGCCAGGGGGCTTCGGTGGGCGTGCCGCTGACGCGGCTCGATGGCCCCGAGAAGGTCGACGGCAGCCAGCGCTTTGGCGCCGATGGCTGGCCCGCCGGCACCCTTGTGCTGCGCGCGGTCCGGAGCCCGCATCACCGGGCGCGCTTTGTCTTCGGCGATATCGACGCCTTTGTGGCGGCGCATCCCGGCGTCAGGCGCGTCCTGACCCATGCCGATGTGCCCGGCCAGAATCTTCACGGGGTGGCCACGCCGTATGCCGACCAGCCCGTGCTGCCGACCGGCGAAACGCGCCACTACCTGGAGGCGGTCGCATTGGTCGTGGGCGAGCACGCAGCGATGGCCGCGCTGGACCTTGCGCGCTTTCCGGTGACCTGGGAGCCGCTGGCGCCGGTGCTGACCATCGACGAAGCCATGCAGGACGACAGCCCGAAGCTGCACGCGAGCCGTCCAGACAATATCCTGATCGAAGGGCTGGTCTCACGGGGCGATGCCCCGGCCGCCCGCCGTGAGGCGCGCTACGTGGCCAGCGCCACCTTCACTTCGAGCTTCGTCGAGCATGCCTACCTGGAGCCGGAGGCCGGCTGGGCGCGACGCGTCGGCGATATGGTCGAGATCCACTCGTCCACGCAGGCGCCGCACCCGCACCGCGCGGATCTTGCGCGCATCCTTGGTGTCGCGCCCGAACGGGTGCGCGTGGTGGCCACGGCCGTGGGGGGCGGGTTCGGCGGCAAGCTGGACATGACCGTCCAGCCCTGGCTGGCGCTCGCCGCGTGGCATGTGGACGGCCCGGTCGGCATGGTGTTCTCGCGCGAGGAATCGATGGCGACCTCCACCAAGCGCCATCCAGCCCGGATCGTTTCCACCATGGCGGCCGATGCCGACGGGCGGCTCCGCGCGGTGGAATTCGAGGGCGATTACAACACCGGTGCGTTTGCATCGTGGGGCACGGCAGTGGCCAATCGGGTGCCGGTGCATGCCGGCGGCCCCTACGTCATTCCGCACTACCGGGCGCATTCGCGCGCCGTGCATACGCATATCACGCCGGCCGGCGCGTTTCGCGGCTTTGGCGTACCGCAGACCATGATGTCGCAGGAACAGCTGATCGACGATCTGGCGCACCAGGCCGGCATCGATCCGCTGGAATTTCGTGCGATGAACGCGCTGCGTCCCGGCGATGCGCTGCCGACCGGCCAGGTGCTGGACCAGAGCGTCGGGCTGATCGAATGCCTGGATGCGCTGCGGCCCCTGTGGCGCGAAGCCCGGGCCCGTATCGCCACGCTCAATGCCTCGTCACCGGGGCCGCTGCGCCACGGCTTGGGCATTGCCGCGTTCTTCTATGGCTGCGGTAACACGGCCCTGCCGAATCCGTCGACCGTACGGCTCGGCGTGCGGCCGGATGGCGTGTTCGTGCTGCACCAGGGCGCCGTGGATGCCGGGCAGGGCGCCAACACCGCGATTCCGCAGATCGCGGCCGATGCGCTGGGCGTGCCGGTCGACCGGCTGCACATCGTCGGGCCAGACACGCACCTGACGCCGGACTGCGGCCGTACGTCGGCGTCGCGGCAGACCTTTATCACGGGTCGCGCCGCATTCCTGGCCGGCACGGCGCTGCGGCAACAGTTGCTGAAGCTGGCCAATGCGCCGGCCGATGCCACGATTTCCGCCCACGCCGACGGCTTGCGCATCGATGGCCTGCGGCTCGACCTGCGCGGGCTGCCGGTCGACGCCCATGGGTACGCGGTGGCGGCCGAGGAAAGCTTCGATCCGCCGATCACCGCGCTCGATGGCGCGGGCCAGGGCAAGCCCTACGCCACCTATGCCTTTGGCGCGCAGATGGCGGAAGTGCTGGTCGATGGCGAAAGCGGTCGGGTGCGGGTGCTCAAGGTAGTGGCCGCGCATGACGTCGGCCGTATGGTCAATCCCACGCTGCTGGAAGGGCAGGTCCAGGGCGCGGTGGCGCAGGGCGTGGGTCTGGCGCTGATGGAGAAATACCATCCCGGCAAGCACAACAACCTGCACGACTACCTGATTCCGACCGTCCACGACATGCCCGAGGTGCGCGCGATCTTCATCGAGGCGCCCACTGCGCTGGGGCCGTATGGCGCCAAGGGCATCGGCGAACCGGCGCTGGTGCCCACGGCGGCGGCCATCCTGAATGCGATCCACGACGCCACCGGCGTACGCATCCGGCAGGCGCCGGCCACGCCGGATGTAGTGCGGCGCGCGCTGGCCGAATCCATGACTGACGGCTTGCGAGCCAGGGCTTCCGACCATGTCCAACATTGACCTCTGCCCCCAGGCGGACGCGCTCGACTTCGTGCAGGGCACCGTCCATGTGGTGGACGACGACGAACTGGTGCGCGGCGCGCTGGTTGGCTTGCTGAAGTCGATCGACCTGCATGTCCGGGCCTTTTCCTCGGTCGAGGAGTTCATGCGGGCGCCCGAGGTCGACGGTCCGGCGTGCCTGGTGCTGGACGTGCGGTTGCGGGGGCAGAGCGGGCTGGCATTCCAGAAGTCGGTCGTGGAGAAGGGCCTGCCGCACATGCCGATCATCTTCATGAGCGGCCACGGCGATATCCGGATGACGGTCACCGCCATGAAGGCCGGCGCGGTGGACTTCCTGGCCAAGCCGTTCCGCGACCAGGAGATGATCGATGCCGTGATCGCCGCGCTGGAGCGCGACATGAAACGACTGGAGTCGCAGCACGCGCTGCGCGGCCTGCGCGCCAGCTGGGAGACGCTGACCGTGCGCGAGCGCGAAGTGCTGCGGCACCTGGTGACCGGCCTGATGAACAAGCAGATCGCCGCCGCCATGGGCGTGGCCGAGATCACCGCCAAGATCTACCGGGGACACGCCATGCGCAAGATGAACGCGCGGTCAGTGGTGGAGGTCGTGCGGATGATGCAGGCGCTGGCCGCGGAGGGTGTTGCCTGAGGGTCAGGACTGGCGCAGGGCACGCTTTGTATCACGCTGTATCGAGCGGGCACGGCGATACACGGCGATCCAAAAACGTGCCCAGGCCGACACGTAACGGGTGCAATCGATTTCTAGACTGCGATGGTTCATTCACGCCGCTCCAGTTTCAGCCGCCAGGCATCGAACGGGGCCCACCAGGAGAACCATCATGCAGCACGCTTTGACCCGAGATTTCCCGGCGGCCCGCCGGACCGTTGCCGCCGCGGCCGCCCTGGCGGCCATGGCCTTTGCCGGCTACCTTCAGCCCGCTTCGGCGGCCGAGGCCGCGTCCAGGGCGAAGGTTGCCGCCGCGCAAGCCAATGCCGACGAGAGCATCCGCCCGTTCCATGTGCACGTGCCGCAGGCCCAGCTCGACGACCTGCGCCGCCGCATCGCCGCCACGCGCTGGCCCGACAAGGAAACCGTCAGCGACGAATCGCAGGGCATCCAGACCGCCCGCGTGCAGGAACTGGTCAAGTACTGGGGTACCCAGTACGACTGGCGCAAGGCCGAGGCCCAGCTCAACGCGCTGCCACAGTACGTGACGAAGATCGATGGGCTCGACATCCATTTCATCCACGTCAAGTCGCGCCATCCCAACGCCTTGCCGCTGATCCTGACCCACGGCTGGCCCGGCTCCGTGTTCGAGTTCACCAAGACCATCGGGCCGCTGACCGATCCCACCGCGTATGGCGGCCGCGCGGAAGATGCGTTCGACGTCGTCATTCCCTCAATTCCTGGCTACGGATTCTCGGGCCGGCCGACGGAGCTGGGCTGGGGCCCGGATCGCACGGCGCGCGCATGGGACACGCTGATGAAGCGGCTCGGCTACACGAACTACGTGTCGCAGGGCGGTGACCATGGTTCGGTCGTCTCCGACGCGCTGGCCCGCCAGGCGCCGCCGGGACTCAAGGCCATCCACCTGAACATGCCGGCCACGGTGCCGGGGCCGCTGATGAAGTCGATCCTGGCCGGCGACGCGGCGCCCACCGAACTGACCGATCCCGAGCGCAAGGCCTACCAGTCGCTGAGCAGCTTCTTTGGCCGCAATGCCGCCTATGGCGCGATGATGGTGACGCGGCCGCAGACCATCGGCTATTCGCTGGCCGATTCCCCAGTGGGCCTGGCGTCATTTACCTACGAGAAGATCGCCGAGTGGAGCGACAGCAACGGCGTGCCCGAGCGCGTGCTGTCGCGTGACGCCATCCTGAACGACATCACGCTGTACTGGCTGACCAACACCGGGGCGTCATCGTCGCGCTTCTACTGGGAAAACAACAATAACAACTTCAGCGCAGAGACGCAGAAGACGCGCGATATCAAGGTGCCGGTGGCCATCAGCGTCTTCCCGCACGAGATCTACCAGGCGCCGGAAAGCTGGAGCAAGCAGGCGTACCCGTCGCTGTACTACTACCACGCCGTGGCCAAGGGCGGCCATTTCGCGGCGTGGGAACAACCGCAGCTGTTTGCGGAGGAACTCCGGGCGGCGTTCAAGTCGGTGCGGTAGGCGATCCTGTGCCGATTTCGAGCCGTCTTTTGGCCCAGCCTCCTGGCTGGGCTTTTTTGCCGGTTCGTGATGGCATCGCTGGCATTTCATCGTTGCATCTGCCAAGATTGCGCCCCCTCGATGACCGCAGTCCGAAGAAGGTAGCACCATGGCTTCAAACAAGGCACACCATGCCACCGGATGGGCGGCAGCAGCAATCGCCGTCGCCGTGATCGCCCGGCACGGCGGGGAAGCGTGGTATTGGGAAGGTGTGCTGGGTTTCGTGGCGGCGCTGTTCGGCAGTACCGCCCCCGACTGGCTGGAGGTCGCCTGGTGGTCCAGGTCGCGCCGGTTGTGGATCACGCATCGTTCCTGGACTCACTGGGGCGTTGCATGGATCGGCCTGCTGGTGGGGGCCTATCACGCGCTGGGCACGTACTGGCTGGCGGCGCCGGCGTTCGGCTTTGCCTGCGGCGGCGTCATGCATCTGCTGGCCGACTGGCCCAACCCGCTCGGCGTGCCGTGGATCGCCGGGCGCCATTCCCTGAAACTCTGGAAAAGCGGGCGCTGCGACCTGATCGTCGTCGCGGCGTCGTGGCTGATCGCCTTTGTGGTGTCCGATGACTTCTGGTTCAACGGCCAGCACAGCGTGGCGGTGCTCCATCATCTGCGCATGGCGACGGTGAGGTTCTGAGGGTTGCCTGCCGAAGCCGCGCTGCGGTTTTCCTTCAGCCCGATCCCTCCTCGCGCGATGCCTTGTGCTGCGATGCCATCTGCTCCTGCCGCGCCGGCGGCACGGGCTCGTAGTGGCTGAACTGCATCGCATAGTTGCCGTGCCCGCCGGTGATGCTGTTCAGGCGCGACTGGTAATCGTTGAGTTCGGACAGCGGCACCTGTCCGATTACGATGGCGTTGTTGCCTGGCGCGGTGCGCGTGCCCCGGATCTGTCCGCGCTTGGCCGACAGGTCGCTGATCACGTCGCCCATGGCCGGTTCCGGCATGGTCACCTCGACATCGACGATAGGCTCCAGCACGCTTGGCCGCGCCTTGAGCACGGCGTCGACAAAGGCCTTGCGTCCGGCCACCACGAAGGCCACTTCCTTCGAATCGACCGAATGGCTCTTGCCGTCGAACACGGTCACGCGCACGTCCTGCATGGGAAATCCGGCCATCGGACCGTTTTCCAGGACCTGGCGGATGCCTTTTTCGACGGCGGGCATGAACTGGCCCGGAATCGCGCCGCCCTTGACCGCATCGACAAACTCGAAGCCTGTGCCACGCGGCAGCGGCTCGACGCGCAGCGACACCTCGCCAAACTGGCCGGCCCCGCCGGTCTGCTTCTTGTGGCGGTGATGCCCCTCGGCCTTGCCGTCGATGGTCTCGCGGTAGGCGATCCGGGGCGGCCGCGTCACGACTTCGAGCTTGTACTGATCGGTCAGGCGCTCCAGCGCGCAGCGCAGCTGGAACTCGCCCAGGCCGAGCATGACGGTTTCATTGGTGCCGGCCGGATGCTCGATGCGCAGGCATGGGTCTCCTGCCGTGAGCTTGTGCAGCAGTTCCGACAGGCGCTGCTCGTTGCCGCGCCGCGCCGGCTCGATCGCCAGCCCGTAGATTGGCGTGGGGAAGTCGAGCGGGGCCAGGTGGATGTTGCCGTCTTCGCTGGCATCGTGCAGCACGGCGTCGAAGGCGATCTCGTCGACTTTCGCCACGGCGCAGATGTCGCCGGGCCCGGCCTGGGGCACCTCGACGCGCTCCTTGCCCTGCAGCATCAAGAGATGGGATACCTTGAACGGCTGGCGCCCCTGGCCGATATAGAGCTGGCTGTCGCGCGTGACGGTGCCCTGATGGATGCGAAACACCGCCATTTTCCCCAGATACGGGTCCATCGTGATCTTGAAGACGTGCGCCAGCACGTGCTTGTCGGGCACCGGTTCGGCGCGGACGGTTTCCTGGCGCTCGCCTGCATCGCGGTAGAAGAGGGGAGGATTGCCCTCGGTCGGATTGGGCAGCAGCCGCACGAACACTTCCAGCAGTTCCGCGATGCCGGTGCCATTGGCAGCCGAGGTGAAGCAGATCGGCACCAGATGGCCCTCGCGCAGCGCCCGCTCGAACGGCGCGTGCAACTGTTCCGGCGAGATCTGCTGGCCCTGCTCGAGATACAGCTCCATCAGCTCCGGATCCATCTCGACGACCTGGTCGACAAGCGCCTCGTGCGCCGATGCCACCGACAGGAAATCCGCATCGCCCGCCGGGTTGAAGAAACAATCGACCACCCGGGTGGCGCCGCCGGCCGGGAGATTGATCGGCAGGCATTCCTTGCCAAACGCTTCCTGGATGTCGGTCAGGAGTGCCGGCAAATCCACCTTTTCCTTGTCGATGCCGTTGACGATAATCATCCGGCAAAGCTTGCGCGCCTGCGCCCAGGCCATCATGCGGCGGGTCGTCATGTCGATGCCCGTCTGGGCGTTGACGACGATGGCGGCGGTCTCGACCGCGGCCATGGCGCTCATCGACAGGCCAGAGAAATCGGGATAGCCGGGGGTGTCGATCAGGTAGATGCGGGTATCGTGATAATGAAGATGGGCAAGGGTGCTGGTGAGCGAATGGTGGTATTTACGCTCGAGCGGATCGAAATCGCAGACCGTGGTGCCGCGCTCGACACTGCCCGGGCTGTGCAGCACATCCCCCTTGTGCAGCAACGCTTCGATTAGCGAAGTCTTGCCGCACCCCGAATGCCCCAACAGGGCAATCGTCCGAATTGCGTCGGGACTGTAAGGCATCGTTCGTCCTCGTCCGGCCATGGCAGTCTGACCATTATTGGCGATATAGGTCGCAAACACCATATGCGGTGCGGCGAGGACGGAGTGCGGCAGGCGGCACTCCACTATCCCTTCTTATAAAACAAGAACGGGAGAGCGTGCCAGCGTCAGAACACGTGCCGCCGGCCGCGTGGGCTCAGGCGGCCTGGCGCTGTGCCGATTCGTTGGCCAGTGCAAGCTGGCCGCCCAGCTTCGCCAGGAGTGCCGGCAGTTGCGCTGGATCGCTCACGCCGCCGTAGACGTAGTAGTCCGGGCGCACCACGATTACGCGCACGCCGTGCTCGGCGAAAAAGCGGGCGTAGCGGCCACTGACGTCGCGCAGCACGCGGCCGGGACGGACCAGCGCGGGATCTGTCGTCACGCCGATCGTGCTGCCGCCCAGCCGGGTCAGCAGGCCAGCCGATTCGCCGTCGATGTATTCGCCGGGGTCCGCGTCAATGGCGATCACCTGAAAGCCATTTGGGATCATGTCGTCAAAACGACCGGTGCGCCCGCCATCCTCCACCTGTCCGTGCACGCCCAGCAGGCCGGCCACGCCGGTGACCCCAAAGTCAGTGCAGACCACGCCGCCGCTCAGGCCGGGGAAGGGCGGCAGCGGCGGCACCTGTCCGCTGAGAAAGGCGGCGTCGCGGCGCGCCGCGGCTTCGGTGTCGGCGATGCAGACGACCTGGCCCATGGCGATCGACGCTTCGATCACGGCGCGCACCTGTGGCAGGCGTTCGGGCGTGTAGGTGTCGAGCACGTCGTCCGTGGCAAGGCCCCGTAGCAACAGGTCCAGCCGCCACGCTAGATTCCAGGCATCGCGGATACCCGAGCACATGCCCTGGCCCATGAACGGCGGCATCAGGTGCGCGGCGTCGCCGGCCAGCAGCACGCGGCCTTGGCGCCATTGCCGCGCCAGCAACGAGCGGAACTTGTAGACCGCGTAGCGCACCAGCGTCGCGTTGTTGGGGTTGACCCACGGCGAGAGGAGGTCCCAGACCTTGTCTTCTTGCTGAAGATCTTCGAGCCTCTCGTGCGGCAGTCGCATGAATTCCCAGCGGCGGTAGCCGGGCCCACCGGGCACCATGGTCGTCGGGCGGGCGGGATTGCACCACTGGCCGATATCGGGCACGTCGAGCTTTACGCCAGGATTTGGCTGGACGTCGATCACCAGCCAGTCCTCCTGGAAGCCAAGGTCGTCCTGGCCGATGTCAGAAGCTCTGCGTACGAAGCTGTTGGCGCCGTCCGCACCAATCACGTAGCGGGCACGCACGGTGCGCGTCTGGCCGTCCGGCACCCACTGACCGTCCTGCATCGTGCCGTGGCGAAGCTGTATCTCGCAGTGGTCGGCGTGCTGCATCAGTGCCGTGGCTTCCCAGCCCTGGTTGACCTCGACCGTCGGCAGCGAACGTGCCTTGCCGTCGAGCAGTTTTTCAAGCGTGGGCTGGTTGAAGAGATAGCCGACCGGACCGTCGCTGATCGACTCGGCGGACCAGTCAATCTCGACCAGGGTCTTCCACTCTGCGTTGAACCATTGGTAGGTCGCCGATGGCTGGGAGATGGCGGCCACCTCCGTGCCGAGGCCCATCGCATGGAACACGCGGCGGATCTCGTGGTCGTGGAACACCGCGCGCGGCAGTGGGTAAAGCGACGGCCAGCGGTCGAATGCCGCCACACGGTAACCGCGCTGGCCAAGCAGGATGGACAGGGATTGGCCTACGGGGCCATAGCCGACGATTGCGACGTCGAGGATCTGGGTGTCAGTCATGATGGCTTCCTTGATGCAGGCGCGAGTGTCTCCCTGGCGGCCGGGGTGCCGGCTGCCATCGGGACGGCTCACGCGGGAATGATGCGGATACCTACTGCGCGGAGGCGTCCGGCGCTTCGGTGTTGCGGATGAAGTCGGGCGGCACGTCCGGGCCCCACTGGTACAGCGAGTCCTCAGGCGCGAAGTCGCCGGCCGGCCACGGCTGGTCGGCGGCCACGAAGTCGATATCGGCCGAGAACTCGTTGAACGACCCCCACGGGTCCTGTACGTAGTGGAAGTAGTTCGAGCCCAGCACGTGGCGGCCGGTGCCCCAGCCGCGTGTATAGCCGGCGGCGGCCATCTGGGCGGCGCCCTGACCGACCATGTCGATGTCACGCACGTCCCACGCTGCATGGTGCCAGCCGCGTGCGGCGCTCTTGGCGAATGCCACCAGATGATGGTCGCTGCCGTGCGGGGCGTGCGTGAAGGCGATGATGTCGAGCGACTTGTCCGATAGCCGCAGGCCGATGGCACGGGCATAGAAGTCGATCGCTCCCAGCACGTCGGGGGTGAACAGCAGCACGTGCGACAGCCGCTCCGGGTGGACAGTCTGCACTGCCGAGCGCACCACCGCACCGCGCGCGTTGGCCCCGGCGCCGACTGTCACATGTGGTGGCTTGGCGCTGGGGCTGGTCTTGGGGCCAACCTTCACCTGAAGCAGATTGCCGTCCGGATCGTGGAACCAGAGGCCGCCTGTCGCTGCGCCCTGCGGGGCGTCGGCCAGCACGGCTCCGGAATGTTCGACCTGCTGCGCCAGCCTGTCGAAGTCGCACTCGTAGCAGTTGAAGCTGAGGTAGGCGAGCGACTTCGTCGATTTGGGCAGGATGCGCGCCCAACGGTGGCCGTCGGCGGCGCGCAGTTCAAGTTCGCTGCCGTCGCGGGCCTCCTTCACGTCGAGCCCGAAGGCACGGTAGAAGCGGGCGGCATCATCGAGGGATGGCACGTTCAACGCGAAGTGGTCGATGGAATGCACAGCGGAACGTGCGGCCGCGTTCGATCCTGCCACCGGGCTATCGGGCATGACTGTCTCCGTTGCCGCCGGCTCAGGTCGCCGGCGGTCAGTTCTATGAAGTTACTTCGCTTCGTCGACGATGGGATTCGACAGCGTGCCAATCTTTTCGACCACCACCTCGCACACGTCGCCTTGTTTCATCAGCAGCTTCGGCTCCCGCGCCCAGCCGATGCCGGCCGGTGTGCCGGAAACGATCACATCGCCGGCTTCGAGCGTGATGGCCTCGGAGATGACAGAGATCAGCGTCTCGACGTCGAAGATCATGTCGTCCGTGCTGGCCGACTGCACCACCTGGCCATTCAGCTTCGTCTGCAGCAGCAGGCCGCGCGCGCCGGGCGGCAGTTCGTCGGCAGTAACGAGGTCGGGACCGAAGCCGCCGGTGCCGTCAAAATTCTTGCCGACCGTCCACTGCGGTGCCTTGAACTGGTATTCGCGTACCGAACCATCGTTGAACAGGGAGTAACCGGCCACGTGCGACAGCGCGTCTTCCTTGCGGATGTGGCGGCCACCCTTGCCGAGAACCACGGCCACTTCGCCTTCGAAGTCGAGGCCGGCACAGTCCTCGACGGCGGGGCGGACCAGCGCCTGTCCGTGCGCGACCAAACTCGTGTGGACGCGGAAGAACAGCGTCGGATAGTTCGGCTGCTCGTACGGGCTTTCCTTGGTGTGGTCGGCGTAGTTGAGGCCCACGCAGATGATTTTCGGCGGCCGGGACAGCGGCGGAAGCAGGGTCAAATCGGCTTCATCCAGAAGTTCGCCCTTGGCCGACTCGCCCAGCGCAACCAGATCCGCGCCGCGCGCCAAGACGGATTCGAGCGGTTCGTCGCCCACCACGCGGATTTGCGCCCCTTGGCGCACACCGACTGCGCGTCGGCCCTGAAATTCGAAACTGACGAAACGCATCTGAGGTCTCCTATTCCATGTTGACAAACTTGTCATAACGGATTGTAGCCAAGTTGACAAATTCATCAATTGAAACCTGACTAGGAAAAACCCGAAGTCACCGGGCTGCTAGAATGCAACGCAAATCACCAAATGACACGTATGTCAGCGAAGACCGAGACCGAAGTGACGCAGGACATCGCCGGCGCCAGCACAGAAAATTACCGTGCCCGCGTAGCGGCCATCCGCAGGGAAAACACCCGAAATCGACTCATTGAGTCGGCGTTGGGGGTGTTCGCAGAGAAGGGGCCGGACGGCGCGATGATCGACGACTTCATCGCGGCGGCCGGTGTGGCACGGGGCACGTTCTACAACTACTTCCGGACGACGGGCGAGTTGCTGTCGGCCGTGGCGGCCGAGGTGAGCGACGAGGTCTTGGCCGTGATCGACCCCGTTGTAAGGCAGTTCGATGACCCCGCCATGCGAATGGCCGTGGGCTGTCGCCTCTTCATGCACATGGCAGTCCGTTATCCGCTATGGGGCGCCTTCATCACGCGTGTGGGCACGCGGCGCGGCTCGCGCGGACGACGGCTGGACGCCTACATGACGCGCGACCTGGAGGTCGGCATCGCCCAGGGGCGCTTCGTCGTGCCACACGTCGAGGTGGCGCGCGACCTGGCATTGGGCGCATTGGTCTACGGCATTGGCACCATGCTGCGTCCGGGCGCACCGGACGACTATCCCGAGCAGGTTATTCTGGCCGTACTGAGGGCACTGGGCGTCGCGCAGGCTGAGGCGGTGGCACTTGCCACGGCGCCACTCCCGAAGACGGATGCGCCGCAAGGTGTGGTCTTCGAGAGGATCGCGGCGAATCCACAACCGGAGTGAAAGACTCCAGCGCCGTGTCCAGTGTCGACGCGCGCTTTTCTTCTGCGGTCCAGCCCTGCGCACGGCCAAGGCTAACCGTTATGCGCTTTCACATAGTGCGCTGCCGCGCGTTCGAATAGCGTCGACAGATGCGCCGCCGCCGGTGTCAGCGGTAGCCCGGCACGCGCGATGCGGACGATGTCCGCGCTGTCGATCCGCTCGGCGATGGGGATCACCTCCACCATGCCGCAGAGCAGTGGCGAGTCCACCCATTGCCGGGGCAGCAACGTCAGAGCGTCCGTCATCGACAGCAGCGCGGCCACACCGATCATCGACTCGGCCTGCACCATCGCAACGGGCGGAGGGAGACCGTGGCGGGCAAAGGCGTCGGCGAACTCGGCTTCAAGCGGCTGGCGCGCGCCGGTGAGAATCCATTCCGCGTCGATCAGGTCCGCCAGCCTGCGCGCGTGGCGGCGCGGGTGGCCCTTGCGGCCGGCCACGAGACGGCCGTTTTCGAATAGCAGGTCGACGCTGTAGCGGTCGGTGTCGATGCGCTCCGGGCGCGGGCCGATGTAGAAATCAAGGGTGCCGTCCGCCAGGCGCGATTCGAGCGCCGGGAAGAAGCCCTCTACCATGTGCAGCCGCACGCCCGGGTGCGATCTGCGGAAGGACGGAAACACTTCGGGCACCAGCGCCAGCCACGTTGCGCCTGACAGCCCCATCGCCACCGTACCGGTCTGCCGCCCCTGCAACTGTTCGACCTCTTCCCGAGCCCTCCGGATCTCCTCCATCGCGGCGTGGGCGCGGCGCAGGAAGGCTTCGCCGATGGCTGTGGGGACAACGCCGCGCGCGTGGCGCTCCAGCAGTGGTGTGCCGAGTTCAGCCTCCAGTTCGCGCAGGCTGCGAGTCAACGCAGGCTGGGTCAGGCCAAGGCTGCGCGAGGCGCCGCGGATGCTGCGCGTTTCGGCGATGGCGACGAAGTCACGTAGGTGGTGGAGTTTCATGGCATTTCCATACTGATAACCAACAGGCATCGAGGGGGCAATATTGCCATCTTTTCGTAGCCACTGGAGTTGCCTAGCATGCCTCCACACACAAAAACGAAACGGAGACAACCATGATTCGCCCCCATTCCCGCGCGCCGCAGGGTCGCCTGGCCGCTCTTGCGGCTTGCGCTGCCGCCTTGTTTTCGGCCACGCCGCCCACTCATGCCGAGACGTTCCCCTCTCGCACCGTCCGCCTGATCAGCCCGTTTCCGGCCGGAAGCGGCCCAGACGCCGTGTCGCGTCTGCTCGGCGAGCGACTTGGCAAGGAGTGGGGACAAGCGGTCATCGTCGACCCGCGCCCGGGTGGCAACGGGTTTATCGCGATGGAAGCCGGCAAGCGTGCGGCTGCCAACGGGCATGAGTTGATCGTCGCCGACGTCGGCCACCTTGCCATCAACCCCGGTCTCTTCAAGAAGATGCCCTACGATCCGCGCCGTGACTTCGTGCCGGTCTCCGGGTTGTACCGGGCGGCGTTCTTCGTGGTGGTGTCGCAGCAGAGCCCGCTACAAAGCATGAGGGAATTGATCGCCGCAGCGAAGAAAGCGCCAGACGCGGTCAGCTACGGCTCGTGGGCGGTCGGCAGTACGGGTCATCTTGGTGCCGCCCAGCTTGAGGCGGCTACCGGCACGCATATGCTGCATGCGCCTTACAAGGACACTGCGCAGCTATACACCGCTGTAGCCAACGGCGAAGTCACCTGGGCACTGGGCACTTACGCCACGGCCGGGCCGCTGATCCAGGCAGGCAAGCTGCGGGTGCTCGCAGTGGCCGACAGCGCGCGCTCGGGGGTGTTGCCGAATGTGCCGACCATCGCCGAGGCGGGTGGGCCGGCCGGCCTGGAGGCGTCGAGCTGGGTGGCACTGCTGGCCCCCGCCGGCACGCCGCCGGCGACGGTCGGCGCCGTCGGCAAGGCGGTGCGCGCGGTGCTGGGCGAATCCGACGTCAAGGCCAGCCTGGCGACCTTCGGGTTCACGCCGGCCCCGGCCACGGGCGACGACGTGGCCGCCTGGGTCATACGTGACAGCCAGCGTTACGCCGAACTGATCAAGCGCACCGGCGCCACCATCAACTGAGGATTTCGTTGTGAACACCGTAGAAACCGATGTCGTGATCGTCGGCGGGGGGCCGGCCGGCCTGATGCTGGCGATCGAACTGGGCTGCCGCGGCGTAGCTTGCCTGCTGCTGGAGGAGGATCGCGATCCGCCGGATTTTCCCAAGGCCAACGCCACGTCGGCCCGCACGATGGAGCACTACCGCCGGCGCGGCTTCGCGGCCGATGTCCGCGCGTTGGGCCTGCCGCCAGACTATCCGCAGGACCTGGTCTACTGCACGCGTCTCGCGAAGGCGGAACTGACTCGCTTCCGCGTGCCCAGCCGCGCCCAGGCGGCCAGCCGCTCAGCGTTTGGAGACTACGGCGAGGCATCGTGGCCCACGCCCGAGCTGCCGCATCGGGCCCAGCAGATGTATATCGAGCCGATCCTGCGGCGTGAAGCGGCGAAGTATACGAGCGTCGACCTGCGCTTTGGTCACCGGGCGGTGCGCGTGGCCGACGTCGGCGACGGCGTCGAGGTCGATGTCATGCCGGAGAGCGATGGCGATTTATGGCGCGTGAATGCGCGCTACGTCGTCGGCTGCGATGGGCCGCGCAGCCTCGTGCGCAAAACCCTCGGTATCCAGTATGAAGGGCAGGGCGGCGAGAAGCGCGACTTTTTTGGCGGCCAGATGCTGTCAATCTATTTCCGGTCGGGCGATCTGTACGACGTGCTTGGCAAGGAGAAGGCGTGGCAGTACTGGGCCGTCAACGGCGGCCAGCGCGGGCTGCTGATCGCGATCGACGGGGTCGATCATTTTCTGCTCGCGGTGCAGTTGCAGGAGGGCGAGCAGCCGGGCGACATCGATCCCGCCGCCGCGGCACTTGCCGTGGTCGGCGCACCGCATGAATTCCGTCTCATCGGCATGATGCCGTGGATTGCAGGCTACACGCTGGTCGCCACGCGCCTGGGGGCGGGCCGCATGTTCCTGGCGGGCGATGCAGCGCACCTGTTCACGCCGACGGGTGGCATGGGCTACAACACATCGATCGACGACGCCGTCAATCTTGGCTGGAAGCTGGCGGCCGTACTGCAAGGCAGCGCCCCCGCCGACTTGCTCGAC
Source organism: Cupriavidus sp. EM10 (assembly GCF_018729255.1). Taxonomy (NCBI): domain Bacteria; kingdom Pseudomonadati; phylum Pseudomonadota; class Betaproteobacteria; order Burkholderiales; family Burkholderiaceae; genus Cupriavidus; species Cupriavidus sp. EM10. The sequence goes on from NZ_CP076061.1 coordinate 16,384, forward strand.
AGCTATGACAGCGAGCGCCGCCCGATGGCAGTGCGCAATACCGCTTTCGCCCGTCGCATGGCAGACAGCATCGGCAACATCCCCATCGTTCGGGATCTCGAAGCAGAGGGCGCCAACAGCGACGCCGCGCGTGCCGAACTGGGCCGCGCGCTGGCGGTACATGTCGCAAACGAATTCAACATCCCCGGCCTGCAACTTGGCGTGTGCTATCTCGACAGCCCTGTTGTCGCCCGCGAGCCCGGCACGCCACCGCCGGATGATCCCAACCGCTACGTCGCCAGCGGCTGGCCCGGTGCTCGCGCGCCTCACGCCATGGTCGACGGCGAAGTGCTGTTCGACCGCTTCGGGCGCGATTTCACGCTGCTGTCGTTCGACGGGGCCGACTGTTCGGCATGGCAACGCGCGGCGCAGGAACGAGGCATCCGGCTCGACGTGCTGGCCGTCGCTGATGCCGGCGCTCGCTCGCTGTATGGCGCCCCCACCGTGCTGGTCCGTCCGGACCACCACGTTGCCTGGCGCGGCGAGGCGTGTGCCGACGCTGCCGCCGTGCTGATCATGGCGACCGGAGGTGTTCGCCCGGGCTGATCTCCATGCAGCCCCGTAGTCCTGCTTCATCGCCAAGACAAAAGACAACAACGAGGAGGAGACCATGAAGTTTCACAACCTGGCGCTGGCCTGTGCCACCGCCATGCCCGCGCTCGCCTGCGCGCAATCGTCCGTCACGCTCTACGGCGTGGTTGACACCGGTATCGAATACGTCAACCACATTGGCACGGCCAGCAATAGCGTCGTGCGCATGAACACGCTCTCTGGCATGGTGCCCTCACGCTGGGGTCTGCGCGGAACCGAAGACCTTGGCGGTGGCGCCAAGGCGAATTTCGCACTCGAATCGGGCTTCGCCCCCGACTCCGGTGCGATGAACCAAGGCGGCCGGCTGTTCGGCCGCCAGGCGTGGGTGGGACTGTCGAACGACTGGGGGCAGGTGTCGCTCGGCCGCCAGTACACCATGCTGTTCTGGGCCATGCTGGACGCCGACATTCTTGGTCCGAACACCTTCGGCTCGAGTTCTCTCGATAACTACATCCCGAACGCCCGAGCCGACAACGCCATCGCCTACAAGGGCAGGTTCGGCGGCCTGACTCTTGGCGCCACCTACAGCTTCGGTCGCGATGTGGCCAATGCCGGGCCAAGCCCTGCCGGTACCAACTGCGCGGGCGAGAACCCGGCCGACCACGCGGCTTGCCGCGAATGGTCGGCGATGGTGCAGTACGAGACGAAGCAGTTTGGCCTGGCGGCGGCCTACGACTCGATCCGCGGCGCCCCCGGCGCATTCGGCGGACTGAACACGAGCGGCAAGTCGGATGACCGTTTGTCGGTGAGTGCATACGCCTTGCTGGACCGCGTGAAGCTCGGCGCCGGCTGGCTGCGGCGCGACAACGAAGGCAGCCCCACCCGGCTGAGCGATCTGTGGTACGCCGGCGCAGCGTGGGACATCACGCCTGCCTTCAATCTTGCAGGCCAGGCCTACTACCTGCGTTACCACGGTAGCGACAGCAAGGCGATGCTCTACGCGATGCGCGGCGTGTACAGCTTCTCGAAGCGCACGGCGATCTACGCCACGGTGGGCTACATCAATAACGACGGCCAGCTAGGCCTGTCGGTCAGTAGCGGCTCGGCGGGCGCGAACCCGGCGGCGGGAGGTTCGCAACTGGGCGCGATGGCTGGCGTCCGCCACGTGTTCTGACGGGGCGTAATATGAAACTTCATCTTGTGTGCGGCGCAGCGTTGATCGCCGCAGGGGTAACGCTTGCCGCAGCTTGCAGCGGCGACAACGATGCCACGCCGGTCGGCTCGGGCACCATCGTCGACCACGTGACGGTGGTCGATACGCGCGACGGCAGCAGCAGGCGCGACATGGCCGTGCTGATTGACGGCGGCACCATCCGCAAGATCGCGCCCGGCGGCAGCTTCCGCGCCGAGGGCTCGGCCACGGTCGTCGATGGCACCGGCAAGTACCTCGTGCCCGGCTACAACGACATGCATACCCATGTGCTCGACATGGCTGACCAGTCACCCACCTATTTCCCGCAGATGATCGCCAACGGCATCACCGGCTTTCGGGAAATGGCCGGGTCGGCCGCGCTGATCGCGAGGGCGAAGACACTCAACGCCGACAGCGCGGCGGGCAAGGTGCTCGCCCCGGAGATGCTTGCGATGCCCAGCACCATCATCGCGGTGCCGCAACCGGACGTGGCCGTGCAACTTGTGCGCCAGGCAAAGGCGGACGGCGCCGATTTCGTCAAGGTCGTCAATGAAACGCCGGGCACATTCCCGGCGGTCATGGCCGAAGCCGCGAAGCAGGGATTAAGCGTGGTCGGCCACCTCTCGCCGACGATAGCCCCGGCCACGGCGTCCGATGCCGGCATGCGTGCGATCGAACACCTCGGCCCGGCATTGAGCGTATTGCTCGGGTGCTCCACTGCCGAGGATTCGATCCGCGCCGACATTCTGAAGGCGCCCCCACCGCCCCAACGTCACCAGCCCGTTCCTGCCGCGCGCGCCCGAAGCCCAATGGTTCCAGCGTGTGATGGACACTTTCTCCGAAGACAAATGCCGATCGCTGGCGCGCACCTTCGTCAAGAACGGCACGTGGCAGTCGCCCACGCTGTATCGGGTCAGGACGATGCAGTTCAGTACCGATGCCACCTATCGCAACGACCCCAACCTGAAGTACATCGAGCCCGGTCGGCGCGCGAGTTGGCAGTCGCTCGCCGACCAATATGTCGCCAGCATGCCGCCCGAAGACGACTGCAGTCTTCCGCAGGTTCTACGACTTCCAGGTCCGCGCGCTGCAACTGTTCCGCGCAGAAGGTGTGAAGATGATTGCCGGCTCCGACGTCACTGGCATCTGGTGCATCCCCGGCTTCAGCCTGCAGGCCGAATTCCGTCAGCTCGCGCAGGCCGGCTTTACGCCATTGGATGTACTGCAGATGACTACGCTGAACGCTGCCGCTTTCCTCGGACGCACGTCGAGCATGGGCACGGTGGAAGAGGGCAGAAATGCTGACCTTGTGTTGCTGGAGGCCGACCCACTGGCCGATGTGGCGAATCTCGCCCGCATTGGCGGTGTGTTCCTGAGGGGACGTTATCAGCCGAAGGCTGCGTTGCAGGCGATGCTCGACAGCGTGGAAGGTGCCTATCTGAAGCAGCCAATGTCGGCATGGCGCGAAGACGTGAACCACAAAGACTGAGGACGTTACGAGCCTTCATGCTGTAGGCGAGCATGAAGGCCTACCGCCGCGATTGAGTCCGGAATTTCCGTTATTGGCTGATCTGAGACATCGATCCGTGGCGGCAGCGCTTGGTGGCAGGACATTAGTGTATGGCTGGTACATCAATCAAAGCAATAATATCTATTATGTTAAACACTGAATGTGCCATCCAACGCCATCATGCGTCATCAGGCACCAGCAGCAGCTTGCCCGTGGTAGCCCGGCTCTCCATGTCGGCGTGCGCACGGGCGGCGTCCTTCAGCGGATACCGGCGACCGATGTTCGGCTGCAGCTCGCCGTCCAGAATCCACTGGAACAACTGCGCCGCATGTGCGCGAAGGCGTTCGGGCGTGCGGACATGGTGGGCGTAGACCGCGTATCCGATCTTCACGCTCTTTGGCAGTGACATGATGTCGATCAGCCCCGGCCCGCCCAGGATCGGTCCGTACCAGCACAGCGTTCCCGCTACCTTCAGGGCGTCGATCGAACCCTGGAACGTGACGGGGCCGGAGCCGTCGTAGACCACATCCACTCCCTCTCCATCCGTCAGCCGAATCGCTTCTGCGGCGAACTGTCCGGACGTATCGACGATGACATGGTTGGCGCCGGCAGCGCGCGCTACCGCTGTCTTGCTTTCGGACGACACGCGGCCGATGACCCTGCCGCCGCGTAGCTTGATGATCTGGGTCAGCAGCAGCCCGACCCCGCCCGCCGCCGCATGCACCAGCGCGACGTCGCCGGCCCGAACCGGATAAAACTCGGTAGCGAAGTGGCTGGCAGTCAGACCCGCCATCATGATCGACGCAGCGACTTCGTCGTCGACACCCTCCGGCACGGACACCAGCGACGCGGCGGGCACTGAAACCATTTCGGCGTAGCTGCCTGGCGCGTAAGCCCAGGCGACGCGTTGGCCCGGTACGAAGTCCCGCACGCCTTCTCCTACCGTCACCACACGCCCGGCCCCTTCTACGCCGATGGCTTTCGGATACGGCAGTTCGGTCCAGAACTGGCCCTGCCTGACCCCCATGTCCATGAAGTTCACGCCGGCCGCAGCTACCTGGACCAACACTTCGCCGGGTCTCGGTGTTGGCGTGGGTTGCTCGACGTATTGCATCACGTCCGGCCCACCGCTGGTTTCCATCAACACTGCTTTCATGAGTTGCCTCGGTTTCGTTGGTCAATTTGTTCTGGAATCAACGTTCCAGAATCGTCAAAAAATCAGGTCAGCGCCCGCATTGCCAGCTGGCCCAGCGCACGCAATTCCGCTTCGCCCGAACCGCCACGCGCGGCGAGCCGCAGTGCCGAGATGCTGGCCCACAGGAATGCCGCCATGTGGCGCGGCTCGGAGTCGGCCACCAGGTCGCCATCCTGTTGCGCGGTGCGGATGGTGTCGATCAGGGCCGCCGACAGCACCTTGCCTGACGCAGCGCGGATGGCGTTGACTTGTTCGTCCTTGTCGCCGAACTCGCTGATGGAGCCCACGCCCAGGCATGGCTGGTGGGCGTTCCGCACCACACGGTCCATCATCTTGCGAATGCCGTCGATGGCCTTCGGGCCGCTGCGCAGCGCGGCGATATGCGCATGCGTTTCCGTCTCGGCATAGCGCTGCAGCGCGGCGCAGTACAGCTGCCACTTGTCCTGGAAGGTGTCGTAGAGACTCTGCCGGCCGATTTTCATCGCGCTGGTGAGCATGGTGGCGGATGTCCCCGCGAAACCATGTTCGCAGAACACGTGGATTGCCGCGTCGAGCGCTTCGCCCTTGTCGAATTCTTTTGGTCTGGCCATGGCTGCACTGTAGTGATATTGGAACGTTTGGTCAAGAATTGGATTGCAGGATGCCGGAGACGCCAATTTTTCCTGCCTGGATGACATCGAACGCTTCAGGGCGGCCCGTCCCTGCCGTTATCTGGTTTCGCTGTGCGCCTGTTCCAGGGCCGCGCGAGCTTTCATTGTGGCGTTCCCTGCCCTTTGCAAGCCCGAAGACGTCAACTTCACGATAGGGCTGCCGGGGCTGGAAGTTGCGATGCTTGTCGGCCTGGCCGACCTCGACTAGCCTGCTATCGATGCCAATTATTCGCCGCAGTGCGATGCCCAGTTGATGCCAGAACGCCCGACCACCCGATTTGGCAGAGCCCGTCAACGGCTGGGGCAGGTCTTTTCCCCGTTGAACATGGCTGCTGCGGCGTGGTTGATCGCAACCTGGGCGTTTGCGACGTTCGAGCTCGTGAGCGAGCGAGACCGACTGCTGAGCGACGCCGCCACGCGTACCCAGGCGGAAGCTGCAGCGTTTGGCGCCTATTCGAAATCCAGCATCCTCAGGCTGTCCGAGTTCCTGCTCGATCTCAGGGCCAGTTGGCTGGTGGGCGAAACGGGCTTCGTCGAACTGGTGCGTGAGCGGCAGAACCTGGTGGTTGACCTGTCGTTCCAGGTGGCGGTGATCGACAGGCATGGCCTGCTGGTCTACTCCTCCATCTCCCCACCCGCACCGAACGAGAAGGTCGATCTGAGCGCGCGCGAGCATTTTCAGGTCCATCAGAACGCGGGTGGGCGCGACACCCTGTTCATCAGCGACCCGGTGAAAGGCAAGGTCTCGCGCAAATGGTCGATCCAGTTCACGCGCCCTATCCTGCGCGCGGGCGCCTTCGACGGGGTTATCGTCGTCTCGGTCAGTCCCGAGCAGTTCGCCAGCTTCGCGCAGACGTTTACGAACAGCGAAGGCGAAGTGGCGTCGGTCATCAAGTCGTCCGGGCAGGTCATCGCCCGCGTGCCGGCGCTGGAGGGATCGCTGGCGAAGGCACTGAGCAACCGGCCGTACCTTGCCGGCAATGCGCCCCAGGCCGGCAGTTTCCGGGCAGTGTCCGGCTCGGAGAATGTCGAGCGGGTCTTCGGCTATTACCGAGTGCCGGAGTTCGGGCTGAATTTCGTGGTGGGCGAGTCGGTCGACCAGGTGCTGGCACCGTACGAGGACTATCGCCGCGTTGCCCTGGCCAGTGCGATTGCGTCCACCCTGCTGCTTGGCCTGCTGTACTACAGCCTGCGCCGCTTCATGACGGAGCGCCGGCGACATATGGAGGAGATGCGGCTGGCCTCGCTCGTCTATTCGTCCAGCAGCGAGGCCATGGTGGTGACGTCCCTCGACGGCACCATCATCGACGTGAACCCGGCATTCGCCACAGCCACCGGATATTCGGTCGATGAAATCAAGGGCCGCTCGGGCGACAGGCTGAGCGGAGCCGCCAATGCGGCGGGGCTGGTCGAACGCCTGCGCGCCACGGTGAATGCCAAGGGCAGATGGAGCGGCGAACTGTCGATCCGCCGCAAGGACGGCAGCGAATTTCCGGCCTATCTGACTGTGGATACTTACCTGCCTCACGGCCAGGGCGAGCGCCGCCGCGTGGCGCTGATCCATGACATGACCGAGAAGCGCCAGGCGGAGGAAGTCATCCGGCATCAGGCAAATTTCGACGCGCTCACGGACTTGCCCAACCGCCGCCTGTTCTTCGAGCGGCTGGCGCAGGAACTGGAGCGCTCGCGCGGCACGCAGAAAGTGCTGGCGCTGCTGTTCATCGACCTGGACCGCTTCAAGGAAGTGAACGACACGCTCGGCCACGATCAGGGCGACCTGTTGCTGCGAGAGGCGGCGCGGCGTATCGCGGCATCGGTGCGCGCGTCGGATACCGTCGCAAGGCTGGCTGGCGACGAGTTCACCGTGATCCTGCCCGATGTGGGCGATGCTGCCATTGCCGCGAGCATCGCCGAAGCCATCCTGAAGCAGATTGCCGCGCCCTACCGGCTGGCCGGCGAACTGGTGGAAGTGTCGGCCAGCATCGGCGTGGCAACCTTCCCCATGGACGCCGACAACCCCGAGGCGCTGCTGGTGTACGCGGACCATGCAATGTTCGCCGCCAAGGAGGAAGGCCGCAATCGCTGGAAGGTCTTCACGCTGGCGCTGCTGCAAGCCGAGCGGGAGCGCCTGCGCATCACCCAGGACCTGCGCACCGCGCTGGCGTCCGGCCAGTTCGCGCTGCACTACCAGCCTATCGTCGACCTGCGCACGGGCAAGGTCTGCAAGGCGGAGGCCCTGATCCGCTGGAACCATCCGGTGCGCGGCGCCATCCATCCCGCCGATTTCATCGCCGTTGCCGAGGAATCGGGCCTCATCATCGACATCGGCCGCTGGGTGCTGGCCGAAGCGCTGGATCAATTGGTGACCTGGCAGGCCCAGCTTGGCAAGGACTTCCAGATATCGGTCAACAAATCCCCATGGAGTTCAGCGCGCCGGCAAGCGGGCCCGAGTCGTGGTCAAGCGTGATCGCGCGCCGGAACGTGCCCGTGGGAGGCCTGGTCATCGAGATCACCGAAGGCGCGCTGATGGAGCAAAGCACCGACGCCATGGACCAGCTCTCGCGCTTCCAGGCCGCCGGCATCGAGATCGCGCTCGACGACTTCGGCACCGGCTACTCGTCCTTGTCGTACCTGCGGCGCATGGACATCGACTACATCAAGATCGACCGCTCCTTCATCCGCTCGCTGACCCGTGGCCCGGACGACGTAGCGCTGTGCCGCGCCATCATCAGCATGGCCCACGCACTGCGTATCAGAGTGATTGCCGAGGGCATCGAAACCGAGTCGCAGCGCGATATCCTTGTGGCCGCCGGCTGTGACTATGGGCAGGGTTATTTCTTCTGCCCGCCGGTGGAGCCGAGGGCGTTCGAGGCTTTTGTGGGGGCGGTGACTTGAGGGGGGTGGTCTACCGGACAGGCTGTGCGAAATTGCTCGTCGACGCCCTCTTCCGCACCGGGTCAGCATTTCTTCAACCTGCCCTGCGGAACTGGCGGGCGGCCATCGGCAGATAATTCAAGAACTTGGCCCCTCTCAGGGAGGGGTGCATTTGCATCGCCTAAATCACACGATATCCGTATCATCTCGCATGCACGTTTTCTGTGCCTTGGGCAGGTTAGCCCTTGCAAAGAAGAATCAAGAAACGGAATCGGTTGTGGAAGCACTCGGGTCGTCAAGCACGCCATATCAGGCGTCCAGCAAAGGCGCATCGCGCCATTCTTCATCGCCGCCGCACGGCGGCAGGATCTCGTATCCGGTATCGCCCGGAAGGATCCAGTCCCGGCATACGCCACGCATTCACTGAAGATCAAACAATGAGTTTTCTTGAGAAGCCAGTTCGCCTGGCTGTGGTAGCGCTCGCCCTTACGCTGGCTGCATGCGGTGAAAAGGCGGCCGAAAGCCCCCGGCCGAGCAAGCGGCTGCCCCATCCGTCTCCGTCAAGGCAGGCGACGCCTCTGTCGAAACCAGCGACACCGGCACGGTCGTGCGTGCTGGCGACGTTTCCGTATCCATCTCCAATACCAGGTGATCCCCATGATGAACGCATTCCGCAAGACGCTGCTGGCAACGGCCGCTGTGGCCACGGTGGCAGCACTGGCCATCCCGGCGGCACAAGCCATGGACATCGAGGCGCGCGGCGTGGGCACCGCCCGGATTACCGACGACCTGGCATCCGTCCGCACCTCGGCCCTCAGGCAGGCCAAGCGAAATGCCGTGCTGGCCGCGCTGGACAAGGTGGTGGGCGCCGGTACCAGCAAGAGCGCGGACGTACAGGCCAAGCTGGACGACCTGGTGGTCCAGGTCGGAGAAGAGTCGTTCTACAGCCCGGTTCCCAGCTCGGTGGATGGTCAATACCAGGTCAGCATCACGCTGCGCATGGACGACAAGGCGCTGCGGACCCAGATCAGCGACCTTGGCCTGGCGTTGAACACCACCACCACGCGCAGCCAGCCCATCCTGGTGATGATGGACGAATTCTTCACCACGCCCACCAACCTGCGCGCACCGCTGGAAGAACTGACCGAGTTCAGGCACGAGGAAGGCAGCAGCTTCAACGAGAAGGAGGCCGCCTCCAGCTCGAAGAAGGCGGCCTACGCTGCCACCAGCAACTCGGCCTATGCCTCGAAGGAGCAAGCCGCCTTTGCCGTGAAGGAAAGCGCGGCTGGCCGGGTGAGCGCTGCCCGTGACACGCAGGTGGCCGGTGCGGCGCGCGACGGATATGGTGGCCAGGCCGCCGTGGCCGGTCGCGACAGCGCCCGCTACGATGCCGCCAGTGCCAGCAGCCGCCAGGCAGCCGGCGCGGCCTCGCGCCAGGTTGCTGCGGCCAGCAGCAGCAATGTCGCAGCCGCCTCGTCTTCCCAGTCCGCCTACGCGCACAACGTCAGCGCCGAGGACCACAACAACACGTACTTCCGCAAGCTGGTCAAGTACCAGCCGCAGAACACGGGACCGGACAAGAAGAACTACACCTACAACGAGCTGAAGGGCCAGCTGGGCGACCTCGACATCAAGGTCATCGACAACGCCCTGTTCAAGAGCAAGTATTTTGGCAACCGCGCCATCACGCTGGATCAGCTGGAAACGGCGCCGAACTGGCCAAATACACGGAATTCGCGCGTCAGGAAGCCACGGCCGACTACCTGATGATCGGCTCGTCCGTCATTTACGACGTGGGCGTGGACAGGAACTCGGGTCAGCCGGCATGCACGGGCGTGGCCAGCACGAAGACGTTCTCCACCAAGACCGGTGAAGATATTGGATCGGCAACGCAATCCGAGGCAGCCATCGGCATCTCGTCCGACAATTGCCGCGCCAAGCTGGCGGGCAAGCTTGCTGCAAGCCTGGGCAACCAGGTCGGCAAGCGCATCCAGGACTTCGTCAAGCGTCGCACGATGTATGGCGCGGAGTACGTGATTCGCCTGACCGGCGGCGCGCTGACCCTGATGAATCGCACGGCATTCAACCAGGCACTGAAGAACGTGCCCGGCCTGGAGAAAGCGACGCAGCGACAGGCAGGCACTGACAAGCTGGAGGTCGTGGCAACCTATCGCGGCACCGACCCGCTCGATCAGGCCGTAGCCATGGCGCTGGGCGGCAATCCGATGTTTGCCGGCCTGGACTCGATGGTCGACGGCAACATCGTCACGCTCTGCATGAACGGTTGCGCCAAGACCAAGGCTGCTCGCTGACATGCGCAAGACGATCCTGACAATCTCCGCCGCCGCGGCCCTGGCGGCTTGCGGCGGTGCGACTGCGGCCGCTGGCGTAGGCCTGTACGTCGTACCGGGCATCTTCTTCGACGATGCCAGTGCTGGAACTGGAACTGGCGCGGGCAGCAGCAAGATCGATCCCGCGTTCCGCCCCGCACTGGACATGAAACAGAGCGTGGCGCAGCTGCAGGAACGCGCGCTGGCGCATTTCAAGACGCTCGCGCCGACCATCGACAGCAAGAACAGGCTGCGCACATTGGCCTTGTCGGTGCAGGTCACGCGCGCGTCGCGCTACCAGATCGACAAGTCCGACGGCACCACCGATATCTACCTGCCGCTGACGCTCAGCCTGTACTTCAGCAATCCGATGACCGGTGAAGTGCTGCAGTCATTCAGCCAGACGCGCTACGACGTAATGACCGTGACGCGCGCATCTGGCAAGGCCACCATCGACACCAGCGTCGCCAATGCCTACCGCAACGGCTTTGCAACCTTGCTGGACACGATGCTGGCCGGCGCCGCCCGCCAGTTCAATCCCTACGTCGTGGAGACACGCGTTGTCGATACGTGGCGCGGCTTCGTGATTCTTGACCGTGGCTATCGTGCCGGCATCGGCAAGGGCGACGTCATGAACGACGGCGCCAGCGAAATCCGCGTGGAACACGCCGGCGCCGACTACGCCGTGGCAGTGCCGGTTCTTGGGGCGCCCAAGGATGGCGCGGTATTCAGTCGCGCAGGCACGATGGCGCTGTCCGATGTGAAGAAGCCGCGCGTGCTGGCCCTGGTCAGCGACGGCAACGATGACCTGTCCAACGCCGTCAGCACGCAGTTGTTCACCGACAAGCTCGGCAGCGGCGCACCGTTTGCCACCCTGCCCCTGAATGCCAACTTCAGCCAGGTGCAGGCGTCGATCGACAGCAGTACCAGTATTGGCCACGAAGTCAGCGGCAAGCGCGCCCTGCCCGACTACTTTATCCGCATGGTTGTACCGCCGGCTCGCCAGTACACGCTGCCGACCAACCTGGCCTACAAGACGCTGCAAAGCGCCCAGGCATGGGCGTTTGCGGAACTGCTGTCCCGCGATGGCCGGGTGCTCTACGCGGCGGACGTCACGCAGCGCATTGACGACACCGTTACCGACAAGGCGGGCTTCAATGCCGCCGACCGTCGCGAGGTGGTGCTCAAGAACGCGCTGAACGATCTTGCGGACCGGTTCAGCAAGGAAGTTCGATTCCAGCCGCTGGCGCTGAAGGTGGTCGGCGCCAATGCCGACACCTTCCAGGTCGACGATGCCGCCGGTGCGCTGCAGTCCGGCGACACCATCCGTGTCTACCACGGTATCGGCAAGCCGGGCCCCCTTACCGAGGAAGCCCTGGTCCCGACCTGGGAGGCTACTGTCGTCAGCCGCGACGGCGCCCGCGTGACGGCATCGCCCGTGCTGCCGATTGCCGGCAAGCCGCCGCGGCCCGAATCGGGCGACGTTGTGCTGGCCGACAGCGTGGCCAATGCAAATGGCGGCGGCCAGCGCATGGCGTACTGCCCTGCCGAAAAGAGCCAGGTCGGCACCGTGGCGCTGGACCGTTTCAACCTGCTGGCCTACGCAGGCGCGGCATCCGCCAAGGTGGTCATGATCAACCCGGCGCTCGCGGACCTGGTCAAGGGCCGCATCGGCGGCCAGTCGGGCTTCGCCCGCGACCTGGCGCTGCGCCCCGGCACCTACGACCGTTGCATCGAAGCGCTCTACCGGATCGATCCGCGCGACCGCAAGTGCGAGGACGGCCTGTGCGCACAAGGCTACAACGTGCGACTGGCCTATCGCCAGCGCGCCGGCGGCAACGTCGTCGGACAGGCCATCCTGGAACATGGATTCGTCTCGAACGGCTATCCCTCCACCGCAGATGCCACGAACGTAAGCGCCCTGCAGGCCATGGACCTCGACCGCGACACGCGCACGAGCCTGGACGGCGTCATGAAACAAATGCTGAATCCCAACTGAAGGAAATTTCAACGATGAAGAAGACCTCCCTCGCATTGGCTGCCCTGGTTGGCGGCACGCTGTACCTGTCGGCCCCGGCCGCCATGGCTTTCGGTCTGGGCAACATCACCTCGGCCATTCCGGGTGTGGGCGGCGCATCCGCCTCCGCCTCCGCCGTTTCCGCCGGTGACATCGACGCGTTCATCCAGACCGCCAACGATGCAAACCAGATGATCGGCACGTCGTCGGCTCACATTTTCAAGGCCCTGGCCAGCAAGGAAGAAATCGCTGCGCTGGAAGCCCGCCTGGCTGCCGCCAACGCCATCGCCGACCCCGCCGAAAAGGCCGCCGAGATCAGCAAGATCAAGAGCGACGAAGCCACCGCCGTCCAGAAGGCGCTGGCCAGCAAGGAAGGCGAAGCCAAGCTGAGCGCCATGAACAAGGCCCAGATGACCTCCTTCGGCAACGCCGCCTTCACGTTCATGCTGGGTGTTCTGAAGGACAAACAACTGGCCGACGGCAGCACCGCCCTGGTGTCGGGCGTGGCGTCGAACCCGACGCTGGTCACGCGCCTGGGCGCGCTGAAGGACGTGGCATCGTCGGTGAGTTCGCAGGTAGCCAACACGGCCAAGATCGGCGAAGGCCTGGTCAAGCTGGCGAAGGCAGGCAAGATCGCTGCGTTGCCGACGTCGGCTTCGGAAAAGCCGAAGAAGGTGGAGGAGATTTGAGGGTTTAGGCTGGGGCTCTCTTGATTTGTAGAGAAGGATGGCTTGGTTGGCCATCCTTTTTCATTTGATGACCGTGGGTGTTGGCCCGGCTGGCAGGATCTGCCGCCTCTAGCTCTTCCGCAAGGTGCTGGAGTTCTTCCAGCCCTTTGGGCTTCCAGGCAAGCTTTCGATCGATATCGGTGCAAACCTCGATCGCCCCAACACCGTCCGGCACGCCACGTTCAAGCAATTCAAGCGCGCTCAGGTCCTTTCCCGCATGTGCGATCAGCCGGTCGGCACCGTAGCCGGCTGGCTTGGCGTCGCGGATCACTCCGGGAAGGCCATCCGCAGCGGTAATGACACTGCCGCGAGCGTTGCGAACGAGACGAAGTTCAACCGGATCGAGCGGCAGTGCATCGTCGCGTGCGAGATAGTCGCGGGAATAGACCAGGCGCGGTGTTCGCTCCGATAGAAGGTCTGCCGCATGCGTAGGGCTATCGCTCCCGGGTAGCCAAACCCATACCGGGACGCTTGTCATGAGCGATGACCCAACTGCCGTTCCGCAAACCCAACCGCTTCGGGATCCTGTTTCGCATCAAGAAGCCCCTCCACCTGTTCCAGCAACTGAAGGCCCTGCATGACTTTGAGGAAGTTGCCGATCGAGACGCCGTCGGCTCCCTCTTCCAGGGATCGAAGTGTCGAAGGGGATACATCGGACAGCGCCGCTAGTTGCTCTTGCGTCATTTCCCGCAGCTTTCGGGCGAAAACGAGCCGGGCTCCCAGGCGTTCGAGGGCACCTTTGACCAGGACAGGGGTGTGTTTGGGCGGGCGGCGTGGTGGCGAGGATGGCATGACAGGAAAAGTAGGCCCGAATCGCCATAATGTCAACAAAAATGGCACCTTAAATACTGCCCGTATGTCGAATCTGCCCTGTGGGTAAGACCCCTATCAGCTTCGAATCACTTACGCCCCCAAATCCTCATACCCCTCGATCACCACGATATCCGCCTGCGAATACGGTGCGCGCAGCGCGATCAGCGCCTGGTATTCCGGCGACCGGTAGCACTCCAGCGCCCGGGCGTAGCTTTCGAATTCGATCACGACGATGCGCGAGCGCGGGGCGCCTTCCATCACCGATTTCTCGCCGTTCCGCACCAGGAACCGGGCGCCGTATTTTTCGAAAACTGCCTTGTTGCCGGTGATGTAGCCCTGATAGCCGGTGGCGTCCGCGATGTCGACCGCAGCCACCCAATAGCCCTTTTTCATGCCTGCTCCCATGGTTCAGCTGATTTGAACGAGTTTGACAGAGCCGTCCCGCTCGCGTGGGCCGGCACATCACTATAGTTCGTCACATGGGGCGAGCAAACCCGCGATGGGGTCGTCCGGATGGTTTGAACAAGGAGTTGGCATGGCCACTAGTGGGAACGTGGGCGGGACGGGCAAGGCAGGCAGGCTGGACATTGCCGCCTTGGCCTTTGTGGCCGGATATACGGACGTGATCGGGTTTATCGCGTTGGCCGGGTTGTTTACGGCGCATGTGACCGGCAACCTGATCATGATCGGGGTGGAATCTGTCGGTAGCTCCGAGGGGCTGTTCCTGAAAGTGCTGGCGCTGCCGGTGTTTGTCGGTGCGGTTGCCCTGGTGCGGGTGACGGAGAAACGGCTGATCCGTAGCGGCCGCGATGCCGTGGTGCCGCTGGTTGCCATCGAGAGCCTGTTGCTGGCGGCTTTTGCGGCGGTCGGATTGCGGATGCACGCGCTCAACGCCGGGGCTGATTCGAATCTGGCGATGCTGGCCGGCCTGCTTGCCGTAGCGGCGATGGCAATCCAGAACGCGCTGTCGCGCACGTCGCTGGCGGATCTGGGGCCGACCACGATCATGACGGGCAACAGCACGCAGGTGATCATCGACCTGGTCGACCTGCCCTCTGCCGGCCCCGAGGCACGTCCGGCGATCCGCGCCCGGCTTGGCAAGATGGTCCCCAGCGTGCTGTCGTTCGCTGCCGGAGCGATTCTGGGCGCGACGGTCTATACGCGGATCGGCTATGCCGCGGTGGCGTTGCCGATCGTCGTCCTGATCGCCATCTGCGTCCGGCGGGCGCAATCGCGGACCGCTGTTCCTGCCTGACTCCCCCGGTCACCCTTACTTTTGCATCGAATGCCGTGTATAAGTCGTCTTCATTTGACGCGGAATCAAGAATGAAGACGACCATCGACGAACTGCTGGCCTTCGCGGCCGTCGTGGATACGGGCTCGATCACTGCCGCGGCCGAGCAGCTGGCGCTGACCGTATCGGCCACCAGCCGGACGCTGAGCCGGCTCGAGGAAAAGCTCCAGACCACCCTGCTGCGCCGGACCACCCGCCGGCTCGAACTGACCGAGGAAGGCGCCGCATTCCTGCAGCATGCGCGCGCCATCCTGTCGATGATGGATGACGCCGAGGAGCAGATGGCGGCCCGCCGCATGCGTCCGTTCGGCCGGCTGCGTGTCGATGCGGCCACGCCTTTCATGCTCCACGTGATCGTGCCGCTTGTGGAAGGCTTTCGTGACCGCTACCCCGAGGTGGAGCTGGAACTGAATTCGAACGAAGGCATCATCGACCTGATCGAAAAACGCACCGATGTGGCGTTCCGGATCGGGGCGCTGAAAGACTCCACGCTGCACGCGCGCCCCATCGGCACAAGCCGCATCCGCGTCCTGGCCAGCCCCGACTACCTCAAGCAGCACGGCACGCCGACCAGGGTGGACCAGCTTGCGGGCCATGCGCTGCTTGGCTTTACCCAGCCCGACTCGCTCAACGACTGGCCGCTGCGCGATGGCGCCGGCGACACCGTCCATATCAAGCCGACCGTCGCCTCGTCGAGTGGCGAAACGCTGCGCAGCCTGGCGCTGGCGGGTCAGGGCATCGTTTGCCTGTCCGATTTCATGACGCGCGCCGACCGTCAGGCCGGGCGACTGGTGCCGCTGTTCGCCAGGCAGACGCTCGACGTGCGTCAGTCGATCAACGCCGTCTACTACCGCAACACCGCCCTCGCCTCGCGCATCACCTGCTTTGTGGATCATGTGGTCAGCGTGCTGGGCAACAAGCCGTTCGACGAACAGGTCTGACGGCGGCCATTTCCCATGGCGTACTAACCCGTTTCAAACAACGCGGCGGCCTCGATGGTGCGGCTGGGGCGCCTCAGCCCTCTCCGGCCTTGCCGCCCGGCCGCATGGTTGCGCTCTCAAGCAACTGTTCGTGGATGAACGAATACAGCAGCAGCGATTCGCGCTCGCCATACGCGTCGAAGGCCACGCCCACGGGGTGGAACGGCTCGGCGGCATCGGCATCGGAGTCTTCGCGCGTCCAGCCGTCGATCGACAGCTTTTTCTTCAGGCCCGCCACGCGTAGCGTGAACGCCAGCCGGACCTGCTGGCCGGGCGTGCCGAACTGGCTCGATGCCGTGGAAATCGACGCCCCGCCGGTGCTCAGGTCGGTGATCAGCACGGTCTGCGGCGACGCCTGGCCATCGGCCAACGCCAGGGACGCCACCAGCCGCGCGGGCACGCGGATGCTGCCACGCAGTTCGCGGGCCTCCAGATGCCGGATGTCGTCGAGCATCCAGTACGGGAACGGGGTGCGCGACGTAGCCTGGACCCGCGCCGAGAAACTGTGGATATTGGTGCCGGAAAACCCGCGGAACAGCACGGTTTCGCCATCGTCGACCTCGGCCGCGACGCCGGCCAGGCTCGGCCAGCCGATAAATGCCGCGCCTTCGTTGAAGCCGATCAACCGGCTGACTGCCGCGCGATTGGCGTCGCCTGGCCGCTTGACGTGCAGCAGCGTGCCGACGAGCAGGCCGTAGCGGTCGTGCCAGGCGGCATTGGGGGCGTCGGCGCGCAGCGGCGCCAGGTCGTCGGCCCAGAAGCAGCGGCCTGCCTGCAATACCAGCGTGCGTTCCTCGGCGGTATGGAAGACGGTCCCCTCGTCGGCCACGGGAAAACCAAGTTCGTCGACCAGGGCCGATTTGAGCGGGTTGCCCAACTCGATGTCGTCAGCCTGTACTTCCCTGCGCATAGGTTGCCCTTTCAGGTTTGGCATTTTCAGCCGCCACTTTAAATTTTCTTTGTCCCTTGGACAATCCCGATTCGGCGCTGCTATATTGGCGTGACCATTCTCGGCCGTCCCCCTGCCATCCTGCCCATGGCACGCTTGCCACGCCTGCTTTCGCTCGTTGCATTGGCCGTCCCGCTCCATGGCTGCGCGGGTGCCCCTTCGTTGTCGCTGTTTGGCGCCTATTTCCCGCTTTGGCTGTTGAGCGCGCTGGTGGGTATCGCGGGCGCCCTGGTCACCTGGCGGATATTCGTCACCACCGGCTGGGCGGATACCGTCCGCTGGCAATTGCTGGTCAATTCGGCAATCGGGTTGATGATTGCCGAAATCGTCTGGTTAATCGGCACGGGGCATTTTCCATGAAAATGGCAGGTACCAGCCGCGCCCCGCTGCGCGGCAAATTGATGGCCCTGGCAATTGTCCTGCTTGCGGTGCTGATTTCCGTCTACGCATGGCAGCGCACGGTCCGCTATCCCTCCACCGACGATGCGGCGCTCGATGCCGACTTCGTGCACGTGGCCTCCCCCGTCGGTGGACGCATCGCCCGCATCCTTGTTACCGAAAACCAGCACGTCGCCAAGGACCAGATCCTGTTCGAGATCGACCCCGTGCCCTATCGCCTGGCACTGGCCCAGGCACAGGCTGACCTGGAGTTGGCCAGAGCGATGCTTGGCACGCGCCGGCGCGCCATCGGCACCGAGCGCGGCACGGCCTCGGTGGCATCGGAGCAGATTGCCCGCGCCGAACAGAACTACGCGCTGACGGCGCGCACCGTGGAACGCCTGCGCCCGCTGGCCGCCGAGGGCTATGTACCCAAGCAGCAACTGGACCAGGCCGAGGTGGCGTGGCGCGACGCGGCCGTGACGCTGAAGCAGGCCCAGCTGCAGCGCGCCACCACGGCGCAGGCCGTGGGCAGCGAGGACGACGCCGTGGCCGCCGTGCAGGCGCGCGAGGCCGCACTGGCCATCGCCCAGCGCGCGCTGGACGACACCGTGGTCCGCGCGCCGCACGCCGGGCGCGTCAGCAGCCTGCGGTCGCTATCGGGCGAGGTCGTGATTCCCAACCAGTCGCTGTTCCTGCTGGTCGATACCGGCGAATGGTTCGCGGTGGCCAATTTCCGCGAAACCGAACTGGCCAATATCCATGTGGGCGACTGCGCCACCGTCTTTTCGATGATCGACCGGCGCCACGCGCTGCGCGGCACGGTACAGGGCATCGGCGTGGGCATCACCGACACGGACCGCCTCAACCTGCCGCGCGCCCTGCCCTATGTGCAGCCGTCGGTGAACTGGGTGCGCGTGGCGCACCGCTTCCCGGTACGGATCAAGCTCGAAGAGCCGCCTGAAACGCTGGCCCGCGTGGGTGCCAGCGCAACGGTCGAGGTGCGCCATGGCGCGGCCTGCCACTGAGGCATCGCGCCTGGGCCGGGCCGATATCGGCGCCCTGCTGGCCCCGTTCCCCGGACGCGCCGCCGCCACCACGCGCATCGCCGCCGCCAGCACGCTGACCGCGCTGATTGCCGCCACCTACGGCACGCCGGAAGCCGCCATTTCGGCCTACGTGATCTTCTTCATCAACCGCGCCGACCGCACCAGCAGCATCGTAATGAGCGTGGGCATGCTGGTGCTGATCAGCCTCATCATCGGGCTGGTGATCGCGCTGGCGGGGTTCACGCTCGACAGCGCGATGCTGCGCGTGGCCTGCATGACGATTGTGTCGGCGGGGCTGCTGTTCCTGACGTCGGCCA
The DNA here is from genome assembly GCF_018729255.1 of Cupriavidus sp. EM10. Classification (NCBI taxonomy): domain Bacteria; kingdom Pseudomonadati; phylum Pseudomonadota; class Betaproteobacteria; order Burkholderiales; family Burkholderiaceae; genus Cupriavidus; species Cupriavidus sp. EM10. Next base: position 35,230 of record NZ_CP076061.1, read on the forward strand.
GCAAGCTGCGGCCGGTGGGCGCCATCGTGGCCATGATCATCGGCTTCGGGCTCGACGAACTGGGCATGGTGCCCGGCGGCGAGGTAGCCACGCGGGCGCTGCTCTACGCCTGGCTGTTTGTGGCGATCCCGATCGGGGCCAATGTGGTGGTCAACCTGCTGTTGGGGCCATCGCCGCGCCGCCTGGCCGGGGCGCGCCTGGCGCACTGCGTGCGGGTGGCGGCGCAAGCGCTGCGGGACCCACACACCCAAGCCACGGCCGTGGCCCGGGCCTTGCGCGACGGCGTGCAGCCGGTGGCCGGCTGGCTGAAACTGGCCAGGTTCGAAGGCAGCGCCAGCGCGGCCGATGTCGCGGCCCTGCGGCAGTCGATGGCGTCGACCATGGCGATCCTGATGGCCACCGACGTGATCTGCCGGCAGCCCGACGCCCGGCCGCCGGCCGCGCTTGCCGAGCCCCTCGCGGATACGCTCGATGCGATGGCGCGGATGCTCGATGCCGGCGGGTATCCGGTGGAAATCGTGGTGACGCTGCCCGATGCAGCCGGTTTGTCCCTCTTGCAGCAATCGGTCGTGGCGGAACTGCGGCAGGCCCTCGCCCACTATGCCGAACCCGATGCCGAACCCGATGCCGAGCCTGATGCCGAACCCGATGCGCCCGCCAGGAAGCCCGGCGGTTTCCTGGATGCCGATGCCTTCACCAACCGCTCGCACATCCACTACGCCCTGAAGACCACGGGCGCGGCGATGTTCTGCTACCTGCTCTACCAGCAGTTGAACTGGCCGGGCATCCATACCTGCTTTATCACCGTGTACCTGGTATCGCTGGGCACGGCGGCGGAATCGGTGGAAAAGCTCACACTGCGGCTGGCCGGCGCCCTGGTCGGCGCGGCGCTCGGGACGGCGGCCATCGTCTTTGTCGTGCCGCAGCTCGATTCGGTGGGCGGCCTGCTGGCGCTGGTGTTCGCCGGCACCTGGCTGTCGGCATGGGTGGCCACGGGGTCGCCGCGCATTGCCTACGCGGGTTTCCAGATTGCGTTCGCGTTCTATCTCTGCGTGATCCAGGGGCCCGCACCCGGTTTCGACCTGACTATCGCGCGGGACCGCGTGATCGGCATCCTGATCGGCAATGTGGCCGTCTATCTGGTATTCACGCGCGTCTGGCCGGTCAGCATCGCCGGCCGGATCGAGAGCACGCTGAATGCCCTGGTAAGCCAATGGCAGGCACTGGTGGCGGCGCGCCGGCCCGACCAGCGGCGCCAGCACGCGGCCACGGCGCTGGGCCTGCAGGGCGCCATCGCGCAAGACCTGGCGCTGGCGCGCTACGAGCCCGCCAGGGTCGGCCCGGGGCCGGTCTGGATCGAGCATCACCGGCAGCGGCTTGGCGTGCTCGACGCCGTGGCGGGGCCGCTATTCCTGCTGGCCGAGCGGTTTCCGGGCGATCCGGAAGTTGCGGCGCGGTTGCATGCCGTGAAGGCCGCCGAGCCGATGGCACCGGCTACCCCCGCCCCCGCGGACGCTGGCGGCGATGCCCAATCACGCGATGCCCTGCTGGCCATCGTCGACAAACAGCTGGCTGGCTCGCCGTCCGGGCCGGCTCATTCCCCTGCTTCGCATGCATAAACGTGATCCGCTGGCTCGCTTGCCGACTCGCGTGCCGAGAGGTCCTGCGCTGGGCGCCGTCGCCCTTGCACTGGCCGGCTGCGCCACGTCGGCGCTCGACCTGGCGCCATCCCAGCCAGACCGTCCGTGGCAGCCGCCGACCAGCGCAACGGGCGAGATCGTGGCCGGTGCCGCCAGCCGGCCCGCGCCACCGGATCGGCCGTCGGACTACACCTTGCCGGCCAATTCGGCGCTGGCCACCATCGCCCCGCCCGCCCAGCTCGATGCCACGCATCCCTACTCGCTGGCCGAGCTGATCGATCTGGCGGAGTCGTCGAATCCGCTGACGCGGGTGGCCTGGAACGATGCCCGCAACGCGGCGCTGGCCACCGGCATCGCCCGCAGCACCTATCTGCCGCAGATCTCGGTGGCAGCGATGGGTGGCTGGCAGAACGGGCGGCTATCCAGCAACACCGCGCTGGGCACCGCCGGTGTGGATGCATCCCATCACGGCGCGATCTCGGTGGTGTCGCTGCAATGGCTGCTGTTCGATTTCGGCGAGCGGGCGGGGCTGGTGGAAGCCGCCGAGCAGGCCACGGTGGCCGCGAACATCGCGTTCACGGCCATGCACCAGCGCATCATCCACGATGTCAGCGTGGCGTACTACCGCTATCAGGCGGCTCGCTCGCGCCGTGCCACGGTCGACCAGGCCATGGCGAATGCCGAGGCCGTGCTGACGGCGGCCAAGGCGCGTTATGCGCGGGGCGTCGGGACGGTGGTGGAGGTGGCGCAGGCCACCCAGAACCGTGCCCAGACCAACCTGGCCATGGTGCAGGCGCAAGGCGCGGAGACCGATGCCTACCTCGGGCTGGTCACGGCTATCGGCATCTCGCCGCTGTCGAAGCCCCGCATCGCCGAAATGCCGTTGCGGCAGCTGTCGCCGGCCTTGCGCAGTTCGGTCGAGCAGATCGTGGAGCGCGCCATTGCCCAGCGGCCCGACGTGCTGGGCGCCTACGCGCTGGAGCGCGCCAACCAGGCCCGCGTGAAGGCGGCCGAGGCCGCGTTCCTGCCCAAGGTCTTCATGTCGGCGTTTGCGTCGTATGCATCGGGCGGGTCCGCCATCACGGCGATTCCGCCGGTCGGCCAGCAGCCGCCGACCGTCAACCTGAATGGCTACCGGTATGGCAACAGCGTATTCCTGGGCGTGACCTTGCCGATCTACGACGGCGGCATGCGCTCGGCCGTGCTGGCGCAGGCGCGTAACGACGTGGATAGCGCGTCGGCCAAGCTGACGCGCGCCAAGGAGGAATCGGTGCGGCAGGTGGTGGTCAGCCAGAGTGCGCTGGAATCGAGCCTGGCGGCTTACGACGCGGCCCGGGCGCTGGCCGATGCGGCGCAGATTACTTACGACGCGGCGTTCGCCGCCTACCGCAAGGGCGTGGGCACCGTGACCGAAGCCAATCTGGCGCAGAACCAGTTGCTGCTGGCGCGCAATGCCTCGGCCGACGCCTACAGCGCCGCGCTGGCGGCGGCGGCCACCCTGGCGCTGGCGGCCGGGGACATCGGCAGAACGCCCTAGCCCCGGCGACGGACGCTACCTATCCGCCGAAAGCATCCTCCATCTGCCGGGCGCGCTTGACGCTGTCGCCATGCAGGTACAGCGACGTGGTCGACACCGACGCATGGCGCAGGTTATCGCGCACCGTGGTCAGTTCGGCCCCCGGGCCAGGGCATGGGTGGCGTGGGTGTGGCGCAGCCAGTGCGGGCTGGCGCGGCGCAGTTTTTCGGCGGTGGCGGGCCGCTCGGCTTCGAGCTGGTCGGCGGCGGTGCCAAAGAACCGCTTGATGATCATCCAGAGCCGCGCGCCGGTGATTCCGCCACTTTCGTCGGGGCCGAGATTGCCGACGATCAGTGTGGTCGGATCCCAGTGCGCCCGCGTAACCGGCAACCCGCGCTCCACCAGGTAGCGATCCAGCGCGTTGCGTGCCAGCGGCGGCAGCGCGACCCGGCCGGCCTTGGCGCCCTTGCCCACCAGATGCAGCCAGTGGTCGCCGTGAATGTCGATCTCGACGTTGCGCAGCGTCGCGCCTACCAGTTCGCTGGCGCGCAGCCCGGTGGCATAGGTGAAGTCGAGGATAAAGCGCAGCCGCTGCGCAGCCGGGGCCTCCCAGCCATACGACCATTCCAGGCCGTCGGCGATGCTGCGGGTCAGCATCCATTCGCCGTCAGAGAACGCGTGCGAGACATCGAGCGCGGCCGTCTTGGCGCCGCCCCGCACCTTCAGCCCGGCAAACGGGTTTGCCAGCACATAACGCTGCTGGACCAGCCAGCGGAACAGCGCGCCCAGCACCTGCAGCGTGTAAGCGGCCGAACGCGGCGACAGCGCATCGGTGAACGGCTTCCAGTCCGGCGCGCTGCGTGGCCGGGCCGGGCCCACCCAGCGCTCACGCGGGGCGGGCTGGCGCAGGAAATTGCGGTAGGCGGTGGCGTCTTCGGTGGTCAGCGACGAAAGCGGCCGGCCGTTTTCGATGATCGCCCACAGGATCAGCCGCTCGGCTTCCTTGCGATAGGCCCGCTGCGTGGCCGGCGATTCATGCAGCGCCAGCCAGGCCTGCACGGCGGCGTAGTCGTTGTCGGCATTGAGCGAACAGGTTTCGCGCGGCGCGCGGAACTGGCCCAGCGAGCCATCCACCTCATGCGGCAGGTGGCCCATCTGCTCCCACGGCACGATCACGCCGCGCGGCTCCGTGGCGATCAGCGCCCGGGCGCGGGCCGTCAGTTCTGGCCATTCCGCGAAAAATGCCTCGATCCGCCGGGCGCCGTTGACGCCCAGGCCGGGGATCGTCGCCCACCACTGCCGGCGGCGCGGGATGCGCACGGTCAGGTCGGCCAGCGTATGGATGTCCTGCGCGCGCAGCGCGGCCACGGACGAAGGCGCCAGCCATATGCCGATATCGTCGGAAATGGCCGGCGCGGGCGGCGGCATGGTGCGCAGCGTCTCGATGGCCTGATCGGCCGCCCTGCCCTGCTTCGGGCGATCCGCCGCCGCGAATTCGAACAGGGCCGCCAGGTCCTCGCGTCGCCGGTAGCGCGCGTACGCGGCCAGTTGCCGGCGAATCCCGCCCAGGATGCCGCGCGAAGACTGGCCATGCGCCCGATCGGCATCCAGATATTGGGTGACAGCAACCCGCGTCGACATGCCGGCGTGCCACGCACGCAGCGCGGCCAGCGAATCGGCGTCGGGAAAGGCGAAAGGCTGGGATGGGCGGTTTTTCATGCGGCGAAGTCTAGCATTGCGGTCAAGTCATTGCGATAAGTTTTCTTATCGCAATGGCTTTATGCTGGACTGGAACCTTGCTTTGTCGGAACACCACATGGCGAGACGGGGCGCGCTGGTCGGCCATCGCCCTTCGCTGCCCACCCGGTCAAACGGCGAAAGCGCTTAACTCACGGCCCGAAACCTCTGAATACCGGGGAATGGAAGGATTGCTACAGTCATGCGAAATTCCATTGCGGGCAGCTCATGAACTCTCATAGATCCTCATGGCAAGTCAGGTTCGGCGCCGTGGCAAGCCTGTTGTGTGCGTTGGGGCTGGTCCAAGGCGCGTTGGCCCAATCCAAGGCCGACGACGCGAACAAGAGCAATAACCCGCTCAATCTGGCCGCATCCTTCAACGTCCAGAACTACTATTCGCCGCGTCTGTATGGCAGCAATGCCCATACCAATGACCTGCTGCTACGGCCCACCATTCCGGTTGCCCCGGGCGACTGGATCGGCGTTCCGCAAATATTTCGCGGAACGGTACCGGTGAGCACAAGGCCCAGCGGGGCCGGCGGTTATGAAACCGGAATCGGGGACATCAACCTCTTTGACATCTTTCTGCTGCAGTCCGAGGGGACGCAGATAGGAGTCGGTCCACTGCTGACCCTTCCCACTGCCACCGACCCGAGCCTGGGCACCGGCAAGTGGCAGGCCGGCCTGGCGGGTGTCGCGGTCCACGCAACGCGGGCACGCCTGCTGGGCATGCTGCTGCAATGGCAGCATTCCTTTGCCGGCCAAAGCAGCCGGCCGACGGTTCAGACCCTGACCGCCCAGCCGTTCATGATCTTCAATCTGCCGGAAGGCTGGTATGTCCGGTCTACGGGAATCTGGACGTTCGACCTGCAGCGGGACACCTACTACATCCCGGCCGGGCTTGGCTTTGGCAAGGCGTGGAAGGAGGGGTCTACGATCTTCAATGCCTTCATCGAGCCGCAGTACACGGTTGCCCATCATGGCCAGGGACTCCCGCAGTGGACAATCTTCGGCGGCCTGAACATGACGTTTGGCAAATAAGCCCGGTTAGCGGTCACCGGATGGCGTTGCGGAATACGGGGGAAAATCCCCCCGCAGCAGATGGACCAACCTACCATCCGCTAAATCAATTCCCGATACAGCACCGACAGCGCCTCGCTGCCCGGTGCGCCGTCGCGCCACATGCGGGCCGCGAAGGCATCCTCGAATTCCTCGCTGCCTTCCTCGAACATGTCGTAGACGCTGTCGTGCGACAGCCCGCCTTCGAGCACCTTCAGCGCCGCGTCGACAGCCTGCTGCGCGCGCTGCGGCAGGCGCGGCCGGATCGCCCGCAATGCCGCAATCTCGGCCTGTACCTGTTCGTCTGTCTTGCTGGCCATGGTTCTCTCCCAGGGATTGGCGCGTTTGGAGCCGGGCGTCGCCACGGCGCGCTTTGGTCATGCCTCCAAGCCTACCACTCTCCAGGTGCCCGATTGCCGACATAGGCGCGGGCGGCATTCATCGCTCTGCGGCTGTGGATGGTAGAAGTCGAGCCCGCTGTTGTAAAACTCGCGCATGCGACGGGGGCGCCCGAATGTCTGGCCGGGGAGCGCCGGCGCAGCCAAGACGGCACCATGGCTCGACGGCAGCCAGTCGCCATCCTTCGGCCCGGACGCCTGGCAGGCTACTTGCTGTAGCGCATTGCTGCAGATGCGGCGACCCCGCGCGGACCCATGGTTTGGCGCGGCTGGCGGGCACGGTATCCAGGGAGCAAGTCATGAGCGACCGATTTCGGTGGTTGGCGTCTGTTCTTCTCGGCGGGTGCTTGCTCGCTCTGGCGGCATGTGGCGGCGGCGACGGATCTGGCGGTAGCACCAGCGACACCTCCGGCGGCACGGGTGGGGGTACCAGCCCCGGCGGCGGCACAGCGTCTATCGCCCTGACGGTCTCGGGCCTGCCCGCCGGCACCGACGCCAATATATCGGTGACCGGCCCCGGGGGCTTCCAGCGGACAGTAAGCCAGACGGGCAGCCTTGCGAACCTGGCGGCCGGCGCCTATACGATTACCGCTGGCAATGTGCTGAATGGCAACGCGGTGTACAAGCCCGCGCAGCCCACCCAGCCTGTCACCGTCAGCGCTGGCCAGGCGTCGTCTGTCACCGTCACCTACACCGGGCCCGAAACACTGCGGCTGTCACTGGCGACGGTGGCAAGCGGACTCGACTCGCCCATTTACCTGACAGCCCCGGCCAACGACACGCGTCTGTTCGTAGTGGAACGCCCGGGACGAATCCGGGTGATTCGCGACGGCGCGCTGCTGGGCACGCCATTCCTCGATATCTCGTCGCTGACCACCACCGATGGCGAACGCGGCCTGCTCTCCATGGCCTTCGACCCCGGCTACGCCACGAATGGCCGTTTCTTTGTTTATTACACGGCGACGGACGGGTCGATCACGGTGGCGCGCTATCAGGTATCGGCATCCAACGCCGATGTCGCCAACGCAAGCGGCACCGTGCTGCTGTCGATTCCGCATCCGGGCCAGTCTAATCACAACGGCGGACAACTGGCCTTTGGCCCCGACGGCATGCTCTACCTGGCCACCGGCGACGGAGGCGGCGCCAATGATCCTTCCGGCAATGCCCAGAACACGGGCTCCCTGCTGGGCAAGATGCTGCGGATCGACGTGCGCGGCAGTGGCTACGTGGTGCCGCCGAACAATCCGTTTGCCAACGGGGCGGGCGGCCGACAGGAGATCTGGGCAAGCGGGCTGCGCAACCCCTGGCGCTTTTCCTTTGACTCGACCGGACAGATCTATATCGCCGACGTCGGCCAGGATGCCCGCGAGGAAGTCAATATCGTCCCCGCCACGACTCCCGGCCTGAACTTCGGCTGGGCGCGGGTGGAAGGGACGGTTTGCGTCGGCGCATCGACATGCGACACCAGCGGACTGACGCCGCCCGCGTTCCAGTACGACCATTCAGATGGCAGTTGCGCCATTTTGGGTGGCTATGTCTACGCGGGCAGCGCTGTCCCGGAACTCAAGGGGCGCTATTTCTATACCGACCTTTGCGTGGGCCGCCTCAAGAGCTTTGCCTATCGGGACGGCGCCATCAAGGAATCGATCGACTGGGCGCTGCCGCTGCCGGCCACCGTCTACTCGTTCGGCACCGACGCCGCGGGCGAACTCTACGTATTGGCCGAAACCAGCGCTGGCGGGCAGGTCTTGCGGGTGCAGCGCGGGCAGTAAGCCAGCGGCGGCAGCTTCGGCCGAGCATCTCTACCAGTCCCGTAGATTTCGGTAATGTGGCGATTTGTGCACTCAGCAGGGATCGCATCCGCCCGCGCTGCCCAGGCACGACCCCTTCTCGACACGGCGAGACATTCCTTCGCCGGATAGACTGCATCCCACCCCAATGCACCGTGTTTGGCGCACAATGCGGGTCTTAGCGTGCAAAGCACACCCTGCCCTCATGGAGATGCATATGAACACCGTAGTCCAGTCCGCCCTGTCGATCGAACAGAGTGCGAATCCCGTCACCTCGGCCCAGCGCGCAAGCCTGCTCGAGAGCCCGGCATTTGGCCGTGTGTTCACCGATCACATGGCGACTATCCGCTACACCGAGGGCAAGGGCTGGCACGACGGCAAGATCAGCCCGCACGCGCCGATCCAGTGCGATCCGTCGATGCAGGTCTTCCATTATGCGCAGGAAATCTTCGAGGGCCTGAAGGCCTATCGCCTGCCTGATGGGGGCGGCGCGCTGTTCCGCCCGGACGCCAATGCGCGCCGCTTCCAGAACTCGGCCCGGCGCCTGGCCATGCCCGCCCTGCCCGAGGAAATGTTCCTGGAGTCCGTGCGCGAGCTGGTCAAGCTGGATCGCGACTGGATTCCGTCGGGCCAGGGCTCGGCGTTGTACCTGCGCCCGTTCATGATCGCCACCGAAGTGGTGCTCGGCGTGAAGCCGTCGGCGGAATACCTGTATTGCGTGGTCGCCTGCCCGGTGGGCGCGTACTTCAAGGGTGGCGCCTCGGCGGCGGTCACGATCTGGGTGTCCGAGACCTATACGCGCGCGGCGCCCGGTGGCACCGGCGAAGCCAAGTGCGGCGGCAACTACGCAGCCAGCCTGCTGGCCCAGGCCGAAGCCACGCGCGAAGGCTGCGACCAGGTGGTGTTCCTCGACGCCGTGGAGCGGCGCTGGATCGAGGAACTGGGCGGCATGAACGTCTTCTTTGTCTTCGATGACGGCACCCTGCAGACCCCGCCGCTGACGGGCACCATCCTGCCCGGCATCACGCGCGACTCGCTGATCACCCTGGCGCGCGACCTTGGCCTGACCGTGCGCGAGGAGCCGTATTCCATCGACCAGTGGCAAGCCGATGCGCAGAGCGGACGCCTGCGCGAGGCCTTTGCCTGCGGCACCGCGGCGGTGGTGACGCCCATCGGCAAGGTGAAGGGCCGTGAGTACAACTTCACGATCGGCGATGGCACGGCCGGCGAGACCACGACGCGCCTGAAGGCCGCGCTGGTCGACCTGCAGCAAGGCCGCGCGGCGGACCCGCACGGCTGGCTCGACCGCCTGTTCTGAGCCCTGAATCCGGCTGGCGGCCGACCGCCGCCGGCGCCGACCAGCGAGGGCTTGCCGGACATCGCGCCCATCAAGCCGTGGCGCGCCGATGTTCCGGCCTCTCCGCCCAGGATGGGCCAAACAGTGTCGAGGGAGGTGCCATGCAACTGCTGATCGGCCGTCCGGGCTATCTTTTTGTCTTTCTGCTGGTATTCATGGGCGTTGCGGCGGCCATCGGCGCGCTGGTCCTCCGGCGTTTGCACCCGATCGACAGCGACAGCCGGGACGACTTCAACATCATTCAGGGCGCCACCCTGACGCTGCTGGCCCTGCTGATCGGGTTCACGCTGTCGATGGCCGTTGGCCGGTATGACCAGCGCAAGAACCTGGAGGAAGAGGAAGCCAACGCCATCGGCACCGAATACCTGCGGGCCGAGCTGATCGAGCGCGACGCGGATGCGCTCAAGGCGCTGCTGAAGGACTACCTGGCCCAGCGGCTGCATTACTACCAGACGCGCGATCACGCCAGGCTTAGCGATATCGACGCCGCAACGGCGAAGATCGAGGACCAGATGTGGAAGCTGGTGCGCGGCGCGGCCCGCGAGGCGCCCAACCCGATCACGGCGTTGGCCGTGGCCGGCATGAACGACGTCATCAACTCCCAGGGCTATACCGAGGCCGCCTGGCGCAATCACATCCCGCTAGGTGCATGGGGATTGATGATCATCATTGCGTTCTTCAGCAGCCTGATGCAGGGCTACGGGGCCCGCACCCGCAAGGCAAGGATGGGATTGCTGCTGGTGGTGCCGCTGACGGTCTCGCTGTCCCTGACGCTGATCGCCGATATCGACAGCCCGCGCAGCGGGATCATCCGCGTGGCACCCCAGAATTTGCTCAGCCTTGAGGCTTCGTTGAAACCCTAAAGACGCTAATCTGCCGGCCGTCTCAATGCACGGTCTCGCCGCGAATCAGCAGCACGGGTCGGGTGGACTTCGAAATCACGCCCTCCGACACGCTGCCCATGATCACGCGGCGCACGCCGCGCCGGCCGTGTGTGCCCATGATGATCAGGTCGGCCGGCCAATGATCGGCGCATTTGACGATGGTTCCGGAGATGTTGCCGGGCGACAATGGCCGTTCGGCCAATTCGGTCTGGCAGCGGACGCCAGCGTTCTCGAAGCGCCGCGCCGCAGTCGCCAGGGCTTTCTGGCCGACCTCGATCATGCCGCCGATGATCTGGTTGGGGTCGATATGGGCGTATTCGAAGAACAGTTCGCTGTCGTCCACGACGAACAGCACCTTGACTTCGGCCCCCAGATGCTTGGCCAGCCCCACTGCCTGTGCAATCGCCAGCTCCGACGACGGGCCGCCGTCCACCGCCACGAGAATCCTTTCGTACATCGATCCACCTCCGCGTTGATGTTGTCGTTGTAGACAGCATAGTTCGCGGCATGGCTTGCCAATTGACCTGTATCAAACGCTCATCAATAGTAGAAACTTTGTTTTCAGATGTACGAAGGGATGGATACATCACGATGTTCGGATACGATACGCGAAGGACAAACGCTATCGAACCTCATACGATGACTGTTGCCCCAGCAGCGACACCCGCCACCGCGGTTGCCAATATCCCGGCTTCCTCCGCAGCTTCCGCGCGTCTTCGCGCACGTGCCTCCCTCCCCATCGCCCTCCTTGCCAGTGCGGGTGCCGCCTGGTTGCTCGGCAGCGCCACGGCCGCATGGGCCCAGGCGCCGCAAGGCCTGCTGTGGTTTGCCGATGGGCGCCCGTCGCAGGCCGCGCAAGCCGCCGTCAAGGCGTTGAATGGCGCAAGTGCCGATGGCCTGGACCCGCGCGACTACGACGCCGAAGGCCTGCAGCGCACGCTGGCGCAACTGGCGGGTAATGCGACGCCGCCAGACGCGGCGCAACGTTTCGACAGTGCGCTGACCGGCGCCATGAAGCGCTATCTGTCCGATCTGCACCGAGGTCGCGTCGATCCGCGCAAGGTCCATGCGAATTTCTCGGCCGGCAATCTGCCGCCCTTCGACCCCGACACCTATCTGCGCAACGCGATGGCCGCCAACCGTCTGGCCGACGCGATGCGTGAAGCCGCACCGTCGTTTCCGCTCTATGGCACGCTGCGCGACGCGCTGGCCAAATATCGCAAGCTGGCGGCCGAGCCGTTCTGGAAGAGCCCCCTGCCCGCCGTCGCCGGCGGCAAGCTGACGTCGGGGCAGCCCTACAGCGGCCTGCCGCAACTGGCGCAACGGCTGGAGGCCCTGGGCGACCTGCCGGCCGGCACACCGGTGCCGCAGCGCTACGAGGGCGCGCTGGTCGATGCCGTCAAGGCGTTTCAGCGGCGCCACGCGCTCGATGCCGATGGCGTGATCGGTGCCGGCACGCTTGCCCAGCTCAACGTGACGCCAGCAGCGCGCGTCGACCAGATCGTGCTGACGATGGAGCGCCTGCGCTGGACCCCGCTGGCGCAAGGCCGCGGATGATCGTGGTCAACGTGCCCGAGTTCGTGCTGCGCGCCTACGACTACTCGGAAGGCAAGCTCGACATCAAGCTGGAGATGAAGGTCATCGTCGGCAAGGCGCTCGATACGCGTACGCCGCTGTTCAAGGAGGACATGCGCTACATCGAGTTCAGCCCCTACTGGAACGTGCCGTCGTCGATCGCGCGCAAGGAGGTCATTCCCAAGTCGCAGCGCGATCCCGGTTACTTCGCGCGCCAGGGGTTCGAGTTCGTCTATGGCAGCCAGGCCAATGCCACGTTCAGCCCGGCCAATGTCGACGCGGTGCTGAACGGGCAGGCGCGTATCCGCCAGCGTCCCGGCCCGCTCAATGCATTGGGAGATATCAAGTTCATCTTCCCGAACAACCAGGCCATCTACCTGCACCACACGCCCTCGCCGCAGCTGTTCAACCGCGGCCGGCGCGACTTCAGCCACGGCTGCATCCGCGTGGAAGATCCCGTGGCGCTGGCGCAGTTCACGCTTCAGGGCATGCCCGAATGGACTCCCGAACGCATTCGCGAGGCAATGACGGCGGGCAAGTCGAAGACCGTTGCGCTACAGCAGCCGGTGCCCGTGGTGCTGGCCTATGGGACAGCGATTGCGCGCGCCGACGGGCGGGTATACTTCGTGCCTGGACATTTACGGACAGGACAAATTGCTGGACCAGGCGCTGCGGCAGCGCACCGGTACCAGGCCTGCCGTACGGCCTTCCTGAATGCCGCACCGTTGTAAAAGTTTCCATGTCTGAATCCCGTGCCAGCCAGCGTCGCCGTTTCCTTCATCGTGCAGGGGCCATTGCGCTTGGCGCGGGCCTGTCGTCGCTGGCGCCCCGCGCTGCCCTGGCCGCGTTGGGGCCCGATGCCCGCTCGCTCTCGTTCGAGCACACCCATACCGGCGAACATATCTCCCTGGTCTACGCCATGGGCGACCAGGTGCTGCCGCAGGCCCAGCAATCGCTGAACCATTTCCTGCGCGACCATTACTCGGGCACGGTCGGCGAGATCGACCCAAAGCTGTTCGGACTGCTGTTCGCGCTACGCCGCGAAGTGGGCGGCGACGCGCCGTTCCAGGTGATTTCAGGCTACCGCTGCCCGATCACGAACGAACGCCTGCGCAAGACGCGCGGCGGCGGCGTGGCCAAGCACAGCCTGCACATGGACGGCATGGCCATCGACATCCGCCTGCCCGGCGTGGCACTGGGCGATCTGCGCGACGCGGCCCAGTCGCTGCAGGTGGGCGGCGCCGGATTCTACAAATCGGAAAATTTCGTCCACGTGGATACGGGACGGGTGCGGCGGTGGGGGTAATCTGGGCGCAAGCCTGCGTCCACGCCTCGCCCTGACCCACCTGGTTACCCCCTCGCCTCCCGACGCACCGCCTGCGGCGGCATTCCGAAGCCCCGGATAAACGCCTCGCGCAAGTGCCGGCGGTCGCGGAATCCGGTTTCCTTCGCCACTACGTCCAGCGGGTGGCGGCTTTGTTCGATCATCAGGCGCGCCGCTTCCAGTCGCAGGCTTTCGACGGCCTTGGCTGGCGATTGGCCCGTCTCGGCCGTGAACACGCGGCTGAACTGCCTGGGGCTCAGGTGCACCGCGCCGGCAAGGTCTTCCACGGTCAGCGGCTGGCTCAGGTTCTTGCGGGCGTAGTCGAGGGCACTCTGGATGCGGTCGGACTTGGGGGCCAGGTCCAGCAACTCCGAATGCTGTGATTGCCCGCCCGAGCGGCGCTGGTACATCACCAGCTTGTGGGCTACCGACCGGGCGACATCGGCGCCGAGGTCGGTCTCGACCATCGCCAGTGCCAGGTCCAGCCCTGCCGTCATACCGGCCGACGTCCAGATCGGGCCGTCCACGATATGGATGCGGTCGTCTTCCACGCGGATTTGCGGGTGCACGCGCTGCATCTCGCGCGCGTAGAACCAGTGCGTGGTGGCACGGCGGCCATCGAGCAATCCTGCCTCGGCCAGGATGAACGCGCCGGTGCAGATCGACGCGACACGCCTGGCGCGTGGCGCGGCCTTGCGCACGAATTCGACCACCTGCTGCGGCGTTGGCACGGCCACGGGATCGGCGGAGCCGGCCAGCACCCACGTGTCCACGGCCGCCCTTGTGCCGACAGGCCGAGTTTCGACCGCCATGCCCAGCGACGAGCGTACCGGGCCACCCGCCACCGAAAAGCTTTCGATCCGGTAGAACGGCTCTCCCGCCACCATGTTGGCGTACTCGAACACGCTTTGTGCCGCCAGCGCCATGACCTGGAAGCCGTCGATCAGCAGAAATCCCACCCGGTGCATGCCTAGCCTCTTCAAATGGTCGATGTCCTGAAACATGACTATATACGTCATTTCAGCCAAACGCGAATCGCCCTACGATGCTTCACATGGATGCGACGCATCCGGACCCACCTGAAACGAATGGAGAAGCACCATGACGCAGCAACAACACCTGGGCACGGCACTGGTTACCGGCGCATCGTCGGGCATCGGCGCAATCTACGCCGATCGGCTGGCACGCCGGGGCTACGACCTCGTGCTCGTAGCCCGCAACCGCGACAAGCTCGACGCACTGGCGCGCCGCATCACCGATGACACCGGCCGTGCCGTGGAAGTGTTCGCCGCTGATCTCAACGACCGTGCGTCGCTGGCCAGCGTGGAAGAGAAGCTGCGCACCGACGCCAGCATCACGCTGCTGGTCAACAACGCCGGCGTAGGCACGCACACCCCGCTGCTGGACAGCAACGTCGACGGCATGACCCGGATGATCGACCTCAACGTCACCGCGCTGACGCGCCTGACCTACGCGGCCGTGCCGGGTTTCGTGGCGCGCGGCAAGGGCGCCATCATCAATATCTCGTCGATTGTTGGCATCGCGCCGGAAATCCTGAACGGCGTCTACGGCGGCAGCAAGGCGTTCGTGACGGCATTCAGCCAGTCGCTGCACCATGAAGTGGGCGCCAAGGGCGTGCGCGTGCAGGCGGTGCTACCCGGCGCCACGGCCACCGATTTCTGGGAAGCCGGCGGCCTGCCCGTGGAGCACCTCGACCCGGCGATTGTCATGAAGGCCACGGACATGGTGGACGCCGCGCTGGTCGGTTTCGACAACGGCGAGCTGATCACCATCCCGTCGCTGCACGCCATCGAGCACTGGATCGCCTATGAGGCCGCGCGCGGCGCGATGGCGGGCGTGCTGTCGACCAACACCCCGGCGCCGCGCTACCTCAAGGCCTGATGGGTGCCGGCCCCGGCGCCGGCTTGGAGCCGAGTATGGGGGGGCGATTCCGCATTCAAGTCGTCAGGGCTTATTGCTGCGCCTTCGCATCGGCGACATCAAGCATCGCCTGCCCAATCACCGAGCTGCCGTTTGCCATCAGCGCCTCGCCAGGGCCGCGAATATCGCGCTCATCCTTGTGCTGGCCCAGCTTGCGCTTGCCCTGCAGCCGCGTGATCTCGATCTCGATGCCGACGATGGACTTCAGCAGCGTGTCGATGAAATCGGCCGGCGCATCGCTCATCTTCCACGGCCTCGGCTGGCTGGCCTCGTGGTGGCGCGTCAGCCGGGCCACCACGCCGCGCACGTAGCGCTCGTCATCGTGGATCGTAATGCGGCCATGCGCGTGGACCACCTGGTAGTTCCAGGTCGGCACCTGCTTGTGCGCCTCGTGCTTGCTGGGGTGCCAGTTCGGCGAGATATAGGCGTCGCCATCGCGGAACACCACCATCACCTCATCGCCATTGGCCACGTCCTGCCAGACCGGATTGGCACGGGCCACGTGGGCTTTCAGCATGCCGTGCTCGCCCGTGCCGGCATCGAGTTCGAACGGGATATGGTTGGCATCCATGCCGCTGCGGCCGTGCGTGAACAGCGTGCCGAACGGGTTGCCAGTCATCAGCGTGTGCATGGCCTGTGTGTCGGCCAGTTCGAAATGGGCGGGGACGTACATGGACTGCTCCGGCAAGTGTTTCAGCAATGATGTGAAACCGTATTCTGTCCACAAACTGGCGTAGAGTGTAGGGCCAGTTTGTACCCATTTCACCAGACCACTTTCTCGCTGATCCGCCATGTCCCGAACCGCCAAAGTGCCCGATATTCCTTTTCTTGGCGCGCTGGACCGCGACGCCGGCCCGCTGAGCCGGCAACTGGTGCAGGCGCTGCGGGATGCTGTGGCGCGCGGCGAACTCAAGCCCGGCGAATCGCTGCCGTCCACGCGGGCCCTGGCGCAGGCGCTGAAGGTGTCGCGCGGCACCGTGGTCGAGGCATTCGAACAACTGGTGGCCGAGGGCGTGTTCGCCGCCCAGCACGGCGCCGGGACGCGTGTCGCGGCACTCGCGCCTGCCCCGGCCATCCGTCGACGGATGCGAGACGGCATCATGCTTCCCCACCCGCCCAGAAATTCGCCGCCATCGCCGATGAATTCAGCGCACTGCCGCAGGTGCCGTTCGCCGTATCGGTGCCAGCCGGCGCCGCCGCGCCCAACGAAGACTGGCGGCGCATCGGCAACCGGCTACGCGCCGGCGGCAGTGCCGCGCCGGCCGGCTATGGCGAACCGCAAGGCGCGCTGCCGCTGCGCGAGGCGATAGCCGACTACCTGCGCCGCTCGCGCTCGGTGCATTGCGACGCCAGCCAGGTCGTGATTACCACGGGCACCCAGCAGGGCCTGTACCTGTCGTGCCAGGTGCTGCTCGATTCCGCCGACGCCGTATGGGTCGAGAACCCGGCGTATCGCGGCATCACTGCCATCCTCGAAAGCATCGGCCCGCCAGGGCGCATCGCACGCGTGCCGGTGGACGATGAAGGCATCGACGTCGAAGCGGGCATGGCGCTGGCGCCGCAAGCTCGCGCGGCGTTTGTCACGCCGTCGCACCAGTACCCGCTGGGCATGCCGCTCAGCATGGCGCGCCGCAAGGCGCTGCTGGCGTGGGCCGACCGGCAGCAGGCGTGGGTGGTCGAGGACGACTACGACAGCGAACTGCGCTACGCGGGCCATCCGTTTCCGTCGCTGCAGGGCTGGCGCCCGAGCGGGTGATCTATCTGGGCACGTTCAGCAAGATCCTCTATCCGTCGCTGCGGCTCGGCTACGCGGTGGTGCCGGAACCGCTGGTCGACGCCTTTATCGGCGCCCGCGTGCTGATGGACCGGCATCCCCCACGGCCGACCAGCACGTGCTGGCCGCGTTTATCGCCGAAGGGCATCTGGACCGCCATATCCGCCGCGTGCGTGGCGTGCACGCCGAGCGACGCGCGTTCGTCATCAGGACGATAGAAAAGGAGATTCCGGCCGAACTGGCCTGGTTGCAGCCATCGGACCAAGGCATGCACCTGGTGCTGTGGCTGGCGCCAGGCATCGATGATCGGGAAGTGGTCCGGCGCGCGGCGCAAGCCGGCGTGGCGGTGCGCGCGGTATCGCCAACCTACGCGGGCAGCGTGAAGCCGGCGGGGCTGATACTGGGCTTCGGGGGATTCGAAGATCGGCAGATCGAGGAAGCGGCGCGGCGGCTGGGGGATGTGATTGGGGGTGTGGGTGCCTCCCGCTGACGTCAGGTCGACCCCCGCTCCACAATCCTGAACCCCACGTCGACCACCGGTTCCTGCACGGTCTCGCCCCGGCAGCGTTGCAGCAGCAGGCTGGCCGCCAGCGCGCCGATGCCGGTGCCGTCGACCTGCACCGTGGTCAGCGACGGGGCCATGTCGGCGGCGAAGTCGGCGTCGCCGAAGCCGCAGATGGCCAGGTCCTCGGGTACGCGCAGCCCGCGCGCCCTGGCCTCTTCCATCACGCCCTGCGCTAGCTGGTCGGAGCTGCAGAAGATGGCCTGGATGGTCGGGTCCTGGGCCAGCAATTCGCTGAGCGCCCGGCGCCCCAGCCCCAGGCTGCTGGGCGCCGGCACCCTCGCCGTCGGTACGTCGTATCCCAGTGTCGAAACAAAGCCTTCGCGGCGCACGGCCGCGCGCTGGTCGTCTCCGGTGGCGATGCCGAAGCGCCGCCACCCCTTGGCCAGAAAGTAGCCGGCCACGGCGCTGCCCACCTTCAGGTGCGAGAAACCCACGGCCATGTCGACCGGGCGATCGCTGAGATCCCACGTTTCCACCACCGGGATGCCCGAGCGGCGCAGGCGGTCGCGCGATGCCTGGGCGTGCACAAGGCCCGTCACCACGATCCCGTCGGGCCGCCGGCTGATCATGGTGCCCAGCAGGGCCTCTTCCCGCGCGTGGTCATAGCCGGTCTGGCCAAGGATCAACTGGTAGCCGGCCGCGTCCAGCGCATCGGTCAGCGCCTTGACGGTAGGCAGGAACTGGGCCACGGCGATATTCGGCACCAGCGCGGCCACGGTCAGGCTGCGCCGCGATTTCAGGCCGCCTGCCAGCAGGTTCGGGATATAGCCGGTCACTTCCACGGCCTGCTGCACACGGGCAATCGTCTTGGCGGAGACCACCCCGGGGTTGCTGAGCGCGCGCGACGCCGTAATCAGCGATACCCCTGCTTCGCGCGCCACATCGTGCAGCGTGACGGACTTGCCGCCGGATGAATCGGACATGCCTGTTCGGATGGATGGATTGCAGTGCGGGTAAACGACGATGCCAATGCGCATCGTAACGGTTGACCGCCGGAAATGACAACGTTAGCATTCTTCTCATCCGCTGTCCCGGGGCTAAGGCCCCAGGCGACGGATGACGAATTTTCGCGGCAGTTTTGGGGCGTGTACAGCGCACAAACTTGCGACGGCCCGCATTATAGCAACGCAGATTGGTCGGTTTCCGGCCATTTTTTGACAACGATGTCATACGATGTCCGAAGTCTAGGACGCTTTTCAGGATGCACCGCCTCATGACCTCTGTGCCCCCCTCGCCCCCCTCGCCCCCTCGCCCCCTCGCCCCCTCGCCCGCCTCCGACGCCATCACCTCGATCCGCCTTTCGTCCTGCTACCTGCCGCTGGCCACGCCGATCAGCGATGCCAAGGTGCTGACCGGTCGTCAGAAGCCGATGACCGAGGTGGCCATCCTGTTCGCCGAAATCCGTACAGCCAGCGGCCACGAGGGCCTGGGCTTCAGCTATTCCAAGCGCGCCGGCGGCCCCGGCCAGTTCGCGCACGCCCGGGAGATCGCCCCCACCCTGCTGGGCGAAGACCCGAGCGATATCGCCAAGCTGTGGGACAAGCTGTGCTGGGCCGGGGCGTCGGTCGGACGCAGCGGCCTTTCGACGCAGGCCATCGGCGCCTTCGACGTGGCGCTGTGGGATCTCAAGGCCAAGCGCGCCGGCCTGTCGCTGGCCAAGCTGCTGGGGTCGCATCGGGATTCCGTGCGCTGCTACAACACGTCGGGCGGCTTCCTGCATACGCCGCTGGACCAGTTGCTGGTCAACGCCGCCGCCTCGGTGGAGCGCGGCATCGGCGGCATCAAGCTCAAGGTGGGCCAGCCGGACGGCAAGATCGACATCCAGCGTGTATCGGCCGTGCGCGAGAAGCTGGGCGATGCCGTCCCCATCATGGTCGATGCCAACCAGCAGTGGGACCGCCCCACCGCGCAGCGCATGTGCCGCACGTTCGAATCGTTCAACCTGGTGTGGATCGAGGAACCGCTCGATGCCTACGACCACGAGGGCCATGCCGCGCTGGCGCAGCAGTTCGATACGCCCATCGCCACCGGCGAGATGCTGACCAGCGCCGCTGAGCACTGGGACCTGATCCGCCATCGCGCCGCCGACTACCTGATGCCCGACGCCCCACGCGTGGGCGGTATCACGCCGTTCCTGAAGGTATGCGCGCTGGCAGAGCATGCCGGGCTGATGATCGCGCCCCACTTCGCCATGGAACTGCACGTGCATCTGGCCGCGGCCTATCCGCGCGAGCCGTGGGTCGAGCATTTCGACTGGCTCGAACCGCTGTTCAACGAACGGCTGGATATCGCCAACGGCCGCATCATCGTCCCGACCCGCCCGGGCCTGGGGCTTACCGTCAGCGAACAGGCCCGCGTCTGGACGCGCGAGCAGGCCGAGTTCGGCGCGAGCTGATCCACGACCGTCCACAGTCGTCGGACAACATCACCGCAAACATCAGTAAAAATTAAGGAGACAACGATGATGAAGAAAGCCCTGGTATCGCTAGTGCTTGGGGTCACGATGGCGACGGCCAACGCGGCCTGGCCCGAGAAGCCGGTGACGATGATCGTGCCGTTCCCGCCGGGCGGATCGACGGACAACATCGCCCGCATCCTGAGCGCCAAGTTCCAGCAGACGTTCGGCGGCAGCTTCGTGGTGGATAACCGCCCCGGCGCGGCGGGCATGATTGGCGCGGCGGCGGCCAAGCGCGCCCCGGCCGACGGCTACACGCTGTTCGTCTCGTCGCTGGGACCGTTCGTGATCGGCCCGCACCTGACCAAGACCGCCGGCTATGACCCGACCAAGGATTTCGACTACATCAGCGTGGCCGTGCAGGCGCCAAACATCCTGGCCGTGCCGGCCAGTTCGCCGCACAAGTCGCTCCAGGACGTCATCAACTACGAGAAGGCCAATCCGAACAAGATGACCTTCGCGTCGGCCGGCAACGGCACCAGCGACCACCTGACCGCCGAGCTGTTCTGGCAGCAGACCAATACCACCGGCGTGCACGTGCCCTACAAGGGCGGCGCCCCGGCGCTGAATGACCTGCTGGGCAGCCAGGTGGACGCCACGTTCATGAACATCAACACCGCCGTGCCGCACCTGAAGGCAGGCAAGCTGCGCGCGCTGGCCATCACCAGCAGCAAGAGGTCGCCGATCCTGCCCGATGTGCCGACCATGGAGGAACTCGGCTACAAGGGCGTGACCGTGTATTCGTGGCAGGCGATTGCCGCGCCCAAGGGGCTGCCGGCCGATATCAAGGCCAAGCTGCATAGCGCCGTGGTGGCTGCGATGAACGATCCGGCCAACAAGCCGAAGCTGCTGGAACTGGGATTTGAGGTCGTCGCCAACACGCCGGAGCAGTTCACGGCGTTCCAGGCGTCGGAGTTCGCGCGCTGGAAGAAGGTCATCCAGACCGGCAACATCACGGCCGACTGATTCCGGCCAGTTTTCCTAGCACTGCAAGAGGGCGCCTTGATGGCGCCTTTTTTTCATTTCCGTGACTGGACGTCTTTTACATCTTGTTGCGAAAAGCGCTCATTACGTCACCGGTCTGTCACGTTCGGTCCTTAGTCTTGCCGGGCCTCCGGAAGCACATTTCCCGAATCACCCTCACAGCCGAGGACTCCCCCATGCAATCCATGCGCCTGACCAGGGTGCTGCTGACCGTCTGCCTGACGGCCGCGGCACTGTCCGCCTGCGGCGGCAACGACGACGGCCCCGCCAGTCCGTCCAACCCGTCCAACCCGGGCAATCCGTCCACGCCGTCCCAGCCGGTCGAAAAGCGCTGCGCGCCGTGATCTCGGCCGGGACCCGAGCCAAGCAAGCGCACCCGACACGCACCGCCCTACTCTTCCTCGCATAGCCAGAACATGAATTCCCGTCGCAAATTCCTGCAGACGAGCGCCGGCGCCGCCTTTTCGGCCGCAGCGCTCGCCGCCTTCCCGCCCAGTATCCGCCGCGCGCTGGCCATCCCGGCCAGCAACGTCACCGGCACGATCATGGACGTCCAGCACGTGGTCATCCTGATGCAGGAGAACCGCTCCTTCGACCACTACTTCGGCACCCTGAACGGTGTGCGCGGCTTTGGTGACCGCATGACGATTCCCATGCCCAATGGCCGCAAGGTCTGGCAGCAGGAACGCACCAACGGCACGCTGATCACGCCGTATCACCTCGATGGCACGGCCAACAACGCCCAGCGCGTGTCCGGCACGCCGCACGCCTGGGCCGACAGCCAGCAGGCCTGGGACAACGGCCGCATGTCGCGCTGGCCGGTGGCCAAGACCGATACGTCGATGGGCTACTTCAAGCAGAAGGAGCTACCGTTCCAGTTCGCGCTGGCCAACGCCTTCACGATCTGCGACGCCTATCACTGTGCGATGCACACCGGCACGGACGCCAACCGGTCGTTCCACATGACCGGCACCAACGGACCGACGCCGCAGAACGTGGCATTCGTCAACAACGAGTGGGATGCCATCAATGGCGTCGCGGCCGACGCCACCAGGGGCTACACGTGGAAAACCTATGCCGAACGGCTCGAGGAAGCCGGCGTCAGCTGGATCAGCTACCAGAACATGCCCGACGAATGGGGCGACAACATGCTGGGCGCCTTCCAGACCTTCCGCCGCGCCAACCTGAACTCCGGCTTTCCGGTGTCCAGCGGCGGCGCCCCGGGTGTGCCGTACACGAACACCGGGCAGGCCGTGCCCTACAAGCCGTACGACGCCGCCACCGACAACGCGGCCAATCCGCTCTACAAGGGCATTGCCAACACGCTGCCGGGCGCCCAGCCCGAGCAGTATCTCGATGCTTTCCGCCGCGACGTGATGAACGGCACGCTGCCGCAGGTGTCGTGGGTCAACGCGCCGTCGATCTATTGCGAGCATCCCGGGCCGTCCAGCCCGGTGCAGGGATCGTGGTTCCTGCAGGAAGTGCTGGACGCGCTGACCGCCAACCCCGACGTCTGGAGCAAGACCGTCCTGCTGATCAACTTCGACGAGAACGACGGCTATTTCGACCACGTGCCGTCGCCGTCGGCGCCGTCGCTGAACCCGGACAAGAGCTACGCCGGCAAGACCACGCTGACCGAAGCCGACCTGAAGGCCGAGTATTTCACGCATGGCGCGCCGGCCGGCAGCACCGGCCAGCCGGCCCCGGACGGCCGGGTCTATGGACCGGGCCCGCGCGTGCCGCTGTACGTGATCTCGCCGTGGAGCCGGGGCGGCTGGGTCAATTCGCAGGTGTTCGACCATACGTCGGTGCTGCGCTTCCTGGAAGCCCGTTTTGGGGTGCAGGAGCCGAACATCAGCCCGTTCCGCCGCGCCGTGTGCGGCGACCTGACCAGCGCCTTCAACTTCAAGACGCCGAATGCCGAGGCGCTGCCGACCCTTGCCGGCCGCTCCACGCGCACCGCCGCCGACCAGTTGCGCGCCGCCCAGCAGGCCCTGCCGGCCGTGCCGGTGCCGCGCGACATGATCCTGCCGCTGCAGGCGCCGGGCACCCGCCCGTCGCGCGCGCTGCCCTATGAGCTGCACACCAGCGCGCGCTGCTACAACAGCGGCCAGGTCGAGCTGATCTTCGCCAACACTGGCGCACAGGCGGCCGTCTTCCACGTCTATGACGTCTACAAGCTCGACCGCGTGCCCCGCCGCTACATGGTGGAGGCCGGCAAGACGCTGATCGATACCTGGGACGCCGGGCTCGACAATTTCGGCAAGTACGACCTGTGGGTGCTGGGCCCGAATGGCTATCACCGTCATTTCAAGGGCGACCTGAACCGCCTGGGCGCTGCCGCCGCATCGCCCGAGATCCGTGTCTGCTACGACATCGCCAACGGCAACGTCTTCGCGGACCTGATCAACAAGGGCGCCCAGGCCTGCGCGTTCACGGTGACGCCGCTGGCCTATCGCGCGGATGGCCCCTGGCAGGCCACCGTCGCCGCCAATGCCACGACCACGCTCGACTGGAAGCTGCAGGACAGCGGCCAGTGGTACGACTTCGCGGTCACGTGCAGCAGCGACCCGGCCTATTACCGCCGCTTTGCGGGCCGCGTGGAGACGGGCCGGCACACCGTCAGCGATCCGGCGATGGGCGAAGGCTGATTGCCAAGCGGTTTGGCCGCGGGTGGCCGCTGCTACAGCTCAGGCCGCGCCGCTCGCCATCCGGCCCAGCAGCCTGCGCAGCTGGGCCGCGGTATCCTCGGCCGCCGACAACGGCAGCAACGGCACGCCGATGGCCTTGTGCCAGTCCATCAGCGCGGCGCTGTGGCCATCGGCAAAGCTGCGCACGCTGCGCCGCAGCGCCTCGTGGCCAAAGCCCAGCTCCACCTGCAGTTCGCCGTCGCTGACCACCAGTTGCCCCGATGCGGGCAGTTCCAGCAGGAACGGGTCGTAGACCAGCATCGACAGCACGTCGTTGCGGCTGCGCAAGGCCAGCATCAGGTGCCGCGTCGTGTCATCGCTGCCGTCGAAATCGCTGATGACGATAACCAGGTGGTCGTGGTGCGCCAGCCGCAGCGCGCGCTGCAGCGCCCCGTTCAGCTGGGCGCCACCGCGTTGCGCCCGGGCATCGGCGCGCAACCGCCGGTTGTGCCGGGCCAGGTCGCCCAGCAGGTGCAGCACGCCGTGGCGGCTACGCTGCGGTGCCAGGCTGGTTTCGTCGGCATCGCCGAAGATCACGCCGCCCACGCGGTCGCCGTCGGCCAGCACGCGCCAGGCGGCCAGCGCGGCTGCTTCCGCCGCCGTTACCGATTTCATGGCGCGGCGGCTGCCAAAGAACATGTTCATGCGCTGGTCCACCACCAGCAGCACAGGGCGCTCCTTTTCCTCGGCGTACAGGCGCACGTGCGGCTTGCCGGTGCGGGCCGTGACGCGCCAGTCCATGGTGCGAACGTCGTCGCCGGGAAGGTAAAGCCGCAGTTCCTCGAACGCCAGGCCCCGGCCATGCACGCGCGATCCATGCCGCCCCGACAGCAGGCTGTGCACAGGCTGCCGCGTACGGAAATGGAAGTCGCGCACGCTGGCTTCAAGCGCGGCCAGCGCGGCAAGATCGACATTGACGCCGGGCACCGCCTTCGATGTGGCCGGCTGGGCGGCGGCCTCAGGGCCGATTTGCGAGCGGCCACGTGCCGCAATATCCCGGGTCATGGCGATGCAGTACCGTCAGGCCACCGCCACCCGTTCCAGCAGCCGGTCGATCACCGCATCGGCGGCAACGGCTGCGGCGTGGGCTTCGTACGACAGGATCAGCCGATGGCGGAACACGTCGTGCACCACGGCCTGCACGTCCTCGGGCGTCACGTGGTCGCGGCCACGCAGCCAGGCGATGGCGCGCGCCACCTTGTCCAGCCCGATGGAGCCACGCGGGCTCACGCCCACCTGGATCCAGCGCTTCAGGTCGTCGTCGAACCGGCCGGCGTCCCGCGTGGCCTGCACCAGCGTGACGATATAGCGCTCGACCGGTTCGCTGACCGTCACGCGGTGGATGGCCTGGCGGGCGGCAAAGACGACCTCGGGCGACAGCCGCGCGCCTGCGCCATCCACGGGTCCGTTCGCCGTCGCGCCGTCATCCTCCTCGGCCCGCGCCAGCCGGATGATCTGGGCCTCGGCGTCGGCCTGCGGATACCCGACGCTCACATGCATCAGGAAACGGTCCATCTGCGCCTCGGGCAGCGGATAGGTGCCTTCCTGCTCGATCGGGTTCTGCGTCGCCATCACCAGGAACAGCGGTTCGAGCCGGTGGGTCTTGCCGCCAACGGTGACCTGCCGCTCTTCCATCGCCTCCAGCAGCGCCGCCTGGACCTTGGCGGGCGACCGGTTCACCTCGTCAGCTAGCACCAGGTTGGCGAACAGCGGTCCGGCCTGGAAGCGGAATTCGCCCTTGCCGCCGTCGGTGACATAGATATCGGAGCCGGTGATGTCGGCGGGCAGCAGGTCCGGCGTGAACTGCACGCGCGACAGCCGGGCGTCCAGATGCCGGGCCAGGCTCTTGATGGCCCGCGTCTTGGCCAGGCCGGGCAACCCTTCCACCAGCAGATGGCCATTGGCCAGCAGGCCCAGCAGCAGCCGCTCGATCATCCGTTTCTGGCCGACGATGGACTCGCCCATGCGTGCCTGAAGCAACAGGATGTCGTCGCGCGCACTCATCGCGTCTCCGGGCTAGCCGGGCGTCCGCCCGTAAACCAGCTGTAGTAGGGGTTGTCCGGGTCGGCCTGCATGACCGTGCCGATATCGCGCTCCCACTGCGCGCGGTCGCCGCGATAGGCGTCCAGCCCGGCCGCGTAGAACGTATGCAGCGTGGCGCGCTCGCGGCGGATGTCCTGGTACAGCGCATCGCTGGCGCCGCGCAACGGCGGATCGCCGCTCAGGTCGAGCAGTTCGCGCAGCACGGGCGGAAAGTCCTGCCGCCGCACCCAGCCGGTGTATTCGATGCGCGGCCGGTCGTCGGTCACGGACGGGGCATCGCCCGCAAACCAGTCCAGGCCAGCGCGATCGGTGACGTAGGTGGCCAGCAGCGCCGCCGGTGAGGCAACTCCCACCGCGCGCAGCGCCGCCGACACCTGCGGCTGGGCAAAGCGCTCGGCGATACTGGCCACGTTCAGCGTCATGGGGGCCAATGAGCCTACCAGCAGCATTTCGTGCAATTCGGTCGTCCACAGCGTGGCATGGGGAAACACGTCCAGGAAGCTGCGCACCAGCGACCGGGTATCGTCGCGGTTCTGCGTCGGCAGCGGCAGCCATTGCGCCACGATGCCCCCGGCCTGCAGCCGCGCGGCCGCCAGCCGGTAGAACTCGCGCGAGTACAGGTTGACCACGCCACTGGCCGAAGGTGGTGGCGGCTCCAGCGTGATCAGGTCGTAGCGTTGCGGGCTCTGCAGCAGTTCACGGCGCCCATCGCGCAGGCGGATATCGACCTGCGGGCTGCGGCTGACGTTGAAATTGCCCTGGAACTCGGGCACCGCGCGCACCACGGCAGGCAGTAGTTCGGCCACCACGCGCTGCTCCAGTCCCGGGTATTGCAGCGCGGCGCCCGCCGTGATGCCCGTGCCCAGGCCGATCACCAGCGACGCACGCGGCGTGCCGTTATGGACGATCAGCGGCAGCAACGCCTGCAGCCGCATGTACCGCAGCGACGTCATGGTGTCGCCAGAGTTCGACACGCCCTGGATATAGAGCCTGTGAAAGCGCTGCCCGGCCTTGCCCTGCTCCACCACGGCCACGGTGGCGCCCCGGCTTTCCTCGTAGAACACCAGGTCGCCGCCGCGCGTCTTGGCCAGCAGCGCCGCCAGTCTGTCGGCGGGCGTGGCCACAGCCACGATCAGCGCGATGACGGCCAGCAGCGGGATGGCGAAGCGGGCGCGACGCCCCGCGCCATCGCCAAACGCCACCGCCAGGATCGCCACCAGCCCGCTGGCCGTGGCCAGCACGCCAAGCGTATGGATCACGCCCAGCGCCGGCACCAGCCAGACGCCGGCCAGCACCGAGCCGGCAATGCCGCCGAGCGTGTTCAGCGCCAGTACCGCGCCCACGCCCGCGCCGGTACGCGAAGGATCGACCGACAGACGCACGACATACGGAAAGGCCGCCCCAAGCAGCAGCGTCGGAACAAATACGATGCACAGCGCGGCCACCGCGAAGCTGGCGCAGGTGGCCGCCAGCAGGTTGCCCGTGGCGCCCAGCACGCGCTGCGACACCAGGTGCTGCGCGGCCGGCAGCCATTCGCCCAGCCAGGCGAACTCGACCAGCGCCACCAGCCCCGCGCCGACCACCAGCAGCGCGAACACGCCCCACGGGTCTTTGGCACGATCCACACGTTTGGCCACGAAGAGACTGCCGATCATCAGCCCGGCCAGGTACGTGGCCAGCATCACGGCAAACGCAAAGGCCCGCGTGCTCAGGAACTGGACGATGGCCTGCGACCAGACCAACTCGTAGCCAAGCGCGATGGCGCCGGCCATTGCATACAGCGTCAGCGCCAGCACGCGCTGGCCTGACGCGCGGACCTTCACTGCCGACGCGGTCTGTGTCGGCGGGGCCTCGGCAGGCTCGCTCAACGCGCGCCCACACCACCACGCGCCCAGCGCGGCCAGCCCGTTGAATCCAGCCGCCGCCAGCGCGCTGCCGGTCACGCCCAGCAGCGGAATCAGTACGAAGGCCGCCAGCAGCGTGCCGGCAATGGCGCCTGCCGTATTGGCCGCGTAAAGCCGTCCGCCATCGCCGCCCAGCGTCACGCCCTCACCGCGAATCGCGCGCATCAGCGCCGGCAGGGTGCCACCCATGGCGATGGCCGGCAGTGCCACCAGCACCAGCGGCAACAGCCATGCCGCCGCGCCGATTCGCAGTTCCAGCCAAGCAAACGGCGCCGCGGCGCGGGCCAATGCCAGTGTCGTCGCGATGGCCAGCACGGCAATCGCGACCTCGAGCCAGAGGTAGAGCCGCCAGGGGGAAGCCATGCGGTCGGCCAGCCGCCCCACGGCCCAGCCGCCCAGCGCCAGCCCGCCAAAGAACGCGCTGACGCCGATGGTGACCGCGTGGACGTCCACGCCCACCACCAGCGACAGCTGCTTGATCCACAGCACCTGGTAGACAAGCCCGGCGACGCCGGACAGACACAACAACGCCGCGGCCGTCCAGAGGCCGCGGCGCGCCCGGGCCTCCGTCCCCGTCGCAGCGGAGACAGAGGCCGACGGCCGGCGCGAGACGCGTTCGCGTTTCACACCGGGTTCCAGCTTGCGATGGGTTGCCGTCACTTCTTCTGCTGCGTCTGCTGGACCTTGGCCATCTGGTCCGCCACCTGCCGCTTGATCTTCTCGCTGGCCTGGTCGATCGTGAAGCTGGCCGGCAACTGGCTAGGCGGGAAATCGACGAAGGTCTGCAGGAAGTTGATCGCCCGGCGGTTGCCCTCGATAAACAGGTACGGGTTCTGGGTTTCCAGATCGAAGTACCGGTTGGTCGGGCCGGTGTCGGCGCGCTCGTACGGGTCCATGCGCAGGTTGAAGTACTTGGGCGCGCGCAGGCAGGTGAACGGCTCTTTCCACACCATGAACGATCCGTTCTGGCGCTGTTCGCAGAACACGATCTTCCACGCGGTAGGCTGTGTGGCGCCCTGGGTGAGGACGTCGTAGCGCATCGCCACCAGTTCGGCGTCGTCGTTGAAGTAGTAGAACTCGTTCCGTGCGCTCTTGTCGGTCTGGCCAGTCAGCATCGGCAACTGGTTGTAGCCATCCAGATGGACCTTGGCGTTCTTGCCGCCCAGGCTCGTGCCCTTCAGCAGGCGGTCCTTGACGTCGCCATCGCCGGCCGCCGCCAGCAGCGTCGGGAACCAGTCGAGGCCGGACATCAGGCCGTTCGTTACGGATCCGGGCTGGATCCGGCCCGGCCATCGCACCATGGCTGGTACCCGGAACGCGCCTTCCCAGTTCGAGTCCTTCTCGCTGCGGAACGGCGTGTTGGCGGCGTCGGGCCAGGTGAAGAAGTTCGGGCCGTTGTCGGTGGTGAAAATCACCAGCGTGTCGTTGGTAATGCCCGAGTCATCCAGCACCTTGAGCAGCTTGCCGACGTTCTGGTCCATCTCCCACATGCCGTCGGCGTACTCGTGGCCGAGGCCCAGCCCGGCCTTGCCCCGGTATTCCGGCCGCACGTGCGTGAACAGGTGCATGCGCGTGAAGTTCATCCAGACAAAGAACGGCTGCTTGGCCTGCGCCTGCTTCTGGATGTAGTTGACGGCGGCACCGGTGGTTTCGTCGTCGATGGTTTCCATGCGCTTGCGGTTCAGCGGGCCGGTGTCCTCGATCTTGCCGTCCGCCGTGCTGTGCAGCACGCCGCGCGGGTTGTAGAACTTGATGAAGTCGGGGTTGTCCTTGGGCCAGTACGGCCGCTCCGGTTCCTCTTCGGCGTTCAGGTGGTACAGGTTGCCGAAGAACTCGTCGAAGCCGTGCTTGGTCGGCAGGAAGCGGTCCTGGTCGCCCAGATGGTTCTTGCCGAATTGCGCCGTGGCGTAGCCCAGCGGCTTCAGCGCCTGCGCGATCGTGATATCGCGGTCCTGCAGGCCCACCGGCGCGCCGGGCAGACCCACCTTCGACAGCCCGGTGCGGAAGACCGACTGGCCGGTGATGAAGGTCGAACGCCCCGCCGTGCAGCTGTTCTCGGCGTAGTAGTCGGTCATCATCATGCCCTCGCGGGCAATGCGGTCGATGTTCGGCGTCTTGTAGCCAACCACGCCGTGGCTGAACGCGCTGACGTTGCCCAGGCCCACGTCGTCGCCAAAGATCACCAGGATGTTCGGCTTGCCGCCTCTGCTGCCCTGCGCCACCGTGCCGCTGGCCGGTGCTGCGACAACGGGCGATGCCGGCGCGACACCGCTGGCGTCGGGTGCCGAAGCCACCGGCGGAACAGGCGTCATCGCCACCGGCGGCGGTGCGGCCGGTACCTGGGCAGCCGGCGCCGACGCCGCGCCGGGCGCCGTCTTGTTTTCGTCGGCCTTCTTGCAGCCGGCCACGGCCAGGACGGCAACAATCGCCGCGCTGGTGGCCAGCCTGGTCAGACGCGTACCCGCTTCTGGTCTCATCGTAGGCTCCCTTTGATCTGGTTCAGGGCGTTAGGAGGTTCAGTGACTTGCTGGAGCTCAAGGCCGGGCAGCCGGATTATTCGGATAGATGCGTGCCCAGTCCTGCTTCATGCTGATGACGGTCCAGCCGCGCGTGACCGCTTCGTCCAGGGCGCGGTCCAGCTTGCCGATGCCGGATTTGCGGTCGTAGGCGAACTCGCGCTCGGCATCGTCGTGGTGCACCAGCACGGCCAGGCGCTGGCCGGTGCCGGCCATCGTGTACTGCAGCATCTGCAGGTCGCCGTCTGAATTGCCCACGGCCAGGATCGGCCGCCGCCCGATCTGCCGATAGATGCCGACGGGCTTGCCCGCGCCGTCGTTGATGAATTCGAGCTTGGGCCCGCGCACCAGCGTGGGCTGGCCGTTGCGCACCTCGTAGGTCACCGTCTGCGTGGACCCCACCACCTGTTCGGGCGGGATGCCATAGACGCGCTCGGACCACGAGCGCATGAACTCGATGGTGCCGCCCGACACGATGAACGTCTTGAAACCGTTGGCCCGCAGGTAGTTCAGCAGCTCGATTTGCGGCTGGAACACCAGCTCGGTATAGCGCCGGTTGAGCCTGGGATGCCGCGCGGTGTCCAGCCACGCGCGGATGGTGCGGTCGTACTCGTCCACCGTCATGCCGCTGTTGGCCTGGGCGATCAGCGGCAGCAGGCGCTTTTCTTCGCGCATCATCCCGGCCATGTCATTGGCCATGAGCGCCTTGAAGGCCGGATTGCTCTTCCACTCGGGATGCTGGGGCGCGGCGGCGCGAATCTGGTCCAGCAGGAAGAAAAACTGGAAGTACAGCGGCTGTTCGCTCCATAGGGTGCCGTCGTTGTCGAAGACTGCGATCCGCTCGGCTGGCGGCACGTACTCCGGCGTGTCGGGGCGTGTCACCGTCTCCACAAAGCGGACGATGGCCTGCTTCGATGCGCCGTCGCGCCAGGATGGCAATGCCGTCGCCGCGCTGGCCGCACTAGCCATACCTGCCGACTGCGCGCTGGCCGATGCATCGGTGCCTGGCGCCGACGCACAACCGCCCAACGCAGCCAGCAGCACCGCCGCAGCCGCAAGAGCGGTCACGTCGGACACCGCCCGGCGAACAAGCCGATAGCTTCCTGCCAACGCAAATGGCATCGCGCGTTCCTCGTTGATCGTCAAGACGTGCAGCGGACTACTACCGTGCCGCCAGCGCGGGCTGCCGGCGAGATTCGGCCCAGGTGCCGTCGTCCATCACCAGCCGGAACCCCAGGTGCGACATGCTGGTGTACGGGTCGGTACCGCGCCGGGCGCTGGGCCGATAGCTGAGGCAGAAGTCCTCGTTGCACAGGAACGAGCCGCCGCGCGTGACGCGCTTGGGCGCGGATACCGGCACGCCCGGTTCGGTCGGGTCCCACGAATCGGACGGTCCGGCCGGGTTCTGCAAGACGGCCGTGGTCACGCGGGCTTCGCGCCGGAACTGGTCGGCCCGGTACCAGTCGGCTACCCATTGCCACGCGTTGCCGGTCATGTCGTAGAGGCCATAGCCATTGGCCGGAAAGGTGCCGACCGGGCTCGTGCCCGCCGCGCCGCCGGCCTTGGCGCTGACGACCGGAAATGGCTGCACCTGCTGGCCCTGCCAGACGTTGGCCATCTGCCGGCCATCGGGCGCAAACTGGTCGCCCCAGGCGTAGGTGGACTGCTCCAGCCCGCCACGCGCCGCGAATTCCCATTCGGCTTCGGTCGGCAGGCGCTTGCCCACCCATCGCGCGTAGGCCTGCACGTCCTCGTAGGACACCTGCACCACGGGGTGGTTGTCCTTGCCGTCGATATTGCTGCCGGGGCCGTTCGGGTGCTTCCAGTCGGCGCCCGGTACAAAGCGCCACCAGCGCCAGTATTCGCGCAGCGGCACCGGGCTGTTGGTGCCGACAAAGACCATGGCGCCGGCGACCATCGCGGCGTCGGGCGGGCGCGGCGTGCCCGGCGGCAGCTGCACCTTCATGGTTTCCCAGTCGGGCGTGCGCTCTGCCGTGGTCAGATAGCCCGTGGCCTGCACGAACTTGCGGAAGTCGGCATTGGTGACGTGATGCTGGTCCATCCAGAAACCCTTGACGTGGACCTTGTGCGCGGGCCGCTCATTGGCCTGCGCCATCTTGTGGTCGCTTCCCATCAGGAAATCCCCACCCGGTACGTGGACCATGCCGCGCGGGCCGCTGACGCCATCGCCAGGGCGGATGGCCGGGGTGTCGGTTCGGGCGTCCCTTGCGTGATACCACCACGTCGCACCTGCACCGGCCACGACCATGCCCAGTGCAAGCGCCGCCAGCCATACGCGCTGGCGCCATGCCGGCGCGGCGGTGGCCATCGTCCCGACCCGCTGCTTCTGTCCCATCGACGCTCCTTGCACGATACGACTCGATCACCTGATCCAGCCATCCCAGTATGGGCGGGTGCCCAGCCGGAGAGGAAGGCAAACTTTTGGAACGTTGATCTGAATGATTTTGTTGGCTACGGATTCAGCGGAGGCAGTGGTTGGGTCGGTGGCCTGCGCGGCTTGCCAGCCTTCGTGCGACCCCATTTCGGCCGCCAGCCGGCATGCCAGCGCCAGGCGATCCAGGCGAGCGCAAACGCCGCGCCGGCCAGCAGCGCGGCGGCGCGCCAGTCGAGCCAGCCGGGGATGCGTACCGGCGCGCCGGTGGGCGCCAGTCCCAGCCCCGGCGCGGCGTGCCCCACCTCGACAGTGACGGCCGGCGCCGACGATTCGGCGCGTTTGCCAGTGGCCGGGTCGTACCACGCCACCGTTACCGCCGGCAGCGTGTAATGACCGCTGCCTTCGAACACATAGGTCACCGTCTCCACGCGCCGCCCGCCCGTGGTGCCGGCCGGCTCGTCGCCGCTGGCTGCCACGCCATCCTGGAGTTGGGGATCGGCCCGGAACTGCCGCACGCCGCGTGGCGCGGACATCGACGGGGGCTCGATCATCATCGCCGGCGCGTCTGGCGCGAAGATCGCGACGGTACGGACCAGCGCATCACCGGCCCGCAAGTGGGCGTCCTTGCCGCTGACCGGCTGGTCGAACGTCTGGCCGACGTGGAGGCGCGCCGCGGGCAGCAGCGGCGCGGCGGCCTGTTGCTGCGCGGGTGTGCCCTGCTGTCCGTCGGCGTGGATCACGGTGGCCGGCAGCGTCACGGCGCCTTCCTGCGGCTTGCCATCGTCGCCCGAGTAGGTAAAGTGGATCTCTGGCGTCGGCAGCACGAAGTCGCCCCCGGTCTGCGGCGTGAACACATAGGTCTTGCGGATACCCGCATAGCTGGCGCCATCGACCGTCTCGGTCGAATTGATGGCGCGCTCGTCAGGCATCGTCACCACGGCCCCGGGCACCTGCAGTGCCGGGAACGCGGGCGCGGACAGAAAGTAGTTCGGCGCCAGGATCGTGACTTCGACCTGTACCGACTGCCCCGCCACCACGGGCTGCTGGCCCAGCACTCGCACCCGCGCCGTCGGCCCGGCGGCATGGACTGCCGCCGACACAAGGAAGAGCACGACAGCGAGCCAGCGCATCGTCATGGCCGGGCCTGCGACTGCAACGCGAACTTGCGCGCCAGCAGCGTCGTGGGCGACGTCTGGATGCCGCGCATCCACATGTCGGCGTTCTGCTGCACCAGCCCCTGCTGCATCTTGTCGCCACCGGGCGGCGGGGGCGGCTTGCTGGCGTCCAGTTCGATCTTGTCGGGCTTCAGGTCGGGCGGCTCCTCGTCACCCTTGTCGTGCTTCTCGGCCTGCTTCTGGCGTTCGATGGCCTGCAGCATCATCGTGAGGTTGTGCTGCGCCGGCTGCCAGCCGGGCCGCTGCTGCAGCACCAGCCGATAACGGGCGGCGGCTTCCGCGTACTTGTTCTGGCGGGCCAGCACGTTGCCAAGGTTGTACTGCGCGTCGGGGGTGCCGATCTGCTCGAAGGCCCGGGCCGCATCGTCGAACTTTTCGGCGCGGAAGTACGCCACGCCGCGCCACATCGGGTCATCGAACAAGGCAGCCGCCGCCGCGTAGTCGCCATGGGCAAAGGCGCGCCGGCCTTGCTGGTCGTGCGTCAGCCACAGATCAACGAAGTGCCAGCCACGCGCCGGCGGGCTGGCCTGCGCCAGCACATCGGCCTGCGGGCCAGCCATCAGCACGGCCACCGCCAGCATGGCCACCCAGCGGATCGTCCACCCCTTGCGGAACCAGAGCAGCACCAGCACGGCAATGGGAATCGTCAGCGGCCAGCCGGCGTCGTGCCAGCGCAGCGTGTCCTGCGCGCTGGCCTGCTCTACGTGCGACTGGACATGGCGCTGCACCCACGCCACGTCGTCGTCGCTGTCCGTGGTCAGGGTGGCCACCGGCACACCGGTATCGCGCAGCCCGTGCAAGGCTGCCGCGTCGAGGCCCGGCGCCGCGCCATCGCCAGCCTTCAATGGCCCGCCGGCCGCCGTGCCGATCACCAGGACGACGATCTGGGTGCGCTTGTCGCGCTGCTGCAGGGCCGCCATCGCGGCCGGCTCGACGCCATCGGTCAGCAACAGGATCGTGCCGGGCACGGGCTCCTTCGACAACGCCGCGCCGATGGTCTGGACGGCCCGCGCCGTATCCTTGCCCGGCACGGGCATGATGGCGGTCTGCAGCGCATCGACAAAGGTCTGCAGCAGCGACGCGTCGTCGGTCAGGGGCAGCACCAGATGGGTGGATCCCGCGTAGGCATAGAGCGCCGTGCGGCCGCCGTCGCGATGGGCCAGCAGCGCCTTGATCTTGAGCTTGGCGCGCTCCAGCCGTGTAGGGGTGATGTCGATGGCGTTCATGTCCGGCGTCAGGTCCACGGCCATGGCCAGCGGCGCCTTGTCGGACAGGAACGGCGGCTGCTCGCGTTCCCAGCTCGGGCCGGCCAGCGCAATCGCGCCCAGCGCCAGGGCCAGCGCCGTCATGTGCACGGGGCGCACCGGCCGATGGCGGCCCTCGGGCACCACCAGCGCATCTAGCAGGTGCGGCGCGATGGTCCCGCGCCATCGGCGCCGCACATCGCCCTGCCGGCGCACGGCCCATGGCAGCCACGCGGCAGCAATCAGCACCAGCAGCCACGCAGGCCGCAGGAAATGGAATGGGGCCAGCGCCTGGAGGCCATCGCTCATGCGGCAGGCTCCTTGCGTCCGGCCGGCATCGGCGTGCGCGCCAGGGTGAAGGCGTAGGCGGCCATGGCGACCTGATAGGCCAGCACCAGCAGCACGGCCGCGCCGAGCGGCCACATGAACAGCTCGCGGCGCGGCCGCCAGCTCAGCGTTTTTTCCCGGTGCGGCGTGACGCGGTCGAGCGTGGCATAGATCGACGCCAGCGCGGTCTGGTCGGTGCCAAAGAAGTAGCGCCCGCCCGTGGTGCTGGCGATGCGCTGCAGCATCTGCAGGTCTACCTTCTGCTCGCCGGTGGCGGCAGGGTCGCCAATACCCACGGTGTGGACCACCACGCCGCGCGCCCGGGCGATGTCGGCCGCCTGCGCGGGCGGCATGCGGCTGGCCGTGTCGTTGCCATCGGTCAGCAGGATCAGCACCTTCTCGGCGGCGTGGCTGTTGTCGAACATCTTGATGCCCAGGCCGATGGCGTCGCCCATCGACGTGCTGGCGCCAGCCATGCCGGGCACCATGTCGTCGATCAGCGTGCGCACCAGGGCATGGTCGAGCGTGAACGGCGCCAGCGGGTACGGCGCGTCGCCGAACACGATCAGGCCGATGCGATCGCCGGGCCGGTGCGCCACGAAATCGCCGACCACCTGCCGCACGGCCCGCACGCGGGGCTCCACGGCGCCGACGGGCGTCTTGAAGTCGGCAGTATCCATCGACAGTGACAGGTCGAGCGCCAGCAGCAGGTCGCGCACCGGCTCGCTCTTGTAGACCGGGGGCTCCAGGAACTGCGGACGCGCCAGTGCCGCCACCACCAGCGCCCAGGCCAGCGGGGCCAGCAGGTGCTGCGCCAGATTGCGGCGCGGCACGTGGGCACCAGCGGCCGGCTGCAGCCCGGCGGCACTGGCCACTTCGCCAAAGAACGGCAGCCGCACCGAGGCGCTGGTTTCGCGATAAGGAGGCAGCCACCACCACACCAGCAGCGGCAGTGGCAACAGCAAGAACAGCCAGGGATAGGCGAACGCGATCATCCGGACGGCGCCTGATGTTCGGCGATCCAGCGGCGGCAGGCCGTCGCGGTATCACTGGCCTGCTGTGCCGGCCAGTGTCCCAGCGCCGAACGGTCCAGGTATTCGGCTTCAATCAGCGCGGCCAGCGGCGGCACGGCATCCGTTGCGCGGCCGGCGGAAGCACGCAGGAAATCGCGCCAGGACGCCCCCGACAGCCCCGCCACGGCCCCCGCGGCCAGGCGGCCAGCGCGGTGCGCTTGAGCAGTTCCGCCAGCGCAAGCAACGCCTGCGCACGATCCGGGCCATCGGCAGCCAGACCGGCCTGCAGGCGCCCCAGTTCCCTGAGCGCGGCGCGCCGATAACGATTGGCGCGCCAATGCCGCCATATGCGCCAGCCCAGCCACAGCAACGCGCCGAGCACGCAAAGGCCGACCACGAGCCAGCCCACCGTCTGGGGCCACCAGGACGGCGGGGGCGGCGTGACAATATCGGCCAGGTCGTTCACCGTGCGGACCCTCCCCTTGGCGCGCCAGACCGGCGGCATGTGGGCAGGTTACGCGCTACGGCGCCGGATTCGAATTCAGAGTTTTAGGCGACTATGTTTAGTGATTTAGGCGAATTACGATGACGGACGCCACGCCCCCAGGGCGGTTGTGCGACGCATCATTGCTGCGTGGTCGGAACCCTGTCACGCATTTGCAGTGGCTTCCAGCACCACTACTGGAGCAGCCGGTGCCCCGCAAGCAATGATCTCGCGCGGGCGCAGATACCCGCTGCTATCGATGCGAAGAAAGCCGGCACGCGAGTCATGCACGTATCGGTCGAAGAACCGGATCAAGTCAGGCGACAGCTCCGGCGGCTTGAGCCAGGCATCCCAGTAGGCCGCCTCCTGCTGCGTCAGCGGCTGGTTCAGTGGGCTGCGCTGGCCATCGGTGGCAGACACCTGGCGGTTGTATTCGGCGCGGTCGCTTTTCCACAGTTGCGTCAGGTATGCCCGCCAGTTGAGCGTGTCCGTATCGACCCGCATGCGCTCGTGGTAGTCGAGGATCCTCTGCAGCTCCTGCTGCACCACGGGGTCGGTGCATCGCACGCCGTCATAGATCTGGCACGGGTTCTTGCCATATCGCACCTTCAGCCAGCCGTAGAACAGCCGCATGTGCTGGAACACCTGATCCTCCAGCGAATTGCCTGTACCCAAGGCGCGCATGTAGGCGTCGAACAGCGACTTGACTTCCGCGTCGTACTTGAACAGCTCTCCGACGGAACCTGGCAAGCTGTCGGGCGGCGTGAAAGGAACCCCGCACAAGGCAGCTTCCAGCCGCATGCGGTTGAGCGCGATCCGCGCAAGCAGATCGGAGCGTGCCTGCTCGTCAGGCCGATATCCGCCGCCAATGTCGGAGTGCACGCCGGGGAATACCAGTTCCTCGTGGGAGACGTGCTCGCTGCTCAGTCGCGTGAGGGGGAAATAAGCGCGGAGTTCATGACCGGAGACGATGTGGACGCATCGCTCCACGTGCTCCGGCACATGCACGCGCATGTCGGTGAGGTTATTTGCCGGGAGCCCGACCGATTCGACGGTGTCGAAAAGGCCGAGGAAGCGGAAGTGCAGCGGTGCGGATTCGCCGTCCAGCGCCGTCTTGCAGGGCCAATGCGGTCGGCCGTCCTTCATCGTGCATTTGGCGAGCAGCCGGTTCACGAAGGCTCGCGCCAGGGTCGCGCCACGGGAGAAGCCGAAGACGGCGATGTCGATGCGGGTGACGCGGTGGTTACGAGTCAATTCAAAACGAAAATCCTTCTCGGCTGTAGAGAGACGGACGTCGCTGCCGAGACCTGTGCCGCCACCGAGCGCTTCGCTGTCTCGAAGTCGCTCCCACCAGTTGGGATCGCTGGCGTTGAGCGGTGTGCCTACGCCGGGATAGTAAAATTGCCAACTAGCGGTTCTTCGTTCTTGATATGGCCTTCATGCAACCTGGCGATGTTTGACATCTTATGAACGGGCCTATCTGCTTCCAGATTGTTTCCCGTGCCATCGAAGAAGAAGCTGAACCATGGTTGCTGCTCGCAAGTAGCGCACACTGCAAAGTCCTCGCCGTACAGTTCGGTCATGGTCTGCACCGTTTTTGCGAATGCCTCATGGCTGTCTGTAAGCCAGTCTTGCATTATCAGTCTCCCTTTTGGCGCATGACTCGGGGCCCGGCAAAGAACAGTTTGTCCACACGTGGATTTCTGGCGCCTTGAGGGTGGTCTCCTGGAATAAACTCAGCCTCGACCTCGCGGTCTGGGAAGAATCTGACAATAAGATAGCTGTGACGGCTGGTACTTTCTGATACCTCTCCAGCCACGACGACCTCTCGGCTAAAGGTTTTCCATTCCGACTCCAGTTCCTGACGCCCGCCTACACGCCAGACCACCCTTACGGTCTCCCCCACGCCCGGCATCAAACCACAGCAGATTCTCCCGGTCGTGCCGCCTCTGGAAATTCCGCGAGTTGAGTGCTGCCAACGCCCGTGCGATTGCCATCTATCGTTCGAATCCAGAAATCGAAGATAAAGTCCTCGGTATAATTCGCACCCCACGCGGACGCCTCCACCCACCCGCTAGTCTTCCCCGCCGCGCAACCACCCAACATCACCACCAACAGCAGCGTGGTCGCCGCCTTCATCAGTCGCCTCATGCCTGTCCTCTCCCAGCTCGATCAAATTTCTTTCCGTCTTTGTGCATCGTGGCGCTCTGCAAATACCTTCCGATGCTAATTTCCAGCACACCGGCGCCGCGTTCCGCGGGAAGCTCCCCTTGGACGACGAGCTTTACCTGGCGCAGATTTGTGATGAAGCGACCGGGCGAGTACTCGTGGGGCTCGACCCAGTGCAGCTTTAGCTCACCGCCGGGCAATGGCGATACCACGGCGTCTTTTGTGACCGCTGTCTCGCGATAGCGGCTGCCATCGATGTGCCCCATGAACTGCCGTGGCACGTCCCGCCTAGCTGGAAAGTCGAAGAACACGCCGGTCAGGGGTGCGCCGGTGGCATTGACGACGCGAGCGCAAAGCGTGACCTGCCCCGCCTTGCCTAGCGCCGCATGCAACACGCTTGTTGCCTGGGCGTTGATCCGCTGCTGCGCTGTCTGGGCCAGCTCGGCCCATACATCGAGAGGAACATCCCGATACGCCTGCGCGAGCGGCCGGCTTCGCATCGATGTGTCGGTCAGCAGTGCCTGGAGCGCGGGATGGTGGTCGTAGTCGACCTTGTAGCGCTGGCCGTAGACGACGAACGTCGCAATGTCCGCCTTGGTGGTCAAGCCATAGCCAACTGCCCGGCTCACCAGCGGCACAAGTTCGGCCAAACTGGCGCGCTGGGAGATTTCGGTTGTCTGGCCCAGCCGGCATTTCTGCAGCCACGCATGCAACTGCATTGGCATGGCTGCGCGCTGCAAGGCATCCACGACGTCGGCAGGCACCGGGAACGCATCCCACGCAGCAGGCACAGCCGTGCCATCACCCTCCAGTTCCACGAGCGTGCCGCGCAGGCTCAGCGTCCACCACGCATGAATCGGTCCGAACATATGGCGGCGGGTGGCCTCCGGAAGCTTCTCGTGCAGGACTTGCAGATGCGATGGCTGATAGAAGAAGAACCACGCATCCTCGTCATCCGGCCCCAACCGCGCGTGGAGAAGGGTCTGCAGATGTGCGACCAGTGTGCCCATGTCGTGCGGCGACCAGATCCAGGTCAGGTGCGCGGGATCGTACCCGGCCCGGTTCAAGAGCCGGACGAACGCGTCGGCCGCTGTGGGGTGGCGGTCAGAGAAGCTGCTGGAGGTCAGGGGCCCAGTGCTCCGAAGGTCCGGCATCGCCAGCAGGACGGGGCCGGTCGCCTCAAGAAGGTCAAGGCCCGAGCCCGCATACAGCGGCATCCGTTGCAGCGATTCCAAGCACTTGCCACGCGCCTGCCGTTCGATCTGCCACAAGGCGGACGGATCGACCATGGCGTACAGATTCACTACCGCGCTGCCTGCCAGAAGGTCCCGATGCTTGGCGCGGAAACGTTCCAGTATTGCGTTTTCGTAATCGAGATAGGCCATCAGAGCACCAGCTTTGCGAATGGGGTGCCGGATTGGCTTTCACGCAACGCACATTGCGTGGCTTCGGGTTTCGGCAAGACCAGCAGGTCACCCGGCAACGATGAGGGGCCCTCCTTGCAGAACGCGACGGCCTTCCAGGTGCGCTCGCCGCGCGTTCCATCCTCGATGCCGGTCGCCGTCATGCGCAGGTAGGATCCACCGCACTTGAGCACCAGTTCCTTGCTGGCCTCGATGACGACACGCCCGTTGGCGCTGCGAAGGGTCATGTCCTGTTCCGATGCCAGCGACATCGCATCGCTCTGCGCCTGGATCTGGACGGCGCCCTTCGCCGCGAACAGCTTGACACCGAGTTTGTGCGCAAACATCGAAATCCGCTCGCCGGCGGCCACCGTGAAGCGCTTCATGGCATGCACATGGCAGCCACCAGATGCGCTCATGCTCACGTCCTTGCCAGCCGACACCATGACGCGGTCCGGTGTCGCCAGGCCGATGCCGTTGGGGGCCGACAGCGCAAGCACGGCGCCCTTCAGACTCTCCAGCTGTTGCCTCAGCCACTGGTTCTCGGCCTTCAGGTCCGCGATGTCAGCCTGCGCGACCGATGCGGCCGCAGCCAGGCGATCGGCCTCGGATTGCGTGCGTCCAAACTGCTCGCTTGCTGCCTGCGTGTCCGCCTGCGCTCCGACGGCGCGGGCTTGCTTGTCTGCCGACAGCAGAAGCCCTTCCCCGGCGCGCACACTGCCCTTGAGATCGGTGCGGAGTTCGAAGCCCCCGCCGCGCTGCTTTCCGCCACGATCTACCAGGTAGCCAAGGTTCAGTTGCGTCTTGCCGCCGTATTCCGTGGACAGCTTGATGCCTTGCTGTCCTTCCCAGTCCTCCATACGCAGCTTGTTGTTGCTTTGCGTCCGAATGACGTTGCGCGACAGCCACCTGTCCCGACTGGTGATGGGGTCGCTCTGCAGGCTGTTGTGCATCGCATGCGCGATATACGGACGGTTGGGATTGCCGTCGTGGAAGGCGATGGCCACCTCGGTTCCATCGATCAGCGGGAAGTGAAAGCCGGTCTGCAGCGCACCCGCGAACGGCTTGGCCAGGCGAAGCGGCACGCTTTCGCCGCCCTTCGGCCACTCATCGAAATCCAGGTCAAAGCGCACCGTGTAGTGCCCGTCCTGGGTCAGATAGGCATATTTGTATCGGCTGGGAGACGTGATGCGTCCGCTGAGCGTCCCGGCAATGCGAGGCCATCGGGATTCGTCGATCGGCAGGCGGAAGCGACGGTGCGACGGAATCGCCGAATAGGTATTTCTATAGGCCTGGTCGCGCGCGCCGGTGTGGAGCACCTCTATGACGACCTGGCCATCTGGCGCATCGGGCAGCGCCTGATCCATGCGAAGAATGCGCGCCGGGCGCAACTCCAGGACATTGCTGTCGCCCGTGTAGACGATCTGCCCGGCAATCGCCGCCTCGTGACGCAACTGGGCCTCCCATTTCGCGCCCGCCTGGTCGGGATGGTGGGTACCGTAGGCGCAAGACTCGCCATAGGTAGTCTTGTCCTTTCGGGCGACGTTGGCCTGCGCCTTGAAGCGTTCCCAGGACGAATCCGGGTTGTAGTCGGCCGCCGAGAACGATTCGGGTACGGTCGTCGCATGGGTGCGGATGCTGTGGACGGCCTCCACACCCGATTCCAGGCCGGACGTTTCCCGATACGGCACCACTCGCTGCGGCTGGTAGATGTAATGATCGATATCGTCGGCGAACACGACCGCATCGCCGAATGTTCCCGGCACGAAGTAGCAATACAGCCCTTCCTGCTCCATCAGCAGCCGGATGTAGTCCCAATCGGACAATTCGTACTGCAGGCGGAATCTGTGCTTCGTGTATTGCCGCCGCGTTCTGAACGCAAAGTGATGGCCATTCAGGTCATGGCGGCGCAGGATGGCTTCGATGATCTGTGGCGCGGTCTTCCGCTGGTAGATTCGGCTGCGCCTCGTCAGGCCCAGTCGGGCAACCAGCGGTACGACGACCATTTCGTAGGTGCAGCCGTCTCGCGTCTGGCCGATTCTTGAGAAGGCTGAAATCCAGCCGGCAAACTTGCGCGGCTCGCTGTCGTCCGCATCGATCACGAACGCTGCGTCCCGGTTCAGGTAATCGGACCGGTCGAGATCGTCGGCGTGCGTCAACCGCACCGTCACACGGTACGGCATGCCCAGGCGTTCGTGAGCCTTGAACGATACGACCGACAGCCCTTTTGCACTGGGCGATCCGGGTACTTCCAGACGGTAGGACTGCCTTCCCGTCAATGAATGGCGGGCGTTCAGCCCGTCTGCCACCTCAGCCATGCGTAACGCCCCCCTCCGTTCGTTGAGGCAGGAGGCGGCGACCATGCATGCCGTGACGCCGTGTCCTGCGCGCCAAACGGTAATCGATTCGCGGGGGTGCGATATTGACCTGCTTCAGCATTCGCGCGCGTCGGCGACTTGGCCGAAGAACAGGTCTCCACGTGACAGAGTCGACTTAGCGAAATCGCCAGAAGGACGCGCTCGACGGATTTGCACTCAGGCGCTCAGTGCAGGTCCAGGTCGGCATAGGCTGCTGTCGTGCTGGCCGATGCGTGCCCAAGCTGGCGTTGCACCGTCTTGCGGCCGACGCCCCGGGCCAGCGCGTGGGCGCCGGCTGTGTGCCGCAGCCAGTGCGCGCTGGCCTGGGCAAAATGCGAGGCCGCGCCGGGATCGGTATCGGCTAGCGCCCGTCCCGCACGCATGAAACAGCGCTTCCAGATCGCCGCGACCTGGGCCACCGATAGCGGCGTTTCATCGCCCTCCCGCAGCACGCGGCCGATCAGCGGGATGTCCGCCGGCAGCCGCTCGATGTCGCGCCCCAGGCCGCGCGCCTCCATGTGATCGCGCAAGGCATCGATCACGGTTTCGGGCAAGGCATTGGTGCGGGGGCGGTTGCCCTGCACCTGCAGCCGCCAGCCATCGGCCTGCGAGAGTTGGCCCACCGTCGACTGCGCCTGCTCCGATACGCGCAGTCCCGTGGCATGGACCAGCCGCAGCATGAACTGCAGCCGCACCGTGCGCGGATCGTCGGCTGGCAGCCCGCCTACGTATTGCCGAAGCAGTTGCCATTGCGCCCGGTTGAGGCTGCGCCCGGCCTGGATGCGCGGCGCAGCCACTTCGGCCGGCGCCGCCGATGCGAACGGGTTGACGCGCAGGTGCCCGTGCCGGGCCAGCCAAGCGCATAGCGTCTTCAGGATCTTGACTGCGTGGCCGATGCTGGACGGCGCCAGCGGGCCCTCGAACGGCCGCCAGTCGTGGCGGCTCCGTGGCGTACCGCGTCGTCCTACCCATTGCGCGGCCGGTTGCGGATCGGCGAGGAAAGCGCGGTAGGCGTCGCAGTCGTCGGCGTCCAGCGTTGCCAGCGTCTTGCCGCGCACGAACACGGTCCAGAGCAGCAGGCGCTCGGCCTGCGCGCGATAGGCACGCCAGGTATGGCTGCCTTCGGGGCCATATTCGCCCAGCCAGGCCTGGATGGCGTGCACATCGTGCTGCGCGGCGGGGTGCGTCAGCGATTCGAGCGGAGCCAGCGCGGGCGTATCGACAACGTCGCCAACGTCTATAACGTGGGCATGATGTGGTGCCAGCGCATGCGCACGCAGCCATGCCTCGATTTCGCGGGCGGTGGCTTCGCCGATGCCACGGGCGTGCCGATACCAGGTTCGCGCGTCGGCCGCCACGGCTGCGCGCAGGGTGCCCAGCGTCGCCAAGCCAGCCTCGACAAGGCGGCCGGCAACGGCAGGCGTGAACCAGCCGGCCACGGCATCGCCGGGCATCGGCCGAAGCAGCAGCAGCGGCTGCAGCGCATCCAGCGCCCGCAGCAACTTGCGCTGGCGCGTCTGGCGCGCGCTGGCGGACTCTACCGCCGGCGGCACGATCATCGCCAGCCAGGTTTTTCTGTGAGGATGGCGGATTCGCCGTCGGCGCGCGGACGCGTGGCCAGCCGCTTCACGCCGCGCGCCAGTTCTGTCTCGATCCAGGCCAGTGTGGTGCGGGCCTGGCGCAGGTCCAGATCCGGTGTCAGGTAGCGCGTGGCCAGCCGGCCGAGGTCAAGGCCCTGCAGGTAGCCACGGTAATAGGCAAGGTGATGCGGCCCAAGCAGGCGCGCCGGAGCCACCGGCGCGCGCTGCCGCCGGCGAGGTGAGGCTGAAGACAAGGAGATTGCGGTGAAAAGGCGAAGGGCGCGATGATACCCGATGGGAATGTTGGTCCCTTCTGCCGCTTGTTTGCTCCTCTCTCCCATTGCATGGGAGAGGGGAGAAAATCGGGCTAGCACTGTTCGACCGCAGCCGGCAATCGCACCCTCACCCCAGCCCGCCCAGCGGCGACGTGGCCAGTTCGAAGCTGCCGCCGTACAGCGCACAGACATCGCGTACGATGGCCAGGCCCAGTCCGCTGCCTTCCGTCGACTCGTCGAGCCGTGCATACGGTTGCACGGCGCGCGCCATCGCGGCGGGTGGCATGCCGGGGCCGTCG
Source organism: Cupriavidus sp. EM10 (assembly GCF_018729255.1). Classification (NCBI taxonomy): domain Bacteria; kingdom Pseudomonadati; phylum Pseudomonadota; class Betaproteobacteria; order Burkholderiales; family Burkholderiaceae; genus Cupriavidus; species Cupriavidus sp. EM10. Next base: position 80,103 of record NZ_CP076061.1, read on the forward strand.
TCGTCGATGCGGATTTCCATTTCGGGAGCCTGCGTTACCAGATCGACGCGAATCCGGGTCCGGGCCCACTGCCACGCGTTGTCCAGCAGGTTGCCAAGCATTTCGACCAGGTCCTGGCGGTCGCCGGCAAAGCTGGCCTGGCCTTCGATATCGACCGCGATCGGCTTGTCGGCGTGCAGGCGGGTCAGCGCGCGCACCAGTTCGTCAACGGCGGGCCGTACCGCTACCGCCCCACCCGCCGCACCACCTGCACCGGCCGCCCTGGCGCGGGCCAGGTGACGATCCACTTGCTGGCGCATGGCGTCCAGCTGCTGCATCACGCGTTGCGACGCCGGCGCGGGCAGCGTCGCCGCGTCATTGGCCAGGATGGCCAGCGGCGTCTTGACCGCGTGTGCCAGGTCCGCGGCCTGCCGCCGCGAGCGCTCGACGGCTTCGTGATTGCGCCGCAGCAGCAGGTGGATTTCATCGACCAGCGGCTGCACCTCGGCGGGCCATGCGCCCTGTAGCGTGGGCTCCTGGCCCGCGTGCAGCCGCGCCACCGCCGCGCGCAGTCGCGATAGCGGCGCCAGTCCGAAGCGGATCTGCGCCCACACGGCGCCCAGGATGCCCAGCCCCAGCACGCCCAGCGACAGCCACAGCAGATGGCGGAACGACCGTTTGGCCTGCCGGAGTTCGGTTCGGTCCAGCGCCACGGTGATGTCGACCGGGGCATCGAAGCCGGTCAGCTGAAGCCGGCGCGATTTCACCAGTAGCGACTGGTCGCGCGGCCCGACGCGGATATCGGCATCGCCCTCGCCCACCCGGCGCTCGACGTCCCCCGGGATATCGACATCCCAGAGCGACCGCGAGCGCAACGTCTGCGATCCGGACTGCGCCTGCCAGTAGGCGCCCGCATAGGGCAGTTCGAAGCGTGGATCGGCCGGCTGGCGCGTCAGATCCAGCCTGCCGTCGGCGCGCCATTCCAGCGCGGCGGCCAGGCTGGTCAGGTCGCGGTCCAGTTCGACGATATAGGTACGGTCGACATGGCGCCCGAACAGCGTGTCCAGCAGCCAGCCCGTGGTGCACAGCGTGCCGGCGATCCACAGCGTGGCGATGCCCAGCAGCCGCCGGGCGATCGAAGCGCGCTTCATGCTGCGTCGGCTGGCGGGCGCAGGCGGTAGCCTAGCCCCCGCACGGTCTCGATGACGTCCACGCCGAGCTTGCGGCGCAGGCGACCCACGAAGACCTCGATGGTATTGCTGTCGCGGTCGAAATCCTGCGCGTAGATGTGCTCGGTCAACGTGGTCTTGCTGACGATGATGCCCTGGTGATGCATCAGGTAATCGAGCACCTTGAATTCGTGCGAGGTCAACGTGACGGCATTGCCATGTACGCTGACCTGGCCACTGCCCGGCGCCAGCAGCACCGGGCCGCAAGCCAGCGTGGGCGACGTGCGGCCGGCCGACCGGCGGATCAACGCACGGATGCGCGCCAGCAGCTCTTCGGTACGGAAGGGCTTGGTCAGGTAGTCGTCGGCCCCGGCGTCGATGCCTTCCACTTTCTCCACCCAACTGTCGCGCGCGGTCAGGATCAGCACCGGCACGTCGTTGCCGGCCTGGCGCCAGCGCTTGAGCACGGTCAGGCCATCGAGCCGGGGCAGGCCCAGGTCGAGCACCACCGCGTCATACGGATGTTCGGCGCCCAGGTGTTCGGCATCGATGCCGTCGGCGGCATGGTCCACCGCGTAGCCGGCCTGGGTCAGCGCCTGGGCAAGCTGGGCGGCGAGTGTGCTTTCGTCTTCGACTAGCAGGATGCGCATGGCGGTCAGGGCTTGCGGGCGCGGTCGAGATCGTGGCCCTTCGCCTTTAGCAGCCTGGCGTCGCGGGCGTCATATTCGAGCTTGGCGACGGTGCCCGTGGGCAGCAGCAGCTTGACTTCGTATTGCCAGATGCCGTCGTCACGGTCCAGCTTCACGTCAATCACGTCGCCCGCATACTGGCGCGACACGGTGTCGAGGATGCGCGTCAGCGGCAGGATCTCGCCGGAGCGCAGGGCCGCGCGGGCCCGGTCGGCGTCGGAATCGGCCCGCGCCACGCCAGCCGTCCCCGCCGCGCCCAGCACGGCCAGCAGTACGATCAGCAAGCGCAAAACGCCGCGCAGGCGCGCGGCGGTACGGAAAGCGGGCAAGCCCGCGACGGCGGATGGGGCGGGGGCGAGGCAGTCATCTGCGGCATTGTCGGCCGGGCAAGCTGAACGGCGCCTGAACGGAATGCTCAGGTGCCATTCAGGTACCGCGGCGCATGATGCCCTCAAGATTCCCACAACCCCGCCACCATGTCACGCTCCAGCAAACGCCTCTTCCAGCATTCCCGCACCCTGCGCAGCCTTGGCGCCGGCCTGGCCCAGCTGGCGCCGCTGGCGGTTGCCATGGCCGGGGCCGGCCTGCCCTTCTGGCTCCAGACGCTGGGCCACTAGACTCGGCCGGCCCGCCGGGGGCTGGTCGCCTTACGAGCCGACCGTCACGAACACCGGGTTCGAATAGAACCACAGGTCGTTGTAGTTGCGTGCGTTGATGGCATTGAAGCGTGCATCGGCCTCCGTGACCGAGACCTTCTGGTCCGGCAGCGGGTTGCCGTTCGACGTTTCACCGGCCACGTTCATGCCCAGGTTTGTGCCGCGCAGGCGGAAATACTGGTTCCTGGCCGCCTTGTAGGTGTAAGTCACCGTGTTGTAGCCGTCCTTGTCCAGTTTCCAGTCGGCCGACGTGAAGGTGGCGATCACCTTGGTGGAATCGTTCGTTTCCTTGCTGTACTCCGGGGTGCCGGCCGCGGCGCGCGGCGTGACGTCGCCGGCGATCAGGTCGATGTGGTCCACCACCGGGCGCATGTTCACGTTGACGCCGCCGTTGATCGGATACTGGTAGTTGTTGCGGTCCGGGCTCTTGAAGCGGATCGTCACGGTCACCGTCTCGCCCGCCGTGGCCTTCAGCTCGCCACCCATCTCACCCTTGCCGGCACCGCTGGCGATGTTGAAGTCGAGCGCGTTGATCAGGTCGCCGAAGACCGAGAACATCTTGCCCGAGCGCACGCCTTCCAGCACGCCCTTGATGCCGGTGTTCTTGTTGTCGATCCAGACGTAGGTCTTGGCGTATTCGCCGGGGTAGTAACCGCTGCTGTTGGTGCCGATGGTCTTGAAGTGGTGGTCGGAGTCGCCCACGTTCCAGAAGCGGCGGCCGTCGCCCAGCAGTGCGTCCCAGATGCCGCCGACCTGCGCCACCACGTAGTCCACGCCGCCGTAGACGCGATTCTTCAGGTTGGCGTCGACATAGGCGGTGGTGTAGCCACCACGGTCCGGTTCCATCTGGTTGCCGACCATGCCTTCCACGCCGAACACCACCTTCGGGGCGGTGTCATTGAATTCACGGTAGTCGGCCACGGTGTACTTGCCGCTGTTGCGCGACGGGTGGTTGATCAGCGCGTAGCTGGTGTCGGGGAAGTTGTCGCGCAGCCAGGCCACGGCGCGTACCGCATCGGCATGGGTGGTGTAGCCCTTGGTGCCGGAAGTGTTCCAGCTGGCCACGTCCGCGGCGTCGAACTGGGCGGCCGGACGGTCTGTGAAGTAGTACTCGAACTGGTTGGCGGCCTTGGTGGCGGTGGCCAGCGGCGTGCCGCTGAAGATGCCCACGTTCATGTGGTCATGGGTCGGCATGTCCCACTCGAAGGCCGAGAAGATCAGCTTGGTGGTATAGCTGCCATTGACCTGGAGCTGGCGCACGGCCGGGATCTCGTAGTCGGCCATGGCCTTCGAGAACGGCAGCGGGCCGCCAACGATGGCGGTGCCATTCTGGTCGCGCGTGGACACGCGCAGGTGGTTCGTGATCGCCGTCCAGTCCAGGTTGTTGGTGATCATGGCCTGGTCCAGCACGTCGACGAGCTTGTTCTGCGCATCGTCCGATTCGATCGTGTGGACGTGCAGATCGCCGGTGGTCCACTTACCTGTGACCTCGGCCTGAGGCGTCGAAGGCGTCGCCGGCGTAGTGCTTGGCGGCGTCGTGCCGTTGTTGCCGCTGAAGCTGCTGGTGTCGTCGCTGCCGTTGCAGCCATAGAACGCAAAAGCGACGGTCATTGCCGCCGCCAGGCTGATTGCAGACTTCATGTGACGCATGAAACTTCCCCGTTATCCTGTTGATATTTCGACCCAATTTGCCGTGCACTTCGGCCTCCGGGTCAAACGTCAACGTAACGGCGCGCCCAGAAGTCCAGCCGCACTGGCAGGCTCATTGCTGGGCGCGATGATGACGGTGTCACATGACAGGAAAGTGATGCTTTGGTGATATTTCGTAAACGGAGCTTAATGGGCGTCAGAACACCAGCGTCGCGGTGGCCTGGACGGTCGCCGTACTGTCGAGCCGGTTCTTGCTGGTTACCGTGGGCACCCAGCGCAGGCTGAACGACAGCGGATGCTTGCCGGCCAGCTTGGTGTCGTAGGTCACGATTGGGCCGATCGTGAAGTCATGGCCGCGAAAGCCGTTCAACCGGTCGGCCGTGGGGCCGGTATCGTCGCCAAGCTGCTGCACCGTACCCATCACCAGGCCCGCTCCCCATTGACCGAACTTCTTCACACCCATCACGTCGAGCGTGAACAGCGGCGCGTTCTGATAGTCCGTTGCCGTGTTGCGCGTATAGAACTGGAACGCGGCCACGGCGTTGAATTCGAGCCCGTACTGCGGCATCAGGTGGGTAAAGGCCACCTGCGGCACGAAGGTCCAGTTGTTCAGGCTCGGGTTGGCCAGCGCATTCTTGTCGTATTGCCCCGTGGGCGCCCAGACATTGAAGCTCAACGCCATATGGCTGGTCTTCGAGAAGTGGTAGCCGGCAATCACCGGCGCGAAATAGATATCGTAGAGATTCGACGCGCGGTCTGAGGTGCCGCGCGAGAACGTACCGCCGCCGGGGCCGGTGAACACGGCGCTGGTATGCACCGTGGTCCAGACGTACGGCAGCGTGAAGCTGGAAGCGAAGTTCCAGGCGCCGGGCCCGGTATCCCAGACTTTCATGACCGTCGCCAGCGTGAAGGCGATCTTGGCGTCGATGCCGGCGGTGGTACGTCCGCCCAGCGGCACCTCGCGCCCGCCGCCGATGGACCCATCCATATAGAGCTGCTGCACGTTGGCGATCCAGACGGGCTGGTCCGGAATCACGCCGATGTTGGGCGTGACGCTGGTGCCAGCCACCGGCCGGCCCAGGGCGCCTTCGGTGGCGTGCCCGGCCAGTGGCGAGAGCAGCCCACCCACGGTCATGGCGCCGAGGAAGGCCGAGCTTGCGCGATTCATGGGGGTCTCCCGATGGATGACGGCTGTTGCCGCCCGACGAAGCGTAATGCTGCATCGTCTCAGATTCCGGCCAGTTCTGAATTAACTCTTCTAGGTGCGCGAGTTAAATGTTTCTTTGATAGTCGTATCGCCTTGAAATCCGGATCGGTGACGTGCGTGCATTGATAGCAGGCAAGGCTCCGGCGTGCAGCGGCTGATGGAATCGGGCGCGGGATTGCTTTTTTTTCTCCCGCCGCATTTTCTCCTCCCCCGTACCGGAGTCACCATGATGCGAATCAGTGGAAATCTTTCTGCCGCCGAACGCCTGCGTACCGTGTTGGCAGGCGCAGCACTGCTTGGAATGGCCGTGGCATGGCTGCCAGTTGCCAATGCACAATACGCTTCGCGAGTGTTGAAGCCAGCCGACGTCTTTGATACGTCGAAAAGAGTCATCTATCAGGACGATTTTCGCGGCGATTTCAGGAAATGGACGCTGTCTATCGATGCCCTGTATGACCCTGCCGCACGGCCGCTGATATCCGATCGCGTGACGAGCGAGGCTGTGCCTGGATTATCTGGCCGCCTGGCGGCCAAGTTCACCTTGCCCGGTACGCCCGGCGCGTTCCGCTCCGAACTGGCTATTCCTGCGGAAGAAGGGCTGCAGGAACGCTGGTATGGCGCGCGCATCGCGGTCGACCAGATTACCGACCAGGCGGGGTATATCGTCCTGCAATGGCACGCCGTGATGGGCAAGGACAAGGTGAATCGGAATTTCCCGAACCTGGCGATTCACCAGAAAGGCGACAAATGGGTGGTGGCACGCGCCTGGGGCACCCCCGCCAACATTCAACGCGCGACCACCGAACTGCCAGGCTCCGTCGCGCCGGACACGTTGACCAACTGGGTCATCCATGCAAAATGGGCAACCGACACCCAGGGCCTGATCGAAATCTGGAAGGACGGTGAACTGGTGTATCAGCAGAAAGGCCAGAACGCCTATAACCTGTCGATCGACCGCACCCCGTACCTGAAAACCGGCATCTACCGGCCGTCCCGCAAGGACTCGACCACTGCGGAAAGCCCGATTGTCGTGCGCGTCAGCGACGTGCGGATTGGACGGGCCGATGCGGGATACCTGGAGGTATCTCCGGTGGTGACCGGGACGCTGGAAAAATGGAATGGCAATCGGCGCACCGGCAGCCTGCTGTTCCCGATCGATTTCGGCAGGGAAGTCGCTACTGGTACCGTCGGATTTATCGTGCCGCAGCAGGCCGGTGTGACAGGCGGACCGGCATCACTGGTATGGTCAGCCCGATTCACCGACCGCTCCTCGCTCTCGGTTGCGTTGACAAACCGGCTCGACGGCAAATCCCGCAATGTCACGCTGCGCGGATACCGCCATAACGGCTGCACCTATCGGGCCATGCATGTCGCCAGCGATTGCCGGAATCGCAAGAACAGTCGACTGGAAATATTCTTCGATCGGGAAGATAACCGGGATCTCGCGGCCGGGCTTTATGAGGGAAAACTGTTCGTGGAGGCGCGCGGCTGGAAAGATACGGCCTATCGGCGCTCGATCGAGGTCAATATCAGAATCTTCGTCTCCGGAAAATGGGGCGAACTTAGACCGGGGACGCTGACCAGTTTCCGGGACCTCGATGACCAGGTGAAACAGGGTGCGGTTGCATTTGTGGTGCCGTCACAGTATGGCGTCCAAGGACCGGCATCCATGATATCCAGCCAGGCCGCACAGGACACGAAACTGACTGTTACCGTTACAGATCAGGCCGGCGGGGCCCGCTATCCCGTAGTGGTTCGTGCGCGCCGCATTACGGGGAATGTGGCAAGGTCAGGATGAACAGCACGTTTCCCTGCGGGGGATACGGAAAGCAAAGCGATCTGGAACTCGAGTATCGCCCGTCCGATAATCTGGATCTACCACCCGGGCAATTTGCAGGTGCGCTCTTCGTGCTGGCTCAAGGTACCTACGAATCCTGGTTCCAGGAGCCGCTCGCGCTTGGCCTGATCGTTAAAAAGTAGTTTCGGTCAGATCCATCGCGATAGAGGCCCGGTGTCCGCCGGGACATGGGGCCATGCATATCCAGCTTCGGCGCCGTGGCGCGTTACACCGCGCCGCGCGTTTCCACGTACAACGCGTACACCGAATGGCTGCTGGCCATGTACAGGCGGTTACGCTTGGGGCCCCCGAAGCACAGGTTCGGGCAACGCTCCGGCAGGTGGATATGGCCGATCGCCTTGCCCTGGGCGTTGAATACGCGCACGCCGTCGAGCTTCGACGGGTCGGCGCCCGGCGCACCGCTGCTGCCCCACCCGGCCCAGATATTGCCGTCCACGTCGACCTTGAACCCATCGAGCGCGCCGTGGCCATTGGCATCGATCAGTTTGGTCTTGTTGCCCAACTGGCCGTCGGCGCCCACGTCGTAGGCCCACATCACGCGGTACGGCTGGGCGCGCGATTCGATCACGTAGAGTTTTTTCTCGTCTGGCGAGAACGCCAGCCCGTTCGGGCCATTAAGGTCCGCGATGACCTGCGTCACGCTGTCGTCCTTCGGATCGATCCGATATACAGCGTGCGGCAGTTCCGAGGCCGCCTTGTCACCTTCCCAGTCGCCTGCAATGCCGAACGGCGGATCGGTGAACCATAGCGAGCCATCCGACTTGCAGACGATATCGTTCGGCGAATTGAAGCGCTTGCCCTGGAAACGATCCGCCAGCACGGTGATCGAGCCGTCGTACTCGGTGCGCGTGACGCGCCGCGTCAGGTGCTCGCAGCTGATCAGCCGGCCCTGCCTGTCGCGGCAATGGCCATTGGTGAAGTTGGCCGGCGAGCGGAACACGCTCCATTGGTTCGACGTTTCGTCGAACTTGATGATGCGATTGTTCGGGATGTCCGAGAACAGCAGGTAGCGGCCATCGGCAAAGTAGACCGGCCCTTCCACCCAGCGGAATCCCGTAGCCACCTGCTCCACGGTGGAGCTGAACAGCCGGTACTTGCCGAAGCTCGGATCCAGGATCTCGACGGCCGGGTCGGGGTAGCGTTGCGCGGGCTTGAATTCGAAGGCCTGCGCCAGGGCCTGCCCGCTTGCGGCGGCCGCCCCGAGTGCGGCGCCTGCCTTGAGCAGTTTGCGACGGCGGGCGTTTACGCCCATTTTGCCCGGCTTGCTGGTGTCCATTCTGTCTCCTCGTCGGATTGAGTGGTCCGGACGGACCTTTTATAGTTGTCCGACATCCTATGAGAAAAATCGCCTGGCAGCAAGCACTTGTATGATGACTGCTTCCAGTCGCAACGCTCAGGCCGATATCCGCATAACGACGGGCCATCGCGCGCCCCATGAATATCCGCGTGCCACCGCGCAGTACCTCGCCGCCGTGGCTGAGGCGGTCGCCTTCCCTGATGATTCCCGGCATGCATCGTCTCCCTGGCTTTTTCGTTGAACACTCAAAGTGGACGTGCGCCAGGCGTGCCCATCCTTGGCATCCGGTCGACGCGATGGGCCCGCCGTTCGTCTTCGTCCCGCCGATCTTTTTCCTTTGTCTCGTCGCTCTCGCCAAATGCATCGGTCGCCCGCGTCTGGAAATACAGCGTAGAAGACAGGACGTGATCGTGCCAACTGGTCAGCATCGTGTCGTGCACGAGCATGTCAAAGAGCGCCATGACTTTCTCCGGGAGTGGATGCCTGCCCTCGGCACCTTCCTTCCAGGCCTGTGCAAGTGCCAGGGCCTCGGGGCTCATCTGGGTCGCTTCAACGATGTCCGCCGCGCTTTCCATTTCGCCGCCATGGAACGAGTCCATTTCCCGCGCCACCTTCCGGATGCGCTCTACGGAGTCCTTGAGCCCAGCCTGGATGGATTCGCGCCGCATTTGCTCGGCGGCTTCTTGCCCGATCCGGTCCCAGACGCTCACGAAGGGGCGCGACAATGCCAGGGTCGTCTGCGGCAGTGCCAGGTCCTGTGCCTCCCGCGCGGCATGCAACCTTCTCAGGGCCTTGCCCTGTGCCACGCGATCGGACGGCACGCGTCGGCGCTCGGCGTCGTAGGCTTCTTGCGATTCCCGGATTTCCCGCGTCCGCTCGAAATGCAGGCGCTTGACCTCGTCGGCATGATCGGTCACCGACATGCGAAACGCGGGCGAACGATAGCGAACGGCCAGCCAGCGCAGGAACACCTGCATGTGGGCCTGAAAGTTGAGCCCTTTCTCGCGTGGCACGAGCTCCCGGTACGCCTGGATCAGCTCTGGAATCTTGTAGCTGGCGTTGCCTTCGGATACTGGGGTTGCGAGGGTGAATTTCCGGAACGTCGGACCTTTTTCCTTGATCAGATACTCCATCATGTCAACGGCTGACCCTGCCATGAGCGCTTCATGCAGCATGTCACGCAGGGCAACACGTTGCAGTTCTGCCCGGAATCCCAACGATCCCGGCGGGGCGCCACCGGTAATGTCTTCGCTGGTGCCCGGATACAGGTACTGGTCCCTCGGGTCTTTTCCAGGCTGTCCAGCCGCTGATAGAAGCGCAGTTCATGGGCCGCCGCAAAGTGCACACATCTCTGGACGGCCGCGGGGACCCCAAGCTGGCGGTCCTTGTAGTTCTGATTGATCGAACTCACCACCGGCAAAAAGCTCAGCAGCTGGTTCTCGGCCATGATCGAGGACACCGCGTCCAGCAATCCCAGGAACCGGATCTCGATCGGATCGCCTTTCTCTCCCACCTCGCCGCCAATCCGCAGATCCAGGTCGGTTCGGCGCTTGTATTTGCGCACCAGCTCGTTGACGAAAGCACGAGCAATCACACCGCCTCGATCGGCGCCGAATACCGACACCTCGATGCGCTGGACCTTCTCCATCTTGGACTTCGCGTCGTGATAGGCCGCCTCGAACTGCTTCAGCGCCGATTGCAATCGATCCTCGACACCCGTCCCGAACACCATGCTGACCGCAGCGTTGTCCCGCATGAACGGGATGGAATCCAGGGTGATATCGACGGCGATGGCCTTCACGAACACGGCCGGAGCCTTGAGCGGATTCTTTTTGATGTCATACAGCGCCGCGCGGACCGCGGCCTTGCCGCGCCTCACCCACCGGTCCCCGCGAGCCAGTGTCAGCACGCGACCCGCCTTGGCCGGCGCAGTCTTCGCCTCCTTGACAATATCGTCGTAGATCCTCGCAACCGGGCGCCACGACATGTCGTCGTACGCCTGGGACAACGCCTGCTTTACCGCCTTGCCCGGCGCCTTCTTCATGTCGAGCACTGCGGACACGCCGGTCACCTTCTTGGCGCTATCCTCGGCCGCCTTGGCGGCCAGCTTCGCAGCCGAGGTGGCCGCCTTGGCAGCCGCCGACACGATCTCGTTGTTCTCGGCTTCCTTGTTCAGCGGCGTGCCCAGACCGGAGTAATAGAATCGGTACCAGAATTGGTTGGGCATCGTGTCGCGACGAGGATCATCGTTATCCCGATGCGCTTCCCAGAGACGGCAGATATTCGAATAGCGGGAGGTATCTGGATCGTCCTGGTCACGGTTACGCCCGAATCCGTCAAAGAAGAACCCCATCTTGATGACGGCACCGCAAGGGATGCACTCGTCGCGCTTGTATGGCTTATGAGTGTCGAGCATGCCGTCGAGTACCTTGAGCGGCGTGCGGTCGGCGGGATCGAGTTGAGTGGGTTCAGCCATGGTTGTCTTCCGTCGCGGTTGGCTCGGATTTTTTGCGCCTCAATGCTTCGACCATCGGCTCGGGAAGGTTCGCCATGGCCGCACCGAAAGCGCCGGGCTTGTCCCTGGTCTCGGCGATGATCTTCTGGATCGCGGGATGCTGATCGAAGTTAGGATTTAGCAAGGTGTAGTAGACGTACTGCTGCAGATCCTTCGTATCGGAGAAACGGTATTTCATCCAGCCGTTGGCAGCCAGACGCGCCGTCCTGCGAAACACGACACCAGTTTCGTCTTCGTTGTCCGGATTGATGAGCGCTCTGTGAGTCTTGCGCAACCAGCTCCATACGTCCACATAGCGAATCCGCGATCCCCTGAGATCGGTCCGCAACTCGAATTCGACATGATCGTCGGGGTAGAAATGCAGGCCGAGCACACGCTCGCCAAGGTCGCCCTTGACCTTGGTGGGAGGGAAATGCACGTGGGCAGTCTTGTGAATTTCCGGGAGTGGCCCATATGGATCCTTCAGAAACTCGTCCTGATCGACGACGTTCCACGTAACCGTAAATTCGGTCCCCTTCAGCTTGTAGCAGCAGCTGAGACTGCCTTCCCCGGCGCCGGGCAGCAGCGCACCGCCGCTCGCGCGATTGCCAAATTTGTCGGTGACAACGAAACGATCGAGGTTGTACGGCGTGTAGTTGAACCCCGCGACGCTCAGTCCGCCATAGGTCGGCGCAGAGGAAAACGCATCGCATCCGGTGATGAGCACCGAGGCAGCGAGCAATACGCTCAGCATTCTTTCTTTCATTTTGAGTTCAGCCATGGGTTGCTCGCTGTTCAGAATTTGCGGAGTTGCCTTGTTTGAGGGCTTCCACGATCGGCGTGGGCAGTTCCGCCATGGCCGCGCCGAAAGCGCCGGGCTTGTCCCTGGTCTCGGCAATGATCTTCTGGATTGCGGGATGCTGATCGAAGTTCGGGTTCACCAGGAGGGTGAAGTAGACGTACTGCTCCAGGTCCTGCGTACTGGTGAACCGGTACTTTTTCCAGCCTTCCGCAGCGATCCTTGCCGTTCGACGGAATGCGACCGCGTCCTCCATGGTGTCATTGAAGGTTTTTCCCTGTTTCTTGACCAACCATGAGTCGATGTCGGAGTAAAAGATCCGCGTGCCGCCCAGATCCGTGCGGAACTCGAATTCGACATGATCGTCGGGGTAGAAGTGCAAGCCGAGCACGCGTTCGCCAAGTCCGCCCTTGACCTTGGTTGGGGGCAAATGAATCTGCGTAGACTTTTGTATCGTCTTGATTGGCTCGTGAGCATCGATTGAGCGAATGGCTTCGTCCGCGTCATAGACCTCCCACTTCACCGTGAACTCGGTCCCCTTCAGCTTGTAGCAGCAGCTGAGACTGCCTTCCCCGGCGCCGGGCATGAGATCGCCGCCTCCACTCGCACTGTTGCCATACTTGTCGGTGATAACGAAACGATCGAGGTTGTACGGCGTGTAGTTGAACCCCGCGACGCTCAGTCCGCCATAGGTTGGCGCGGAGGAAAGTGCATCGCATCCGGTGACGAGCACCAAGGCAGCGAGCAATACGCTCAGCATTCTTTCTTTCATTTTGAGTTCAGCCATGGGTTGCTCGCTGTTCAGAATTTGCGGAGTTGCCTTGTTTGAGGGCTTCCACGATCGGCGTGGGCAGTTCCGCCATGGCCGCGCCGAAAGCGCCGGGCTTGTCCCTGGTCTCGGCGATGATCTTCTGGATCGCGGGATGCTGATCGAAGTTAGGATTCAGCAAGGTGTAGTAGACGTACTGCTGCAGGTCGTTGGTATCGGTAAAGCGATATTTCACCCATCCGTTGGCAGCTAGGCGCGCCGTCCTGCGAAACACAACGCTGGTTTCGTCTTCGTTGTCCGGATTGATGAGTGCTCTGTGGGTCTTGCGCAACCAATCCCATACGTCGACATACAGAATTCGCGAACCACCGAGATCGGTCCGAAACTCGAATTCGACATGATCGTCGGGGTAGAAATGCAGGCCGAGCACGCGCTCGCCAAGGTCGCCTTTGACCTTGGTTGGGGGAAATGGATTGTCGTTTCCTTGTGTAGCTTCTTGATCGGGGCGTACAGGTCCTTGATGGCTTCGTCCGCGTCGTAGACCTCCCACTTCACCGTGAATTCCGTCCCTTCAGCTTGTAGCAGCAGCTGAGACTGCCTTCCCCGGCGCCGGGCATGAGATCGCCGCCCCCGCTCGCACTGTTGCCATACTTGTCGGTGATAACGAAACGACTCAGGTTATACGGTGTGTAGTTGAAACCCGCGATGCTTAGGGCGCCATAGGTCGGCGCAGAGGAAAGTGCATCGCATCCGGTGACGAGCACCGAGGCAGCGAGCAATACGATCAGCGCTCTTGCTTTCATTTTGAGTTCAGCCATGGGTTGCTCGCTGTTCAGAATTTGCGGAGTTGCCTTGTTTGAGGGCTTTCACGATCGATATGGGCAGTTCCGCCATGGCCGCGCCGAAGGCGCCGGGCTTGTCCCTGGTCTCGGCAATGATCTTCTGGATTGCGGGGTGCTGATCGAAGTTCGGATTCAGCAAGGTGTAGTAGACGTACTGCTGCAGATCCTTCGTATCGGTAAAGCGGTATTTCACCCAGCCGTTGGCAGCCAGACGCGCCGTCCTGCGAAACACAACGCTGGTTTCGTCTTCGTTGTCCGGATTGATGAGTGCTCTGTGGGTCTTGCGCAACCAATCCCATACGTCGACATACAGTATTCGCGAACCACCAAGATCGGTCCGAAACTCGAATTCGACATGATCGTCGGGGTAGAAGTGCAGGCCGAGCACGCGCTCGCCAAGGTCGCCTTTGATCTTGGTTGGGGGGTAGTGGATTGTCGTTTCCTTGTGTAGCTTCTTGATCGGCGCGTATAAGTCCTTGATGGCTTCGTCCGCGTCATAGACCTCCCACTTCACCGTGAACGCTGTCCCCTTCAGTTTGTAGCAGCAACTGAGCCTGCCTGCACCCGAACCGGGCGGCAGATCGCCGCCGCCGCTTGCGCTGTTGCCATACTTGTCGGTGATAACGAAGCGACTCAGGTTATACGGTGTGTAGTTGAAACCCGCGATGCTTAGGGCGCCATAGGTCGGCGCAGAGGAAAGTGCATCGCATCCGGTGACGAGCACCGAGGCAGCGAGCAGTACACTCAGCATTCTTGCTTTCATTTTGAATTCAGCCATGGGTTGCTCGCTGTTCCGGATTTACTGCGCGGCCTTGTTTGAGGGCTTCCACGATCGGCGTGGGCAGTTCCGCCATGGCCGCACCGAAAGCGCCGGGCTTGTCCCTGGTCTCGGCGATGATCTTCTGGATTGCGGGGTGCTGATCGAAGTTCGGATTCACCAGCAGGGTGTAGTAGACATACTGCTGGAGGTCCTGCGTATCGGTGAGCCGATATTTCGTCCAGCCTTCACTAGCGATTCTTGCCGTTCGGCGGAACGCGACCCAGTCCTCCATGGTGTCCTTGAAGGTCTTCCCCTGTTGCTTGAGCAACCACGAATCAATGGCCGAGTAGAAGATCCGCGTGCCGCCAAGATCGGTCCGAAGCTCGAATTCGACATGATCGTCGGGGTAGAAGTGCAGGCCGAGCACGCGCTCACCAAGGTCGCCTTTGATCTTGGTGGGAGGGAAATGCACGTGGGCAGTCTTGTGAATTTCCGGGAGTGGCCCATATGGATCCTTCAGAAACTCGTCCTGATCGACGACGTTCCACGTAACCGTAAATTCGGTCCCCTTCAGCTTGTAGCAGCAGCTGAGACTGCCTTCCCCGGCGCCGGGCAGCAGCGCACCGCCACTCGCGCGATTGCCAAATTTGTCGGTGACAACGAAACGATCGAGGTTGTACGGCGTGTAGTTGAACCCCGCGACGCTCAGTCCGCCATAGGTCGGCGCAGAGGAAAGTGCATCGCATCCTGTGATGAGCACCGAGGCAACGAGCAATACGATCAGCGCTCTTGCTTTCATTTTGAGTTCAGCCATGGGTTGCTCGCTGTTGAGAATTTGCGGAGTTGCCTTGTTTGAGGGCTTCCACGATCGACATGGGCAGTTCCGCCATGGCCGCGCCGAAAGCGCCGGGCTTGTCCCTGGTCTCGGCGATGATCTTCTGGATTGAGGGGTGCTGATCGAAGTTCGGATTCAGCAAGGTGTAGTAGACGTACTGCTCCAGGTCCTTCGTATCGGTAAAGTGGTACTTGATCCATCCGCCAGCAGCAAGCCGCGCTGTCCTTCGAAATACGACACCATCCTCGTCCTTACTCGGATTGATGAGCTTTCCATGAGTCTTGCGCAACCAGTCCCATACCTCCGCGTAGAAGATCCGCGTGCCGCCCAGATCCGTTCGGAACTCAAATTCCACATGATCGTCGGGGTAGAAATGCAGGCCGAGCACACGCTCGCCAAGGTCGCCTTTGACCGCGGTCGGCGGGAAATGCACGTGGGCAGTCTTGTGAATTTCCGGGAGTGGCCCATATGGATCCTTCAGAAACTCGTCCTGATCGACGACGTTCCACGTAACTGTAAATTCGGTCCCCTTCAGCTTGTAGCAGCAACTGAGCCTGCCTTCCCCGGCGCCGGGAAGCAGCGCACCGCCGCTGGCGCGATTGCCAAATTTGTCGGTGACAACGAAACGATCGAGGTTATACGGCGTGTAGTTGAACCCCGCGATGCTCAGTGCGCCATAGGTTGGCGCGGAGGAAAGTGCATCGCATCCGGTGACGAGCACCGAGGCAGCGAGCAATACGGTCAGCATTCTTGCTTTCATTTTGAGTTCAGCCACGGGTTGCTCGCCTTTCAGAATTTACTGAGTTGCCTTGTTTGAGGGCTTTCACTGCCGGCCACGAACAGGCCAGTAGCACTTGGGGCAACTGGCACGCCTGACGTCCCACCATCGCCGTTCCTCCGCCCTCGAATGCTCCCGCCGTCCCGGATAGTCCCAACGAAAGTGTTTTTGGTCTGCCTTGGACGCTGGCCCGCCCAAGGCAACGAATCGTCTCAAGCGCGAAAAGGACTGGGAATCGTATAAAGCTGAAAGTGATATGTGCGATGTCAGAATCCGCTTCAAGAAACGGGGAGATAGCGGACGGTGATCAGAGGGGCAGGTGCTATGTCGCTGATCTATAAACGTTTTCCGGGCCAGAAGAGAACCGGCGTCAGCGAGTGGAAAGGCGCCCTGGTAGGCCGTACTTCGCAGACCCCAACGTGACGCCCGCCTTGCCCACATCGCCAACGCGGGAAAGGTTCGATGCTATGGTCTGGGTATGCGCGTCCGGCACAGGACGCCGATATGCCTTCTCAACTCTCCTGAAGCACGCCCGACTCATGGCAAGCGCTCTCCTTCTTGAAAATATCCACGCCAGCGGTCAGCAGCTGCTGGGCCGCCACCATATCGACATCGCCACGCAGAGCAAGGCCCTTGCTGGCGATGCACTACTGGCCGCCGTGCGCGACCACGACCTGCTGGGCATTCGCTCGGCGACGCATCTGACCGCCGAGCACTTTGCCAACGCCCATCGCCTGCTGACCGTGGGTTGTTTCTGCATCGGCACGTCGCAGGTGGACCTGGGCGCCGCTGCGCACGCCGGCATTCCGGTGTTCAACGCGCCGTTCTCGAATACGCGTTCGGTCGCGGAGCTGGTGATCGGCCAGACCATCATGCTGATGCGCCGCGTGCCCGAGAAAAGCCGGGCTGCGCATCAGGGCGAATGGCAGAAATCGGCCAAGGGATCGTTCGAGATCCGCGGCAAGACCATGGCGGTGATCGGCTACGGCAATATCGGTGCGCAGGTCGGCATCCTGGCCGAGGCCATGGGCATGCGCGTGGTGTTCTATGACATCCGCCCTCGCCTGTCGATTGGTGGCGCGGTGCCGATGCACTCGCTCGAAGACGCGCTGGGCGCCGCCGATGTGGTGACGCTGCACGTCCCGGCTACGCCCCAGACTCGCAACCTGCTCAACGCGAAGGCGCTTGCGTCGATGCGGCCGGGCAGCATCCTGCTCAATGCGTCGCGCGGCACCGTGGTCGATATCGACGCCTTGGCGAAACTGCTAGACGATGGTCATATCGCCGGCGCGGCCATCGATGTATTCCCCGAAGAGCCGCGCAGCAATGCCGATCCGTTCGTGACGCCGCTGCAGAACAAGCCTAACGTGATTCTCACGCCACACGTCGGTGGCAGCACCGAGGAAGCGCAGGAGAATATCGGCGTCGAAGTGGCAACAAAGCTGGCCAATTTCCTGGAAACCGGGGCAACGATCGGGGCGGTGAACCTGCCGCAGATCCAGCCCAATCCGCTGGATTCGCCGGCGCGCGTATTGAATATCCACTACAACCGTCCCGGCACGCTGTCGCACCTGAACCAGGCGCTGGCCGAAATCGGCGCCAATATCGAAGCCCAGCAACTGCAGACCGAAGGTGACATCGGCTATGTAATTACCGATATCAGCCTGGTCCGCCTGCCGGCTGGGCCGAGAAGCTGATGCAGCACGACGCCTTCATCCGGTCGCGCGTGATCGGGAACCGCTAGGCACAGCAAGCTTGCCGAAGCCCGCATGCGGTAGGTGCATGCGGGCGATGAAATCGGTGGATATGCGCCCTACCCCGCCGTTTCCCGATAGCCGCCGCCCGGCGGCATTGTCATACTGCGCGGACAACCTCGCAGACCGGACATGCACGATCCGGCAGACAATCAGGAGACAACTTCATGCAACGACGTCGCTTCTTCCGCGTCGCGCTGGCCGCTTACGGCCTGTCGCTGGCGGCATCGCTCGGCACCCCGGCAGGGGCTGCCGAAGACTTTCCTACCCGTCCGATCCGGCTCATCGTGCCTTATGGCGCCGGCGGCGTGACCGACCAGGTAACGCGCGCCCTGGCCGACGCGGCGGGCCGCGACCTGGGGCAATCCATCGTCGTGGAGAACAAGCCCGGCGTCAGCGGCACGCTGGGCGCCACGCAGATGGTGACCACGGAGCCTGACGGCTACACGCTGAGCATGGCGCCGGTGGTGATCTTCCGTCTGCCGCACGTGCAGAAAATGCGCTACGACCCGCTCAAGGATCTGACCTACGTGTCGATGATCGCGGACTACAACTTCGCCGTGGCCGTGAAGAAGGACGCGAAGTGGCAGACCATGCAGGAGCTGATTGCCGACGCGAAGGCGAACAAGAAGGGCATCAGCTATGGCACCACAGGCATCTACGGCAGCCAGCACCTGACGATCTCGGAACTGGCGCGCGTGTCGCAATCGAACTGGACGCACGTTCCCTACAAGGGCGACGCCGAGGCGATTACGGCGCTGCTGAGCGGTTCATCCGATGTGGCGGTGCTGTCGAACACGCTGCTGCCTTACGTGCAGAACGGGCAGATGCGCGTGCTGGCCACGCTCTCTGAAAAGCGCGCCGCAGACTTTCCGAATGCGCCGACGCTGAAGGAGATCGGCTATCCGGTGTGGTCGAACTCGCCGTTCGGCATCATCGGCCCGGCAAACATGAAGCCGGCCGTGGTGAAACGGCTGGACGAAGCCTTCCGCAACGCGCTCAGGGACCCGAAGTTCCTGAACGTGACCCGCCAGTACGGCATGGTCACCAACTACATGGGCCCGGAGCAATATTCGGCGTACGCCCAGAAGGCGTTCAAGAGCGAAGGGGAGATCATCTCCCGCCTGGCCGAAGCGATGAAGAATCAGTAAAGGTTCTTCGAGGTGGGTCGGCGTGCATCGTATTGACGCCAGCGCGACGGGGCTCATCAACGCTGCAGTCAGCCTCGCATGGACTTTTTACGATGCTGGCAGGCGCCCTCCTCGATATGCGCTCCGGGCCCCTGCTGCGCCATCACGTCCTGCGGATTGCGCAGCGGACACGCCTTCAGCGACAGGCAGCCGCAGCCGATGCAGCCGTCCAGCTGGTCGCGCAGCATGGTCAGCGTGCGAATCCGCGCATCCAGATCCTCGCGCCAGGCCGCCGACAGCCGGCGCCAGTCGGCTACCGTGGGGGCCTTGTTGGCCGGCAGATGGGCGAAAGCGTCGGCAATCGTCGCCAGCGGCAGCCCCATGCGCTGCGCCACGCGGATCACCGCCAGCCGGCGCAGGATGCCGCGCGGATAGCGGCGCTGGTTGCCTGCGCTGCGCGTGCTGGCGATCAATCCTTTCAATTCGTAGAAATGCAATGCCGATACCGCGATACCGCTGCGTTGGGCCACTTCGCCGACGGTCAGCGGGTCGCGCGCGCGCAGCAGCCGTTCCGGGCGTGGGGGGGCGACGGTCCTGGACATGTTGATCCCTGATTTTTGAAGAAAGTACGAATTCCCTTGCAGAGCGCGATGGTATCGCAGTTGCGCTTGACCTCAAGCGTGGTTGAGGTTCGATACTGGCGCCACCTTGACTCAGGAACCCAGGACCCTGCCATGTTGCTCGAATCGCCCCGCGCGCCGTACCTGCAATTCATGAATCCGCCCGACCTCTACGATCCCCGCCTGAACGGCTATTCCCACGTGGCAATCGCCACGCGGCCGGCAAGAATCGTGTTTGCCGCCGGTCAGGGCGGAGAAGACATGTGCGGCGGCTTGCGCGCCGATTTTTCCGCGCAGGTGACGCAGGCACTGGCCAACCTGCGCGTGGCGCTACAGGCCGGGGGCGCCGACATCCCCGACGTGGCCAAGATCACCGTGCTGATCGTCGATCATTCGATGGCGCGGCTGGCCATCTTCAGCCGAGCCTGGCAGGCGCTGCTGGGAGACTGGCCCGCGCCGGCGTGCACGTTGATACCCGTGCCCCGGCTGGCACTGGACGGCATGCTGTTCGAGATTGAAGCCGTGGCAGTGCTGCCGGAGCAGGAAGATTACTGCCGCTTGGGCGGCGCCGACTTCGGCGCGGAGGCCGGGTAGTCATAGGTCTGCGCCGACGAGGTGCCCTGATTGACGGCCGGACCAGTACCCCGGCTGCGATGGCCATCCTTCTGCAATCCCCATTCGCGCGCGCCGGGCGCCACATCGGACGCCGCAGTGCCTGGCGCCCGGTTGTCTACCTTGGGCGTCTGCGACGGCGTCTGTGCCCAGGCCGCGGCGGCGGCTGCCGCACATGCGATGGCGCACACCACGCGGCGGGCTTGCATCGACATCGTTTTTTTCTGATTTCTCATATTGATGGCTCCTTGTGAGCGGGTCAGCCGGGTCATGAACGGTTGTCGACCGGGGACGCATCCGGGTCGCGGCTGCCTGGATCGTGCAAATCCTCGCTGCCGATACCCTCTGACTTGCTTTCCTGCCCCGTGGCGTTATGGCGTCGCGATTCATGCATGGTCGGACTTTCCTCGCTGGATGCCCGCCGCGTGGCGGTCGGGTCGCGCTCTTCCCTGGCATCCGGGGCGCCTTCGCGGTTCTGGGTACCCGGGCTGTTTTCGGGGCATCGTGGGCGCGGCGTCGATCGCGGTTACGACGGCGACGTGTTCCTGCGTAGGCGAAAGGCATGGGGCATCTCCTTGTTTGTATGAAGGTCTATGGATGCTTCAGAGATGATGCCGCCAGCGCGACGGGCCAACACCCACCGCGCTGGCGTGATGCGCCGGGTCAGCTTCCAGACTTGCCCGATGTGGACCCCGGCGTGGTGCCCGGGCTGGACCCCGGCGCGGTGCCGGAACCAAAGCCCGAGCCCGCCGATCCGGAGCCGGCCCCAATGCTGGAGCCCAGGCTGCCCGAGCTGCCTGCCGCGCTGGATGGCGCGGTGCCGCCCTGGCTGCCCAGGCCTTGCGTACCCTGGCTGCCTTGGCCGCCTTGGCTGCCTTGGCTCCCTTGAGTGCCTTGGCTGCCCAGCGAGCCTTGCGTACCTTGGGACTGGCGCGATCCGCCCATACGGTCCTGACCGCCCGAGCCGCCCATGGACGATTCACGGGTGACGCGGATCTGGTTGTGCACGTCCTTCACGCCGAACACTTCCTCGGCCATGTCCTCGATCCGGTATTTCTGCTGGCGGTCCTGCACCGTGCCGCTCAGCGTGACCACGCCGCTTGCCACCGAAACCTCGACCTCGCGCACATCGAGGCGTCCGCTCATGGCCAGCCGCTCGCACAGGTCTTCGCGGATGCGGTCGTCCGAGCGCTGATAGCCCTTGGGGCCCGTGCGCTGCGTGCGCCGGGCTGCGGCCGAGCCCCCAGCCCCGCCATAGCCGCGATTCAGATCGTTCCGCTCGTTGGCGCCGGTGAAATGCTCGTAGGCACGTTCATTGGGATCGTAGCCGCCCGCGCCGGTGCTGCCGCCATAGTTCCCAAAGCCGCCATAGCCGCCATAGCCGCCGGATCCGCCACGTCCGCTACGCTCGCCGCGGTCTCCCGTCCGACCACCCATCTGGCCACCGATCTGCCCGGAGCCGGGCCCGCGCCGCTCGCGGCGCTCGTGCTCGTCCAGCCAGTCGGAACCCGCGCGGCGTTGCGAGCTCTGGTAGCCCTGGCCGCCGAAAGATTGCTGGTCGCCCTGGTTGCCATAGTCCGATACGCCATAGCCGCCCCGATAGTGCGTGCGCATGTCGGGTTCCGACCCCGTGGGGCCTTCCCATCCACCGCCTGCCTCGCGGCCCATCGACCGGCGACCCTGCTGGCCGCGCCAGCTTTCCCGTCCGCTTTCCTGTCCGCTCCGGCGGCCTTGCTCGCGACCCTGTTCCCAGCCGCCCTGCCGCTGCCCCGATCCACCTCGCGCCGGTTGATCCCAGCCCGCACGACCCTGTCCCCACTCGTCGCGCTGGCTGCCCTGCTGGCTCGACCATTCGCTGCCGCGGCCGGTATTGCCTTCCTGGTGCCAGTCGCCCCAGCGCTCGCGCTCATCGTGTTGCGGTCCGCTGCGTTCGCCCATGCTCCGGCCGGACTGCTGGCGCCCGCCCTGGCGGCCCTGGCCCTCGCCATATTCGCCGTAGCGTCCTTCGCCATAGCCTTCCTCGTAGCGCCGGCTCTGCCCTCATAGCCGCCGTAGCCGCTCGATGACGACACCGGCGACGCGCCTTGCGACGATCCTTGCGACGATGTGCCCTGACCGCTCCAGCGGTTGCCGCCGGGTTGCTGCTGGCCGCTGCCTTGCCAGTCGCTGCCTGCGCCGGGCTGGCCCGGCTGGGATTGTCCACGGCCCTGCCAGTCGCTACCGCCCTGTTGCCGGTGCGTCAGCCAGTCGCCGCCGCTGTAGGCCTCCTGTTGGCGCTGCCGGTTGCCTTGCTGGCGGTTCTGGTCGCGGTCATCCCAATCACTGCGATCGTCACGTTCCGCGCCATAGGTGCCGTAGCGGTCGTCGGAACCACTACCCCTGTTGTTTCCCTGGTTCATGAGCGTCTCCGGTTGGGTCAATTCAGCGGGTCGATTCGGTCCCGACCCGGTCGATACGGAATCGATACGAAACCAGCGACGCAAATTCCATACCGCTGAGCGCCAAGGGCCGCCAGGAGGCTTATAGACACCTGCGCATGTGCACCGGGGGCAAGTGGCCGGTTCGATTTACATGCCCATATAAATCCTGCCAACCCGCTTCACATGCTGTAGTCAACGGCCTACAGCCGTTTCAGTGGCATCCCCCTGAGCGCATGGGTGGCGGAGTCATATCGTGGAGTCACCGCCACCAACTTTTGGGAGACGAACGATGAAACGCCTGCTCACGACCACCGCCCTGGCCATCAGCGCCATTGTCTGCATGCCGGCCATGGCACAGCCGAGAAACGATCCGCCCCTTTCGCCCAATGCGACGAACCCCAGCGCCCCGCCGGCACCGGAGGGCCCGTCGACGCAACGCGGCAGCTCGGGCAGCGGCGCCATGATGACCGGCGACTCGACCATGCAGCAGGACAAGGACTCGCAAGCCAACAAGGCGCACAAGACCAAGAAGAACACCGGTCAACGCGCCAAGAAGCCACGCGAGCAGGACGCCTCGCCGGTCGCCACGCCGACGGCGCCTTCGGGCCCGAAGGGCGACTCGCCGGACCCGGTCCAGAAGCCGTAACGGTCAGGTCACGCCAGCGGGTCTGCCTTTCCACGGGCTCGCCCCGTAGACCCACTAGCGGCGCGCCGCACATTGCCTCCCCGGGGGGCAGTGTGCGGCGCGTTTTTTGCATGTGTCATGCGGGCCCGACGCCCGACATCGCCCCGCGCGATGCCCGGTCATGGCCAGTAATTTCCGATATGCACAAGATTCACCACGCCAGCATTGCAATCTGGCCGCCGGCCAGCGCGCTTCACCTACAGTTAGAGCATCAACCGGAGACGTTCATGGATGCACTGAACACCACGCTGGCGAGGCTTAGCCGTCATGCCATGCAGTGTGCAGAAGCGCTGGCGGCCGTGGCTGCGGCGGCATCGGACCCGCAGATTCGGGCAGTGCTCGCGCACCGCGCCAACATGCAGCGCTGTGCGTCGGCCGAACTGGCCTCTCGGGCCGGCGCAGCCGGCGACGGCCCGGAGGGCGCCGCAACGGGCCGCGCCCGCGATCCGCAATATGTGTCGCCACCTGCCGAAACAGGCGAACTGCCCCTGCTGCGCCATGCCGCCCAGCAGGCCGGCCGCGCCGCGGCGGCCTACGGCGAACTGCTGCGAGAGCCGCTGGACGATGCCGAGTTGCGGCTGCTCCTGGCCCACTACTACCGGGGGGCGACCGAACTGCAGCGGCTGCTGGAACAGCGGGCGATGGAGTTCACGCCAGCGCGGTCCCCGGGAGCCGGGGCGCGCCGCATGGTGCCGCGCGTCCATTGATCGACGTGTCAAACCGGACAGTCAGCCCGCTGCCGGTGGCCCCGCCAGCGCCGCCTGGCGCCGTGCGCCCAGTTCCTGCTGGGGCTGGTAGGGCCGGATCACCAGCGCCACATAGTCCTCGTCGTCGGGATTGACGACCAGGTAGACGAGTCCCGACATCACCAGGGCCACCTCGCCCAGTTGGCCGGCGATGCGTGCCGCCACGAAATACTGGAGCAGATTCGGCTCCACGGTGGCGTCGATGGCGCGGGCGGCGGTGCAGATCGTCGTCATGCACTGGTCGACCGCACGGCAGACCACCACCACTTCTTCGATGGCATAGCCGGTGGACGCGCCGCGCACCAAGACCGATACGCCTTCGCTGGTCTTGGCGCGATGCCATCCCGGCTTGGAAGCGAAATCCGGCAGCGTGAGCTTGGCGCCCACGTCGTGGGCCGCCACGTTGAATTGCTGGGCAAAGTCGTGCGGGCTGATGGAAAGCAGTTGTCGCTCGACGGGCGTCGACGACACGGCCATGGAGGAAGCCACGCTGAGAGTGGCCAGGACGCCGGTCAGATTCATCGTTATCTCCCTCGCACGATGCTTGCCTTGCTCAGCAATTGCCGTTCCAGCCTCTTGACGGGTCGGTCGGCGGGCGGATTTGGCGAACGGGTTTCTGCGGCGGTCCCCTGGGAACCACTATAGGCGCGGCCGCCAACATTGGCATGCAACTTGCCGCCCGAAGGCATATCCGACCATGCAATGACGACTAAAGGAGCGAAGATGAGCAAGACCAGCCGACACAACCGACCCGATGCCGACAGCAAGAGCCGGAACCTGGAAGCCGCCGACCCGGAAGGCATCCCCAGTACGCTCGATCCGCGCCTGGACAGCGAAGCCACCGAGGACATCGAGCGCGAACTTGGCGACGTGGCGCGCGAGCGGCATGAGTCCGACGACGACGAACTGCCGGAGGACGAAATTTTCGATGAAGTCCGGCGCGCTGCCGAGGAACTGCCGGCCGATACGCCCGTGGATCGCGCCGACCAGACCGACAAGCGCATGGAGAATCCGCCTAGCGGCAGCGACCTGTAGCCCTGGTACGGTGCATTGAGTCCGCCCCGCGAGCAGCAAAAAGCCCCGGCAGAGGCCGGGGCTTGCGGGCGGGTGGTCCGGATACGCCGCGAAAACTGAAGGAAATCGCAGGAAATTGAAGGAACGACTATTCGGATGCCAGTACGCCGTACGGGCGCACGTGAATCTGGTTCACCACGTCGGAAACGCCGTACGTGTCGTCGACAAGATCCTCGATCTCGTATTTCATGCGGCGATTGTCCACGGTGCCGGTCAGCGTCACCACGCTACCTGACACGGTGACCGTCACATCGCTGACGTCCAGCGTGGGCGCGTGGGTCAGGCGCTCGCACACCTCTTCCCGGATCCGCTCGTCGGAGCGTGTGTAGTTCTTGGGCCCGGCGGCACGACGGCCGTAGGCTTCCGGTCCGCGTCCATGGACGGCATCGCCCGTGCGCGGCCGCTGGCGGAAGTTGCGGCCCGATTCCACGCCGTAGTCCTCGTAGCCCGAGCCCTGGCCATGAGCCTGGCCACGTTCGTAGCCGCCTTCATAGCCGCTGCGCGTACCGCTCCAGCGCTCGTTGCGCCCCGGGACAGGCGAATTCGACGTGCGCGTGCCGGCGTTGTAGCCATCCTCGTAGCCGCTGCTGTAGGCACTGACGTAGCCAGGGCCGTGCGGCGAGCTTTCGTCGCGGGATTCGTCGTACGAGGAGCGGCCCGGATAGTAGACCGCCGCGCCACGTGAACGCCATCCGCCGCTTAGCTGGGCGGTGCGTCCCTGGCGCCATGCGCCCCGGTTGCGGGGATCGTCGCGATCCTCGTAGGCATCGTAAGGATTACGTTCGCCGGCGTTGCCATAGCGGCCAGCCGACAGGTCGCGGCGGCGCCAGTTTCGATCGTCGCCAGGCACGTTGCCATAGCCCTCCTCGTAGCCTCCGTACTGCTGGTCGGGCCTGCGGCGACGGCCGTAGTCGTCTGATCGGTTCATTGCCTTGCCTCCATGAAGCCGGGGCGCAAATCGCCCCCGATACCCGGAAGCGGGCAAGTTTCGTACCGGTGTGCGCGGCCATGAAACATGGCGCCGGAGACACCGGCGCCATGCAGTTTCTACAAGACCTGCGCGCAGGTCTTGCCCGATCGGAACTCAGGAAATTACGACGACTTGCGCGCGCCTTGCATGGCCGCGCTGTCGGCACTCTGGGGCGTCACCAGCCGCAGCCCGCTGGCCACGGCCGCCGCAGCGGCGAAGCCAGCGCCCAGGCTTAGCGCCAGTGTCGGACCATGCTCGCCGGCGATGCCAAACGACAGGGCCACCAGTGCCGCACCCGTCGCCTGCCCAAGCAGACGCGCCGTAGCAACCACGCCACTCGCGCCGCCCGCACGCTCGCGCGGCGCGCTGGCCATCAGCGCCTTGAGGTTTGGCGACTGGAAAAAACCGAAGCCGGCGCCGCAGATCGCCATGCGGATGCCGATATTGAGCACGCTGGCGTCGGCCGGCATCATCGCCAGCGACGCCATGCCCACGGCCATGATCGCCAGGCCGATGCCGCCGAGCAGCCCAGGCGGATAGCGATCCGACAGCCGGCCCGCGATGGGCGCCATCACGGCCACCACGGCCGACCAGGGCGTCAGCAGGAAGCCGGTTTCCACGGGATTGCGGCCCAGCACATGCTCGAAGTAGAACGGCAGCGATACGAACGCCAGCCCCTGCGCGGCAAACGAGCAGACGGCGGTGGCCGTCGACAGCGCGAACATTGGCCGCTTGAGCAGATCCAGCGGCAGCATGGGCGCCGGATGTCCGCGTTCGCGCCGCAGCAGCAGCACGAACGCCACCACGAAGATGCCCGCGGCCCCAAGCACGTACTCGACCGGCTCGCGTTGCACGCCCTCGCCCAGCGCAAAGATCAGCGCGGCAAACGTGATGGCGTTGAGCACCGCCGCCACCGGGTCGAAGCCGTGCTGGCTGCGCTTGGTCTGCGGCAGCGACGGCCAGGCGATGAACAGCGCCAGCAGCCCGATCGGCAGGTTGACGGCAAACAGCCATGGCCACGATCCAAACGACAGGATGACCGATGCCACCGTGGGCCCCACGGCAAACGACACCCCCACCACCAGCGCGTTGAGGCCGACGCCTCGCCCCAGTCGGTGGATCGGAAAGATCGCACTGATCAGCGCCGTGTTGACGCTCATGATGGCGGCTGCGCCAACCCCTGCAGCAGCCGCGCCGCCGCCAGGGACGGCAGCGACCACGCCATCGCGCACACCACCGACGACGCGATAAACAGCACCACGCCACCCAGGTAGATGCGGCGATGCCCCAGTACTCCGCCCAACGCCGCGAACGGCAGCAGCGTGGCCACCATCGCCAGCTGATAGGCGTTGATGATCCAGACCGAGGCGGCCGGCGTGCTGTTCAGGTCGGCGGCGATATTGGGCAGCGCGGTGTTGGCGATGGCGGTGTCCAGCGTGGCCAGCGACACGGCAATCATGATGGCCGCCATCCCGCGCTTCTCGCGGGCGGTCATCGGGCTGTCGGCGGGCGGGACTGCGGGGACTCTGTGGAAGAGTTTGCGGAGGCCGGTGTGTCGGCTTCGGCGGGCTGGCTGGCGTGGTTCTGCACGATATCGATCCGGGGGCGGCTGGAGCGGAGGCTGAGCTACGGTACAGATGACGCGGAAATCGTTGCGCCGTCAAGTATCGCAAGATCGAACGATACGACAAAACGCGGTCGCGTGCTGGCTCTGCTTACAGCCGCCCGGTGACCGTCAGGGCGCTGACAGGGGCGAACAATGAAGAATGGCCCGCGTTCGTCGCCGAACGCGGGCCAACATCATGCAAATCGGGGATCAGGCACTGCCTAATGCGGCCCGTATTTCATTTGTACATCGTCCACGCGCTGGGTGCGCATGTTGTAGAGGCAGGTGTAGCGGAAGGCCATGGCCTCGTCGCTGGCATCGGGTTCGAAGGTCCCTTCGCCGCTGATCGACGTCTGGTTGGTCGTCTGCTGCGCGATGCGTTCGCGGTCGGGCATCATCATGACGCTGCCGGGCTGCGGATAGCGGGTCTTGACCGCGTCGGCCACCCGTTTTTCGCAGGCATTGCCCGCCGCGTCGAGCTGGGCACGGCTGACGCCGGTCTGCGGCGTGGTGATGGTGGTCGAAGGTGGCTGCGACGTGCGCGGCGGCGTGGGCGGGGGCAGCGGCGAACTGGCGCAGCCTGCCAGGACCGTGGCCAGCAAGGCGGTTGCGAACGGGTACGGAATCGTGAAACGTGGCATCGGGTCTATCCGGAGTCGGCGAAAAAACCGTCGGAGGACGGGGTGCTGATCCCTTGGACTCTATGCCAGAAATGCTTTTGGAGCAACCTGAGGCGGGTGCGAAACCGCGCCGGCGTCAGGCCGCGGGCGCCTCGTCCTTGGTGTCCCTGGCTTTGGCGGGCACCGGCGTCGACATATGGGAAGCGGCGGAGGACAGCCGGTCGCGCGTGCGGTCGTCCGCCGCGGGCCCGGCCCGCACCACATGGCGCTTGCCCATCTGCAGCGGCTCGCCGTTGGCGGCATCCACCAGTTGGGGCTCGACGACCTTGCCCGTGTCGCGGTCGACAATCTGCACGCTCGCGCCTTCCGGCGCGAAATTGCGGTTGCCCCACGCCAGCAGCGCCAGCAGCACCGGCCGGAAATCCCGCCCGCACTCGGTCAGCACATATTCATAGCGCGGCGGCCGTTCGGAATACTGGCGCTTTTCCAGCAGCCCTTCCTCGACCAGGCCATTGAGCCGGCGCGTCAGCATGTTGGGCGCGATGTCCAGATTGCGCTGGAATTCGTCGAAGCGCTTCGTGCCATAGAAGGCATCGCGCAGAATCAGAATGCTCCACCACTCGCCCACGCGTTCAAGGCTGCGGGCGATCGGGCATTGCATGTTTCGGAAAGTCTTGCGTTGCATGTCATTCCCGTTAATCGGTGTATCAGCCCGATGATACCCACCTTTCGGCACGGGTCGGCCAAAGGCCCGCCGGAACGGGTGATATCTGCGCCCGCGCCAGCCAAAAAGGCGCCCCGGCCGACTGGCCGGGGCGCCGCAAAGCCTGCGCGTCGTGGAATGCGCGCCGGCCCCTCGCTTGCAATGCTCCGGGGGTGGCCCCGGATCAGAACACGTGCCGGAGGCCCAGCGAAATGCCCAACTGGCCGCTCGCATCCGGCGTCTTGTAGTAAACCTGTGATGTCGACGGCAGATATCCGACCGACTGGCCGTTAGGCAGATACGCGATGTTGTCCCAGTTCAGCGACGCGTTGCGGGCGTAGTTCACCGCGAAGAACACATCGGTACGCTTGGACAGGCTGTAGTCGGCCAGCGCCAGGTACTGCTGCGGGTTCTTCGGATTGGTCGTCGCGCCGTTGATGCGCGCGGACTTGATGTCGTCGTAGTAATAGGCCAGCGTCAGGCGCAGCGCGGCGGTGGCATCCCAGTTCACGCCCACCCAGTACATATCGTCCCGGTGCGGCAGCAGGGTCGGGGTGCCGGTGGCCGGCGCCACGGAATTGCCCCAGCGATAGCCCGCCACCATCTTCACCTGCCCCAGCCGGTAGCTGGCACCCAGCATGGCGCGCATGTCGCGGCCATAGTCGTTCGATCCCGAAGTGCCGGCCGCCTGGGCGGTGTTCAGCGTCTTCACTTCGTCATAGGCTGCCGCCACGCCAAACGGGCCGTTCGCGTACGACAGGCCGACGCCGTAGGCCGATCCCGTCGCAAACGTGCCTGCGCGCTCGCCGAACGACCAGTGCGCCATGGCCGTGAGCGGCCCGAACGTGCCCTGGTACTGCACCACGTTGTTTTCGCGGAAGTTCGGGCCGGCGATACCCACCACCGGTTCGAATTCCGGGGCATACGCCACCGGCGTGAAGCTGCCCATCGTCAGGAACGCCGACGTGTACTGGCGCCCGAAAGTCACCTTGCCCCACTCGTTCTGCAGGCCCACAAAGGCCTGGCGGCCGAACAGCAGCCCGCCGTTGCCCAGCTTGCCGTCGTCGGCGTTGAACTGGTTTTCCAGCACAAACAGGCTCTTCAGGCCGCCGCCAAGATCCTCGACGCCACGCAGGCCGAAACGCGACTGTGCGATGCCCGACGAATTCATGAATACCGCCGAGCCGCTGCCCGGTGCCAGCACACCATTGTTGGTGTTCTGCACGTGGTTGACGTACTGGATGCTCGTGGTCACGACGCCGTAAAGCGTCACGGACGATTGCGCCCAGGCCGCGGGCCCAAGCAGCGCGCCGGCAAGGGCGGCGAACAGCGTCTTCTTCATGTTCTGGTTCCGAGTGTGGTGGCTGATGGCGCCGTGGGTCTCCTCCGTCCGGCGCCAGGCGTCAATTTAATACGTCGTATTAACTTGACATGGACCGCAGGCTAACGGCATCGGCGCGTTCAGTGAGTTAGGATTTTCCCGGAGAGGCGCCAAAATGAAGGAAATACGACGCCAAAGAGATGTCGGACATCGGATTTTTCCGTATCCTTGCGAAGCTTTCATTTTGATAACGACAAGCCTGCCAGCGACGCCACCCCGCCATGAAGCTCAAGCAAGCGCGCGCCATCATCGCGGATGAGCAACGCCCACCCGCCCCAGCCAGCCGCCGCAGCACCATTGAAGTCACCGCTGCCACCCGGCATGCCGACCGCGCGACCGGTGCAGAACGGAAAGACCCCGACACCGCAGCCCCGGCGGCCGATGACTGCCTGACCGACACCGCGCGGCGCATCCTGGAAATCGCCGAACGACTATTCGCCGAACAGGGCGTGGAACAGGTGCCGCTGCGCCAGATCGTGGTGGAAAGCGGCCAGCGCAACCGTTCTGCCCTGCACTACCACTTTGGATCGCGCGAAGCGCTGGTCAGCCATCTGCTGAATCGACGGCTGCACCAGGTGAACGAGATCCGCCACCGGTACCTGGACGAACTCGAAGGCCGTGGCCGGCCGCTGGACATCCGCGGCGTGGTCGAAGCCACGATCCGGCCGCTGGCCGACGTCGTGCTCGATACGGACTGGGGGACGAACTACCTGCAGGTGCTGGCGCAGACCACGTTCAGCCCCGGCCTGCTCAACAAGGGGCTGGTCGACAAGACCGCCATGAGCGCGCTGTACCGCGTGCGCGAACACCTGTACGCCCTGCTGCCAGACGTACCCCGCGACGTCATGAAGCTGCGCCTGATCTGGTTCATGGATACCGTGGTCTATTCGATGGCGCACTGGGTGCGCGAGCGCAACAAGCGGGCCCGCAGCATGCCCCCTGTCGACGAACTGGTCGATTTCTGCGCGGCAGCCCTGGCGGGTCCAAGGCTGCCGGCAGCCGGGCCGGCGTCCGAAGCAACGTCTCCGGCGCGGCCCCACAAGGCCGCTCGGGCCCGCTGATCAGCCCGTGGCGAGGGCTTCGTCCGGCGCCGTGCGCGACAGCACAGGCACCAGTGCGGCACCGGTGTGGCTGGCCTTGATGCGCGCCAGCGCCTCGGGGTCGGCCGCGCCGACGATGGTGCCGCCATGCGCGCCGCCCTCCGGCCCCAGGTCGATGATCCAGTCGGCCTCGGCGATCACGTCCAGGTCGTGCTCGATCACCACCACGCTATGTCCGCCGTCCGTCAAACGGTGCAGCACGCGGATCAGCCGTGCCACGTCGGCCATGTGCAGGCCCACCGTCGGCTCGTCCAGCACATAGAGCGTGTGCGGCGCCTTCTGGCCGCGCCGTGTGATGTCGTCGCGCACCTTCGACAGCTCGGTGACCAGCTTGATCCGCTGCGCCTCGCCGCCCGACAGCGTCGGCGACGGCTGGCCCAGCGTCAGGTAGCCCAGCCCCACGTCCTTCATCAGCTGCAGCGGGTGGCCGATCTGCGTGATGGCCCCGAAGAACTCCACGGCCTCGTCGATTTCCATCGTCAGCACGTCGCCGATATTCTTGCCGCGCCACGTCACCGCCAGCGTCTCCGGATTGAAGCGCTGCCCGTGGCAGACGTCGCACGGCACCTTCACATCTGGCAGGAAGCTCATGCCGATGGTGCGTACGCCCTGCCCTTCGCAGGCGGGGCAGCGCCCCTCGCTGGTATTGAACGAGAAGCGCGACGCGCTGTAGCCGCGCGCCTTGGCCTCCAGCGTCTCCGCAAACAGCTTGCGGATCGCGTCCCACACGCCGATATAGGTCGCCGGGCACGAGCGCGGCGTCTTGCCGATCGGGGTCTGGTCCACTTCCAGCACGCGGTCGATCGACTCCCAGCCGCTGATGCTCTCGCAGCCGTGCCACGCGTGATCCACGCTGAGCGCCTTCGTCGCCGTGGGCTTGCCGGCCTTCTCGGCTGCGGCACGCGCCCGGCGCGTGGCCGGCGACGACATCACCGACCGGCCCACGGCATCGAGCAGATTGGTCATCAGCACGTCGCGCGCCAGGGTGGACTTGCCAGAGCCCGACACACCGGTGATGGCCACCAGCCGTCCCAGCGGAATCCGCGCCGTCACGTCGCGCAGGTTGTGCAGGTGCGCGCCCTGCACCGTCAGCCACTGCGCCGGCTCGGCTTCCTTGCCGGCCCGCGCGGGCTTGACCACCCGGCGCGGCTGCAGCGGATGGATCATCGGATGCGCCAGGAACCGGCCCGTGGTGGAATCGGCGGCGGCAGACAGCGCGGCCACGCCGCCCTGCGCCACCAGGTGGCCCCCGCGCTTGCCGGCACCGGGACCGATATCGATGATGTGGTCGGCCCGGCGAATCGTATCCTCGTCATGCTCCACCACGACCAGCGTGTTGCCCTTGTCGCCCAGCTTGCGCAAGGCATCGAGCAGGATCTGGTTGTCGCGTGGATGCAGGCCGATGGTCGGCTCGTCGAGCACGTAGCACACGCCTTGCAGATTGCTGCCGAGCTGCGCCGCCAGCCGGATGCGCTGCGCCTCGCCGCCCGACAGGCTCGGCGCGGCGCGGTCCAGGCTCAGGTAGCCCAGTCCCACTTCTTCCAGAAACTGCAGGCGGCTGGCGATCTCGGTCACCACATCGCGGGCGATCTCGGCATCGCGGCCTTTCAGGCGCAGGCCGTCGACCCAGCTCCGGGTGTCAGATACGGTCCACTGGGCCACATCGGTAATGGCGTTGGCGTTGAACGTCACCGCCCGCGCCACATGGTTCAGGCGCGTGCCGCCGCAGTCCGGACATGGCGTATCGGCCACGCCCTCCGGTTCCTGCTCCTCTGATGGCAGGCTCTGCTCGCGGCCACGGTCGTCGCCGCCCAGCACGGTATCGTCGAATGCCGCGCGCTGCTCGCCAGTCAGCGCCAGGCCCGTGCCGACGCACGTGCCGCACCAGCCGTGCTTGCTGTTGTACGAGAACATGCGCGGATCGAGTTCCGGATAGCTGGTGCCGCAGACCGGACACGCGCGCTTGGTCGAAAACACCCTGGTCTCGCCGACCTTGCCCGATCCCTTGCCGTCGTGCATGGCATCGTGCAGGCCATCGAGCGGCGCCAGCAGATGCATCACGCCCTTGCCCAGTTCCAGCGTCTGGTCCAGCAGAGCGCGCAATTCGGCTTCGTTATCTGGAGAAACGACGATGTCGCCGACCGGCAGCTCGATGGTGTGCTCGCGGAAACGGTCCAGGCGCGGCCATGGGTCCACGGCCAGGAATTCGCCATCGACCCGCAGGTGCGTGTTGCCCCGCGCCTTGGCCCACTTGGCCAGATCCGTATAGACCCCTTGCGGTTCACCACCAGCGGGGCCAGCAGGCCCACATGCTGGCCGCGATAGTCCCGCAGCAACTGGGCCGCAATCGACGCCGGGCTTTGCGACGTCACCGGCGCCCCGTCGTGCACGCAATGCTGGATGCCCAGCTTGACGTACAGCAGGCGCAGGAAATGCCAGACTTCGGAAGTCGTGGCCACGGTACTCTTGCGGCCGCCGCGCGACAGGCGCTGTTCGATGGCCACGGTCGGCGGAATGCCATAGACCGCGTCCACCTCGGGCCGCCCGGCCGGCTGCACGATCGATCGCGCATAGGCGTTCAGCGATTCCAGATAGCGGCGCTGGCCCTCGTGGAACAGGATATCGAACGCCAGCGTCGACTTGCCCGACCCCGACACGCCGGTAATCACATTGAACTTGCCGTGCGGAATGTCGACATTGAGTGCCTTCAGGTTGTGCTCGTGCGCATTGACGATCCGCACCACACCCTCGCCCTCCACGGCGCGGCGCGCCCGGGCAGCTTGCACCGCCGCCTGCAGCGGCAGGCCGTGCTTCGCCTGTTCCTCGCGCTCCGCGGCCAGCGTGCCCGATTCGCCCATGGCTTTGTCATAGGCCAGCAGGGCGTGGCCGGTATGCGAATCGGCGCAGCCCTTGACCGTCTCCGGCGTGCCCACGCACAGCACCTTGCCACCGGCATCGCCGCCTTCCGGCCCCAGGTCGACGATCCAGTCCGAGGCGCGGATCACGTCGAGGTTGTGCTCGATCACGATCAGCGAGTGGCCGCCGTCCAGCAGCTTGCCGAACGCCCGCATCAGCTTGGCGATATCGTCGAAATGCAGCCCGGTGGTGGGCTCGTCGAACATGAACAGGCGCTTGGGCAGCACCACGGCCTTGCGGTTTTTCACCGGCTGGGCGGCCGCCGTCTCGGCCAGGAAGCCTGCCAGTTTGAGGCGCTGCGCCTCGCCGCCCGACAGCGTCGGCACGGGCTGGCCCAGCTTCACGTATTCCAGGCCCACGTCGGCAATCGGCGCCAGCACGCGCAGCACCGGGGCGTCGCCCTCGAACAGCGCCGTGGCCTCGCTGACGGTCAGCTCCAGCACATCGGCCACGCTCAACGTGCGCGGCCCCTGCCCGCGTGCGGCGCGCTCGATCTTCACTTCGAGCACTTCGGCGCGGTAGCGCGTGCCGTCGCAGTCCGGGCAACGCAGGTACACGTCGGACAGGAACTGCATCTCCACGTGCTCGAAGCCCGAGCCGCCGCAGGTCGGGCAACGGCCGTCGCCCGAATTGAAGCTGAAGGTGCCGGCTGTATAGCCGCGCTGCAGCGCCAGCGGCGCCTTGGCGAACAGCTTGCGGATCTCGTCGAAGGCACCGACGTAGCTTGCCGGGTTGGACCGCGCGGTCTTGCCGATCGGCGACTGGTCGACAAACACCACGTCATCGACCAGTTCGGCGCCCACCAGGTCGCGGAACGCGCCCGGCGATTCCGTGGCCTTGCCGAAATGACGCGCCATGGCCGGATACAGCACATCCTGCAGCAGCGTCGACTTGCCCGAGCCCGACACGCCGGTCACGCAGACCAGCCGGTTCAGCGGGATTTCGACCGTCACGTCCTTGAGGTTGTGCTCGGTCGCACCTTCCAGCTTCAGGCGCGGCGTGGCGTCATCGACGGGTCGCAGACGCCAGTCGGTGGCATCGGTCACGCGCCGGCGTCCGCCCAGGTAGTCGCCTGTCAGCGTCGGCTCCTTGCGGATGGCATCGGGCGTGCCGTCAAAAATGATCGATCCGCCGCGCTCGCCCGGGCCGGGGCCCATGTCGATCAGGCGGTCGGCGGCCAGCATCACAGAGGGGTCGTGCTCCACCACCACCAGCGTATTGCCGGCATCGCGCAGGCGGTGCATGGCCTCGACAATCCGGTTCAGGTCGCGCGGATGCAGGCCGATGCTGGGCTCGTCCAGCACGAACAGCGTGCTCACCAGCGAGGTGCCCAGCGCCGTGGTCAGGTTGATCCGCTGCACCTCCCCACCCGACAGCGTGCGGCTCTGGCGGTCGAGCGTCAGGTAGCCCAGGCCCACGTCGCACAGGTATTTCAGGCGCGTGCGGACTTCGGCCAGCAGCAGCTTGAGCGCGTCGTCCAGCAAGGCGCTCGACAGGGTCAGGTCATCGAAAAAGCGGCGGATGCGCGCAATCGGCATCAGCATCAGGTCGTGCACGGTCAGACCCGGCAGGCTTTCCAGCTGCGCGCGATTCCAGTCCACACCCTTCGGCAGGAACCGGCTTGCCGGCGCCAGCACGGCGTCGGCGTTGTCCTTGCTGCCCAGGCGCCACAGCAGCGCCTCGGTCTTCAACCGGGCGCCGCAGCAGGTTTCGCACGGCGTGTAGCTGCGGTACTTCGACAGCAGCACGCGGATGTGCATCTTGTAGGCCTTCGACTCCAGGTAGCTGAAGAACCGCATCACGCCGTACCACTGCTTGTTCCACTGGCCGTTCCAGTCGGGCGATCCATGGATCACCCAGTGCTGCTCGGCCTCGCTGAGCTGGTTCCACGCCAGGTCGCGCGGAATGCCGGCCTTGGCCGCGTAGCGCATCAGGTCGTCCTGGCATTCCTTCCAGGCCGGCGTCTGCATCGGCTTGATCGCGCCATCGCGCAGCGACTTGCGGCCATCCGGGATCACCAGGCCCAGGTCCACGCCGATCACGCGGCCGAAGCCACGGCAGGTCTCGCAGGCGCCATAGGCGGAGTTGAAGGAAAACAGCGCCGGTTGCGGATCGGCGTAGCGGATATCGCTGTCCGGGCTGTGCAGGCCGGTGGAGAACTTCCACACCGGGCCGTCGCCTTCGTCGGTCACCACGTTGACGCTGACCCGGCCGCCGCCGCGCTTCAATGACGCCTCGATGGCCTCGATCGCGCGCGCCTTTTCCACATTGCCGATGCGGAATCGATCCGCCACCACATCCAGCACCTTGCGCTTGCCCGTGGGCGACTCCACCACCCGCTGGCCGTGCACGCGCGTATAGCCGCTGACCGAAAGCCACTGCGCCACCTCATCCTCGGAAGCCGATTCCGGCAGCTCGACCGGGAACGTCACCACCAGGCGAGCATCGGCAAAAGGCTGGCCAGCCGCCGTGCGGGCCTGCAGTTCGGCGTAAATCGTTTCAGGGGAATCGTGGCGCACCGGCAGCGCCGTCTGCTTGTCGAACAGCTCCGACGCCCGCGCGTACAGCAGCTTCAGGTGGTCGTTGAGTTCGGTCATCGTGCCTACGGTCGACCGCGAGCTGCGCACCGGATTGGTCTGGTCGATGGCAATCGCGGGCGGCACGCCGTCCACCTTGTCCACCTGCGGCCGGTCCATCCGGTCCAGGAACTGGCGCGCATAGGCGCTGAAGGTTTCCACGTAGCGACGCTGGCCTTCGGCGTACAGCGTGTCGAACACCAGGCTCGACTTGCCCGATCCCGACGGCCCGGTCACCACGGTCATTTGCCCCGTGTGCAGGTCGAGATCAACGTTCTTGAGATTGTGCTGATGGGCGCCGCGAATGCGGATGGTGCCGGAATCTGACAATTTCTTGCCTCGAATCAGTGAGTTGGATGCGGAACTTGATGTTCCTTGAGAGCTTTTAGCCGCGCCACGCAGGCGCGGAAGTGCCCTAACTATACTGTATAAACGTACAGCCTTCCTGACAGCTAGAAGACAATTCTGATTTCTCGAGCGGGGCATCATCGCACGCAAAACCTGGGTCAGAATGCATCCCCACGTTCAAGTCGCCCCCGAGTTGAGCAAACTATGTTTGCATAACATTAGCAATAAGCTAACATCGGGATGCAGCACGCGATTGAATTCACCAGACAGGCTACACAGCAGTTGCTGTCGATGCCACGAAACGTGGCCCGCAACATCCGGGCCAAGGTAGGTCTGCTGGCAGCAGACCCTTATGCGCCGAACCAGAACGTCCGCAAGCTGATGGGCAGAGATGCCTTCCGGCTACGCGTGGGCGACTGGCGGGTCCTGTACCGGATCGAAGCCGGGCAGCTGGTGTTCGTGGTGCTGACCGTCAAATCACGTGGGAGTGCCTATCAATGACCGCGATACAGTTCATTCAACGAGAAGGTAATCGCGAATATGCGATTGTTCCGATCGATCTCTGGGAACGCGTCCAGCATCTGTTCGAAGCCATGGAGGACGTCCGGATCCATGACGCCGCCGTCGCTGACGACGACGGCTTCCGCATCCCCGCCGCCGTGCTGGACGCCCAGCTCGCCGGCGACCATCCCATCAAGGCCTGGCGCGATCATCGCCGCCTGACCCAGGACGCCCTGGCAAACGCCGCCGGCGTCAGCAAGCCCTACCTGAGCCAGATCGAAAACCGCAAGCGCGACGGCAGCGTGGACGTGCTGCGCGCCCTGGCAACGGCACTCGCGGTGCCGCTGGATTTGCTGGTGGAGGACCGAGGCGGTTGAAGGCTTGGCGGCGGTTGCCGGCTCATCGCTTTTCCCGCATCGACCGACAGGTAAAAAGCCGCCGCCCATGAGTGGCGACCGAACAACTTGATCGGGAAGGGATTGACCATTTATCGATAAACGATATACTCCACCATGATCGTGTCATCCAGTTGCCGCCTGACCCCGGCGTTGTTTGCGGGCCAGCGAGTTCCACGTTTTGTCAACTTCGGTACCACCGCCGAGCGGAAGTTGGCCATGCTGGAAGCCGCCGTCATCCTAGAAGACCTCGCGACGCCACCGGGAAATCGGCTCGAGCGCCTGTACAGCGATCGTCCGGACCAGTACAGCATCCGGATCAACGATCAGTGGCGGATCTGTTTCACATGGACGTCTGACGGCCCCGCCAATGTCGCCATCATCGATTACCACTGAGCCAACTGGCCGAACTGGTCCGTCATGGAGAAAGCGTCATGCAGAAAATTGAAAACGGCCTGCGCCCGGTTCATCCGGGCGAAGTCCTTCGCGAGGAATTCCTTGTCCCCCTCGACATGACCGCCAACGCGCTGGCGGGAATGCTGCATGTCACGCCCGCGCGCATCAATGAGATCGTGCGCGGCGAACGGGGCGTCACTCCGGTCACGGCATTGCGGCTGGCCCGATACTTTGGAGGCACTGCGGAATTCTGGATGAACCTGCAGCAAACCTATGACCTGAAGATCGCCAGGCTGGAGCATGAGGCCGAGATATTTGCCGAGATCCAGCCGCGGCAGGTAAACCCGGCCTGAGGCCCGGGGCACTATTTCCAAATCCCTACCCCCGCTGCGGCAGCTTCCAGCCCGGCCGGATGAAATGGCAGGTGTAGCCGTTCGGAATCCGCTCGAGGTAGTCCTGGTGCTCGGGTTCGGCTTCCCAGAACGGGCCGGCCGGGGCGATTTCCGTGACGACCTTGCCGGGCCAGAGGCCCGAGGCGTCCACGTCGGCTGCGGTCTGCTCGGCGACGCTTTTCTGTTCGTCGTCGAGGTAGTAGATCGCCGAGCGGTAGCTGGTGCCGATATCGTTGCCCTGGCGATTCTTCGTCGTCGGATCGTGGATCTGGAAGAAGAACTCAAGGATCTGGCGATAGCTGATCTGCTTCGGATCGAACACGATCTCGATGCCTTCGGCATGCGTGCCGTGATGGCGGTAGGTGGCATTCGGCACGTCGCCACCGGTATAGCCAACGCGGGTGGTCAGCACGCCGGGGTAGCGGCGCAGCAGGTCCTGCATGCCCCAGAAGCAGCCACCGGCCAGGATTGCGGTTTCGGTTTGAGTCGTCATCGTGGTTTCCATCGCAATACATCGAGCCTCGTAATATACGCATACCCCACGAAAATCGCTTGATCGCCATGAAGTCCCCCCAACGCGCACAGGGTGTCATCCAGACCCTGCAGCGCGAGATCGCCGCCTGCACCGAGTGCGCGGCCGCGTTGCCCGCCGGGCCGCGGCCCGTGGTGCAGTTCAGCGGCACGTCGCGGATTGTCGTTATCAGCCAGGCGCCCGGATCGCGCGTCCATGCCAGCGGCGTACCGTTCGACGATCCGAGCGGAGACCGGCTGCGCGCGTGGATGGGAGTCAGCAAGGATGAGTTCTACGACGCCTCGCGCGTCGCCATCATGCCGATGGGCTTCTGCTATCCAGGCAAGGGGAAGAGCGGCGACCTGCCGCCACGGCGCGAGTGCGCGCCCCTCTGGCACCAACGTGTGCTGGACTGCCTGCCCGCCGATCGGCTGACGCTGCTGGTCGGCACCTATGCCCAGGCAGCCTACCTGCCCCGGCTGCCTGCGCAGCGGAAGCGGTCGATAACCGACCTAGTCGCCGATTTCCGAAATTTTGGGGCTAATGTGTTCCCGGTGCCGCATCCATCGTGGCGCGTGGTGCTCTGGATGCGCCAGCACCCGTGGTTCGAGGCGGAGTTGTTGCCGGCGCTGCAGGCGGCGGTGCGGATGCGGCTGACAGGCTGAGCGGCGGCCGGTCAGTGGTCACGCATCCGCAATGTGGCAAGTGTGAATGGCTTGGCGAGTATCGTGGTGGCCAACGCCATCAGCAGCAGCCCCGAGAACGCCGGCGTGCTGATCAGACGGTTTTCCAGCAGGATTGCCAGCACCACAACTTCCATCAGTCCCTTGGTCTGCGCCAGCGCGCCGGCAGCCCAGGCGTCGCGCCGGCCAAGACCGGCCCAACGCGCCGGCAGCGCGGTACCCGCCATCTTGCCCACCACGGCCACCACGGTCGTCAGCGCGAACACGATCAGTGCATCCACGCCCGCCGTATTCAGGTCGGTGCGCAGCCCGGTCATCAGGAAAAAGAACGGCATCAGCACCACCACCGTGGTCGGCTCCAGTTGCTTGCCGATATCGGCGGCCAGCTTGCGCGGCAGCACCACACCAGCCAGGAATCCGCCCAGGATGTAGTGCAGGCCGATCAGCTCCGACGCGCAGGCGGACGCGAAAATCAGCACCGCCACGGCCGCCAGCCGGGCATCGTGACCGTGCATGGCCGGCAACCAGCGCGCCAGCAGTGGCCGCACCAGTCCGAACATGACCGCCAGATAGACTGCGCCGCCCGCCACCAGTTGCAGCGGCTGCGCGGCGGCCTGGCCGGTGCTGGCCAGGATGCACGACAACACGATCCAGATGGCGGCGTCGCTGAACGCCGAACAGGCCAGCGCCAGGCGCCCGGCCGTGGTGTCGGTCAGATTCATCTCACGCAGGATGGCGCCCAGCACCGGCAACGCGGTGACGGCCATCGACACCCCCACGGCAATCGCGAACTGCCACGTGGTGGCCGCTTCGCCCGCCAAGGCGGGCCGCCAGATGCCCAGCCCATAGCCCGCGCCCATCCCCAGCACGAATGGCAGCGCCACGCACCCGGGCGCGGCCCACAGGGCGATGCGGCGCAAGCCCTTGGCCTCGGGCCCGCCAACGTGCAGCCCGGACAGGAACGCAAACAGCACCACGGCCAGCCACTGCAGCCCGGACAGCGCAGTGAGCTTCTGCGTGCCGAACAGCGCTTGCCAGCTATCGGGCGACAGCGCGCCCAGCACGGACGGCCCCAGCACGATCCCGCCCGCGATCTGCATCACCACCAATGGCACGATGCCACCCATCCGCAGGCCCCGCCAAAGCACCAGCGGCACGCCGACGACAAGGCAGGCCTGGACAAAGAAGATGGCAACCGGATTCAGTGCGGACGGATTCATGAGACGGCGTGGGTATGGCGTGCTGGGGGTGACACAGGTCATGCGGATGCTGCGGCGGCCCGCACGCGGACCCGCGATGATACGGGAATGCCGATGACAGCCGTCATCCGAGCGGCAGCGCCGTGCTGTAGAGAACCTGCTTCAGGGCGAAGCTGGACCGGATGCTGGCCACGCCCGGAATCCGCGTGATCTGGTCGATGATCAGGCGCTCCAGCGCTTCGACATCGGGCACCACTACGCGCAGCAGGTAGTCGGCATCGCCCGACATCAGGTAGCACTCCATCACCTGCGGAAGCGCGCCGATCTTCCGTTCGAAGGTGTCCAGCGTCTCCCGGCGCTGCTTGTCCAGCGACACGGAGATGAACACCACCACCTTCAGGCCCAGCCGGCGGGCGTCCAGCAGCGTCACGCGACGCGAAATCACGCCGATCTTCTCCAGGCGCTTGACCCGCGCCAGGCACGGCGACGGCGACAGGTTGATCCGGCTCGCCAGTTCCACATTGGTCAGGCTGCCGTCACGCTGCAGCTCGCCCAGGATTCGGATGTCGGTAGCGTCCAGATCGATGTCCAGCATGTTCAGCTTCACAGGTTTGATTTGCCAGCATTCTATGCCGTATCGCGCTGCTGCGACAGTGTGATCCGGACAATGCTGCGGTGCAAGGAACCGTAGACTTCTGGACATTCGGCCAGCCGCGGCCGCCTCGATTCTTTACCCTTTCATGTCTGTCTCGTCCTCCGCCGGCAGCGCCCGCACTGCCCCGCTCAAGTCGTTCCTGCCGCTGATCGGCGCCGTCGTCATCTGGGGCGGCAACTGGCCCGTCATGAAATTCGGGCTGTCGCATGTCAGCCCGTTGTGGTTTGCCGCGCTGCGCTTCGGCTCGGCGGCCCTGATCAGCCTGGTGGTGCTGGCCGCGCTGCAGCGGCTGCGCCTGCCGTCGCGCGAGGAATGGCCGCTGGTATTCAGCGTGGGCCTCCTGCAGATGGCGGCCTTTACCGCGCTGGCGCTGTGGGCGCTGCAATACGTGGCACCGGGGCGCGCCTCGGTGGTGGCCTATGCCACGGCGATCTGGGTGATTCCGCTGTCGTCGCTGGTGCTGGGCGAGCGGCCCTCGCGCTGGCAGTGGCTGGCCACGGGCTTCAGCTACGCCGGAATTGCCGTGATCGTCGCGCCGGCGCTGGGCGGCTGGGAGCTTCATACGGTGATGGGCCTGACGATGCTGCTTGGCGCGTCGCTCGCCTGGTCGGTCAGCATCATCCATCTGCGCGCCCATCGCCATGTGCGGCTTGGCGCCGAGATGATTCCATGGGAATGCGCGGTGGCGACGGTGCCGCTGGTTTTGCTGGCCCTGCTGCGCGATGGCGCGCCCGATCTGGCCGCCATTGGCGAAATCTGGCCCGCCGTGTTCTACACCGGCCCGCTGGCCACGGCACTGACCTTTATCGTCGTGCTGAACGTGACGCAGTCGCTGCCGCCGGCGGCTACGTCGATCGCCATGCTTGGCGTGCCGCTGCTTGGCCTGGTGCTGTCCGCCCTGGCCTGGCACGAGCGGATTTCGGCGGATCTGTCGGCCGGCCTCGGCCTGATCGCGCTGGGCGTGGTCACTACCGCCCTGGCGCCCCGCCTGGGGCGGCTGGCTGCGCGCTGAACGGGCGGCTCACGGGTCGACCGACAGCTCGCGCTTCAGCGTCCGAAGCACGAACGTGGAATGGCTGTGCCGCAGGCCCGGCAGCTTGTAAAGCTTGTGGCGCAGGAATTCCTCGTAGCCTTCGGTGCCGGCCACGGCCACCTTGATCAGATAGTCGTACTCGCCCGTCAGCAGATGGGCTTCCAGCACCTCTGGCAATTCGGCCAGCGCCTCGCCAAAGCGGTGCAGCATATCGTCGTCGTGACGGTCCAGCGTGACCTCGATCAGCACGGTGTCGGGCAGGCCTAGCGCCTTCTGGTTCAGCAGCGCCGCGTAGCCGCCGATGACCCCCGCGTCCTCCATCGCCTTGACCCGGTTCCAGCATGGCGTGGCGGACAGCCCCACCCGCTCGGCCAGCCTGGCGTTGGAAATCCGCCCATCGCGGCGCAGTTCGCGCAGGATGCGGCGGTCGATGTCGTCGAGTTTGGGAACATTCGTCATGGCGTTCGGGCCTGAAAAGAAGATTCAGGCGCAAATCTACACCATGACGGATGATTATTCTCTATTCGCGCAAGAACTCGAGAAAATTCAAAAGCCCATTTTCGGCCAT
This sequence comes from Cupriavidus sp. EM10, assembly GCF_018729255.1. Classification (NCBI taxonomy): domain Bacteria; kingdom Pseudomonadati; phylum Pseudomonadota; class Betaproteobacteria; order Burkholderiales; family Burkholderiaceae; genus Cupriavidus; species Cupriavidus sp. EM10. The sequence continues at coordinate 123,479 of NZ_CP076061.1, forward strand.
GGCTGATAAATTGTCCGGACTGCTTGCGAATCACATCGCCTGCCCGACATTGCCTCAAACGCCACCCGGAATCCGCCATGCCTGCCCTCGATCTTTCCCTCCGCCTCGACCGCTCTGCCCTGAGCGACACCTTCGGCAGCCTGGAATGGGTGCTCGCCAACGCCCGTCGTACGGGGCTGTCGCTGCAGCAGATGACGTTCGACGCGGAGCGCGCCAACGCGGTCAAGCTGGTCTGCCACGCCGATACGGTCGAGTTGCTGGAACTGTTCGTGCGGCGCGTTGCGCATGGCGTGGACCTGGAGATCGTCGACGCCGAATTCACGGACGAGAATGAAGCCCTGGACGAAGCCGAGCCACTGGCTGCCTGAACGCTCCACATCAATCGAGGATGTTTATGCGCTGAAACGCACGTTGCGTCGCTGTGTCGCATGGCGGCGCGACATGCGGCTCCGTATCCTCTCGGTCGAGCCTAACAAGAAAATAGCGATAGGCCGTGTCGGCCTCCGGCGCGGTCTTCGACCAGAGGAATGAAACGAGCCACACCCTGGCGCCGCGTCGCGGCGCTTCCTGCTGCCGCACTCTCCAGCGCGGCCTTCGCACAAACGGCAACCACCCCGGATGCCGCCTATATCCCAACCCTGCCCACCGTTACCGCCACAGCCGCCGCCGTTGGGTCGCTGACCGCGCCCGGCGTGGCCCGGCAGCGCCAGTCGCTGTTCCAGTCGGCCGGCTCCGTCGGTTTTGTCGATGCCCAGTCGTTCACCAATACCTATGCCTTCGACCTGCGCGATGTGCTGAAGGACTCGCCGGGCGTGTACGTGCAGGAGCGCTACGGCCAGGAGCTGCGGCTATCGATTCGGGGCTCGGGCGTGGCGCGCGGCTTCCATACGCGCGGCATCGAGATCCTGCAGGACGGCGTGCCGACCAATTTTGCCGACGGCAGCGGGGATTTCTACCAGATCGATCCGCTCGCCCTGACGGCCGCCGAGGTCTACAAGGGTGGCAACGGCCTGGCCTATGGCAGCACCACGCTCGGTGGCGCGGTCAATTTCACCACGCCCACGGCGCTGACGGCCGATGCGCGCAACATGGTCCGCATCGATGGCGGCAGCTTTGGCACGATTCGCGGCAGCGGCCAGGTGTCGCGCCAGATCGGCCAGTGGGATTTCCTGGCCAACGCCACGGTCAGCCACTCGGAAGGCTGGCGCAACCACGAGCGCGGGCAATACGAGCAGATCAACGCCAACGTCGGCTACCGTTTCAGTCCCACCGTCGAGACACGCTTCTACTTCGGCGCCTATATCGTCGACCAGTTGCTGCCTGGCTCGCTAACGCTCAACCAGGCGCTGACCACGCCGCGCATGGCATCGGCCAGCGCACTGGCGGGCGACCAGGCGCGCAACACCCGGACCGAGCGCGTGGCCAATGTCACAAGCATCAAGCTCGATAACGGCCAGATCGACCTGACGACCTGGGGCATCCACAAGAGCCTGTACCACCCGATCTTCCAGGTCGTGGACCAGGACAGCTGGACCTACGGTTTCGCGCCGCGCTACACAGGCAACTTCACGCTGGGCGGCATGCGCAACCAGCTGATCGCCGGCGCGCGCTTCTTCGGCGGCAACAACGACGCACGCCAGTACGTCAACGTCAACGGGAACCGCGGCGCCCAGACATTGAACGCCAAACAGGACGCCTACAACTACGAGGCCTACCTGGAAGACCGGCTGTACGTGCTGCCCACGGTGGCGCTGATGGCCGGCGCCAAGGCCTACCGCAACCGGCGCGAATACACCGACTACGGCGGCTTGCCGGCCAATCCGACGGCAAAATCCGATGGCGCGACCTTCAGCGGCGTCAACCCGAAGTTCGGCGTGCTGTGGGAGCCGAAGCCCGACATCCAGGCGTTTATCGACATCACGCGCAGCGCCGATGTGCCAGACTTCACCGACCTGAGCCAGACCATCGCCAGCACGCAGCAGTTCGTGCCGCTGGCCGCCCAGCACGGCTGGACGCTGGAACTCGGCACACGCGGCAAGTGGGATCGCTTTGGCTGGGATGTCACGGCCTACCGGTCGCTGCTGCGCGACCAGCTGCTGCAGTACACGGTCAGCCCCGACATCCCGGCGTCGACCTTCAACGCCAACAAGACCGTGCTGCAGGGGGTGGAACTGGGCGCCAGCGCCGACGTGCTGCGCGACGTGGCCGGCAAGGGCGACAAGGTTACGGTGTCGCAGATCTGGAACTACAGCGATTTCCGCTTCGACAACGACCCGGTCTACGGCAACAACCGCATCGCGGGCGTGCCAAAGCACGTGCTGCGCACCACGCTGGCCTACAGCCGCAACAGCCGCCTGCGGGTGGCCGGAACGATCGACTGGGTGCCGACCGGCGCCTACGTGGACTACGCCAACACGCTCAAGGTGCCGTCGTACGTGCTGTTCGGCATCGAGGCCAGCTACGAGTTCGAGCGCGGCGTCACGCTGTACTTCGACGCCCGCAACCTGGCCGACAAGCGCTATGTCAGCGACTTCAGCACCGTGACCGACGCGCGCACGGCCAACACCTCGGTGTTCTATCCAGGTGTCGGCCGCGCGTTCTATGCCGGGGTGAAGTACCGTTTCTGAGCCGAGCGCCGCGCCTGACGGTACGGCACCGGGCGGCTTGATGGGATTGTCAGACCTTGCCGCCGTGCACCACCACGGACAACGTGGTGCGCGGCGGCACGGTGACGGTCTCGCTGAAGGTGCCCACGACGCCGCGCCGCACTACCGGGAACATCGAATACCCGGCCAGCGGTGCCGCCGTGCTGGTGGGCAGCTTGCGCTTGTCGACCAGCGTCTGCAGGTCGATGTCTGGTAGCGGATAGCCGGTGTCCGTGCGTTCCGGGTACCCATAGCCGCTGGGCAGCCCGGCGGCGGGAATCATCGCGCCCACCGTGGCCGACCAGCGCCGCATCTCCGGCACCATGCCGGAATCGGGCCGCACCGAGCGAATCGCGGCATCGAGCACCGCCTCCGACGACTGGTTGGTCCTGTCGTTGAGCAGATTTCGGTAGAACGCCATGCCCAACTGCCGGTTCAGATAGCCACCCCAGGCGCCCCACACTGCATAGCCGTCACAAATGTCTCTGGACTGTGGCCATTGCAGTAGATTGCATCCGTAATGGGGCGTCGACAGGTACTGGGGCAACCGGCTATCGCGCACTTCGTTGTAGTTCTGCAGCAGTCGCTGGCTGACAAAGTCTTCCACCATCACTGCCGAGCCTTCGTCCAGCCAGTCATCGAACATGTAGTCCGCACCCAGCGTCACGCCACGCCGGTAGAAGTTCTGCATATGGACCGACTCGTGCGCCAGCGTCAGCAGTTGTGTGCCCAGCCCGCCCGGGTTGGTGGCGTACATCGGCGTGGTATTGATGAATACCGCCACGGCGGCGTTGCTGCGCGCCGTCTCGGTATCGGGCTGGTTGACAAACGCGTTGGCGGCGAGGAAGTAGCCGCCGAGGTCGTCGCCGAGATTCAGCAGCACGACGTTGATCGGCTGCCCTGTGCCCGGAATCAGCTCGCTCTCTTTGGTCGGGCCCCACATGGGGCCGCCGATGTCGTACAGGAATTCGTAGATGCCGCCGGTCATGCGGTAGGCATTCAGCATGGTGTCGAGCGCGTCGTCGGTCACGCGTTCCTGGTCGTTTTCACCATCCTCGATCCAGATATTGACCATGACGCCGTCTCGCAAGGTGCCTTGCCGCACCAGCGTGGTCTGGCGCGGCGTCTCCTCGTCGTCGTGGTACCAGCCCCGGGTGTCGCCGACCGTGGCGGGCGCGACGGCCGCGCCGCTTCGATTCTCCGCAACCGGCGGCGTGGCAGCGCGGGCGGCACGCATCCGTTCCAGTTGCCTGGCCCAGCCGTCGTGGTTGAACGCGCGGATGCGGTCGGCCTGCGACAAGCCGTCATCGGGCGCCGCACCGACGCGGCGGCGGGCGGCTGGCGATGGCGCCGTGGGGGCCGACTCCAGCCGGATGGGCGGCATCGGCTGGGCCTTGCCGCTGTCGTTGAAGAACACCAGCGAGACGGCCTGCCCCTCATGCCAGCGATCGAGACCGGCATCGCCATCGGGGCGTCGGTATCGTTCGAAGCGGACCAGACTTCGGTGCCGCCATCGCGATGCAGTGTGGCGGAAATACCGCATTGCGTGCACGACGGGTGCACGGTCCTGACCTCCGTGGGGCTGGAGGGGCAGCCGGTCAGAACCAGTGTGGCCGCTATCGCGGCGAACAGCTTTGGGCTGGGTGCTTTCATGGGAACTCCTTTCTTCCTTCGCTTCGCGAAACCTGGGGGAGGAAGCTTGGAAGATCGGCCAGTCAGCACGCTTGACCGCGAACAACGAACCCATCGCTTTCGTAGAAATGCCATGCGACGTCATACGCCTCGGGGCCACAAAGAAAAAAACCCTTCCGCAAGGGAAGGGTTCTTCGTGAAGCCGTGGCGCCGGTGAATCAGTTCACGCGCTGTACGGCTGGCGGCATCCACTTGCCGTCCAGCACGACCTGCTCGGGCCAGTAGACACGCAGCATCAGGCTGAACGCATCGGGCGGCGCTGGCAGCCAGTTCGTCATCTGGGTGGGTGCGGGTCGTTCGTACTGGATATAGATATCGAGCGATCCGTCCCGGTTGTAGCGCAGGCTGTCGCGGCTGCCGATCGTGTAGCGCTGCAGCGGATTGTTGACGAATGCCTGCTTGTCGTTATAGGCGCTGAGAGACCAGAAAGCCTTGGCCGGCGGCAACTGCCCCTTGTCGAAATGCAGGACGTAGCGGCTGCCGCCGTCGAACGGCCGGCCCGTGGCGTCCGCGCGGGCCACCGGGTAGACCGCGTCCTCCGCCAGGTTGGCGCCAAGCCCGAACATTGCCACCACGGCACGGCGTTCGAAGTCGGCGCCGTACGAACCCGTATCGCGCAGCAGCCGCCAGCCGGTGCTGCCCGCCGCGCTCTTGCGCGCATTGGCAGCGATGGCGGCCAGCGCCGCGGAGGCGCCTTCCTGCACGGCACGCGCCGTCGACGGTTCCAGCACTGTGGTCTTGAAAGGCTCGCCGGCCTTGATGCCCATGCGCTGCATCTTCTCCAGCATCGCCACGTCATCGGGGCCGGGCGGATTGGCCGGCAACAGCGCGGCCATGCGGCTGAAGAAGGCCTGGGCGTCCATCGCCGCCACCTGCTCGGCCGGCGGCGTCTCGGTATCGATCAGTCCCGCGCGCGGCGTGGCCGGCGGCGTGGTGCGGCTGCCCTTGCGCCAGGCCGACAGCGGCACCAGGCGGAACTGGTCCTGCAGCCGGTGCACATTGGCGTAATCGGCCTTGCTGTTGGTCTGGATCCGGCCGATCAGCCAGACCATGCTGGTCGGCGCGCGGATTTCGGTCACGCCCTTGGGCAGCGTGCCTTCCCAGTCAGGGCCGACAATCGCAAAAGCGCCACGTTTTGTGCCAGTCGTCCGCTTGCCCGGCGACGCGAACACATTGGTCCAGGCGTCGAGCATCTGCATCACGTAGTAGCGGCCGGCGGTATCGGGCACGGACAGGACAACCGGTTCCTTCGAGACGTCCACCCAGGCCGTGGAATACAGCGTGTCCGCGTTCGGGCTGACCACCGTGGTGTAGGTGGCGTCGGGAAAGGTACGGCTGTGGCTGAACGTATTGACTGGCGTCCGGGCAGTCATCACCTCGCGCGTGACGTCCATCAGCACGAGCGGATAGCCGTACGTAAACACCTCGGCGGACAACGACTTCATCGCCTGGTCCGAAGGCGGCTGCTCGGCGGCCGGAATCTCGGCGGCGGGCTGCGGCGCCGACGCGCAGGCGGAAAGGAAGGCGGCAAGCGCGACCACGCTTGCCAGTTGGCGTATCGTTCGGTTCATGACCCCGTTTCCCTGTGTGGTGGCGACCTTCCGGATCGAGTGCAGGACGGGTCCGGGGGGACGCGTGTAGCTCCGGAGGCGCATCTATTCCGAACGAATGATGTGCCCGCGACTTGGCCACTGTCAATGACCGCGGGGACTGCTTCCGGGGATAACGAACACTGATGGGGGCGCTGCCGGCGTCAGTCTGAAAATTGTGTGGGAGACGTCACGCGGGAAGCGGACGGGAGGGGCGCGAGGGGCAGGAGGTTTCCCATCGACGCACTCGATGGAGGCCCGAAATGACGAAGGGCCTCCATTGCTGGAGGCCCTTCCAATAAGTGGCGCGGCTGGCAGGATTCGAACCCACGACCCCTTGGTTCGTAGCCAAGTACTCTATCCAACTGAGCTACAGCCGCACGCGAGGGACGCATTGTATCCCAATTCGCGCTGCGCGCAAGCGTTTCGCCAAAATTATTTCACTGGCCGCGGGCTGCCCGGCTGTTTCCCTTTACCAGCGATAGCGGGCGCCCAGCGTACCGCCCGCATTGCGTCCGCCGCGCGCCTTCATCCAAAGCTTCAGCCCCGTGGTGGAATTGCTATGCGCGCCGATATTGAACGAGAACAGCCCGCGCAGCAGATCGGTATCGATACGCGTGCCATTGATGTTGATCGTCCTGGCGCGGTTGTCCTGCCACCAGTCGGCCTCGACGAACGGATAGACGCCGTTGAGCCGGGTCGGCTTCGATCCGTACAGCCTTACGGCCAGCCCGGTGGCGCTGACCTCGCCGGGCGGCGCGTCCCAGTTGCCCGGCACCGGTGCCGTGCCTGGCCGATAGGCCATCTCCACACGCGACTGCAGCGTCAGCCCGGTGCCGCCGCGCGACAACGGCGCGTCGAGCGCCAGCGCCATGCTGCGCGCGCGGCTGTCGACCAGGCCGGTGGCAGTGGTCGCGTCCTCGACATGGACGAGCGGCGCCCGTGGCGTACTGTTGAAGCGTTCCACGACGCGGTCGATGCTGGCAAGGTTGATGGCAATGGGCTCGGCCTCTGGCGCCGGTTCGGGCAACGCACGTGACGCATGGACGGGAATCGGCAGGTCGGGATCGTCATTGATGACGACCATGCGCGGCGGCATGATCGATGGCCCGGCGGGTTCGGTCACCACCGGCGGCGCGGCCTGATCGGGCTGCGCCGGTGGCGGCGACTCAGGGGCGCGCGCGCCCTGCACGGATTGCAGTGCATCACGCCCTGACATGCCGTCGAACGACTCTTCGGCATGCGCCACGGCGCAGGCCAGCAGCGCGAGTACGAAACACAGCGGGAGACCGGGGTGCGCAGCATGCTGGCAGGTGCAGTACGCCCTGCCAGACAACTTTCCGGCACGCTCCTCTCTCCCGTACGTCAACGGTACGGACATGGCGACCACCTCGTCGGGCGTTATGTGGACCATGCCCGATCAGCTTGAGCATAGGTCAAAGGTCGCGCGATGTTTAGCGTCGAATGTGCGATGCGCCGCCCGCTAAATGGCTGAGATCGTGGATGAGAGAGACGATGTCGGACGAGGGCCGAAATGCCAAAGAAGCTGACGCACGCTTGAAATGAAAAAGCCCGCCACTCGCTCGAGCAGGGGCCATTTCTAGCGTACAAATGAAAAGACCCTGCTCAATGAGCAGGGTCTTGAATTGGTGCCCAGAAGAGGACTCGGTCACCCATGCGCGACCCCGGGTTGCGCTTGCAAGCGCAACCTTTTCGAGTCCTCGCGGGCAGTCCGCAGGGACTGCCCTTTCTGGGCGTATAAATGAAAAAGCCCTGCTCTTGCGAGCAGGGCTTTCAAAATTGGTGCCCAGAAGAGGACTCGAACCTCCACAGTGTTGCCACCGCTAGGACCTGAACCTAGTGCGTCTACCAATTCCGCCATCTGGGCTTCGTTTCGCTGCATGGCTGCGGCGATGCGAAGAACGTGATTATGCTGAGTGGCCAGCACCCTGTCAACACCATTTCTCGTGGAAACCTGAAAATTTCAGTCGCGATGTAGCCCGAAGTCGACTTCAGCGGGACGCCCTGGCAGCGTTAGCGTCGCCGTGGCCGGCGCGGTGCGCGATATCACCTTGCCGGCCCGCATCACCAGCAGCCGCGTGGCGCGCAGCCGGATGGCTTCGACCGGATCGCGCGCCTGCAGCAGCACCAGGTCGGCACGGCACCCCGGCGCCACGCCGTAGCCGTCCAGGCCGAGGATTGCCGCCGGGCTGTCCGTCACCGCCCGGAAGCAGGCGCGCATGGCGTCCTGGCCCGTCATCTGGGCCACGTGCAACCCCATGTGCGCCACCTCCAGCATGTCGCCCGACCCCAGGCTGTACCAGGGGTCCATCACGCAATCGTGGCCGAAGGCGACCGGGATGCCGGCCGCCAGCAGCTCGGGCACGCGCGTCATGCCACGGCGTTTCGGATAGGTATCGTGGCGCCCCTGCAGCGTGATGTTGATCAGCGGGTTGGCGATGGCAGCCACGCCCGCCTCGCGCATCAGCGGCAGCAGTTTCGACACGTAGTAGTTGTCCATCGAATGCATCGACGTCAGGTGCGACCCCGTGACCCGCCCCTGCAGGCCCAGCCGCACCGATTCGCTGGCCAGCGTCTCGATATGGCGCGACATCGGATCGTCGCTCTCGTCGCAGTGCATGTCCACGCGCAGTCCGCGCTGGGCGGCCTCCTCGCACAGCAGCTTCACCGACGCCGCGCCGTCCGCCATCGTGCGTTCGAAATGCGGAATCCCGCCGACCACGTCGACGCCCATGTCCAGCGCACGTCGTAAGTTCTCCAAAGCGCCAGGCGCGCGCAGCACGCCATCCTGCGGAAACGCCACCAGTTGCAGGTCGAGGTACGGCTTCACGCTCTCGCGCACGTGCAGCAGGGCCTCGGTGGCCAGCAGGCGCGGGTCGCAGACGTCTACATGGGACCGGATCGCCAGCAGCCCCTTGGCCACGGCCCAGTCGCAATAGGCCAGCGCGCGGTCGACGATGGCGTCCTGCGTCAGCAGCGGCTTGAGTTCGCCCCACAGTGCGATGCCCTCCAGCAGCGTGCCGGACTGGTTCACGCGCGGCAGGCCGTACGACAGCGTGGAATCCATATGGAAATGCGCGTCGACGAATGGCGGCGACACAAGCTGCCCCGCCGCGTCGATTTCCTCGCCGGCAGAGGCCGCCAGCCGGGGCTCGACGGCGGCAATCCGGCCGTTGGAAATGCCGATGTCGACGTCGGTACGGCCATCGGGCAGGTTGCAGTGACGCAGGATGGTATCGAGCATGGGATTCTTTCCGGAGAGGTTCAGCGTTCGCCCTTGCGGTATGGCTTCATCAGCGCCTGCGGATAGGCCGCGCGGCGCGCCACCAGTACCAGCGCCAGGATCGACAGGATATAGGGAAGCATCAGGTAGACCTGGTACGGCAGCGGCGGCAGGCCCGGCAGGCTGGCCCCGCCCTGCTGCAGCCGCAGTTGCAGCGCATCGAAGGCCGCGAACAGCAGCGCGCCCAGCAATGCCCTGCCCGGCCGCCACGACGCGAACACCACCAGCGCCACGCAGATCCAGCCCCGCCCGTTGATCATATTGAAGAAGAAGGCATTGAACGCCGACAGCGTGAGAAACGCGCCGCCCACGGCCATCAGCGCCGATCCGGCCATGATGGCGCCGATCCGCACAGCACCCACGCGGATGCCCTGCCCTCGGCGGCGGCGGGATTCTCGCCCACCATCCGCAGCGCCAGCCCCAGCGGCGTGCGATACAGCAGCCAGGCCAGCAGCGGCGCCATCAGCAACGCCAGCAGCGTCAGTGCCGTTTCGGCGGCCATGACCGTGCCGACCAGCGGCACACCGGCCCACCAGGTCATCGGCGCGAACGGGGCGATCGTGGGCGGCGTCGAGACCTGGGCAAAGCCCAGCCGGTAGGCGTAGTACGACACGCTGGTCGCCAGCATCGTCACGCCCAGCCCCGCCACATGCTGCGACAGCGCCATCGACACCGTCAGCCAGCCGTGCAACAGGCCGAACAGCAGCCCCACCCCGGCCGCCGCCGCCACGCCGCCCCACAGCGGCGCGCCGTGATACACGGCCAGCCAGCCGGAGAACGCCCCGGCCACCATGATGCCCTCGATGCCCAGGTTCAGGACTCCGGCGCGCTCGCAAAGCAGCACGCCCAGCGTGCCGAAGATCAGCGGCGTGGCCACGCGCAGCACGGCAATCCAGAACGGTGCGCCGGAAACGATATCGAACAGTTCCATCAGGCCACCTTTCCGAGCCGGTCGAAGCGAATGCGGTAGCGCGTCAGCATCGTCGCCACCAGCATGGACAGCAGCGCCACGGCCACGATGACATCCGCGATGGTGTTGGGCACGCCCACTGCCCGGCTCATGCCGTCAGCGCCCACCAGGATGCCGGCCACGAAGATGGCCGATGCCACCACGCCCACCGGATGCAGGCCCGCCAGCATGGCGATGACCACGCCCGTATAGCCATAGCCGGGCGACATGTCGAGCGTCAGGTAGCCGGTGCGCCCGGCCACCTCCACCACGCCGGCCAGGCCCGCCAGCGCCCCGGACAGCGCGGCCGCCAGCAGCGTCACCCGCGTCACAGACATGCCGGCGAAGGCTGCCGCGCGGGCGTTGGCGCCCACCGCGCGCATCTGCAGCCCGAACACCGTGAAGCGGTTCACCCCCAGACCAGCAGGGCCAGCGCCACGGCGGCGATCAGCCCGCTATGCACGCGCGAACGCTCCATCAGCCGGGACAGCTCCAGTTCAGGCACCAGGGCCACCGACTGCGGCCAGCCCATCGCCAGCGGATCCTTCATCGGGCCATCGAGCATTAGCGACACCCCCAGCAGGACGATGAAGTTGAGCAGCAGCGTGGTCACCACCTCGTCCACGCCCAGCCTGAGCTTGAGCACGGCCGGCAGCAACAGCAGCAATGCGCCGGCCAGCATCCCGGCCGCCACCATCAGGCCGAACAGCACGCCGTTGGGCAGCGACGCGGCCCAGGGCGCCGCCGCGCCGTCCACCTGCCCGCCCACGGCCACGGCGGCCAGCGCGCCCAGATAAAGCTGGCCTTCGGCGCCGATATTGAACAGCCGCGTGCGGAATGCCACCGCCACGGCCAGCCCGGTCAGGATCAGCGGCGTGGCGCGCGTCAGCGTTTCGGACCACGCAAAGCGCGAGCCGAAGCCACCTTCCAGGAGCAGCAGGTAGGCCTTGCCCACTGGTGCGCCGGCCGCCGCCACCAGCAGGGCGCAGACCAGCAAGGTGACGGCAATCGCGCCAACCGGGGCCATCACCAGCGCGGTACGCGATACGGAGGTTCGGGCTTCAAGCCGCATGGGCCACCTCCGGATTCGTCTGCCCGGCATCGGCGCCGGCACCGGCCATCGCCAGCCCCAATGTGGCCAGCGTCCATTCCGGCGTGGCGCGGGCCGGGGTCAGGTGCCCCGCATGGATCACAGCGATGCGGTCCGACAGGGCCATCAGTTCATCCAGGTCTTCAGAAATCAGCAGCACGGCCGCGCCCTGCGCGGCGGCGTCCAGCAACTGGCCGCGCACATACGCCACTGCGCCGATATCAAGCCCCCAGGTCGGCTGGCTGGCCACCACCAGCGTCGGCGCCTGCCGGCTTCGCACCGAAAACGCGCGGCCCAGGATCAGCTTCTGCATGTTGCCGCCCGACAGTGTGCGCGTGGGCACGTCGATGCCGCCGCCGCGCACATCGAACCTGCGCGCCAGTTCGCCAGCAAAGCGCCGCGACGCCGCGCCACGGATCATCCCCGCGCGCACGAACGCCCGGTTACCGAGCTGTTCGATGACGATGTTCTCCCACACCGCGAGATCGCCGACCGCGCCTTCGGCGTGCCGGTCTTCCGGAATCCGCGCCACGCCGGCTTCAATCCAGCGCCGGGGCGACGCCGGCAACGCCGTGCCGCATACGCTGAGGTGGCCCGACGCAGCCGCCGCCACGCCGCTCAGCAGCTCGGCCAGCGCCACCTGTCCATTGCCCGATACCCCGGCGATGCCGACGATTTCCCCGGCGCGCAGATCGAGCGTCACGTCGCGCAGGCCCTGCCGGCCCGCCACGGGCGCCACGCCGACGCGGTCGAGCTTCGCCACGATCTCCCCGCCGCCCATGCCGCCCACGCGCGCCGGCATCTCCACGCGCCGGCCCACCATCAGCTCGGCCAGTTCCGCCTTGCTGGTGGAGTCGGCGCGGCGCTCCGCCACCAGCCGGCCGCCGCGCAGCACCGCCACCCGGTGCGAAACACGCAGCACCTCGTCCAGCTTGTGACTGATGAAGATGACCGACAGCCCTTCGGCGATCAACTGGCCCAGCGTGGCGAACAGGCTGTCGGCCTCCTGCGGCGTCAGCACGGCCGTGGGTTCGTCCAGGATCAGCACCCGCGCGCCGCGATACAGCGCCTTGATGATCTCCACGCGCTGGCGCTCGCCCACCGAGAGCGATCCCACACGCGCCTGCGGCTGCACGGTCAGCCCGAAGCGCCGGGCCAGGTCGTCGATGCGTGCCCGCGCGGCGCCGCGCCGCTGGCGCCATTGCCAGAGCGGCTCGGTGCCGATCAGGATGTTGTCGAGCACCGACAGGTTGTCGGCCAGCGTGAAATGCTGGTGGACCATGCCGATGCCCGCCGCGAGCGCCGCGCGCGGGTTGCCGGGTGGCAGCGCCACGCCATCCACCTCCACGCTGCCCGCGTCGGCGATGTAGTGGCCAAACAGGATATTGACCAGCGTGCTCTTGCCCGCGCCGTTCTCGCCGAGCAGGGCAAGGACTTCGCCGCGCTGCAAATCGAGCGAGATATCGTCGTTGGCCAGCAGCGGGCCAAACTGTTTGGTGATATGCGAGAGCCGGAGCACCGGCGGTTCGTGGGGCATCGAAAATCAGAACCCAATACGAAGGAAATGAAGCGGCCCCGTCCGCCCGGACGGGGCCATGCGAGACACCGGCCGGCAGGCCGCCGGCGAATCAGGGCGTCGACTTCGGCTCGGTCTCCACGACCTTGACCGTGAACTTGCCGTCGAGAATCGCCTTCTCCTTCGCCTTGACCTTGGCCATCACGTCGGCCGGCACCTTGCCTTCGAACGTGCCCAGCGGCGCCAGTTCGGCGCCCTTGAACTTCATCAGCGAATACTGGCCGTAGTCCTCGTTCCTGAACTGGCCGGCCTTGACCTTGGCCAGCGCCGCCGCAATGGTCGGCTCCATGTTCCACAGCGCGGACGCCACCACCGTGGCCGGGTACTGCGGCTGGGTGTTGATCACGTTGCCGATGGCCAGCTTGCCGCGCTCCTTGGCGGCGTCGGACACGCCGAAGCGTTCGGCGTACAGCACGTCGGCGCCCTTGTCGATCATCGCGAAGGCGGCCTCCTTGGCCTTGGGCGGGTCGAACCACGAGCCGATAAAGCTCACCGTGAACTTGACCTTGGGGTTCACCTCGCGGGCACCTTCCATGAACGCGTGCATCAGCCGGTTGACTTCGGGAATCGCGTAGCCGCCCACCATGCCGATATGGTTGGTCTTGGTCATGCTGCCCGCGATCATGCCGGTCAGGTACGACGGCTCCTGGATGTAGTTGTCGAACACCGAAAAGTTCGGCGCCTGCGGCTTGCCCGACGACCCCATCAGGAAGGCGGTCTTCGGATAGTCCTTGGCCACCTTGCGGGCGGCCCCCTCCACCGCGAACGACTCGCCGACGATCAGCCCGGAGCCCTGCTCGGCGTACTGGCGCAGCACGCGTTCGTAGTCGGCATTCGACACGCTTTCCGAGAACACGTAGTCGATCTCGCCACGCGCCTTGGCCTCGTTGAGTGCCTTGTGGATGCGCGACACCCATTGCTGCTCCACCGGCACCGTGTACACCGCGGCCACCTTGATCTTCTGCTGCTGCGCCTGCGCGCCGGCCGGCAGGCCCATGGCGGCCAGCGCCGTGGCCGCCGCCGCGGCTTTCAGCCAGCTACGACGATCGCTTCCCTTGTGCATGACTTCACTCCCCTTTTTCTACGTTGGTGGATGGTTGTGATGGTTGTAATGGTTGTGATGGTTTTATGCGTGCAAACGGGTGGACATGCCTGGCTCAGGCGCTGACCGGTTCGGGCTCCTGCAGCCCGCAGCCCCGCAGCAGCAGGGCCACCAGATGCTCGGTGGCGTGCTCGAAATCGTCGGCGTCCAGCTGGCTCACGCCCAGCACTGCGCACACCTGCGCCTCGAAGTCGGCATAGGTCTGGGTGGCCGCCCAGATCGTGAAGAACAGGTGGTACGGGTCGACGGGCGCCATCTGGCCGCCTTCGATCCACGCCCGGATCACCATCGCCTTGCGCGCCACCAGCTCGCGCAACGCCTGGCGCAGCACGTTGCCGATCTCCGGCGCACCGTGCAGCAGTTCGTTGGCAAATACGCGCGAGGCGTCGGGGTGGCTGGCCGACAGGCGCATCTTGGCGCGGATGTACTGCTCCAGCGCCAGGCGCGGCGAATGCTCGGCGCTGATGATGTCGGTCTCGGACAGCCACAGCGACAGCGTGTGCGCCAGCACCGCGCGATACAGCACCTGCTTGGTCCGGAAGTAGTAGTGCAGGTTGGACTTGGGCACGCCGGCGCGCGCGGCGATGTCGGCCATCGTGGCGCCGGCAAAGCCGGCCCGGGCGAACACGTGCTCGGCCGCGCGCACGATCAGGGCCTCGTTTTCCTGCCGGATGCGGCCGCCGGGCGGCCCTGCCCGGGATTCGATGCCGCGCGCCGGGGCGTCCATCATTTCGTGCCGTACAGCCGGTCGCCCGCATCGCCCAGGCCGGGCACGATATAGCCGTGCTCGTTCAGCTGTTCGTCGATGGCGGCGGTGACGATGGCCACGTCCGGATGCGCGGCCTGCAGCGCCTTCAGCCCTGGGCGCGAGGCAATCAGGCAGACGTACTTCATCGTGGTCACGCCGGCCTCCTTGAGCCGGTTGATGGCGGCGACGGCCGAGTTGCCGGTCGCCAGCATCGGGTCCACCACGATCACGAACCGCTCCTGGATATCCTCGGGCATCTTGAAGTAATACTCGATCGGCTCCAGCGTCTCGGGGTCGCGGTACAGGCCGATATGACCCACGCGTGCCGCCGGCAGCAGGTCGAGCATGCCGTCCAGGAAGCCATTGCCGGCGCGCAGGATCGACACCAGGCACAGCTTCTTGCCCGACAGCACCGGCGACTGCATCGGCGCAATCGGCGTCTTGATGGCGACGGTCTCCATGGCCAGGTCGCGCGTGGCTTCATAGGTCAGCAGCTGGCTGATCTCGCGCACCAGGCGGCGGAAATTGTCGGTGGTGGTTTCCTCGCTGCGCACCAGCGTGACCTTGTGCTGGACCAGCGGATGGTTGACCACCATCACCGCCGGCGCCGCCGTCCCTTCCGTCTCGGCAAAGGCCTGCACGGCCGTGGGTACGTCCAACATGTCATTCATGGTGCGCTCCTTGGTCATCCGAAATTCGCCCGGCCGCGCGCAGCGGGCCCCGGGCCCGCCACGCGGTGGCTGCCTGTCAATCGGTCACTGCCGTGCAATGTCCTTTCGCTGCCGGTGCTGCCTGCGCGGCTAGAACACCGTGCCGTCGCTCTGGATCGCGAATGGCGGCGGGCCGCCCGGCGGCCGGCGCTGCGCCGCGATACGGCGCCCGGCCGCCCAGGTGCCGCCTTCCAGCACACGCGCCAACGGAAAGTCGTTGTCGTTGAGCCCCAGCGCCTGGCGCACCGCGTCGGCCACCAGGTCGAGCCCGGTGACGGTCAGTGCTCGCCACTCGACGATCTCCGGCTCATCCACCGTATGGGTACGGCTGGCGAATTCGGGGTCGCGCGGCACCGTGAGTTCGAAGTCGTAGAGCAGTCCGCCGTTGCGGTACTCGGGCAGGCCGGTCAGCGCGTCCAGGCCGACCACTTCCAGCCCGCCGTCCTCCAGCGGCTCCAGCAGCGAATAGGTCAGCCACTGCGTGAGCTTGTGGAATGGCACCAGCCCGCCCGGCGCCGCCGGATGCCGCCAGCAATCGCCCAGCGATACGCCGTCCACCTGCACGCGCCCCGGCCAGACCGGCCCCAGCGCCACCAGCAGCGTACGCAGTACGAATCCGGCCTCGATGCGGTTGTCCTTCGCATGGGCGGCCAGGTAGTCGAACAGGTTGCCCAGCCGCGCCGGGGTGCCGAACACCGCCGGGGTGGACTGCATGACCTCGCCCAGCCGCCGCAGCAGGCCCGCGCGCCCTTCCAGGCCCACCAGCGGATTGTGCTGGGCCACCTGGAACGCCGTGGCGATGGTCGAGGCATCGATCCGGGCCAGACGGTCGGCATCGGCGCGCAGCGGATCGCCGGACTCGGCCGAAAAGCCGCCCCGGGCAAACAGGTCGAAGCTGGCCACGCCCAGGCCTTCGGAGCGCGTCAGCATCATGTCGCTGGCCGGGTCGCGATAGCGCCAGTCGGGGCCCGCGCCGGCATCGAGCAGCACGCTGGGGATCACCAGGTCGATGCCGATGCGCGCGCGCTCGGCGCAATGGTCGGCGCCAGACATGCCCGCGCGCTCGCACAGGATCTGCCACCGGTTGATCGCTTCCTGCCCCGGGCCGCCGCTCTCAAAATGGCGCCAGCGGCTGTGGTACGGCACCTGCAGGTCCGGGTAGCGGCGCCGGATGGTGGCCGCCACGTAGTCCGCAATCGCGTGGACCCGGTCCGGGTGCCAGGTAAACAGTTCCGACTCGCCGGATGCGACGAATTCGGTCACGACCGCGCAATGCGTGCGCACCGCCTCGCCGCTCAGCAGCGCGGAAGCGGGATGATCGGGCGGCACCGGGCTGTGCCAGCCGCTGCCCGTGCCGGGTTCGTGTCCGGTCGTACCTCCTGCGGGATGTTCGTTCATTCGTTCAACCCCCTGCCCTTTGCCAGGGCGAGTTCGTTGGCATCAGGCGGCGTGTAGCTGGTGAAGTAACCCGCCGCCACCTTCGCATCGATTTCCACACGCGCATCTGCCGGGATCAGCGCCTCGGGGATAGGCACCTGCTCCACCACCTCGATCCCCTGCGCGGTCAGCGCGCCATGTTTCATGTTGCTCATCGAGGCCCAGCGATCGATCCGCCGGATCCCGAGCCAGTGAAAGACATCCGGCATCAGTTCCTGGAAGCGCATGTCCTGCACGCCGGCCACGCACTCGGTGCGCGCGAAATACGTTTCGGCGCGGTCGCCGCCCACCTGGCGCTTGCGAGCGTTATAGACCAGGAATTTGGTCACTTCGCCCAAGGCCCGACCCTCTTTGCGGTTATAGACCACCAGCCCTACGCCGCCCTGCTGCGCCATCTCGATGCAGACCTCGATGCCGTGCGCCAGGTAGGGGCGGCAGGTGCAGATGTCCGAGCCGAACACATCGGAGCCATTGCATTCGTCGTGGACGCGGCAGGCCACCCTGGTCTCGGGCTGGCCGAGCTTGCTGATATCGCCAAAGAAATAGAGCGTCATGCCGCCGATGGGTGGCAGGAAGACCTTCAGGTCAGGCCGCGTGACCAGTTCCGGGAACATGCCGCCGGTCTGCTCGAACAGGCTGCGGCGCAGGATGCTTTCCTTGATGTTGAAGCGGCGGGCGATGCCGGGCAGGTACCAGACCGGGTCGATGGCGGCCTTGGTCACGCGCACATCGCCATTGGCATACAGGATGTCGCCGTCCGGTGCCAGGCGGCCGGCCGCGATGGCCGCCACCAGCTCCGGCATGTTGATATGGGCGCGCGTGATGGCGATGGTGGGCCGGATATCGAAGCCGGCGGCGATGCGGTCGGCAAAGACCGTCGACACCAGGTGACCCCACGGATCGAGCGAGACGATCTTGTCGGGGTCGCCCCACTGCGCGTGCGGGCCAATCGGTTCGGCGGGCGCCGTGTCGGTCAGGTCGGGGCGGTGCGCGCGCTGCAGGCTGCCCGAGGCGACCGCCAGCGCGCGATAGATCGCGTAGGCGCCGGCATGCGTGCCGATCACGTTGCGCTGCGCCGGATCGGTCAGGCTGGCGATCACAGGCCCACGCTCGGCCGCAGTGGGCGCGCCCCAATGGATCGGCTCGGCCGGCTTGTCGCGGCGCGCGTGCGAGGTCAGGACGATATGGTCGGACATGGTCGCCTCCCCGGTATGAAACCGGAACACGAAACCTGACCAGATGGTCAGGATTACATGTTCATAGTAGGCAACGTTCGTGCCAACGCCCAAGTGGGGTTGTTACGGTCAGTGGCATCCCGTACGCACCGCCGGCGTGCCTGGCGCGACGGCTTTGCGGGGCGGATGCGGTGCATCCCGGTGCAGCGCGCACCGACACAAACAAAAACGGCACGTCCCCTCGAACGTGCCGTTTTGGCGTTACTGCGCGCGACTTTCAGCCTTCCGCGCGCTGTCCCAGCCGCCCGCGCCCCCACTGGGGCAGGTCGGCGGTCAGCCAGTCCACCATCGCGCGGACCGGGTTGGCGGCCTCCACATAACGGTGGAACAGCGCCCCGGCGACATTGCTGGCCGCCCACGCCAGCCCCATGCCCAGCGCGTTGAGCACGGGCCGGCCCGGCACCAGGTGGGTCACCACGGCATTGACGACCAGGCAGACCGGAAAGTGCACCAGGAAGACCGAATAGGAAATGCGGCCGAAGTACGCGGTCAGGCGCCCGGCGGGCCAGGTTTCCAGCCAGCCGCCTCGGCGCGACACAGCCAGCAGCAGTGCCGTGGCCAGTGCCACCGCGATGCGCAGCCGGAAATCCACGGCCAGCGCGGCCAGCCCGATGGCGGCCAGCGCCACCAGCGGCAAGATCGAGCGGCCCGGGTTCGACGCCCAGTAGGCCAGCGATCCCATGCCATAGGCGCCAAAGAAGTAGATGGCCCAGATATCCCACGACGCATCGCGGTTGAACCAGAACAGCGAGGCCAGCGCCAGCGCGGCCACCATCGGCACGCCCAGCGGCAGCGTGTTGAGCGCCACCGCCCGCGCCAGCCACA
The DNA here is from genome assembly GCF_018729255.1 of Cupriavidus sp. EM10. Taxonomy (NCBI): domain Bacteria; kingdom Pseudomonadati; phylum Pseudomonadota; class Betaproteobacteria; order Burkholderiales; family Burkholderiaceae; genus Cupriavidus; species Cupriavidus sp. EM10. Next base: position 142,381 of record NZ_CP076061.1, read on the forward strand.
GTGCCATCACCATCAGCGCGAAAAGCTGCAGGTCGATCGCGATATACCAGACACCGGCGGACAAGGCATCGACATCGAGGATGTTATGCAGCAGCAGGATATGCGCGACGAACTGCGCCAGGTGCGGCGCGGCGGGGATGGAATCGTGCTGCATCCAGGTGCGCGCGACGGCTGCACCGGCAATCGCCACAAGGATGGCCGCCGCGAATGGCACCACCAGCTTCTGGTAGCGGCGCCATACGGTACCCAGCGGATTGGCAACGGTCAGTTGGCCGCCGGGGCCAGGCTGCGCGCCGCCAGGAAGCCGCTGATGACAAGGAAAACCTGCACGGCGATCCGTGCGTAGTCGGCCAGCCAGCCGATCAGGCCGGGCGCCAGCATGTGGGCGGCATCGGACATCGGCCCGTAGAAGGCCAGGTGGTGCAATACGATCAGCTGCGAGCTGACCGCCTTCAGAGCGTCTACACACGCCAGACGGGAAGGACGGGGGCTCATTTGTTATTCGAGGGGGTGCAAAGTGGGCCGAATTGTACTCGTTTCGGTGCGTTCGGCTGATCCGGGCCCGGTAACGCCCGCCGTTACGGTTGTAATCAGGTGTACAACGTGGCGGAAAGGCAACTTTCATTGCACTACTCTCGGGCATTAGCTAATAAGAAACAAATTCTTAGCGCCGATGGGTTCGGGGTATACCCTTGCGTCTTTCCGAGCCTTGCCCCGAACATGTCCCTGACTGTCGCTTTCACCTCCGTGCGCCGCCTGCTGGCTGGCGTTGCCCTGGCCGCCGCCATCGTGCCGGCCGTCCACGCACAGACCCAGACGCCCGTCCTCGACAAGATCCGCCAGACCGGCACGATCACGCTCGGCTACCGCGAATCGGCCCTGCCGTTCTCGTTCGCCGACGACTCGGGCAAGCCGGCCGGCTATGCCGTGGACCTGTGCCTGCGCGTGGCCGAAGCCACCAAACAGAAGCTGGGGCTCAAGGACCTGAAGGTACGCTGGCTGCCGCTGACGCCGCAGAATCGTGTGCCGGCCATGGTCAACGGGCTGGCCGACCTGGACTGCGCGCCCAACACCAATACGCTGGAGCGCCAGAAGCAGGTGGCATTCAGCGTGTCGCACTACGTTTCCACGGTGCGCATGCTGGTCCGGGCCGATTCGGGCATCAAGTCGTTCGCTGACCTGCGTGGCAAGACGGTGGTGACCAGCGCCGGCTCCACGGGCGACCGCCACGTGCGCCGCCTCAAGGGCGAGTACGGCTTCCACGACGTCTACGCCAAGGATCACGGCGAATCGTTCCTGCTGCTCGAAACCGGCCGCGCCCAGGCCTTCGTGATGGACGACGTGCTGCTGGCTGGCCTGCGCGCCAAGTCGAAAGATCCGTCCCAGTACGTGATTGTCGGCCCGGCCCTGTCGGTGGAGCAGAACGCGCTGATGATGTCCAAGGCCGATCCCGAGTGGAAGCAGCTGGTCGACCAGACGCTGGCCAAGACCTTTGCCAGCCCCGACGCCGCCGCGCTTCAGAAGCGCTGGTTCCAGCAACCGATCGGCACGCGCGGCACCAATCTGGCGCTGGCACCGTCCGCGGAGGTCCTGCAAGCCTGGAAACACCCCTCTGACGTTGTGACGGAGTAGGCATTTCACGGGGCGACTCCCCGGATAAGCCCTGAGTTGACGCCCTTTACGGCCTTGTCCACACTGGCCTGAGCCTGGTTCTACCGCCCGGTAGGACCAGCCACAACGCGACCGCCATCGTGAAACACCACCTGGGCGGCAACTCAGAGGAGAATTCCATGAAGCAATTGATCGCCACCGCCGTCGCGCTGGGTCTGGCCACTGCATCCGTGGCTGCCATCGCGCAGGACAAGAAGTCGTTCGACCCGTATTCCCAGGGCGCCAAGTCCGGCGAGAAGTTCGACACGTACAGCCAGGGCGCCAAGTCCGGCGACAAGTTCGACCCGTATTCGCAAGGCGCTAATAAGAGCACCCGCGCCGACCTGACCGACCAGTCGGCAGCCCCGAAGCAGCCAAAGGCCAAGAAGTCGGCCAAGGCCACGAAGAAGCCGGCTCAGGGGAATTGAGCCGCAGGCTGATTCGGACACAAAAAGGAGCCTTTGGGCTCCTTTCTGATTTTGTGCATCAAACTGCACCACAGTGCTTTTCTAGCTTGCTTCGTTCCTACAATGTGCTGCTTCATCTACGAGAAGCCCGGCACAGACAATGGTCGAAGCAGCGTGCTTGACGGAAATCGCGCCTCCCGAAGACTGCCACCACCGATTCGGCGCCGTGCATTACTACGAAGGCAGGCCAATCCGTCCATGAAGCACAAAGACCAACGGCTGCCAATGGCAGCCGTTGTAGGCGGGCTTCTCTATCTGCATTGCTGCAGAACTCCCACTCCAGGTGGGACCTGGTTTCCCAGGCGGCGCTACGTTTTCGCACCCGCTTGCACGTAGTTTGTAAAGGATTCTAGCCCCGCTTGTCGACGGGGTCAACGGCTCCGCCCGATCACTGCCCGGATTCCGGCAACATCTCCATCGCCGTCACGTCCACCCGTTGCACCTCGTTGTTCTGCCGGATCTCCGTGCGCAGCACGAAGGCTTCCATCGGGCAGTACCAGTCGGTCACGTGCAGCACGCTCGGTTCCAGTTGCAGCAGTTCGTCGCCCACCATCAGCGGGCCCAGCGAGGTGCGTTTCTCGTAGGTGATGGGCATGCATTCCTTGCGGCCCATGACCGTATTGATCATCTGCTTGCGGCCCACGTGGCGCGAGCCGACGATGATCGATGCGTGCAGGGCCTGCATGCTTCCCACCACCTCGTCCTTGCCCAGCGGGTAGATCTTCAGCGATACGCTCGACTGGAAGGTCTCGCCTTCCAGCATGGCGCCCTCCTTGATCTCCAGGCCCGCATAGTTGAACACCCCGCTGCCGTTGAACGACGCCTCGCCAAACATCCGCGCGTAGCGGGCGCGGGCGTTGATCACGGCGTTGCGGCTGTCGATGCGGGTGCGCGCCGTGGCGGCGTTGCGGTCGATATTGATCTCGTGGACCTGGTCCATGACCACGGGCGGGCCCATCAGCGCCGACAAGGCGGATTTCGACCTGACTTCCAGCTGCGCGCTGCAGCCGCGGGCCGTGCGCATGACATCGCGCAGGGTCATCGTGATGGACATCGGCATGGAGCCGTCTCCCTCCAGTTGCACGCGCGATCCGGAGCGGAACCAGGGGGCGTCGCAAAGCACTGCCCCGGCTGGCATCGGGGGCGACATGCCTGATATGGGCGCAGCCTCGGGGGCCGAAGCCTGCGCAAATGCCGTGTTCATCACAACTGTCAGCAACCCCAGCAGCAGCGCCGGTTTCATGGCGATCATCCGTTTCCGATGGCCGGCGGCGGCAGGGTCAGCTTCTGCCGGTAACGTGCCGGAATGGCGGAAGTATTACGCGAAATCGGCGCGGCGGAAATGGGCTGAAGGGGCCGGAACCCGGGTCAGAGGCCGATCGGTCGCCAAAACGGCGAGGCGGGAAATGCGCTCGTGCTACCATTGCGCGCCCGTAGCGGTCGCCATGCCGAAAGCTGGCCTCCGGATCGCGCCATTTTGCTGGTCATTGCAACGGGCGTAGCCGCCTCGCCCGATCGTGTCCACCATGTCGGGGCGTGCCGCGTTGTGGGGAGTTCGCCACAAGGCGGACATCGGAACAGCCTCCGGGACCCCGGCCATTTCAGGAGAAATATGCGTAGTTCTTCGCCCACGCGCCAAGCCGGGCTGCCTGTCGGCATGGTTGTGTTCATCGCGATCGCCGTACTGCTGGTCTGGTTCGGTACGCTCGATGCCCGCCACCTGCTGCGTCCGGACGAAGGCCGATATGCCGAGATCTCGCGCGAGATGTTCGTCACGGGCGACTGGGTGACCATCCGCTACAACGCCCTGAAATACTTCGAAAAGCCGCCGTTCCACATGTGGGTGACCACCATCGCCTACGAACTGTTCGGCGTGGGCGACTGGCAGGCGCGGCTGTGCGTGGCGCTGTCGGGCATCCTGGGGCTCGGCATGACGATGCTGGCCACGGCGCGCTGGTACGGTTGCCGCGCGGGCCTGCTGGCCGGGCTGGTCATGCTGGCCATGCCGATGTGGAGCGTGGCCGGCCATTTCAATTCGCTGGACATGACACTGTCCGGCGCCCTGGCCTGCGTGCTGGCCTGCATGCTGCTGGCCCAGCATCCCGATACGTCGCCCGGCGCCCGCCGGGCCTGGATGGTGGCCTGCTGGGCGGCCATGGGCGTTGCCATCCTGACCAAGGGTTTGGTCGGCATCGCACTGCCCGGACTGGTGCTCGTGGTCTATACGCTGGTCACACGCGATATCGGGCTGTGGCGACGTCTGCATCTGCCAACGGGCATCCTGGCCATGCTGGTGGTGACCGTGCCGTGGTTCTGGCTGATTTCGACGAAGAACCCCGAATTTCCTCGCTTTTCTTTATTCACGAGCACTGGGACCGTTACACATCCACGGTGCACGCGCGCAAGGGGTCGATCTGGTATTTCGTGCCGCTGCTACTGGCGGGCATGCTGCCCTGGCTGGGCCTGGTGCCGCGCATGTGGGAGGTGGTGCGCGACCGTGCCGGAGCCGTGCGCGGCGCCGGTGGCAAGCCATTCCAGCCCGCGCTGCTGAGCCTGGTCTGGTTCGCGGCGATCTTCGTGTTCTTCAGCATGTCGGGGTCGAAGCTGCCGGGCTATATCGTGCCGGTGTTCCCGGCGCTGGCCATCCTGGCCGCCGTGGCGCTCGACCAGATCAGCGACAAATCGTGGAACCGCCAGATCAACGCGCTGCTGGTGCTGGCCGTGGTGGGCCTGATCGCCGCACCCGTAGTGGCCACGCTGGAGCGGGAAACCAATCCGAATGAAGTGTTCCGCGCCTTCGCCGTCTATATTGGTGTGGCGTTTGCCGTACTGCTGGCCGGCATGCTGCTGGCGCGTCGGTTGCTGCGCACCCGCGGGGTGTTCCCGAGCGTGGCCGCGTTCGCGCTGTCGATGTTCCTGACCTGCACGATCGGCCTGCTCGGCCACGAGGTGATGGGCCGCCGCGCGTCTGGCGTGGACATGCTGCCGGCCATCAAGGCCGTGCTCAAGGACGACATGCCGCTATATGGCGTGGGCATGCTGGATCACACGCTGCCCTTCTACCTGGGCCGGACGCTGACCATGGTCGCCGCGCCCGACGAACTGGAGTTCGGCACCCAGCAGGAGCCGGACAAGTGGATTCCGACCATGGACGCCTTCGTCGCCAAATGGAAGGATGGCCAGCCGGCGCTCGGTATCATGTCGCCGGAAACGTATGACAGCCTGGTGGCGCAGCATGTGCCGATCTACGTGGTGGCACGCGATGTACGCCGTGTCGTCGCCAGCAATTTCCCGCCGCCGGCCCAGGAAGCCGGAAACACCCGATGAATCTTTCGACTTTTGCCTTTATCTTCACCGGCGTCCTGCTCAACGCCTGTGCCCAGTTGCTGCTCAAGGCCGGCACCAATGCCGTGGGCGCGATCACGATCGAGCGCGCCACCATCCTCACCACGGCCTTCCGGGTGCTGACGCAATGGCCGGTGATCGCCGGGCTGACCTGCTACGTGATCAGCGTAGGCGTCTGGATCATCGGCCTGTCTCGCGTGGATGTGTCGATTGCCTATCCCATGCTGTCGCTCGGCTATGTCGTCAACGCGCTGGCCGCGTGGTGGCTGTTCGGCGAGATGATCGGCCCGCTGCGCGTGGCAGGCATCATGCTGATCCTTGCCGGTGTCTTTCTGATTGCCCGTTCCTGACCGCCCATGACCGCTTCCGCTCCGCAGGATTTCCTGCCGTTCGTACGCCCCCAGATCGATGACGCCACCATTGCCGACGTCGGCAGGGTGCTGGCCTCGGGCTGGATCACTTCCGGCCCCAAGGTGCAGGCTTTCGAGGCCGCGCTGTCCGAACTGTTCGGCGGCCGCCCGGTGCGCACGTTCTCCAATGGCTCGGCCACGATGGAAATCGCGCTGCGCATCGCCGATATCGGCCCGGGCGACGAAGTCATCACCACGCCGATCACCTGGGTGGCCACGGCCAACGTGGTGCTGACGGTGGGCGCGCGGCCGGTGTTCGTCGACATCGACCCGGTCACGCGCAATATCGACCTGGACGCGGTCGAAGCCGCCATCACGCCGCGCACCCGCGCCATCATGCCGGTGTACCTGTCGGGGCTGCCGGTCGACATGGATCGTCTTTACGCCATCGCCCAACGCCACAACCTGCGTGTCATCGAAGACGCCGCGCAGGCCATCGACTCGCGCTGGCGCGGCCAGCGCATTGGCGCGTTCGGCGACCTGGTCAGCTTCAGCTTCCAGGCCAACAAGAACATCACCACCATCGAAGGCGGCTGTCTGGTGATGAATACGCCCGAGGAGGCCCAGCGCGCGGAGCGCCTGCGCCTGCAGGGCGTGATCCGTACCGGGATGGACGGCATGGACGTCGAGGAGCCCGGCGGCAAGTTCAACCTGACGGACGTCAACGCGGCCATCGGGCTCGCGCAGCTGCAGAACCTCGACACCATCACGGCGCGCCGTGCGGAGCTGGCCGAGACCTACTTCCGCTGCGCGGCCCAGGCGGGCCTGGCGGACCTTGGCATCGAACTGCCCGTGCCGCTGGACCCGGCCGCGGCCACCACGAACTGGCACATGTTCCAGGTGGTGCTGCCCACCGACCGCCTGCGCGGCGGCCCGGCCGAGGCGCGCAAGCTGGTGATGGAAGCCATGCGCGAGCAAGGCATCGGCACCGGCGTCCACTATCCGCCCGTTCACCTGTTTACCTATTTCCGCTCGCTCGGCTGGCGCGAGGGCATGCTGCCGCACGCCGAGCGCATCGGCCGCGGCATCGTCACGCTGCCGCTGTTCCCCGCGATGCAGGCCGCCGACGTGGAGCGGGTCTGTGCAACTCTCAGCGAAACATGCAAACGTCTCTCTCACTAAGTCCTGTCGAGGTCTCGGTCGTCATCCCCGTCTATAACGAGGAAGGCGGGCTGCAGGCGCTGTTCGACCGCGTGTATCCGGCGCTGGACGGCATGGGCGAATCGTACGAGGTCATCTTCGTCAACGATGGCAGCGTGGACCGGTCGCCCGCGATGCTGGCCGCCCAGTACCACAAGCGCCCCGACGTGACGCGCGTCATCCTGTTCAACGGCAATTTTGGCCAGCACATGGCCATCCTGGCCGGCTTCGAGCACACGCGCGGCCGTATCGTGATCACGCTGGACGCCGACCTGCAGAATCCGCCCGAGGAAATCCCGCGCCTGGTGGCCGAGATGCGCAAGGGCCACGACTACGTGGGCACCATCCGTCGCCAACGCAACGACAGCGCCTGGCGCCGCTATGCGTCGCGCGCCATGAACCGCCTGCGCGAGAAGATCACCAAGATCAAGATGACGGACCAGGGCTGCATGCTGCGCGCCTATGATCGCAATATCATCGATACGATCAACGCGTGCCGCGAAGTCAACACGTTCATTCCGGCGCTGGCCTATACGTTCTCGTCCAATCCGGTCGAGATCGAGGTGGGCCACGAGCAGCGCCATGCGGGTGAGTCGAAATATTCGCTGTACCAGCTGATCCGCCTGAACTTCGACCTGGTGACCGGCTTCTCGATCGTGCCGCTGCAGTGGTTCTCGGCCATCGGGACCATCCTGTCGATCACGTCGGCGGGCCTGTTCGTGGTGCTGCTGGTGCGTCGCTTCATCTTCGGGTCGGAAGTGCAGGGTGTGTTCACGCTGTTCGCCTTCACGTTCTTCCTGATCGGCATCATGCTGTTCGGCATCGGCCTGCTTGGCGAGTACATCGGCCGGATCTACCAGGAAGTGCGCGACCGGCCCCGCTACCGCATCCAGGCGGTGCTGGAACGCGACCCGAACCAGGGCAGCCAGGCGGAGGTATCGTGCGCGCAGTAGTCTTTGCCTATCACAACGTCGGCGACCGCTGTCTGCGCGTGCTGCACGCGCAGGGCGTGGACGTGGCCCTGGTGGTCACCCACCGCGACCGCCCCGACGAGAATATCTGGTTCCAGCGCGTGGCCGACACCGCCGCCGATCTGAACCTGTCGTTCCTGTACGCCGAGGACCCCGCCGATCCAGCGCTGGCCGAGGCCGTCCGCGCAGCGCGGCCCGATGTGATCTTCTCGTTCTATTACCGCGCCATGATCCCGGCCGATGTGCTGGCCATTGCCCCGCAGGGCGCCTTCAACATGCATGGGTCGCTGCTGCCCAAGTATCGCGGCCGGGTGCCGGTGAACTGGGCGGTGCTGCACGGCGAGACCGAGACCGGCGCCACGCTGCACGCGATGGAGGCCAAGCCCGACGCCGGCTATATCGTCGACCAGACGGCCGTGCCGATCCTGCCCGACGACACCGCAGGCCAGGTCTTCGAAAAAGTGACCGTGGCCGCCGAGCAGACGCTGTGGCGTGCGCTGCCCGCCATGAAGGCCGGCCAGACGCCCAAGAGGCCGAACCGGCTGGCCGACGGCAGCTATTTCTCGGGCCGCAAGCCCGAGGATGGCCGCATCGACTTCAGCCAGCCCGCCGCCGCCGTCTACAATCTGATCCGCGCCGTGGCGCCGCCCTACCCCGGCGCGTTCACGGACATCGCCGGGCGCCGCTTTATCGTGGCACAGGCGCGCCGCCTTGAAGGCGGTACGGTGCCGGCGGGGCTGCGACCCGGCCTGCAAGTGCTGGACGGCCGGATCGTCGCCGTCTGCGGCGACGGTGGCGCGCTGCGCGTGCTGCAACTGCTGGAAGGCAGCAGTGCCGATCACGCGAGCCCGGTCTCCGCTACCGAATTCCAGAACATCATCCCTGCACAGTCTTGAAAGGAAACCGATGAAAAAGGTCCTGATTCTTGGCGTCAACGGCTTCATCGGCCACCATCTGACGCGCCGCATCCTGGAAACCACGCAGTGGGAGGTCTACGGCATGGATATGTCGTCGGACCGCCTGGGCGACCTGGTCAACCATCCGCGCATGCACTTCTCCGAAGGTGACATCACCATCAACAAGGAGTGGGTGGAGTACAACATCCGCAAGTGCGACGTGATCCTGCCGCTGGTGGCCATCGCCACGCCGGCCACCTACGTGCGCAACCCGCTGCGCGTGTTCGAGCTGGACTTCGAGGCCAACCTGCCGATCGTGCGCAGCGCCGTGAAGTACGGCAAGCACCTGGTGTTCCCGTCGACCTCCGAGGTCTACGGCATGTGCGCCGACGACGAATTCGACCCCGAGGCGTCGCCGCTGATCTACGGCCCGATCAACAAGCCGCGCTGGATCTACGCCTGCTCCAAGCAGCTGATGGACCGCGTGATCCACGCCTACGGCATGGAGCAGGGCCTGAACTACACGCTGTTCCGCCCGTTCAACTGGATTGGCGCCGGCCTGGACTCGATCTTCGAGTCGAAGGAAGGATCGTCGCGCGTGGTGACGCAGTTCCTGGGTCACATCGTGCGCGGCGAGCCGATCAAGCTGGTCGACGGCGGCGCGCAGAAGCGGGCCTTTGCCGATATCTCGGACGGCATCTCGGCGCTGATGCAGATCATCGAGAACAAGGACGGCGTGGCCAGCGGCAAGATCTTCAACATTGGCAACCCGAAGAACATCCACTCGGTGCGCGAGCTGGCCGAGATGATGCTGAAGATGGCGGCCGACTACCCGGAGTACGCCGACGAAGCGCGCAAGACGCAGATCGTGGAGACGTCGTCGGGCGAGTTCTACGGCAAGGGCTACCAGGACGTGCAGCACCGGGTGCCGAAGATCGACAACACGATCGAGGAACTGGGCTGGAAGCCCGAGGTGACGATGGAGCAGGCGCTGCGCCGCATCTTCGAGGCCTACCGCGACAAGGTGGTGGACGCGCGTACGCTGGTCGACAGCAACAACTGATCCCGCATGGCCCGCATTGCCCTGAAAGTCGACGTCGACACGCTGCGCGGTACCCGCGAAGGGGTGCCCGCGCTGCTGTCGATGCTGTCCCCGCACCAGGCGGAAGCGACATTCCTGTTCAGCCTTGGCCCCGATCACACGGGCTGGGCGCTTCGGCGCGTGTTCCGCCCCGGCTTCCTGAAAAAGGTGTCGCGCACGTCCGTGGTGTCCAATTACGGCCTGCGCACGCTGATGTACGGCGTGCTGCTGCCCGGCCCCGATATCGGCCGCAAGGGCGCCGCAGAGATGCGCGCCGCGGCCGCCGCCGGGCACGAGTGCGGCATCCATACGTGGGATCACGTCTACTGGCAGGACAATGTGCGCGACCGCGATGCGGCCTGGACGCGCCGCCAGATGCAGCAGTCGTTCGATCGTTTCGTCGAGATCTTCGGCACGCCGCCCACCACGCACGGCGCGGCAGGCTGGCAGATGAACGAGGAGGCGTTCCGCCAGATCGACGACTGGGGCATGACATATGCCTCGGATGGCCGGGGCACGGCGCCCTACATCCCGACCGTGGCGGGCAAGCCGTGCCGCCACGTGCAGATGCCGACCACGCTGCCGACGCTAGACGAGCTGATCGGCGTGGACGACCTGACCGAGGACAACGTGCACCACGCCGTGCTGAAGCTGACCGAGGGCGATGCCGACCACATCTTCACGCTGCATACCGAACTGGAAGGCGGCAAGCTGGCGCCGGTGTTCCAACGGCTGCTGGCCGGCTGGCGCGCGCAGGGGCACGACCTCGTATCGATGGCCACCTACTACCGGCACATCGACCGCACCGACCTGCCGCAACTGCCGGTCACCTGGGGCGAGATCCCCGGGCGCAGCGGCGAGCTGATCATCCAGCCGTAGCCGCCTCCGGCCGTTACACGACGCCCTTGCGCGTCAGCCGCAGCCCGTTGAACACCACCAGCAGGCTTGCGCCCATGTCGGCGAACACAGCCATCCACATGGACCCCATGCCCATCAGGGTCAGGGCCAGGAACACGGCCTTGATGGCCAGCGACAGCGTGATGTTCTGCCGCAGGATCGCCGACGTACGGCGCGACAGCCGCACGAACGCCGGAATCTTGCGCAGGTCGTCGTCCATCAGCGCCACGTCGGCGGTCTCGATGGCCGTGTCCGTACCGGCAGCGCCCATGGCAAAGCCGATGTCGGCACGTGCCAGCGCCGGCGCATCGTTGATGCCATCGCCCACCATGCCGACCTTGCCGCCATGCGTGTGGACCCGGTCCGCCAGCGCGGCGATGGCCGCGGCCTTGTCTTCCGGCAGCTGATTGCCGCGCACTTCGTCGATGCCTACCGCCTGGCCGATGGCTTGCGCCGTATGCGGGTTGTCGCCGGAGAGCATCAGCGTCTTCACGCCCAGCGCGTGCAGTTGCTCGATGGCCTGGCGGCTGGTGTCACGCACCGTGTCGGCCACGCCAAACAGGATCAGCGCTCGGGCGGAGCGGCCGTCCGTAGGCGTTTCCGCCAGCATCACGATGGATTTGCCCTGCCGCTCGATGGCCTCCAGCCGCGCTTCGAGCGGCACCGAGCACGCGCCCAGTTCGTGGATCAGCCGATGGTTGCCAAAGCTGTACGCCACGCCATCGACCGTCCCCTTCACGCCCTGCCCCGGCAGCGCCGCGAAATCGCTCACATCGAGCCGCGCGATGCCTTCGGCTTCGGCCGCCGTGGCCACTGCGTGAGACACCGGGTGGTCTGACCGCGCAGCCAGGCTGGCGGCAATCGCATGCGCCTGCGGCATGTCATCGACCAGCAGTGCCATATCGGTGCGCGCCGGCTTGCCATGCGTCAGCGTGCCGGTCTTGTCCAGCGCCAGCCAGGCCAGGTGCCGGCCCTGCTCCAGATACACGCCGCCCTTGACCAGGATGCCGCGCCGCGCCGCCGCCGCGAGCCCGCTGACGATCGTCACGGGCGTGGAGATCACCAGCGCGCACGGGCAGGCGATCACCAGCAGCACCAGCGCCTTGTAGATCCACGCCAGCCACGCGCCGCCCATCAGCAGCGGCGGCACCACGGCCACGCCCAGCGCGATCACGAAGATCACCGGCGTGTAGATGCGCGCGAACTGGTCGACGAAGCGCTGCGTCGGGGCGCGGCTGCCTTGCGCCGCTTCCACGGCATGGATGATGCGGGCCAGCGTGGAATCGGTAGCAGGGGCCGTCACCGTGTATTCGAGTTCGCCAGACTGGTTGATCGAGCCGGCATAGAGCGGATCGCCGGGCGCCTTGTCGACGGGCACGCTTTCGCCGGTGATCGGCGCCTGGTCCAGGGCGGACTGGCCGCGCAGCACGCGACCATCCAGCGCGACCCGCTCGCCCGGCCGCAGCCGCACGGTGGTGCCCACCACGACGGCGCTGGCCTCGACGACCTGCCAGCTGCCATCGGCCTGCAACACCGTGGCCTGCTCCGGCGCCATCGCCATCAGCCCGCGCACGGCATTGCGCGCGCGATCCAGCGAGGCGGCTTCGATACGTTCGGCCAGGGCGAACAGCACCATCACCATCGCCGCCTCGGGCCATTGGCCAATCACCATCGCGCCGGTCACGGCGATGCTCATCAGCGCGTTGATGTTCAGGTTGCCGTTGCGCACGGCGATCCAGCCCTTGCGATAGACGCCAAGCCCTGAAACCAGCACGGTGGCCAGGGCCAGCGCCGCCGGCAGGTAAGGCGCGGCGATCTGGAACCATTCGGCCAGTTCGGCGCCGATGGCTGCCGCGCCGCCCAGGGCCAGCGGCCACCACGGCTTGCCCGGCTCGGCCACGGCAGCCTTGGCGCTTTCGTCCGAAAGCGGCTCGGCCTTCATGCCCAGCGACGCAATCGCCTTGACGACGGGATCGACCGCGTCCAGCGTGTGATGCACGGTCAACACGCGTTGCATCAGGTTGAAGTCGAGCGCGGCCACGCCGGCCATGTTGCCGATCTTGTTGCGGATCAGCGTTTCCTCGGTCGGGCAGTCCATCGCCTCGATCCGGAACGCCGCCGACCGCGTGCCGGCGGGGGCCGCAACCGGCGCGCCCATCGGGATGGGCGTTGCACAGGACGTGCCGCAACCGCAACTGGCCGCAGCCGGGGACGCGGGCGTGTGGTCGTGATCGTGGCCGGCGTGGTCGTGAGCGTGATCGTGGGAGTGGTCGTGGTCGTGCCCATGCCCACGCGCCGCCGATGACGGCGGCAGCAGGTTTTCAGGGGTGGTGCGAGCCATGGCAGTAGTCCGTTTCTTGCAATGTTGCTGCCATTGAAGACCCTGTAGCCGCTTCAGGGTCAAGTGCGCGGAGAACATCCCTGCGACTCGATTAACCATGACAGCAACGTAATGCGCGTGTCCGGATGCCGGAGCCTATAATGGCTGCCCATGCGCCGCCTGCTGCTCGTTTTCCTGTCAATTTTGCTGCCGCTCCAGTTCGCCTGGGCCGGCGCAGCGGCCTATTGTGCACACGAATCCGCAGACCAGCCGGCCGCGATGACGAGCCACTTCGGCCATCATTCGCACGAGCACAAGGCCGACCAGCACGAGTCTGGCAAGACTGCCGGCAAGTCGCTCAAACTGCCAGACGCCGACTGCACGGCCTGCCATTTCCCCGGTTCGCACGGCCTGTTCGGCGAACTCCACCTGCCCGGTGACTACCGCTACGTCACCCTGCGCTACGCGCCGCGCCAGTACGCGTTCGGCTCGATTCCCGCCCCTGTCCCTGACCGCCCTCAGTGGCCGCGCCTCGCCTAGCCGGCGGGACGCAGCACTGATCGATTCAATCCGATACCGCTAGCGCGGCATCGGCACACTGCATCGCGTCTCGCCGATTCACTCCTGCCTGATCTGGTGACATCGATGAGAAGCCTTTTATTGCCGCTGGGGCTGGCGGCCGCATTGCTCAGTCCATGGGCGTCCGCACAGGACGCCGCCCCCTCACTTCCGCCATCCAGGAACCGCCCGGCCGCCTGACGCTCGACACCGCGCTCGAACTGGCCACGGCGCAGAATCCCACGCTGTCCGCCGCCCGCATCGAAGTCGATGCCAGCGAAGGCGGCATCACGCAGGCGCGCGTCATCCCGAATCCGGAAGTCTCGGTGCAGATGGAAGACACGCGCCAGTCCACCCGCGCCACCACCGCGCAGATGAACCTGCCGGTGGAACTGGGCGGCAAGCGCGGCGCGCGCATCGGCGCGGCCCAGCGGGCGCGGGATGTGGCGCAAGCCCAGTTGGGCGCCGTCCAGGCCGACCTCCGCGCCACCGTCATCGCGGCATTCTTCAACGTGCTGATTGCGCAGGAGCGCGTCAGGCTGGCCGCCGGATCGGTCGACATTGCCCGGCGCGGCGCCGATGCCGCGTCGCGGCGCGTGGCGGCGGGCAAGGTCGCCCCGGTCGAGGAGACCAAGGCCCAGGTGGAACTGGCCAATGCCGGACTGGAACGCATCGACGCAGACGCCTCGCTGGTGGCGGCGCGCCAGACGCTGACCACGCTCTGGGGCAATCCGTCGCCCCGCTTTGCCGAGGCCGACGGCCGGCTCGATAACCTGCCCGCGCGCCCCGAGGCCACCACGCTGCGCCAGTCGCTGGACAACGCCCCGGCGTTGCTGGCCAGCGAACGCGAGCTGGATCGCCGGCAGGCCGACATCAACGTGCAGCGCAGCCGCCAGTATCCGGACGTCACCGTCAGCGTGGGCGCCAAGCGCGACAACGGCGCGCCCGAGCGCGGCACCTTCCCGGTGGTGGGCATCGCCATCCCGCTGCCGCTGTTCGACCGTAACCAGGGCAATCTCTATACGGCCATCCGGCAGGCCGACAAGGCCGCCGACGAACTGCGCGCCACGCGCCTGCGGCTCGACCGCGACCTGCAACTGGCAGCCAGCCAGCTCGATGTGTCGCGCACCTCGGCGCTGACCTTGCGCGAAACCGTGCTGCCGGGCGCCGAACACGCGCTGCAGGCCGCCACGCAGGGCTTCGAGGCCGGCAAGTTCAACTATCTCGATGTGCTGGACGCCCAGCGCACGCTGTTCCAGGCCCGTATCCGCTACCTGGGCGTGGTGGCCAACAGCTGGCAGGCCGCCACCACCATCGATCGCATTCTTGGCCGCTGACGCGCCAACGCAAGGAACATCGTCATGACATTGACTCGCAAACAGGGCGTCGCAATGGCCGCCATCGTGGCCGCCGGGCTGATCGCCGCGCTGGCGCTGCTGCTGACCAACCGCGGCAGTGGCCCCGCTCACGACCACGCCGGCGAAGGGGCGGCCGCCGGGCAAGGCGCGGCATCGGCGGCATCGGCAGCCCACGCCAACGAGCCGCCCGGCCTGATCCCGATGACGCCCGAGCAGATCCGCAATGCCAATCTCGGCATCGCCAAGGCGGCGCCCGGCAAGATCCGCAGCGCCGTGGAATTCCCCGGTGAAATCCGCTTCAACGAGGACCGCACCGCCCACGTGGTGCCGCGCGTGGCTGGGGTGGCCGAATCCGTGGTGGCCAACCTTGGCCAGCGCGTGAAGAAGGGCGACCTGCTGGCCGTGTTCGCCAGCACCCAGCTGTCGGACCAGCGCAGCGAACTGCTGGCCGCCCAGCGCCGCCTCGAACTGGCCCGCACCACCTACGGGCGCGAAAGAAGCTCTGGGAGGACAAGGTGTCGGCGGAGCAGGATTTCCTGGCCGCCCGCACGGCCCTGCAGGAGGCCGAGATCGCCGAGGCCAACGCGCGCCAGAAGCTCACCGCGATTGGCGCCACGGCGTCGGCGCGGGCCATCAACCAGTTCGAACTGCGCGCGCCGTTCGACGGCATCGTCGTCGAAAAGCACCTGGCGCTGGGCGAGGCCGTGGCGGCCGAGACCGCCGTTTTCACGATTTCCGACCTCAATACGGTGTGGGCGGAGTTCGTCATCGCCGCCAAGGACCTGAACCACGTCAGGCTCGGCGAATCGGTACGGGTGACCTCCGCCGCGTTTGACGGCACGGCCGAAGGCAAGATCTCCTACGTGGGCGCCCTGCTCGGCCAGCAAACGCGCACGGCCACCGCACGCGTGACGCTGTCGAACCCGCAGATGGCCTGGCGGCCGGGGCTGTTCGTGACGGTCAGCGTGGCCACCGGCGAAACCGATGCCGCCGTGGTCATCGACAGCGAGGCGCTGCAGATCGACGACGGCCGCCAGATGGTCTTCGCGGAAGTGCCCGGCGGCTTCGCGGCGCGCCCGGTCAAGACGGGACGCTCCGACGGCAAGCGCATCGAGATTGTCGACGGCCTGGCGCCCGGCACGCGCTATGTATCCGCCAACAGCTTCGTGCTGAAGGCGGAACAGGGCAAGGCCGGCGCCGAGCACACGCACTGACCGGAGCCCGCCATGTTCGAACGAATCCTCCGGTTTGCCATCGCGCAGCGCTGGCTGGTCATGCTGGCCGTGCTCGCCATGGCCGGGCTGGGCGTGTACAACTACAGCCGCCTGCCAATCGACGCCGTGCCGGACATCACCAATGTCCAGGTGCAGGTCAATACCGCCGCGCCCGGCTATTCGCCGCTGGAAGCCGAGCAGCGCGTCACCTATCCGCTGGAAACCGCGATGTCCGGGCTGCCGGGCCTGGAGCAGACGCGCTCGCTGTCGCGCTACGGCCTGTCACAGATCACGGTGATCTTCAAGGAAGGCACCGACATCTATTTCGCGCGGCAACTGGTCAACCAGCGCATCCAGGAAGCGCGCGACGACCTGCCCGCCGGCATCTCGCCGCAGATGGGGCCGATTTCCACGGGCCTGGGCGAGATCTACCTGTGGACCGTGGAAGCCGATCCCGGCGCGCGCAAGCCGGACGGCTCGCCGTACACGCCCACGGACCTGCGCGAGATCCAGGACTGGATCATCAAGCCGCAGTTGCGCACCGTGCCCGGCGTCACCGAGATCAACACGATTGGCGGTTTCGCCAAGGAATACCTGGTGGCGCCGAGTTCGGAAAAGCTGGCGTCGTACGGGCTGTCGCTGCAGAACGTGGTGGAAGCGCTGGAGCGCAACAACGCCAACGTCGGCGCCGGCTATATCGAGCGGCGCGGCGAGCAATACCTGGTGCGCGCGCCAGGCCAGGTCAGGTCGATCGACGATATCCGCGAGGTGATCGTCGGTACGGCACAGGGCCAGCCGATCCGCGTGCGCGATCTGGCCGACGTGGGGCTCGGCCGCGAACTGCGCACCGGCGCGGCCACCGACAACGGCCGCGAAGTGGTGCTTGGCACCGTGTTCATGCTGATCGGCGAGAACAGCCGCGCGGTGTCGCGGGCCGTGGATGCGCGCATGGCCGCCATCAACAAGTCGCTGCCGGCCGGCGTGAAGGCCGTCACGGTCTACGACCGCACGACGCTGGTGGACAAGGCCATCGCCACGGTCAAGAAGAACCTGCTCGAAGGTGCGGTGCTGGTCATTGCCGTGCTGTTCCTTTTCCTCGGCAACCTGCGGGCGGCGCTGATCACGGCGATGGTGATCCCGTTGTCGATGCTGTTCACGTTCACGGGCATGGTCACGTACCGGATCAGCGCCAACCTGATGAGCCTGGGCGCGCTCGACTTCGGGATCATCGTCGACGGCGCGGTGGTCATCGTCGAGAACTGCGTGCGCCGGCTGGCCCATGCGCGGGAACGGCTGGGCCGGCCGCTGACGCGCCAGGAACGCTTCGCCGAGGTCTTTGCCGCCGCGCAGGAAGCGCGTCGCCCGCTGGTGTTCGGCCAGCTCATCATCATGATCGTCTACGTGCCGATCTTTGCGCTGACGGGCGTGGAAGGCAAGATGTTCCATCCGATGGCGATGACGGTGGTGGTGGCGCTGCTCGGGGCGCTGATCCTGTCGGTCACCTTCGTGCCGGCGGCCGTGGCGCTGTTTATCGGCGACCGCGTGGCGGAGAAGGAAAACCGCGTCATGGGCTGGGCGCGGCGCTGGTACGAACCCGCGCTGCGGCGCGCGCTGGCCAACACGCCGGTGGTGCTGACCGCCGCCGGGGTGGCCGTGCTCCTGAGCGGGCTGATGGCCACGCGGCTTGGCAGCGAGTTCATCCCGAGCCTGAACGAGGGCGATTTCTCGGTGCAGGCGTTGCGGATTCCTGGCACCAGCCTGAGCCAGTCGGTGGCGATGCAGCAGCAGATCGAGACCCGTCTCAAGGAGAAATTCCCGGAGATCGAGCGGGTGTTCTCGCGCACCGGCACGGCCGAGATTGCCTCCGATGCGATGCCGCCCAGCGCCTCGGACGCCTACATCATGCTGAAGCCGCGCGACCAGTGGCCCGATCCGAAGCGCTCGCGCGAATCGCTGCGCACGGCGATGGAGGCGGAATTGGAAACGCTGCCCGGCAATCGCTACGAGTTCTCGCAGCCAATCCAGCTGCGCTTCAACGAACTGATTTCGGGGGTGCGCAGCGACGTGGCGGTGAAGCTGTTCGGCGACGACAACGCGGTGCTGGACGCCACGGCGCAGAAAATCGCGCAGGTGCTGCAGTCGATACCCGGCGCGGCCGAGGTCAAGGTGGAACAGACCACCGGCCTGCCCGTGCTGACGGTGGACGTCGACCGCAGCCGCGCCGCGCGCTACGGGCTGAACATGAACGATGTGCAGGACACCGTGGCCATCGCCATCGGCGGCCGGGATGCAGGCGTGTTCTACCAGGGCGACCGCCGTTTCAATATCGGCGTGAGGCTGCCGGAAGGCGTGCGATCCGATGTCGATGCGCTGCGGCGCCTGCCGATCCCGCTTCCCAAGGGCGCGAGCACGGGCACGAGCTATATCCCGCTTGGCGAAATTGCTACGTTGGACGTGTCGCCGGGACCGAACCAGGTATCGCGCGAAAACGGCAAGCGCCGCATCGTGATCAGTGCCAACGTGCGAGGCCGCGACGTCGGCGGATTCGTGCCGGAGGCCATGTCGGCCATCGAGTCGCGGGTGCAGATACCGACTGGCTACTGGCTCGCATGGGGCGGCACCTTCGAGCAGTTGCAATCGGCCACCGAGCGGCTGCAGATCGTGGTGCCGCTGGCGCTGGCGCTGGTGTTCGTGCTGCTGTTCGTGATGTTCGGCAACGTGCGTGACGGACTGCTGGTGTTCACCGGGATTCCGTTCGCGCTGACGGGCGGCGTGCTGGCGCTGTGGCTGCGCGGGATACCGCTGTCGATCTCGGCGGCGGTGGGCTTTATCGCATTGTCTGGGGTGGCGGTGCTCAACGGCCTGGTGATGCTGTCGTTTATCCGCGGCTTGCGCGAGAACGGTGAATCCCTTGACGACGCGGTGTTCCATGGCGCGTTGACGCGGCTGCGGCCGGTGCTGATGACCGCGCTGGTGGCCTCGTTGGGATTCGTGCCGATGGCGATTGCTACCGGGACGGGCGCCGAAGTGCAACGGCCGCTGGCCACCGTGGTGATCGGCGGCATCCTGTCATCGACGGCGCTGACGCTGCTGGTATTGCCCGTGCTGTATCGATGGGCGCATGGGCGAAGGACGGAGACGGAGGCCGGGCTCGCCGGCTCCATCCCGCGCTGACCCCGCCCGGCCCCTGCCCTTGCGGCGGAGGCCGGGCGAGCGCCTCAATGCTCGCAGTTGACCATCCAGGTCATCTTGAACTTGTCGACCACCATGCCGAAGCCTTCGGCCCAGAAGGTCTTCTGGTACGGCATGATGACCTGGCCACCTTCGGACAGCGCCTCGAAGATGCGCTTGCCCTCGGCATTCGGCACATAGCCCACGGAGAGCATGAAGCCCGAGAACGCCGGGGTCTGTCCTTCGCGGCCGTCCGACGCCATGATCTGGCTGTCGCCGATCTGGACGTTGGCGTGCATGACCTTCTCGGCCCACGCTGCCGACGGCGGCTCGCCGCCACCCGGCGGGGTGTCCTTGTAACGCATAAGGAATGTTACTTTTGCGCCCAGCACCTGGCCGTAGAAGGCCATGGCCTCGTCAAAGCGTCCGCCAAAATCCAGATAGGGTTGCACCTGCATGTCGGTCTCCTGTTGGGTCCGCGGGCTGATGGTCCGCGCGGCGCCATTATGCGCCTGCCCTACTGACAGAATTGTCAGGAAACTCGAGTTCGAAGCGGGTCTGTTCCTCGACGCTGGTCACCGACACGCTGCCGCCGTGCAGCCGCATGATCGTGTCGACAATCGCCAGCCCAAGGCCGGTGGATCCCGACGAATTGCGGCGCGACGGATCGGCGCGATAGAAGCGCCCGAACAGGTGCGGCAAGGCATCGGCCTCGATGGCCGGCCCGCCGTTGGTCACGCTGATCGCCGTCATGTCCGCGCCATTGCGCGCCACCGCCATGCGCACGGCACTGCCCACCGGCGCATGGCGCAGCGCGTTGTCCAGCAGGTTGATGATCGCGCGCCGCAGCAGCGTCTGGTCGGCCACCACCGTGGCATGGCCCGATACCATCACCGTCAGGTTCCGGTCTGCCGCCACGGCTTCGAAGTACTCGGCCACCTTGTCGAGTTCGGCCCGCGCATCGAGCGGTCGGGCGCCCAGCGCCACCTGGGCGTTGTCGGCGCGGGCCAGGAACAGCATGTTCTCGATCATGCGCGCCAGCCGCTCGTATTCCTCCAGGTTCGATTCCAGCACCGCCTCGTATTCGGCCGGCGTGCGGCGCTGGGCCAGCGTCACCTGGGTCTGCCCCACCAGATTGCTGATGGGCGTACGGAAATCGTGGGCCAGGTCGGCCGAAAACTGCGACAGGCGCGTGAAGCTGTCCTGCAGACGCGCCAGCATGCCGTTCAGCGCGCCGGCCAGATCGCGCAATTCCTCGGGCGCGCCGCCGACATCGAGCCGCGTCGCCAGGCGGCTGGTGGTAACCGCCGCTGCATCGCTGGCCATGCGGCGGAGCATGCGCAGCCCGCGCCGGGCCAGCACGAAGCCCAGCGCCGCCGCGACTATCGCGCCGCACAGCACCGCGCCCAGCAACTCGCCCCGGTATTCGCGCATCAGCGCCACCCGGTAGCCGGCATCGCTGAGCACGATGATTTCCACGGTGCGGCCGGTGTCACCGATCTGGCCAAGTGCCGCCATGCCGCGCGACGGCACGCCATTACGCGGATGCCAGGTCTGCAGCTGCGACTTGTCCGGCGCGGTGCCCACGGGCAGCACGCGCAGCGGCGGCAGGGTTTCGTTATGGGGATTCAGCGAGATCAGCGGATCGCCCGATGCGTTGCGCACGACCAGGATCAACCCCTCGTGGCCCATCGCAATATCCGCAAACCGGTGGGTATCGGTGCGGATCTCGGTTTCGTCGGCCACCTCGCGCAGCAGGTGGCGCACCAGCAGGACTTCGCCCACCAGCTCGCTTTCGTCGCGCGACTGCAACTGGTTGCCCAGCGCGCTGGACAGGTATGTGGCCACCCCGACCAGGATCGCGGCCGTGGTCAGGCCATAGGCCAGCGCCAGCCGCGTGGTCAGCGACGCCGGCATCCAGGCCTTCAGCGCGCGCCGGATGCGCACCAGTCGCCTCATGCTTCTGCGCTCATGCTTCTTCCGACTCATCGAGCACGTAGCCCATGCCACGGCGCGTATGGATCAGCTTCTTCGGAAAGGGGTCGTCCACCTTGGCACGCAGCCGGCGTATCGAAACGTCCACCACGTTGGTATTGCTGTCGAAGTTCATGTCCCAGACCTGGGACGCGATCAGCGAGCGCGACAGCACCTCGCCACGGCGCCGCGCCAGCAGTTGCAGCAGCGCGAATTCCTTCGATGTCAGGTCGATCTTCTGGCCGGCACGCGTGACGCGGCGGCGGATCGTGTCGATCTGCAGGTCGGCCACTTCCATGAATTCGCTCTCGCGCAGCGGCCCCCGGCGCAGGATGGTGCGGATGCGCGCCACCAGCTCGGCAAACGCGAACGGCTTGACCATGTAGTCGTCGGCACCCAGCTCCAGGCCCTTGAGGCGATCCGACAGCTCGTCGCGGGCGGTCAGGCACAGCACCGGCGTGTCCTTGTCGCGCCGCAGTTCGCGCAGTACCTGCCAGCCGTCGATGCCGGGCAGCATGACGTCCAGGACGATCAGGTCGTAATGCTGCTCGCGCGCGTGGGACAGTCCGTCCACGCCATCGCGCGCCAGGTCGGCCACGAAGCCGGACTCCGTCAGCCCCTTCAGCAGGTAATCGCCAGCCTTCGGCTCGTCTTCCACAATCAGGATACGCATGGTGATTCACTTCCGGGCCGGCCGAACGCCGGCGCCATCCTTTCCGGTTTATTGCAGAACCTAGACACTATCCGAGGTTAGACGCATTTTGCGGAACATTGCAGGAATGTCATCGTGAATCGGCCAAATTTTGACGACAAACACAGTACAATGCCGGCTGCCCTATTTCGGCAGCCTGTCCGCCCCTGACCCGGCAGGTCCAGTCAAATTCTGATGAAACGTCTGTTCGCCCGCTTCCTGTTGTGTCTTGCCATGTTCGCGTTGCCCTTCCAGGGCGCTGCGGCGGCAGTCATGATGGTTTGCAGCGTGGCGGAAGCGGTGGGCCTGTCGATGCCGGAACGCCATGCCGCCATCAAGGCGGAGGCCGAGGCCGAAGCGGTGATGGACCCGTCCGGGCAGATGAGCCAAATGAGCCAGACGGGCCAGATGGACCACGCGCACTGCCACCAGGCCGGCATGAGCGATACCGGCGACACGCCGGTCTGGCACGATGCCCAGCCTGCGGGCGGCATGTCCGACCAGCCGACCGATGCATCGCACCTCTCGCACCATGCCGCAGGCCACTGCAGCGCGTGCGGTGCCTGCGCAGCCAGCGCCATGCTGCTGCCTGAAATCCCCCTCGCGGCGTTGCAGCACCATCGCCACGCCCTGCCGCTGGCCACCCCGGCCAGCTTCGTCAGCCAACTCCCCCTGCCCGCCGACCGGCCGCCTGCCCGTCGCTGCTGACACCCGAGGTGCGTCCATCGCACGCTCGTCTGCGCGCCTGAACCGGCGCTGATCCGCTCACGCCGATTCACCACCGAATTCCGCTGCCGCACGCGCTGAAGCGTCGTGTGCGGCCGATCCGATCCAAGAGGTTTCCATGCCCGCCGTGCGTACTTTCGCCGTGGTGGGGCTGCTGATCATGGTCCCGGCCCTGGCCGTGGCCCAGGCATCCGCGCCCGTTGCATCCCCGGCCAATCCGCCCGATCCCATGAACGCCGCCGCCCCGGTGCCGGCCCTGCCCGACATCGCGCCAATGGATGGCTATGTCCCTTACCAGAGCCCCAAGGTCTCGTCCTGGCGCCAGTCGAACGCCGACGTCACACCGGGGGCCAGGCCGACGGCGCACCCTGCCGCCGACCCGCATGCCGGCCATCACACGCAGCAGGCCGCGCCCGCGTCGCCCCCCGCTGCCGGCCACGCAGGCCATCACGCGCACTGACGGAGCCAAGCCATGATGCACACCTTGCTCCGACGCGCCGCCCTTCCACTGGCTGCTGCCCTGCTGGCCGGATGTGCCAGCTTTGCGCCCGACGGCGGCTTCGGCCCCGTCGCCGATACTGCGCGCGACAGACTCGGCAAGGATGCCGTCTGGGCGCGCAGCGACGCCGACCGCAATGCGCTGCGCGACCGCACGCGCGAACTGCTGGCGCAGCCGCTCGATGCCGATGCCGCGATCCAGGTCGCGCTGCTCAATAACCCGGGGCTTCAGGCACAGTACGCCGACCTGGGCATTGCCGAGGCCGACTATGTACAGGCCACGCGGCTGCCGAACCCCGGCTTCTCGTTCAGCCGCAAGAGTTCAGGCGACGAATTGAAGATCGACCGCGCCGTCACCATCGGCTTCATGAACCTGCTGGCGCTGCCGTTTGCCGCCCGCATCGAGGAAAGCCGCTTTGCCCAGACCCGGCTGGCCGTGGCCGATGCCACGCTGCGCCGGGCCGAAGCCACCCGGCGCGCGTGGGTGCAAGCCGTGGCCGCCGAACAGGCCGCCCGCTACGCCGACCAGGTACGGCGCGCCGCCGAAACCGGCGCGCTGTTCGCCCGCGATCTGGCCCGTGCCGGCAACGTCAGCGCGCTCGACCATGCGCGCGAACAGGCCTTCTATGCCGATGCCGCCGCGCAGCTTGCCCGCGCCCGCGAACGGGCGCTGTCGGCCCGCGAGCAGCTGACCCGCGAACTGGGCCTGTGGGGCGCCGATATCGGCTACACGCTGCCGGACCGCCTGCCCGACCTGCCGGGGGCCCGGCCGGCGATGCAGAACCTGGAAGGCTATGCGGTATCGCAGCGCCTGGACCTGCAGGCCGGACGCCTGCAACTGGATAGCCTGTCGCGATCGCTCGGCCTGACGCGCGCCACGCGCTTCATCAGCGTGCTGGACGTCAGCTATCTCCACAACTCCGAAACCAGCCGCCCGCGCGAAACGGGCTACGGCATCGACATCGAAGTGCCGCTGTTCGACTGGGGCGGGGCGCGCGTGGCCCGCGCCGAAGCGGTCTACATGCAGGCGGCGGCCCGGCTGGCCGAACAGGCCATCAACGCGCGCTCCATGGTGCGCGAGACCTATGCCGGCTACCAGGCGCGCTATGACATCGCGCTGCACTACCGCGACGAAGTGGTGCCGCTGCGCAAGCGCATCGTCGACGAAAGCTTGCTGCGCTACAACGGCATGCTGGTCAGCGTGTTCGAACTGCTGACCGACGCACGCGAGCAGGTCAATGCGGTGAACGGCTACCTGGACGCCCAACGCGACTTCTGGCTGGCCGATGCCGACCTGCGCGGCGCGCTGGGCGGCCGGCTGCCGGCCTCTTCCACCATCACCGGTTCGGCGACCCCGCCACAAGGACAATGACAATGGTTTCCCGACGCAATTTCCTGGGGCAATCGGCCGCCGCCATGCTGGGCACTGCGATGGTGTCGCGCGCCGGCGCGGCCGCCCTGCCCGAAGCGCCGCTGCAGGCCAGCGCCGCCACCCAGCCGCCGCTGCCGCCCGCCAGCGGGCGCCCCTACCAGCCCGTGGTCACGCTCAACGGCTGGACGCTGCCCTGGCGCATGCGCAACGGCTGGAAGGAATTCCACCTCGTGGCCGAGCCGGTCGAGCGCGAGATGGCGCCCGGCATGACGTCCCACCTGTGGGGCTACAACGGCCAGAGCCCGGGGCCGACCATCGAATGCGTGGAAGGCGACCGCGTGCGCATCTTCGTCACCAACAAGCTGCCGGAGCACACCACGGTGCACTGGCACGGCGTCATCCTGCCGGCCGGCATGGATGGCGTGGGCGGCCTGTCGCAGCCGCATATCCCGCCCGGCAAGACGTTCGTGTACGAGTTCGAGATGCGCCATGCGGGCACCTTCATGTATCACCCGCATTCCGACGAGATGGTGCAGATGGCCATGGGGATGATGGGCTTTATCGTCGTGCATCCGCGCGATGCCGCCGCCCGGCGCGTGGACCGCGACTTCGTGTTCCTGATCGCCGCGTACGACATCGACCCCGGCTCCTACACGCCGCGCGTGGCCGAGATGACCGATTTCAACATGTGGACGTGGAACAGCCGCGTGTTTCCCGGCATCGACGTGCTGCCCGTGCGCCTGGGCGACCGGGTACGCATCCGCATGGGCAACCTGACCATGACCAATCACCCGATCCACCTGCACGGCCACCGCTTCGAGGTGACTGGCACGGACGGCGGATGGGTGCCGCCCTCGGCGCGCTGGCCCGAGGTGACCACCGATGTCGCGGTGGGCCAGATGCGCGCCATCGAGTTCGTGGCGGACAACCCCGGCGACTGGGCCTTCCACTGCCACAAGTCGCACCACACGATGAACGCCATGGGTCACAACCTGCCCACGATGATCGGCGTGCAGCAGAAAGACCTGGCCAGCCGCATGAACGCGCTGGTGCCCGACTACATGCCGATGGGCCAGGCGGGCATGGCCGACATGGGCAGCATGGAGATGCCGCTGCCCGAGAACACGCTGCCGATGATGAGCGGCCAGGGCCCGTTCGGCCCCATCGAGATGGGCGGCATGTTTACCACGCTCAAGGTGCGCGCCGGCATGGCCGCGAACGACTACCGCAACCCGGGCTGGTATCGGCATCCGAAGGGCACCGTGGCCTTCGAGTACACCGAACCGGTACCGGCCGCACCGCGCCGCAAGCCGTGACGGCCCCCTTGATCGAACTCCAGAAAGACAGACATGAAACAGAAGATGGTAACGCTGGCGCTGCTGGCATGGACCGCCGCAACCTCGCCCGCGCTGATGGCGGCCTCGCCCGAGCCCGACATGGCAAGCGCCACGGCGCAGGTGCCGCTACCCGAAGTGGAAGGGGAAATTCGCAAGGTTGATGCCCTGGCGGGCAAGCTGACCATTCGTCACGGGCCGATCGGCAACCTGGACATGGGTGCGATGACCATGATCTTTCGGGTGAAGGACCCGGCAATGCTGACGCAGGTGCAGGCGGGCGACAAGGTGCAGTTCACCGTCGACCGCATCGACGGGCTGCTGACGGTCACCTCGCTCGTCAAACAGTGACCTGACGATTGTGCAGGAACAGGCGCGCGGCGCGCGCCGGGGGCCTTACGCGCCCTGGTCGACGCGGAAGAAGTCGATCGATTGCCCGGCGTTGACGGCGCGCTGCAGCCAGTCGGGGTATTCGCCGTTGCCGTCCCAGCTCTGACCCATCGCGTTGCGATACAACACGCGCGGCGCGGCATGGGTGGCAACTGGCGTTTCGGCCTGCTGGGCGGACGGCGCCGTATCGGCGGTGTCAGCGGCGGTGTCAGCGGCGGTGTCGCTGTCGGCATCGGCAAAGCAGCCTGCTTCGACGAGATGGTCGAACGTCAGGCCATGGTGATCCATCTGCTCGCGGACCCATGCCACCGCGGCTTGTTTGGCTGCATCAGACTCGGACATGACTTTTGGTGCGCGCCCGCCACGTAGCGGGCGGGCCGGGGAATTCGATTGGGGGGAGGCGGTCCGCGCAGGAAATCCGGCGGACCAGCACAGATTCTACAGGGTGTTGGGACAGCGCCCCCGGAATCCGTCGAGTTGCCGCCGCAATGTTGCATCGGGCATCGGCAACGCATGACGAACATGTCATGCGTGGGTCATGTTGGCGTGGCTGGCCCGCTCATAGACTGCAAGCCAAGGTCGCGTGACGACCGGTACCAACGACCAAGCCGCCTCCATCCTCGATTCCAAGGAGATCTCCATGCTCAAGAAAGCCCTGCTCTACACCGCCCTCGCCACCACGCTGGCTGGCGCCGCCACGATGGTCACCGCCGCTCCGCGCAGCGTAGATCCCTACACTGACGGTGCACGTGTCACCAACCGTGACGGCCTGGTCGAACGTCTTGGCACGCGCGACGTGTACACCGATGGCGCGCGCGATGTGCGCGATGCCCGCAACCCGTTTGTCGACGGTGCACACGATGTGCGCGACCCACGCAACCCGTTCACCGACGGTGCGTGATCCAGGCCATGGCCCGCTCGGGCCATCTCCGGGCTGATACAGCCCGCCCGCCGGGCGACGGCGCCTAGTGCACCGCCGCCTGGCTCATGAATTGCGCGGCCGGCACCGGCCTGCCAAGCAGATAGCCCTGCAAGGCATCGCACCCCAGGCCCGCCAGGAACGACTGCTGCGCCTCGGTCTCCACCCCTTCCGCCACCACCTGCAGATTCAGCGTACGGCCCAGCGCCACGATGGCCGATACGATCGCCGCATCCTCCGAATCCTCCGCCAGATCGCGCACGAAGCCGCGATCGATCTTCAACTCGCTGGCCGGAATCCGCTTCAGGTGCAACAGGCTTGAGTAACCTGTACCGAAGTCGTCGATGGCGATGCGCACACCCATCTCGTCCAGCCGCGTCATGATCGCGAGCGTTTCCTCCACGTCGCGCATGGCCGTGCTCTCCGTGATCTCGAGCGTCAGCCGGGCGGCCGGGATGCCGTGATGCGCCAGGGCATCGGACACCGTCTCGATCATTCCGCCATGGCAGAACTGCAGCGCAGACAGGTTCACCGCCATCGACCATTCCACATGGCCACCGGCATGCCACGTGGCCAGCTGGCGGCAGGCCTCGTCCAGCACCCATTTGCCGATCTGCACGATGGCGCCGGTCTTCTCGGCCAGGCCGATGAACTGGTCGGGCATCAGCAGACCGTGCAGCGGATGATGCCATCGCAATAGCGCCTCGGCGCCTACCAGGCGGCTGTCGCTGGCCGCGAACTTGGGCTGGTAGTGCAGTTCGAGCTGGCCGGTGCGCGTCACGCCGCGCAGGTCCTGGATCAGCGACTGCTGGACCCGCGCCTGATGATTCATCGATCCCTCGAAGAAGCAGTATGCGTTGCGGCCCGACGCCTTGGCGTGGTACATCGCGGCATCGGCGTTGGTCATCAACGTGTCCTGGTCGGCGCCGTCGGCGGGAAAGAGCGCAATGCCGATGCTGCCCGACACGTGCAGCGCATGGCCCGCCACGTTCACCGGCACGCGCAGCGCCTCGATCAGCTTTTCGGCCATCACGCCGGCGTCCGCCGGCTCTTCCACCCTGACCAGCACCACGAATTCATCGCCACCCACGCGCGAGATCGTGTCCTCCGATCGGGCAGACGCCCGCAGGCGGCTGGCGATCTCCACCAGCAGGCTGTCGCCCATCTGGTGGCCATAGGTGTCGTTGACGCCCTTGAAGCCGTCCAGGTCCACGAACAGCACCGCGAACGTGCCGGACTGGCGCGTGGCCGCCTGGATGGCCTGCTGGAAGCGGTCTTCGAGCAGCACGCGGTTGGGCAGGTGGGTAAGCTTGTCGTGCAGGGCCAGGAACTCCAGCTCCTTGTTGGCCACGCCCAGCGCGTCGGCCAGCACGGCCGTCCGCATTTCCAGCCGCATGTCGAGCACCGACGTGATCAGCGCCACGGCCAGCACGCACACCGTGACGACCAGGATCGGCAAGGCCAGCGCGCTGCTGTCCACGCCCGAGCGCGCGGCGCCGCAAACGCTGCCCAGCGGAAACCGTGCCGCCGCCATGCCCGTGTAGTGCATGGCCGAAATGGCGCCGCCCATGACAAGCGCCGCCCCCAGCCGCAGCTGGTGCACCCGCGGCATGCTGCGCCGAAGCCGGAAGGCGATCCACAGCGCGGCGCCCGAGGCTGCCACGGCAATCACGATCGATAGCAAGAACAGCCACGGGTCGTAGTCGATGCCGGGCTGCATGCGCAAGGCTGCCATGCCCGTGTAGTGCATCGTGGAAACCGCCGCCCCCAGTGCCAGCGCCCCCAGCGCCAGACGCCTGCGAGGCAGGTATTCCTGGCTGACCAGGTGCAGCGCGAAGGCCGACGCCAGCACGGCGATCAGCAGCGATGCGCCGGTGATGCCAAGGTCGTAGCCGAGCGGAATCGGCAGGCTGAAGGCCAGCATGCCGATGAAATGCATCGACCAGATGCCCAGCCCCATGGCCACGGCCCCGCCGGCCAGCCACATGCGCGCGTATCGGCCTCGGGCCGCGGTGGAAATGCGGCCGGCCATATCCAGCGCCGTATACGACGCCAGCACGGCAACCAGCACGGAAATCAGAACAAGGGATGCGTCGAAACGGGGCGACATCATGGCAGCGGGTGACGGGGAGGTGGCTTGCGGCAGGCTGCCATTCTGAAAGGTCAGGCGAACCAGGCGTGAAATTTCCGGCACCGCCAAGGGTTATCGGTCATTGCAGCCCAGACTGAAGCGGGATTGTGCATCAGGGCGCTTGCGACCGCAGCCTGCATCCCCGACAAATTTCGTACGTTTGCACGGTTGACAGCCCATCGGGGCCATGTAGCGGTCGTCCGACAAATTCCTACAGTGCAATCAGCGCCCGCCGGAAAGGCTGGCCGACGGCGCGGAACTATTCTTGAGTCGTGATGAACGACAGACGCCGCCGCGTCACCACAGACCGCGGCGCCAACGTGGGAGCGCATCATGTGGAAGCAAATCACAGGCGTTATCGCCATCGGCGCGTGCTGCTGGGCCCTCTCGGGCTGCACGGCAACCGGCGCGGTGGCAGGCGGTGTGGTGGCCATGAGGCCACCAACGGCAGCACGGCCGGCACCATCGGCGGCGCCGTGGTGGGTGGCGTGATTGGCCACGAGCTTGGGAAGTAAGGAAATTACGATTTCCGCGGCCGGGATGGCGGGCAGGGTCATCCAGGTTTGCGCGGCATGGGCTCTTAGATGGGAAGACCATGCCGCCGCGCGCCGCGCCATGAGCATCGGCCTATTGTGTTTTTCAACGATGATTGGACGTTTTCATCGCTGAAAGGCATCGTGGCACACAACGGTGCAAGATCTTTACGGATCGTCATGGCGCGGCAGCGGGAAACCTGCAAAAAGTGCAAAAACGAAGCCCCGGATTTTGGTCCGGGGCTTTTGTCTTGGTACGTCGGCAAATCGGCTCGATACGACCTTAATACGACTTCGGCAGCCCCAGCACGCGCTCCGCGATATGGCACATGATCAGCTGGGCGCTGACCGGGGCGATGCGCGGAATATAGGATTCCCGCAGGTAGCGCTCCACGTGATACTCGCGCGCATAGCCCATCCCGCCCAGCGTCAGCACGGCCGTCTGGCAGGCCTGGTGCGCCGCTTCGGCCGCCAGGTACTTGGCCGCGTTGGCCTCGGCACCGCATGGCTTGCCGTTGTCATAGAGCCAGGCCGCCTTCCACACCATCATGTCGGCCGCCTCCAGCGCCATCCACGCCTGCGCCAGCGGATGCTGGATGCCCTGGTTCTGGCCGATGGGCCGGCCGAACACGGTCCGCTCCTTCGCATAGCGCGTGGCGGCCTCCAGCGCAGCGCGGCCCAGGCCCACGGCTTCCGCCGCGATCAGGATGCGCTCGGGGTTCAGCCCGTGCAGGATGTACTCGAATCCCCGGCCCTCCTCGCCAATCCGATCCCCGGCCGGCACCATCAGGCCGTCGATGAACAGCATGTTCGAATCCACCGCGCCGCGCCCCATCTTGTCGATCTCGCGCACTTCGATATGGTTGCGGTCCAGCGTGGTGTAGAACAGGCTCAGACCCTGGGTGGGCTTGGCCACGGCCTCCAGCGGCGTGGTGCGGGCCAGCAGCAGCATGCGCGTGGCCACCTGGGCCGTGGAAATCCAGATCTTGCGGCCGTCCACGCGATAGGCGGTGCCGTCGGCGGTGCGCACGGCCTGCGTCTTCAGGTGAGTGGTGTCCAGCCCGGCATCGGGCTCGGTCACGGCAAAGCAGGCCTTGTCGCGGCCTTCGATCAGCGGCGGCAGCGCGGCCGCCTGCTGGGCGTCGGTGCCAAACACCACCACCGGGTTCAGGCCGAACACGTTCATGTGGATGGCCGACGCACCCGAGAATCCCGCCCCGGACGCCGACACCGTCTGCATGATCAGCGCCGCCTCTGTAATGCCCAGCCCCGCCCCGCCAAAGCGCTCCGGCATGGCGATGCCCAGCCAGCCGGCCCCCGCCATGGCCTGGTGGAACGCCTCCGGAAAGCGATGTTCGCGGTCCAACCCGGCCCAGTACTCGGGGCCGAAGTCGCTGCACAGCTGCGTGACAGCGTCGACGATGGCGTTCTGCTCGGGTGTCCTTTCGAAATTCATCCGGTGCTCCTTATTCCGGCTGGATGCCCGCGTCCTTCACGAGCTTGTTCCACTTCACCAGTTCGCTGCCGACAAAGGCCGTGAACTGCTGCGGGGTCTGGCCGAAGGCCTCGAAGCCCAGCGCCTCGAACTTTGGCGCCACCTCCTTGCTGGACGCGATCTTCGACAATTCGCGGTTCAGCCGCTCCACAATCGGCTGCGGCGTCTTGGCCGGGGCGAACACCCCGTTCCAGGAGGTAATGTCGAAGCCCTTCAGCTCGGGCGTGTCGGCAATCGGCGGCAGGTCGGGCAGCAGGCGGCTGCGCTGCGCGGTGGTCACCGCCAGCGCACGCATCTTGCCGGCCTTGACGTTGGCGATGCCTGCAGCCACGTCGACGAACATCATTGGCACCTGCCCGGCGATGACGTCGGTCATGGCCGGCGGCGTGCTCTTGTACGGCACGTGCAGCAGGTCGATATTGGCCATGCGGCCCAGCGTGGCGCCCGACACGATGCCGGTGCTGTTGCCGCTGGCGTACGACATGCCCGGATGCGCCTTGGCATAGGCAATCAGCTCGCCCACCGTCTTCACCGGCAGCTTCGGATTGATCACCAGCATGAACGGCAGGTTGCCCATGCGCGCGACCGGCGTGAAATCCTTGATCGGGTCGTAGGGCAGCTTCTTCATCAGCGACGGATTGGCCGAATGCGTGGTGTTCGTCGTCATGAACAGCGTGTAGCCATCGGGCGCGGCCTGCGCCACCAGTTCGGCGGCAATCGCACCGTTGGCCCCGGGGCGGTTGTCGACCACCACGTTCTGGCCCAGCGCATCGCCCAGTTCCTTGGCCGTGATGCGCGCCACGGCGTCGGTGCCGCTGCCCGCCGCGAACGGCACCACCAGCCGGATCGGGCGGCTCGGATAACTGTCTGCGGCCTGCGCGGCCAGCGGCACAGCCGCCATGGGTAGCGCCAGCAAGGCGGCGGCAAGCGTGCGCCGCACGCGGAAATTCGGCATGGTGATCTCCTCCAGGGGTTTGGGCCGCTGCTGCGCCCTATTGAATAGGGTGCTCAGGCCGGACGAATCACGCGGTCGGCCGATTCCTCGTACGGCGGCGCGTAAATCACCAGCAGCTTTACGGGCTCGTCGCTGATCACCGTGAACACATGCATGGCGTCGGCCGGAAAAAAGCAGCAGTCGCCCGGCCCAAGCTCGCGCGCCTGGCCGTTGACCTCGGCCCGCGCGCGCCCTTCCAGCACATAGCAGACCTGCTCGATGCCCGGATGCGCGTGCGGCAACGCGCCCTTGCCGCGCTCGATGGTGCCGTGGACCACTTCGAGCTGGGTAGCGCCGACGTTCTCGCGGCCGATGATGCGGCGGTTCAGTGTGCCGACATGATTGGCCGGGTGATAGCCGGCCACCTCTTCGGTACGGACGAAATAGGTGGGAGCCGCCTGCTTGGCGGCCGAAGATGCGGTCATGGGTGGGCTGTCTCCAACATCGGGCGCCGTTTTGAAGGATCGGCTGATCGGCGCCTTGTTTTCATGTTTGTGAAACAGATTTTATGCTCATGAAAATGGAGTCAACTAGGGGTTGCTACCGATGGAGGGCAGCAAGGCAGCACGTGGCGGCGATGCCACGTGCGACAGGTCAGCGATCAGTCCAGCGTGATGCCTTCGCGCTGGATCACGGCGTCCCAGCTGACTTCCTCCTTCTCCACCCGCTTTGCGAAGTTCTCGGGATCCACCATCACCACGTCGCCCTGCTGCCCCAGTGCGGCCTTGGCCTTCTCGTCGTCCAGCACGCCGCGCGTGGCCGCATGCAGCTTCTGGACGATGGGCTGCGGCGTGCCGGCCGGCGCCAGCAGGCCGATCCAGAACGTGGAGTTGAACGGCTTCAGGCCCGCTTCCTCCACCGTGGGGATGTCGGGCAACTGCGTCATGCGCCGCGACGAGCTGACAGCGATGGGCTTGAGCTTGCCGGCCTTGATCTGCGGCAACGCCGTCCAGGTGTCGAACGCGGTATCGAGTTCGCCGCTGATCACCGCCATTTCCGCCTGGGCGGCCGACTTGTACGGCACGTGCGTGGTAGAAATCTTCGCGCGGTTGTTCAGCATCGCAAAGCTCAGGTGGGCGATGTTGCCGGGGCCGGCCGAGCCGTAGCTGATCTTGCCGGGATGTTGCGACGCGTAGCGGACCAGATCGGGCACCGTGGCCACCGCGTTCTTCTGCGACCACTCCGGGTTGGTCACCAGGATGAACGGCGCCTCCAGTACCAGCGTCACCGGCGCCAGGTCGCGCGCCTTGTAGCTGGCCTTCTTGTAGATGTGCGGGTTGATGGTGACGCTGCTGGAATTGGTGACCACCAGCGTGTAGCCGTCCGGGGCGGCGCGCACGGCCTCGCCCACGCCGATCAGGCCGTTGGCGCCGGCCTTGTTCTCCACCACCACGGGCTGGCCCAGCGACCTGGTCAACCGCTCCGACAGCACGCGCGCCACGGTATCGGTAAACGATCCGGCCGGGAACGGCACGATCATGCGGATCGGCTTGTTCGGCCAGTTTCCGGTGGACTGGGCGGCTGCGATGCCCGGCAGGCCGATTGTCAGCAGGCATCCCATGGCCATGGCAGCGGCCAGCGTCATTTCGCGTCGTTTCATGTGGTCTCCTTATCGTTTTATCTTGAATTCAGGCGTCTCATGTCCTGTCAAGGGACTAGGCCGATGTCCCGGCGCCCTTGCGCCGGGCGGTCTGGCCCGTGATGCCCCGACGCTCCAGCGCCGCGCGCTGTTCGGCGCCGAGTCCCAGCACGCTGGCCAGTACCTGGTCGGTGTGCTGGCCCAGCGTCGGCGAAACATGGCGGATCGGCGCCGGCCCGTCGGCACCACGGAACCAACTGGTGCTGGCGGGATATCGCCCAACGTAGGGACGCTCCACCTCGCACCAGAACCCGCGCGCATGCAGATGGCGATCCTGCAGCACCTGCCACATCGGCTTGACCGCGCCGGCCGCGATACCGGCCTGCTGAAGCTGGTGCATGGCGTCGTCGGGCTCGCGTGCCGCGCACCAGGCGGCAATGGCGGCGTCGATGCGGTCATGCCGGGCGCGGCGGCCCGTGGCATCGGCCAGCGCCGTATCGGCGGCCAGATCGGGGCGTCCGATCAGGCGGCCTAGCGCGGGCCACTGGGCGTCATCGGTCAGGCTCAGGACGATCCAGCCATCGTCGCCGGCGCAGCGGTAGCAGCCATGCGGCACGGCCATCGGATGCCGATTGCCCTGGCGCGGCGCCACCTGTCCCGATACCGACTGCTCGATCATGAATGGCGCGGTGAGGGCCAGCATGGCCTCCACCTGCGACAGGTTCAGATGCCGCCCCTTGCCCGTAGCCTGCTGGGCGAACAAGGCAACGAGCATCGCTGCCCCGGCATTGAGGCCGCCAATCGGATCGCCATAGGCATACGACGTCATGGCGGGCGGCCCGGCTGGATCGCCCGTGTAGCAGGGCAGCCCGCTGGCCTGTTCCAGCGTGCCGCCATAGGCGCGCGTGTTGCTCCAGGCGTTGCCCAGGCCAAAGGCCGGCATCGACACCATCGCCAGCCGCCCATTGCGGGCGCGCAGCGTGTCGTAGGTCAGGCCCAGCTTGGGCAGCACCTCGGCCGAGTAGTTTTCGATGACCGCGTCGGCGTTGGCCACCAGGTCCAGCAGCAGCGCCTTGCCCTCGGGCTGCGTCAGGTCCAGCGTGATGCCGAGCTTGTTGCGGTTCATCATGTTGAAGTTCGAATTCTTCTCGTACAGCCGGTCCCGATAGAACTCGTCGGTGAAATTCGCGCCGCGCCACCAGTCCGGGTAGCCCGTGCTTTCCACCTTGATGACCTCGGCCCCCAGGTCGGCCAGCGTCCGCGTGGCCAGCGGACCCGCCCAGCCCATCGTCAGGTCGACCACGCGGACGCCCTCCAGCGGCAGGCGCGTGGCCGGAGCCGGCGCCAGACGGTGGCGAGGATGATGGTCCAGGCCCGCATCGCGGTAGAACGCCGTATCGGCACCCAGCCCCGGCGCCCGGCCGCCGGCCAGCGGCCCGGCATCGTCGAGCCGCAGCGGCACCACGGGGCCTTCGAATGTCACGCCGCCCAGTTCCACTGGCACGAATGCGCCGCGCTGGCGATGCACGGCCTGCTCCAGCAGCGTGGCCATGCCGGGCACCACCACGGCCGGATGCTTCTTGTCGCCCAGCAGCGCAAACCACTGTTCGGCCGTGCGCTTCAGCAGCGCCGGCTTCAGGAAGGCGTCGATCTCGTCGGCCACCAGCATCCGTTCGGGACCGCTGGCAAAGCGCGGATCGCTGCCCAGTTCGGGGCGCCCGATCGCCTCGCACAGCGCCTTCCACTGCGGCAGCGTATGCGTGAAGATGCCGATCCAGCCGTCAGCCGTCTCGTAGATGCCGCCCGGATGCGTACCGCAAAACCGGTTCACGCCCATGCGCCGGAGCGGGTGGCGGTTGTCCTGCACCATGCCCGCTTCCATCTCCACCACGCTGAAGATGCATTCATGCGTGCTCAGCACGTAGCGCCGGCTGCCCTGCGCGGCGCCCATCAGCCCCGCCACGGCGGCCGAGAACGCGCTCAGGCCCACCACGATGCCGGTCTGCACGTCGTGCGGCATATGCGGCGGCCCCTCCACCGGTCCGCTGCCATGCACGGCGCCGGCCAGCCCCCGGCACACCGCCTCGGTGCCCGCGAACTCGCTGTAGGGGCCGCTATCGCCAAACCATGTCAGCGCGATGTCGATGGGCACATGGCCGCCAGAATCGCTTACGTCCTGCCAGACTGGCCGCTGCAGCACGGCAATACCCTCGGCCAGCGCGCGGGCGTCGAGCACCACATCACACGTGCGCGCCAACTGCGCCAGCCACACCTCGTCGTCCGGGCCGCCTTCGGCCACGACGCTGCGCTTGTTGGTATTGAGCCAGCCGAAGAGCGCGCTTTCCGGCTGGCTGCCGGGCAAATCCACCAGCGGTGGCATCCGCCGCCAGGCGTCGCCGGCCGCGCGTTCGACCTTGATGACCTCGGCGCCAAAATCGGCAAACAGCTTGCCCGCGTAGGCCAGCGCCGGGCCGGTGCCGATTTCCAGCACGCGCAATCCCCCCAGCGCCAGTTGCGCCGGATCTGGACCATTCCTGGTCATGGAAGCCTCCTGGTTTCGTTGATACCGTGGGTCCGGGGTGCGGATATCCACCGGGCGCCTACCATGCGTCCACAAAGCCGCGACGCTCGCGCCGGCCACGCAGTTCCGCCGACGCGATACCCTGAGCGATCCATTTGCGCGTCTCGGCCGGATCGATCACCGCATCGATCTCCACCGCCGCCGCCGTGTTGATCGCGTGGCCGCGTTCGTACGACTGCGCCACCAGCCGGTCGAACAGCGCCTTGCGCTCCGGGCCATCGGGCACCGCTTCAAGCTCCTTCTTGAAACCGAGCCGCACTGCGCCCTCCAGCCCCATCGGCCCGAATTCGCCGGTCGGCCACGAGATCGTGAAGCTGGCCGAACGGAAGCCGCCGCCCGCCATGGCCATCGCGCCCAGCCCATAGCCCTTGCGCAGCGTCACGGCCAGCAGCGCCACGCGCAGCTTGGCGGCCGTCAGGAACATGCGCGACACGTGGCGCACCTGCGCACGTGCCTCGACGTCCGGCCCTACCATGAACCCCGGGGTATCGATCAGCGAGACGATCGGCAGGCCGTGCGCATCGCACAGCTGCATGAAGCGCGACGCCTTGTCGGCCGCGTCGGCGTCGATGGCGCCGCCCAGGTGATACGGGTTGTTGGCCATGATGCCGACCGGTTGCCCCTCCACGCGGGCCAGCGCCGTATGGATGCCGGCGCCAAAGCCGCCGCGCAGCATCAGCACGCTACCCACATCGGCAATGCCCTCGATGGCCTTGCGGGTGTCGTAGACGCGCAGCCGGTTCTCGGGCACCACATGGCGCAGCGCGGCAGGATCGGGCGCGCTCCAGTGCGCCACGCGGCCCTGGAACATCGACAGGTAGTGCTTGGCCGCGTGCGTGGCCTCGGCCTCGTTTTCCACCAGGATGTCGATGACTCCATTGGCGAACTGCACCGGCGCCGGGCCCACGTCCTCCGGACGGAAGATGCCCAGCCCGCCCCCTTCGATCATGGCTGGCCCGGCCATGCCGATGTTCACGGACTTGTCGGCGATGATCACGTCGCAGCAGCCCACGAACGCCGCATTGCCCGCGAAGCAGCGGCCCGACACGATGCCCACCACCGGCACCTGCCCGCTCAGTTCGGCAAACGCGGCGAACGACGGCTGGTACAGGCCCGACACCGACGGAAAGTCCACGTCGCCGGGACGCCCGCCGCCACCTTCGCCAAACAGCACCAGCGGCAGTTCGTCGCGCAGCGCCACCTCCACGATGCGGTCGGTCTTGATATGGTTGCGCTTGCCCTGCGTGCCGGCCATCACGGTGGCGTCGTAGGCCATCACCGCACTGCGGGCGCGATCCTTGCCGACCAGCTCGGCATTGACGTTGCCGATGCCCGTGATCAGGCCGTCGGCCGGCGCATTGGCGATCAGGTCCTCTTTGGTGCGGCGGGTGGCCTGGGCGGCCATCGCCAGCGCGCCGTATTCGACGAAGCTGTCGGCATCGCACAGGTCGGCAATATTCTCGCGGGCCGTGCGCTGTCCGCGCGATCGGCGCCGGGCCACGGCGTCGGGGCGCGCGTCGTCATACAGATAGGCGTGCCGGTCCAGCACGCGCTGCAGGTCGGCGCGGATGGCGCTGGCGTCGTGCGCCTGGGCGGTGTCGGCCGCCACGCCGTCGGCGTCTACTTCCTCCAGCACGATAAGGATCTGGTTCTCGGCGGCCAGCGCGTTCTTTTCCAGGCGCAGGTCCACCACGCGGCCCGCGCATTCGGCCACGATGGCGTGCTCCATCTTCATGGCGTCGAGCACAGCCACGGTCTGGCCCGGCTTGACCAGCGCGTTCAGTTCCACCGCGATTTCCACCACGCGGCCCGTCAGCGGCGCGCGGATGGCGACCAGCCCTTCCTCGACCTGTTCCTCCGGGCCCGCCGCATGTGCAAGACCATGGACCGGCGGCCGTGCCGCGCCGCCGAGCAGCGCCTCCTGCGCGCGGCCGGCGTCGGCAATCGCCTCGGCCGCAGCGGCGAGTTCCGGCAGGATCGCCTCGAAATGGCGCGTATGGACGGCCTGCGTCCGGAATTCGTCGCGCTGCACCAGCGCGCGCAGCAGGTTCAGGTTGGTGGGCACGCCGCCGATGCGGAATTCAGCCAGCGCACGTTGCAGACGGCGCAGCACCGCCCCGAAGTCCGACGTGCCGCTGCTGACGATCAACTTGGCCAGCAGCGTGTCGAAGTTCGGCGACGGCTCGTAGCCGGTATAGGCGTGGGTATCGACGCGGACATCGGGCCCGGTCGGCGGATCGAATCGCTCCAGCCGGCCATGCGCCGGACGGGCCAGCCCGTTGGCGTCGGTCATTTCGGCATTGACGCGAACCTGGATGGCAAAGCCGCGCGGCTGCGGCGGCGCGGCCGGGTCCAGCCCAAGTTCAGCCAGCGTACGCCCCGCGGCCAGCCCGATTTGCAGCGCCACCAGGTCCACGCCCGTGACCTGCTCGGTGATCGTATGCTCGACCTGCAGGCGCGGATTGGCTTCGATAAAGACAAAATCCTTCTGCTCGCCGGCCTCGTTTTCCTCGACCAGGAATTCGAACGTACCCAGGCTGGCGTAGCCCACGCGGCGCGCCAGACGCAGCGCGGCCTTGATGATGGCGTCGCGCAGCTGCGGCTTCAGCACGGGGCTCGGGGCGATTTCCACCAGCTTCTGGAAGCGCCGCTGCAGTGTGCAGTCGCGCTCGCCCAGCGCCACCACATTCACGCCGTCGCCGGCGATCTGCACCTCGATATGGCGCGCCCGCGCCACCAGCCGCTCTGCGTACAGCGCGTCGATGCCGAACGCCGACGCCGCCTCGGAGCGGCAGCGCGCATAGGCTTCGGCCAGGTCTTCACGGCGGCGCACCACGCGCATGCCCCGGCCGCCCCCGCCGCCCACCGCCTTGATAACGACGCCGGCCGCGCCCTGTGCATCGAAGAAGGCCGTGATGTCGTCCAGGGACGCGCCGCCGTGCGTGGCTGGCATTACCGGCACATCGCTCTGTACCGCCAGTTCCAGCGCGCGGCCCTTGTCGCCGAAGATCGCCAGATGCTCGACCGCCGGGCCGATGAACCGGATGCCGGCGGCCTCGCACGCCTGCGCGAAGTCGGCCCGCTCGCTCAGGAAGCCGTAGCCCGGATGCACGGCATCGCAGCCGGTGGACTTGGCGGCGGCAATGATGCCGGCGATGTCGATATAGGCGGCCGGGCCGGCGCCATCCAGCGCTACAGCCTCGTCGGCCAGCACGCGATGCAGCGCGCTGACGTCGTCCTGCGAATAGACCGCCACGGTGCCAATTTCCAGATCCCGCGCGGCCCGCACGATACGCAGGGCAATCTCCCCACGGTTCGCAATCAGCAGCTTCTTCAAAGTCTCTCTCCTGTGATGTTCTTGTGTTGTGTCCGGATGGCGCCCGGCCGTCTCAGGGCCGCACGCCAAAGCGGCTGACGCCGGGCTCGCGCAGCGGCGCCGCCAGGTTGGCGAAGTCGCACAGCAGCGCGCGGGTATCGCGCGGGTCGATGATGTCCTCGATGACGAATGCCTCGGCGCTGCGGAACGGCGACGTCAGGCTGCGCACGCGCTGCTCGATCTCGGCGCGCTTCTGCACGGGGTCGTCGGCGCCCTCGATCTCGGCCTTGTAGGCCACCTCCAGGCCGCCTTCTATCGGCAAGGCGCCCCAGTTGGCCGATGGCCACGCGTAGCGGAAATTGAACCGGCCCATATGCTGGTGGCCGGCCGCCGCCACGCCATAGGCGCGCCGCACGATGACGGAGCACCACGGCACCGTGGCCTGGTACACCGCCGCCAGCGCGCGCACGCCATAGCGCATGATCCCGGCCTGCTCGGCCTCCAGCCCGACCTGGAAGCCGGCCGTATCCACCAGATTGACCACCGGCAGGTGGAAGGTCTGCGCCAGGTCGACGAAACGCGTGAATTTCTCGGCCGTGTCGCTATCCCAGTTGCCGCCATGACACGCGGGATCGCTGGCAATCACGGCGACCGGCCAGCCATCGAGCCGCGCCAGCGCCGTGACGATGGCGCGCCCCCATTGCGAGCCCATCTCGAACAGCGACCCCGCATCGACCAGCGATTTCAGGATCGGCCGGATCTGGTACGCGGCGCGGCTGTCGCGCGGGATGGCGGACAACAGCCATTCGTCGCGCCGCGTCGGGCTGTCGATGGGCGTCGCCCGGGGCGGCAGTTCGTGCACCGAGGCCGGCAAATACGAGAGGAACTGCCGGGCGCGCGCAAACGCCTGCTGCTCGGTGGCCACCTCGTCGTCCACCACGCCGTTGCGCGTATGGATCTGGCTGCCGCCCAGCTCGTTCTTGCCGATGTCCTGCCCGGCCCGCGCCACCAGCGGCGGCCCTTCGCTGAACAGTTGCGAAGTCTCCCTGACCATCACCGAATAGTGGCTGGCCGCCACGCGCGCCGCGCCCATGCCGGCGACGGACCCCAGCGCCAGCGACACCACCGGCACCGTGGCCATGTTCTCGACCACGTACTGCCAGACCTTCATGGTCGGGATCAGCGTGTGGCCCTTGATCTCGATATTGCGCACGGAGCCGCCACCACCCGTGCCGTCGACCAACCGGATCATCGGCAGCCGCAGGTCGTGGGCCATCTTTTCGGCGTGGATCAGCTTGTCGCCGGGCGCGCCGTCGTTGGCGCCGCCACGCACCGTGAAATCGTCGCCGACCAGCACGACCGGGCGCCCGTCGACCTGCGCGCGGCCCATCACCAGGTTCGACGGGATCAGGTCGACCAGCCGCCCGTTGCTGTCGTAGCGGCCACTGCCGCTCAGGCCGCCCACCTCGCGGAACGAGCCCGGATCGGCAATCGCATCGACCCGATCGCGCACCGTCAGCTTGCCCGCCGCCTTGTGGCGCTCCACCTTGC
Source organism: Cupriavidus sp. EM10 (assembly GCF_018729255.1). Lineage (NCBI taxonomy): Bacteria > Pseudomonadati > Pseudomonadota > Betaproteobacteria > Burkholderiales > Burkholderiaceae > Cupriavidus > Cupriavidus sp. EM10. Next base: position 183,943 of record NZ_CP076061.1, read on the forward strand.
TGTCACCGCCCATGCGGGCGGCAAGCCGCCGCCGCCAGGCGAGTTCGTCCACTTCGGGCTGCCAGCTCACGCGTTGTCTCCCACTGTCTTGCTTGTGTTGATGCAGAGACACCCCGCACAACACATGCCAGCTCTGAGATACATGTCGCGGCCTTGATTACATTGAGAAATGAATGCGGCAAGGCTAAGATGTCCGTCACAACTACACCAAAGTGTCCGCTATAAGGACACCACAGGAGACATCCGTGTCCACGGAGACAACACAGGCGACAGCCGATCCGCGTCCGGATGCGGCGTGTCTCGGCGCATTGCTATGCACGGCCGATGGGGCCACCGAAACGGCTTTCGGCGTTTGCACCAATGCCACGGTGGCCACGGCCACCCTGACTGCGTGGATGCAGGCCGGTCCGGCCGGCGGCCGGAAGCTGTTTCCGGTGGCGGTGGGTGAGGCGCGCTACATCGGGCTGTCGCTGGAAGACGGCACGCGGCGCCTGATCCTGCTGCATGCCGCCGATGCGCAGGCGACGCTGTTCGATTTCCTGGGCACCGTGCCGTTTGCCGATGCCATCCTCGACCACTTCCTCAACGATCCCTACCAGGCCATCACCGTGGTCGACCAGGCGGGGCTGGTGCGCTTTATCAGCCCGGTCCACGAGAAATTCCTGGGCCTGGAGGCCGGCGCCGGCATTGGCCGCGCCGCCGCCGACGTGATCCCGAACAGCCGGCTGCCGCAGGTGGTCGGCAGCGGCAAGGCCGAGATCGGGCAACTGCAGCAACTGAATCACACCAGCCGCGTGGTGAACCGGATTCCGATCCGCCAGCACGGCCAGGTGGTGGGCGCCATCGGCCAGGTCATGTTCAAGGGACCGGAAGAACTGGTGCGCATGCACAAGGAACTGGTGACGCTGCGGTCCGAAGTGGCCCGCTACCAGCGCGAATTTGAAGGCCTGCGCGAAGGCCTGCGGGAAAGGCAGTCCAACCTGGGCCTGATCGGCGAAAGCGCGCCGATGCAGCGCCTGCGCCGTGAAATCCAGACCGTGGCCCGGCTGGACGTGCCGGTGCTGATCCTCGGCGAAAGCGGCACCGGCAAGGAACTGGTGGCGCGCGCCATCCACGGCAGCGGCCACGACGGCCCGGCCACCGACCGCCCGCTGGTCAGCCTGAACCTGGCCGCCCTGCCGGCCACGCTGATCGAATCCGAGCTGTTCGGCCATGCGCCCGGCGCCTTTACGGGCAGCAAGCGCCAGGGCCAGGCGGGCAAGCTGGAACTGGCCGCCGGCGGCACGGTGTTCCTGGACGAGGTCGCCGATATTCCGATGGAAATGCAGGTAAAGCTGCTGCGCGTGCTGGAGGACCACATGGTCGAACGGCTGGGCAGCGGTCGCGCGCGCAAGGTGGATTTCCGGCTGGTATCGGCCACCAATCGCGATATTCCGGAACTGATCGACGCCGGCCGGTTCCGGCTGGACCTGTATTACCGGCTCAGCGGCGTGGTGCTGCGCATTCCCGCACTGCGCCAGCGGCGCGAGGATATTCCGGCGCTGCTGCAGCATTTCGTCGAGGCATTCTGCACACGCAATGGCATGCCGGCGCCCCGAATCGAGCACGATGTGGCGCGCTATCTGGCCGGACAGCCATGGCCGGGGAATGTCCGGCAACTGCGGCAGCGCGTGGAAGAGGCGCTGGTGTTCTGCGACGGCCGCGCACTGAAGGTGGCGGATTTTGCGCGGGGCGATGCGGCCCGGGGCGTCATCGCCGCGCAGGACGTCGATGACGAATTTGCGCCGGAGCCGGCCTTTTCTGGCGAGACGCGTGCATCAACCGCTGCCTTTGGCTCGTCATTGGCGCCTCCCGCCCCGGCCGATGCCCCCGGCGGCATGAACGAGCTGGCCTACGCCGCCGTGCTCGACGCCATCGCCCGCCATGGCGGCAACAAGAAACGCGCGGCGGCGCAGCTGCGGATATCGCGCTCGCATCTCTACAAGATCCTGGAGCGCGGCGGAAGATAGGCCCGGCACGTTGGGCCCTAACATCTGCTTCGCCAGACTCTGATCAACACTCGCTCGAATCTGTGGCAATAAAGTGGAAGCGGCGCGCCCATCCGCCCCCGGCCGCCCTTCCGCCGAAGTCTCCAGGAGCACAATCATGCCCACCATGCGAGCTGCCGTGTTTGAAGGTCCCGGCAGGATCATTCTTCAGGAAAAGCCCATCCCCGACGTCGGTCCCGGCGATGCGCTGATCCGCATCACCACCACCACGATCTGCGGCACCGACGTTCACATCCTCAAGGGCGAGTATCCCGTCCAGCCCGGGCTGACCATCGGCCACGAGCCGGTCGGGGTGATCGAAAAGCTCGGCAGCAACGTGACCGGCTACCGGGAAGGCCAGCGCGTGATTGCCGGCGCCATCTGCCCGAGCTTCCATTCGTACGCGTGCCAGGACGGCTGCGCGTCGCAGGACGGCCAGGCGCACGGCCACGGCTACAAGCCGATGGGCGGCTGGCGCTTCGGCAACACCATCGACGGCACCCAGGCCGAATACGTGCTGGTGCCCGACGCCCAGGCCAACCTGGCGCCGATTCCCGACGGGCTGACCGACGAGCAGGTGCTGATGTGCCCCGACATCATGTCCACCGGCTTTGCGGGCGCCGAGCAGGCCAATATCAAGATCGGCGATATCGTGGCGGTGTTCGCGCAGGGCCCGATTGGCCTGTGTGCCACGGCCGGCGCGCGGCTGCGGGGCGCGTCGAAGATCATCGTCGTGGATGGCATCGACGAGCGCCTGGCCATCGCGCGCCATATGGGCGCCGACGAGGTGGTCAATTTCCGCAAGACCGATGTCGTCGACGAGATCCTGCGGCTGACCGACGGCCGGGGCGTGGATGCCTCGATCGAGGCGCTCGGCACGCAGGCCACCTTCGAGGCGGCGCTGCGCGTACTGAAGCCGGGCGGCACGCTGTCCAGCCTGGGCGTGTATTCCACGGACCTGAGCATCCCGCTGGGGGCGTTCGCCGCCGGTCTGGGCGACAACCGCATCGTCACGTCGCTGTGTCCCGGCGGCAAGGAGCGCATGCGCCGGCTGATGAACGTGATCGAGACCCAGCGCGTGGACCTGGCGCCGCTGGTCACGCACCACTACAAGCTGGCCGATATCGAATCGGCCTACGACCTGTTCGCCAACCAGCGCGACGGCGTGCTCAAGGTGGCCATCACGCCCTGACATCCTCGGGCGTTCAACACCATCGCGCCTGCGCGGCCGTGTGACGCAGGCGCGGCATGGGCATGGCGGAAACTCCTAAGTCTCAGCTAAGTCTCGGCGGGTAGCCTCACCTCCAGTTTCGAAGTCCAACTGAAGGATGGCATGGACCATCGGTCAGCAAGTACCGAGCCGCCGTTCTTTCGAGGAGTACGCCAATGCATTCCACCAATGTCCGACAAACGCTGGCCAAGGTGCCCGAGGTCACGCTCGTCTTCTGGCTCATCAAGATCGCCGCCACGACCTTGGGCGAGACAGGGGGCGATGCGCTATCGATGTCCCTCAATCTCGGATATCTGGTCAGCACCGTCATTTTCGCGGCGATATTTCTTGTCGCGGTGACGGCCCAGGTTCGTTCCAGGAAGTATCACCCGACCATCTACTGGGTAACCATCGTTGCAACCACGACCGTCGGCACGACCCTCGCCGACTTTGCCGACCGGTCGCTGGGCATCGGCTACCCGGGCGGCACTGCCGTACTTCTGGCACTCCTGCTGGTCTCCCTGTTCGTCTGGCATCGCACCATGGGAACGGTCTCCATTGCATCGATCAATACGCCGAAGGCGGAGATGTTTTATTGGGTGACCATCATGTTCTCGCAGACGCTGGGCACAGCGCTGGGTGACTGGACGGCCGACACGATAGGCCTTGGCTATGTCGGCGGAATTATTGTGTTTGGCACGCTGCTGGCCATCCTGGCCGTCGCGTACTACCGGACTGCCATCTCACGCACCGTCCTTTTCTGGGCAGCTTTCATCCTGACCCGCCCCTGGGCGCAGTCGTGGGCGATTTCCTGGACAAGCCGCTGAATGCGGGCGGGATGGCGCTGGACCGGTTCACGGCATCGGCAATCCTGATGGCCTTCATGGTCGGGTGCATCATGCTCCTGCCGCAGCGGGCTGCCGCCAACGCGCGGCATTGACGACGGCCCTGCGGCAGGCTGGCCCTGGTTGCCAGATTCCATATACTGGGCGCCATGACAAGACCGGAGTATCTGGATGCGTGTCCTGTTGATAGAAGATGACGTCATGATCGGGCAGGTCGTTCAGGCTGCGCTGCGCGATGCTGCCTATGCCGCCGACTGGGTCGAAGACGGCGAACGAGGGATCAGTGCAATGGCTTGCCAGGAGTACGACATCGTATTGCTGGATCTGGGCCTTCCACGAAAGAGCGGCATTGACGTGCTTCGCGATATAAGGGCTCGCGGCAGCGTCATCCCGGTGGTTATCCTTACCGCCCGCGACGCCCTGGATGACCGCGTATCCGGACTGGACGCCGGCGCGGACGACTATCTGGTCAAGCCATTCGAGATGGCGGAAATGCTGGCAAGAATGCGGGCGGTATGGCGCCGCAAAGGCGGCGCGGCGTCGTCGGCCCTGCGCAACGGCACGCTTTGCCTCGATCTCAATACCCGGCAGGCGCAAATCGCCAACGAAGCACCGATACCCCTCACTGGCCGGGAGTTTTCCCTGCTGCAGGCATTGATGATGCGCCCCGGCGCAATCCTCTCGCGCGCCGAGCTGGAAGAGAGAATCTACGGCTGGGGCGACGAAGTCGAAAGCAATGCCGTCGAGTACCTTATCCACGCCCTGCGCAAGAAGCTGGGCGCGGCCGCAATCAGAAATGTCAGGGGGCTTGGATGGCTGGTGCCAAAGCAGGATTGACCGGATCGTCGATACAGGCCCGGTTGTCCTTGTGGCTTTCGCTGGCCATACTTGCTGTCGCGGCTGTCGGCGGCATCGTGTCCTTCAAGGCTGCCTACGATGAAGCCATCGAACTGCAGGACGACCTGCTGCATCAGGTAGCCGTCCTGTTCGATGTCGACCACCTGCCATCCCCGCGCATGGCCGAACTCGGCAAGCTGCCGGGCATCGACGAGGAGGCCCGGGTGATCGTCCAGTATGCGGGCCCTGCGTCCGGCGGACAAAGCCCCCAGATGCCTGGCAAGCTCCTCGGCGTCCCGGCTGGCGTGGCGGACGGCGTTCACTCGCTCACACTGAACACGGAATCGTTCCGGGTCCTCTTGCGGACGCTCCCCAACGGTGGCCGCATCCTTGTTGCCCAGGAAACCGGCATGCGCGACGAAATCGCCCGTGGCAGTGCGCTGCGCACGGTGCTGCCCTTCGTCGTCCTGGTTCCGCTTCTCCTGCTGATCGTTGCCGACCTGATCCGCAAGCTCTTCCGGCCCATTTCCGCCCTGGCGACAGAGGTCAATCGGCGCGACGAGAGCGAGCTGGCGCCTCTGCCCAGCGAACACCTTCCTGCCGAAATCCGCCCATTCGTCATGGCCATCAACCGGTTGCTGGGGCGGGTTGCCGATTCCATGGAGCAGCAGCGCCAGTTCATTGCCAATGCCGCCCATGAGCTGCGCTCGCCTATGACGGCCCTTTCCCTGCAGGCAGAACGGCTCTCGCATGCGGAGATGTCCGGGGAGGCGCGCGCCCGGCTATCCCCCTGCGGCAAGGCATCGAGCGCGGCCGGCACCTTCTGGAACAGCTTCTCAGCCTTGCACGCGTGCAATCCACGCCGTCGCGGCCGGCCTTGTCAACGTCTGTCCTGCAGGTCTTTCGCCGGGTGATAGAGGATCTGATGCCGTTGGCGGATGCCCATCAGGCAGACATCGGCGTACTGGCCGACCGTGACGTCCGGCTGGCGGTGGATGAAGTCGAACTCTTCACGCTGGTCAGGAATCTCGTGGACAACGCGATTCGCTACTCGCCGGAAGGCGGCGCTATCGATCTGGCCATCGGCCTGGAGGGCGACCGGGTTGTCCTGACCTGCAGTGACGCGGGCCCGGGGATTCCTCCAGACGAACGCATCAAGGTACTTGAGCCGTTCTATCGGACCCCGGGCACAGCATCGCGAGGCTCTGGCCTGGGCCTTTCCATTGTCAAGACAATTGCGGACCGCCTTGCCGGCGACATACGGATGGGATACGTCGACCAGATCAACAAGGTCGGCGCCCGGGTTTCCGTCTCCTTGCCTGTCCAATTGATTTCGAACGGGACAGCGGACAGCTCGAGGCCGGGCTGCAGGCCGTTCAACCGCGCCGCCGAGGGCGCTCCGGAGAGCCCTGACGTCGCAGAGTAGAATGCCGGCCCGGTCCGCACCCGACTTGGAACCAGACGGACCCCAACCGGAATTCTCATGCAAGACACGGACATCGACGCCGTCCGCCAGGCGTTCACACTGGTGGAAGCCTTCGGCGAAGGCAATACCCCGCGCTATCAGGTGAGCAGCGAAGCAGAAGCGCTGCAGCTGGCTACGCATCGCCACTACAAAGGCGGCCTGTACCGGCGCATCTTCGAGGCCAGGCACTCGGAAACGACGAAATCCTCACCGTCTACGTGCATATCTGGCCGCACGACACATCGCCCTGGGTGCGTCCGGCGGAAATGTTCCACGGCCGCCTGGAGGACGAGCGCGTCCGGTTTGCGCCGTTGGACCAGTCCTGACCGGCCGCGGCCAGACCGGGCGCCGGCCCCGCTACTAAAGCGGCGTCCGCGTTACATTGCGTTGCAAACAATCCGGCCGGATGGTATCTTGCGCCGCCATGAGTGAAGCCCACCGCCGTCCGAAGCAACCCCAGCTGATTCGCGATCGCCTGATTGCCGCCACCATCGAGCTACTGGTCGAGGAAGGCATTGGCGCGGTGACGCTCAATGCCGTCGCGGCCCGCGCCGGTGTGTCGAAGGGCGGGCTGCAGCATCACTTTTCAAGCAAGCAGGAGCTGCTTGAGGCGCTGTCCAGCGAAGTGCTGGACCATTTCAAGCGCCAGGTGGCCACGGTGGCCGAATCCGATGCCCAGCCCCATGGCCGCAATACGCGCGCCTACCTGCGCGCATCGGCCGACGGCTTTGTCGAAGCGGGCGAACGCGAACTCTGGAAAGCCGCCATGATGCTGGTCATGGCCCGCCCCGAATTCCGCATGCCCTATCAGGAATGGGAGGCCGCAACGCTGCAACGCGACGCGGCCCAGTGCGAAGACGCCACGCGCCTGCTGCTGTGCCGGCTGGCCGCCGATGGCCTGTGGCTGGCCGATCTGCTCGGCCATCGCACGATCGATCCCGCACAACGCGCGGCGCTGGTCCGCCAACTGGAACAGCTGACCCAGCCCCGCACCGAACAAGAACAAGCATGACTCCACAAGATATTCCGGCATCCGATATCGATGCCGCCCTGGCACGTGCGCGCGATGCCCTGCTGAATGAGCAGCACGCCGACGGCCACTGGTGTTTCGAACTCGAATCCGACGCCACGATCACCGCCGAATACATCCTCATGATGCATTTCGTCGACGAGATCGACACCGCGCTGCAGGCCCGCATGGCCCGATACCTGCGCGGGCTGCAGCGGCTGGACCGCCACGGTGCCTGGGACCTGTACTACGGTGGCGACCTCGACGTGTCGTGCAGCGTCAAGGCGTACTTTGCGCTGAAGGCCGCCGGCGATTCGCCCGATGCTCCCCACATGGTGCGCGCCCGCGACGCCATCCTGGCTCGCGGCGGCGCGGCCAGATCGAACGTGTTCACGCGCATCCTGCTGGCCACGTTCGGCGAGGTGCCCTGGCGCGCCACGCCGTTCATGCCGGTGGAATTCGTGCTGTTCCCGCGCTGGGCGCCGATTCACATGGACAAGGTGGCCTACTGGGCCCGTACCACCATGGTGCCGCTGCTGGTGCTGTGCTCGATGCGTGCCCGTGCGAAGAATCCGCTCGGCATCCATGTGCAGGAGCTGTTCGTCACCGCGCCCGAGCTGGAAACCGAATACTTCCCGCGCAAGCCCGGCCTGCAGGGCCTGTTCCTGAAGCTGGACCGCGTGGTGCGCCACATGGAACCGCTGATCCCGCGCGCGCTGCGCCGCAAGGCCATCCAGCGTGCCGTGCAGTGGAGCGAGGAGCGGATGAACGGCGAGGACGGCTTCGGCGGCATCTTCCCGCCCATGGTCTACGCCTACGAGATGATGGTGCTGATGGGCTATGCCAAGGACCATCCGATGCGCCGCGACTGCATGGACGCGCTGAAGAAGCTGATCGTGCACCGCGACGACGGCATCTCGTACTGCCAGCCCTGCCTGTCGCCGGTGTGGGATACCGCCTGGAGCCTGATGGCGCTGGAGCAGGCACCAGCCACCGCGCAGTCGACGGCCGCCATCGCGCGCGGCTACGACTGGCTGACGGAACGCCAGGTGCTGGACCTGGTTGGCGACTGGAAGCACAACGCCGCCCCGGCCACGCCGCCAGGCGGCTGGGCGTTCCAGTACGAGAACCCTACTACCCGGACATCGATGATACGGCCGTGGTGCTGGCCATGCTGCATGCCCACGGCAAGCGCACCGGCCAGGCCGAGCGCTTCCAGCCGCATGTCGACCGCGCGCTGGACTGGTCGATCGGGCTGCAGTCGAAGAACGGCGGCTTTGGCGCGTTCGACGCCAATTGCGACCGCGACTACCTGAACGCCATTCCGTTTGCCGACCACGGCGCCCTGCTCGATCCGCCTACCGAGGATGTGTCGGGCCGCATGCTGCTGGCCATGGGCGTGACCAACCGCCCGCAGGACGCCAGCTCGCGCGAACGCTGCATCGGCTACCTGCGCCAGACGCAGCAACCCGACGGCAGTTGGTGGGGCCGCTGGGGCACCAACTATATCTATGGCACGTGGAGCGTGCTGGCGGGCCTGGCGCTGGCCGGCGTCGACCGCAAGCTGCCGATGGTGCGCCGCGCCGTGGACTGGCTGCGCGGCAAGCAGAACGCCGACGGCGGCTGGGGCGAGACCAACGACAGCTACCTGCACCCGGAACTGGCCGGCACGCACGACGCCGGCAGCACGGCCGAGCATACGGCGTGGGCGCTGCTGGGCCAGCTGGCGCTGGGCGAACAGGAATCGGAATCGGTCAGGCGCGGCGTGGCCTGGCTGGTCGACGCGCAAGGCCCGGACGGCTTCTGGACCCACCCGTACCACAACGCGCCGGGCTTCCCGCGCATCTTCCACCTGAAGTACCACGGCTACACGGCGTACTTTCCGCTGTGGGCGCTGGGCCGGTATCGCCGGTTGACGGCCACGCGCCGGCCGGTGGAGCGCCAGCCGGCGGCGGTGGCGGAGCAGGAAATGGCCTGAGGTCTGGCCTGAGGTCTGGCCTCGGGTCCAAAGAAAACGGGGCGCCCGATGCATCGGCGCCCCGTTTTTTCATCCGTACGATGTCGGCGTGAGGTTACCGCTGGCCGGTCGTCAGCATCCGCACCTTGACCTTGCGGCCCTTGACCTTGCCTTCGTTGAGCCGCTTCATCGCCTCGCGGCCGATGGCGCGGTCCACGGCGATATAGGTCGACATCTCCATCACGTTGATCTTGCCGACCTGCTCCTTGGTGAAGCCGGCTTCGCCGGTCAGCGCGCCGAGGATGTCGCCGGCCCGGATCTTTTCCTTGCGTCCGCCCAGCATCTGCAGCGTGACCATCGGCGGCAGCAGGCGCCCGCCGCCCGACGGCGTCAGTTCGCTCAGCGCATGCCATTCGAACTCGCCGCCCTGATGCTGTTCGATATTGCCCACGCGGCCCATTTCGTCGAGGCTGACCAGGCTGAAGGCCGAGCCGGCCTCGCCGGCACGCCCGGTGCGGCCCACGCGGTGCACATGCACCTCCGGGTCAGGCGTGACATCCACGTTGATCACGGCTTCCAGTTGTGCGATGTCCAGGCCCGGGCGGCCACATCGGTCGCCACCAGCACCGAGCAGCTGCGGTTCGCAAACTGCACCAGCACCTGGTCGCGCTCGCGCTGGTCCAGGTCGCCATGCAGTTCCAGCGCGGCGTAGCCCTGCGCATGTAGCAAATCGGCCAGATCGCGGCAACGTGCCTTGGTATTGCAGAAGGCCAGCGTGGTGGCCGGACGGAAATGGTCGAGCAACAGGCCCACGGCATTGAGCCGCTCGCTGTTTTCCACCTCGTAGAAGCGCTGCGTGATGGTGGCCGCGTCGTGCGTCTCTGCCACCTTCACCGTCTTGGGCTTGCGCAGGAAGCGCTGGGCCAGCTTGTCGATGGCATCCGGATAGGTGGCCGAGAACAGCAGCGTCTGGCGTTCCTTGGGCGCGTGGCTGGCGATGAAGGCGATGTCGTCGTGGAAGCCCATGTCGAGCATGCGGTCGGCTTCATCGAGCACCAGCGTGTTGATCGTGTCCAGGCTCAGGCTGCCGCGATCCAGGTGGTCGATAATGCGCCCGGGCGTGCCGACAATGATGTGGGCACCATGCTCCAGGCTTTCCGCCTGCGGCCGGATCGGCGACCCGCCGCACAGCGTCAGCACCTTGACGTTGTCCTCGGCGCGTGCCAGACGGCGGATTTCCTGGGTAACCTGGTCGGCCAGTTCGCGCGTGGGGCACAGCACCAGCGCCTGCACGTCGAACGAACGCGGGTCCAGCCGATGCAGCAGCGCCAGCCCGAACGCGGCGGTCTTGCCGCTGCCTGTGCGCGCCTGGGCGATCAGGTCCTGGCCGGCCAGCGCCAACGGCAGGCTGGCCGCCTGGATCGGCGTCATGGCGTCGTAGCCAAGTTGCGCAAGGGTAGCCTGCATGGCCGCGGACAGCGGCAGCGTGGCGAATGAGGTAGGGGCGGAAGAAGTCATGCCGGATTATAGATGGTCGGCGACGACTTGCCCCTGCCGGGAAGACGCAATCTTCCGCGTAGTCCCGGCTGGTTCAGGACATCAGGCTGGCACCTGCGTCCCCCGCTCTCCTGCGCAAACGCGCGTTTCGACGCGGCAACGTGGTTCGAGAACACCGGCCTGAGCACCGTAAAGGCCAGGAACGCGGCCATCAGGTCCATCGTCGCCACGGTATAGAGCACCGTCGACCACGTGCCGGTGGCTTCCATCATCAGGTTGCCGATCGGCACGAACAGCGCGCCGATGCCCTTGGCCGTGTAGAGCACCCCGTAGATCTTGCCGATGTGCTTGGTGCCGAACGCGTCGCCGGCCAGGGCCGAGAACAGCGAGTAGACCTCGCCCCACGCCAGGAACACCACGCCCGACAGGATCAGGAACGCGTACGGATTGCTGCCGAAGTAGCCCAGCGCGATGATCCCGATGCCTTCCAGCGAGAACGCGATCACCATCGTCTTCTCACGGCCGATGTTGTCCGAGATCCAGCCGAACAGCGGGCGCGAGATGCCGTTCATCACGCGGTCGAGCATCAGCGCCAGCGGCAGCGCGGCCATGGTGAAGAAGTACAGGTCGACCTTGAATTCCTTGACGCCCAGGTCCTTGGCGATCACGCCAAGCTGCGCCACGGCCATCATGCCGCCCGTCACCACAAGCACGAACATGACCAGCATCAGCCAGAACAGCTTCGTGGCCAGCGCCTCGCGCAGCGTGTAGTCGCGCGTGGACTGGTAGATCTTGCTCGACGCCTTCACCTGGTTGGCCAGCGGCGCGCGCAGGAACCAGGCCGCCGCAAAGGCCAACGCGCCCTGCAGGATGCCGAAGAACAGGAACGTGTGCTGGAAGCCTTGCGACTCGATCATCGCGGCGATCGGCAGGATGGTGGCCGCCGATCCGGCGCCATAGCCCCCAGCCGTCAGGCCCACCGCCAGGCCGCGGCGGTCCGGGAACCACTTGATCGCGTTGTTGATACAGGTGGCATAGATCGATCCCACGCCAAGGCCGCCCACTGCCGCGCCCACGTAGAAGCCCATCAGCGTGGTGGCCTGCGAGTTGATGACCCACGCGAAGCCGATGAAAAGTGCGCCGAACGCCACCATCAGGCGCGGACCGAATTTATCGATGAAATAACCCTCGATCGGGGCCAGCCAGGTTTGCACCAGCACGAAGATCGTAAAGGCAATCTGGATATTGGCACGTGACCAGCCAAAGGTGTCCTGGATTTCCGGCACGAACAGCGTCCAGGCGTACTGGATATTCGCCGTGGCGATCATGCAGACTACGCCGACCAGCAACTGGAACCAGCGAGTGCTTTCTGAAACCTGGGGATTGGGGCGCAGGGCCCCCGTCGGTGCGTGAGTCATTGCGCGCTCCCTGTTGTCGTGGTGTGGTGTGCAATTCGTGGGGATGCGGTTCGATACCCTGGCACTGTGCGCCCGAACCGTAATGTGGTCGCCTGCATTTGCGTGTCTCCTGTGTCATCGTTCTTGTTGTTCTTGGGTCTTTCTGGTTTCCACGTGTGAAACCCATTTGCGCAGGACCGCCATTGCTCAAACCACGAGTTGGTACCGAATGCGCGCCGAAAGCCTTGTCCAGCCTTGGTTTCCAGGCAATTCATCGCATCGCTATTCGTTTTGCATCTGAAATCTCCTCGATATTAGAAAATCACCGAATGAATTACAGATTTGTAATGTCCGGCGTAATGTTCGCGTAATGCGAAGCGCGATGGATACAAGGTATGTGATATACCAGCATAGTCAAGCGAAAGCTGGGACAGGGTTTTCACCATCCCTCTCCATGTCATTCATTCCGGGTTTCCATGAAAATCGCCTATTAATCATCGATGTGCATTCATCGCCAAAAAATGGGCAAAAAAAGCCCGCAGGCTAGCACAGGCGGGCGGAGGCGTGATGCGTGACACCAGTTCGCAACACGTAGGCTCTAGTTATAGATGAAGTTTTACCGCCCATTCAACGCAAGTTCGCAATTCGAGGGTTTTCTCTTAATCGCGAAACATTACAATCTTGTCAGAATAATCGGCAGGTATTGAAAATCAGGGAAAACCACGGCAAATTCCGCGCCCCCATTTATGCGGCGCCCTTCGCAACCCGCAGCCGGCGTGCGCCTGCGCGCCTCTCCCATCTACGGGAGAGGCATCCTGCTTCAGTTCCCCTGCTTTACCGTCTGCACGGCATCCAGGATCACCTTGGCCACATCGGCCGGCCGCGATTGCTGCGGCACGTGGCTGGTCGGCAGCGTCGTCACCTTCGCGCCGATACGCTTGGCCATGGCCCGCTCCAGATCCGGCGGAATCATGCGGTCGTTGGCGCTGACGATGTACCACGACGGACGGCTCGACCACGCCGTGACACTCGTTTTTTCGCCAAAGGCCTTCGCCTGAATCGGGCCTTGCGTGGCGGCCATCACGCGCGCCTGCGCGGCAGGTACGTCCTGCGCGAAATCGCTGGCCACGGCTTGCGGCGGCAGCGACAGATAGCCGTCCTTGTCCGCCACCAGCTTGCCGATGCCCGGCGCCGGCGGAAACGCCTTGCCGGCTTCCTCGGTCGACTGGCCCGCCTCGGGCGCAAACGCCGCCACGTAGACCAGCGCCGACACCTTGTCATTGGCGCCCGCCTCGGTAATCACCGTACCGCCCACGAATGCCCCACCAGCACGACCTTGCCCGGCTGGTTGTCGATGGCACGGCGCGTGGCCGCCACGTCGCCGGCCAGCGATTCCAGCCCGTTCTGCACGGCCTGCACCTTAACGCCCTTTGCCTGCAGCAGCGGAATGACGCGGGCCCAGTCCGAGCCGTCGGCAAAGGCGCCATGCACGATGACTACGGACGGCTGCTGCGTATCATCCAAGGCAGCGGCGGCAGGCGCGGCCTGGACCGCGGCACCGGCTGTCAGCCCGAAGGTGGCCACGGCCAGCGATACGATGGTTCGATTGAGACTCCACATGCGATTTCTCCAGCAAGACTGGTTTTGGAAGGCCGGCACGGGCTGGGCTGGCAGTGCAATGGCCAGCGCCACCCAGGCGGTGACCGTGGCGACTATGGCAGTACCAAGCGTCAGCCCGTGGAGCGCACCCGGCGGCAGCGACGAGAACACCGTCCTCGTCAGCTGCAACGCGATATTGATTTTCGACATGGGTGGCTCCTGCCCGACCGTGGATTGGCGGCGCACCATGCGCATCGCCATGGCGCCTATTGGAAGGGCTGGACGTATCGCGTCCGTGTGGTGCAGGCGGCCGATACGTGTGTCGACGTATCGGCCATCCGTCGTGATACACAACGGTACAAACCGGGTGAAGAGGAAGGAAGGCTCAGAGGCGCCGGGCTTGCGCGCGCAGGCCGTCGAACACGCGCTCGGCCACGTCCTGCGGAAAGGTTGCCGGCAATTCGGCCGCCGTGGCGTCGATGGCCGGTTCGACGGCGGCCTTCAGCTCGGCGAGGATCGATTCCACGTCATCGGCTGGCAGGCCCACCCGGCGGCCCTGCTCCAGCCAGTGCCGGCGCAGGATCTGGGCGATGCGATAGTGGTTCTGGCTGCTGCCGCGCACGGCCATCGCCATGCGCGCCTTCTGCGGCGCCAGCTGGTTTGCGCCGCCGCCCAAGATCGGGAAGGCCGAGAGCACGTCGTACAGCGGTGTCGACCAGTAACGGCCGCCTGGGCCGATCGACAGGCTGAAATTCTTCGCATGCCCGTCGGTGGCGGCCAGCAGCCAGAACAGGATCTGCGTCTTGAAGAAATTGCGACGATCCTGGGCCGGTGTTTCGGACCCGGCCAGCACTCCCATGATGTCGGCGATGCCTGGCCCGCCGTCGGCCTGGTACTTCGCCAGCGGCGACAGGCCCAGCGCCTGGCAGAATCCTCCTGCGGCAGGCGGATGATCCAGCTGCCGTCTGGCGCGAGACGCCGGTCGAAACGCGCCACCGCCAGCACCTTCTGGTCCTCGAACGTTTCGATTGTGCAATCGGCGATCGGCAGGCCGAAATGGCCCACGATGCGCGCGCACAGCCATTCGTTTTCCACCGACGTGCGCATGTCGGCCCGCATGTTGCCGACCAGGCCCAGCGGCAGCTTGAGGATATGCGTGGTAGGCGTGCTGCCGTGCGGCAGCAGCCATTGGCCGCCGTGCTGCAGCAGCGCGGTCTTTTCCTGTGCGCCGGCAATCGACAGCCGCAGGTCGCCCTCGTCGTCGTGCTGGCCCAGCGGCGCGCTGCGCGTGGCGTCGCGCAGCAGCCGCGCGATGGCGGCTTCGTCCATCGGCGTGCCCTCGATGGCGCGCAGCGCTTGCGGCTCGTCGCCTTCAGGCAGCAGTTGCAGCGCGCCGACGCAGTCGCGCCCCAGCACGGCCAGCAGGTCGAACGGCCCGTGCCCTGGGTGCGATGGCGCTGCGCGAGGCGGCGGCGGATGGCATCGCTGTCGGGCAGCAGGTTGTCGAAGTAGTCGGTCACCACGCCGCCGCGATATGGCGCCGCATCGGACCGGAATGGCAGCGACAGCGACAGCGGTCGCCCCTGTTCGCTCTCCATCCAGCCCGGGTCGTAGGCAAACGACTCGCCCTCGGTGCCCCGTTCCCAGGTGCCCGTCAGCCAGCCGTTCATCCAGACGCCAAGCCGGCGCCGCAGCGGACGCCGGCCCATTACCAGTCCTCTCCTGATCCCGATCCCTGGCCAGGCTTCGGCTTGCGCCGGGGCGCCAGGCTGGCTGCTTTCGTGGGCGCTTTCGTCACCGCTTTCCTGGCCGTTGATCGTCGGGCCGGTCCGGCATCGGCGGTGTCTCTGGCAACGACAGCGCCACGCGGCGACAGCACCAGGTCCACCTCCAGCGCCTGCAGTACCGCAAGTACCCGCGCCATGCTGGCGCGGCCCGGATTGGCCTCCAGGCGGGCGTAGCTCTGCTGGCTGACGCCGAGACGCGCCGCTACATCGGCCTGCGACAGGCCGCGCGACTTGCGAAAGCCCTGCAGCACAGGATTCAGCTGGGTCAGGATTCGAATGGGATATTGGGTAGCCATGGGGGCGAGCACTTCAGATATGGGTTCACAACCCATCGGTTGTAAAACCGTTTTACTACGCAGCGGTTGTATTTTCAAGTTACAACGTATCGGTTGTAAAATGGACTTACAACATATTGGTTGTACAAGGTGCGCCGCCGGTCGCTTCCGGGCGGGCGCCGTGCTACAGTCCGCCCCGGTGGCCGCACCCCGGGCCACCCTTGTTCGAACCCGATCAGCACCCGATCCGACCCTTCCCGCCGCCCATGCCAGAGCGCCCCGAGCCCGCCAAATCCCCGGCAATGAACGTCAAGACCGCCCTGCGCGTCATCGAGATCATCGAGACCTTCGCGCGTGAACGGCGGGCGCTGTCATTGTCGGAACTGGCGCGCCTGCTGGCAGTGCCGGCGTCGAGCTGCCTGGCGCTGATCCGGACGCTGACCTCGCTGGGCTACCTGTACGAAACCGCACGCCGGCAAGGCTACTACCCCACCGGACGCCTGCTGGCCATGGCGCAGCAGATTGCCCGGCACGATCCCGTGCTGGACCGCGTGCACGGCACGATGAGCGAACTGCGTGACGCCACCGGCGAGACCATCGTCATCGGCAAGCTGCATGAAGGCACGGCGGTGGTCTATCTGGACGTGCTCGAATCCCCGCACGCGATTCGCTATATCGCCACGGCGGGTGAACGGCGCGAGCTGCACGCCAACTCCATCGGCAAGGCCCTGCTGGCGGCGATGGACGACGGCGAGCGCGCCGCAGTGCTGTCGCGGCTGCCCTACCAGGGCTTCACGCCCCGCACGCTGACCACGCCGGAGACGCTCGAAGCCGATCTGCGCCAGTCGCGCGAGCGCGGCGCCTATGTCAATCTCAGTGAGTCGATGCCCGATGTGGGCGCGCTGGCCTGGCCGGTGCGGCTGTCGGGCGAATGCTATGCGATTTCTATTGCGGGGCCGGTGTACCGGATAGAACCCCATCTGGAGCGCTACGCCGCCATCCTGCGCGCGGCATGTGCGTCGCTGGAAAAGACCTGAGCGTCGGGGACGCTCGATCGGCGCGCTCAATCGACCGTTTCCCGCGCTTCCAGCCGCCAGCCGCTGACGTGCGGCAGGCCCAGGTCATCTTCGAGGCCCGAAGCAGCGGCCAGGGCCAGCACGGCGTTCTTGCGGCGCCATGTCAGGCCGTTGGCCCGCGCCAGCGGCGACGGCACCGCTTCCACCACATGCCCCATCATGGTCTGGAACAGGTTGCCGCCATGGCATTTGATCCAGGCCTCCTTGAGCGTCCAGAGCTGGAAGAACGCCAGCAGGCGGGCAGCCTCGTCGCCTTCGGCCAGCAGTTCGGGCAGCGCCGCGCGCTCGGCCTCGGTGGTGGTGGCCTCGATCAGCGTGCCAAGGTGCTTGCGCGGCTGCAGTTCCTCGATATCGACCCCGACCGGCATGTCCGAGACCGCACAGGCCAGGTGATCGCCGGAGTGGGCAATCGAGACGAACACCGGCGTACCCACCGCGCCGCTCGTGTGGGTCGCCAGCGGCGGCGCGTCCTCGGCGGCCGATAGCGCCCATTCCGATGCATCGCCGCCGAAGGTCACGGCCAGCAACCGCCGCGCCAGCCAGCGCCCCGCCGCGAACTGCTCGGCGCGCTGCTGGGCCCGCATGGCCGCCAGCCGCGCCAGTTCCTCGGGCGACATCCAGCGGCTGACAGGGGGCGCCATGGCGGCAAAGGCCATGACCGATCCGGTACGCAGGGCAATCGGCATGGGGGCGGTTTCCTTCGGCGGCCTCTGGCGCGGCGTGTCCGGATGGCGGATCAGTTCGCCACGTTGGCGTACGTGCCCTTGAGCGTGACGCCCACCACCACGGCGCCGGCGTGGCATTCGTACTCCGAAGCGCTGGCGTTGGTGTCCTTCTTGTAATAGCTGACCATGTCGACCACGGCGTTGGCGCCCAGCGACTTGGCCTTGTCCTGGAACGAGATCAGCGCCGACAGCGCGGCCCAGCGGCAGGCTTCCTCATCGCTCTTGCCTACGCCGTTGGTCTTCTTGTTGGAGACGTCGCTGTCCTTCTTCTCCAGCACCTTCGGGGTCTTGGCCCCGACAGGTAGAACTTCACCGAGCCATCGAGCTTTTCCTGGGCCTCGGGCATGTTCAGCACATCGGCGAACGGCAGCATGTACTTGGTATCGCGCGCGGCGGCGGGCGTGGACAGCAGCGCGGCGGCACAGGCAACGGCGACCAGCGGGAGAGCGACAAGCTTCATTGGACTTCCTTTCGTTTGATTGATTGTGGAAGAAACTAGGCGAATTGCGACATTGCGACATTGCGACATTGCAACGTTGCAGCACTTTGGCCTCAAGCATGCCAGCGGCGGAAAACCAGCGCGGTATTGATGCCGCCAAACGCGAAATTGTTACTCATCACGTACTCGGTGTCGATCCGTCGACCCTCGCCCATGATGTAGTCCAGCTGCGCGCAGCGCTCATCCGGCGTGGACAGGTTCACGGTGGGCGCAAACCAGCCGTCGCGCATCATCTCGATCGTCATCCACGCTTCCAGCGCGCCGCACGCCCCGAGCGTATGGCCCATGTAGCTCTTGAGCGAGCTGATCGGCAAGTCCGGTCCGAACACGGCATGCGTGGCATGCGATTCGGCGATGTCGCCGTGGTCGGTGGCCGTGCCGTGCGCGTTGACGTAGCCGATGGCCCCGGGCGCCACGCCGGCTTCCTCCAGTGCCAGCCGCATGGCCACGGCCATGGTGTCGGCCTGGGGCTGCGTCACGTGCGCGCCGTCGCTGTTGGTGCCGTAGCCCACGATCTCGGCCAGGATACGCGCGCCGCGTGCCTGCGCGTGTTCCAGTTCCTCCAGCACCAGCGTGCCGGCGCCCTCGCCCAGCACCAGGCCGTCACGGTCGGCATCGAACGGGCGCGGCGTGGTGTGCGGCGCGTCGTTGCGCGTGCTGGTGGCGAACAGCGTGTCGAACACGGCCGCCTCGGTGGCGTCCAGTTCCTCGCCGCCGCCTGCCAGCATCGCCACCTGCTTGCCCATGCGGATGGCTTCGTACGCATAGCCGATGCCGTGGCTGCCCGACGTGCACGCGCTGGACGTGGTCAGGATCCGGCCCGTGATGCCAAAGAACACGCCGATGTTCACGGCCGTGGTATGGGGCATCATGCGGATATACGTGGTGGCACTGATGTCCTCGGTCGAGCGCTCGCTCATCATGCGGCCAAAGTCCTGCACCGCCGACGGCGTGCCCGTGGACGACCCGTAGGCAATGCCCATGCGGCCGCTCGTGACCAGCGCATCGCCGGCGAGGCCCGCATCGGCCAGCGCGGCCTCGCTGGCCATCACTGCCATCAGCGACACCCGCCCCATCGACCGCGTCAGCTTGCGCGTGTAGTGCGACGGCAGCGTGAACGCCGGCACCGGCGCACCCAGCCGGGTATTGAGCCCCCGGATGTCGTCCCATTCCGGCATATGCACCACGGCGTTGCGCCCGCTGGCCAGGCGCTCTCGCACCGTCAGCCAGTCGTTGCCCAGGGCGCTGACCGCGCCCGCGCCGGTAACCACGACCCGCTTCATCCGAACATCCCCCGTTCACCGAAATCACCTGGCGTGTAATGTATCCGGCATCTGGCGAGAGCAGGAAGGCCACCGTGGCGGCCACTTCATCGGGCGTCCCCATGCGGCGCGCCGGAATCATTTTGAGTGCCTCATCACGCACATGTTCGTCGACCATCTCCGTGTCGATCAGCCCGGGCGCCACGCAGTTGACGGTGATCTGCCGCTTGGCCAGTTCGATGGCCAGCGCCTTGGTGGCGCCGATAATGCCGGCCTTGGCCGCGCTGTAGTTGGTCTGGCCGCGGTTGCCCACCAGCCCCGACACCGACGACAGCGTGACGATGCGGCCAGCCTGGCGGCGCTGCACCATCGGCATCACCAGCGGGTTCAGCACGTTGTAGAAGGCATCCAGGTTGGTATGGACCACTTCGTCCCATTCGGCGCCGGTCATGGCCGGGAACGCCGCATCGCGCGCCAGGCCCGCGTTGCAGACCACGCCGTAGTAGCAGCCATGTTCCTCGATGTCGGCCAGCAGCACGCTGGCCGTGGCTTCGCGCCGGGCGATGTCGAACGCCAGCACGCGGGCATTGCGGCCGAACGCCCGCACGGCATCGGCCACCGAGTCGGCCTCGTCGCGGCGCGCGCGGCAATGCACCACCACGTCATAGCCGTCACGCGCCAGGCGCAATGCAATGGCACGGCCAATACCGCGCGAGGAACCCGTGACGAGCACGGTCTTGTTGGTCATGCTTGCTGCCCTTGGAGAAATGCCTGCGCGTCGGCAGGCTGGAATACCGAAACATTGGCGCGCGCCACCTCGCGGCCGTCCATCGACAGCGTACAGGCGAACATGCCCAGGCCGTTGTCGCCGGCCAGTTCGACGCGCGCGGCCACCGTCAGCACGCTTCCCACCGGAAATGCCGACACGTCGCAGGCATAGCGCCGCGATCCAAGCAGGAAGCCGATGCCGGGCGCCCGCCCGGCTGCGCGGTCCTGCGCACCGGCCCACGCCGCAATGGTCTGGGCCATGTATTCGATGCCCACCCAGCCGGGCATGCCGTCGTCGTCCACGAACAGTTGCGTGGCACGCACCGTGGCACGCGCCACGCAGCCGTCGGCGTCCGCCTGCACCAGTTCGTCGATCAGGCGCATGGCGCCCGCGTGGGGCACCAGCTCGGCCACGGGCGGCAGTTGATTCGATATCGGTTCGATCGCATTCATCTTTAGCCCTGCCCCATCACCAGCGCACTGTTGCTGCCACCGAACGCGAATGAATTGCTCATGACATGGCGCACGGGCCGGCCCAGCGACTCGTCAGGCCCCACCACGTGCAGCTGCGGCAAGGCGTCGTCCGCCACGCCATCCCACCAGTGGGCCGGCAGCCTGCCACGCGGATTGCCTTCGAGCGTCAGGTACATCAGCGCGGCCTCCACTGCGCCTGCGGCACCCAGCGTATGCCCGGTCTGCGGCTTGGTGGAACTGACCGGCACCGCCGCACCCAGCAGGTCCGATACGGCGCGCGACTCCATCGCATCGTTCTGTTCCGTGGCGGTGCCGTGCAGGTTCAGATAGTCGATGTCGGCCGCCGCCAGGCCTGCACGGGCCATCGCCTGTTGCATCGCGGCGCGCGCCCCGGCACCGGCCGGGTCCGGGGCGGACATATGGTGCGCGTCCGATGTCTCGCCCCAGCCGGCCAGCCGGACCGGGCCCGCTTCGCGCGACATCAGGAACAGCGCCGCGCCCTCGCCCAGGTTGATGCCTCGCCGGTTGGCCGACAGCGGATTGCAACGCTCGATGCTGACGCTGTCCAGCGAGCGGAAGCCGGCGATCGTGAACGCGCACAGCGTGTCCACACCGCCCGCGATGACCACGTCTGCCACGCCCTGCTCCAGCAGGCGCGCTGCGGCGGCCAGCGACTTGGCGCTCGACGAGCACGCCGTGGAAATCGTGTACGCCGGCCCCGCCACGCCCAGCGCCAGCGCCAGGTATTGCGCGGGCGAGCCAAGCTCCTGCTGGCCGTAGTGGAATCTCCCCGGCCACGCGCCCGTGCGGGCCCGTTCGCTCACGGCCACTTCGCCGTCGCTGATGCCCGATGTACTGGTGCCCAGCACGATGGCCACGCGCAACGGCCCCACGCGCGCGATGGCGGCTTCCACGGCTGGCCGGATCGCCGTCAGCGTGCGGTCCAGCAAGGCGTTGTTGCGGCTGGACAGTTCCCGCGCGATACCGGCCGGCAGATCGGCGGCGGCCACTGGTTCCTGCACGGTGCCCAGGTGCAGGGGCATGCCCGGCGTATAGCGGTCCGTCATCTCGCCGCCGCTGGGTCCATCGGTCCGGAACAGTGCGGCGCGCACGGCGTCGGTACCGCTGCCGAGCGCGCAGATCACGTTCATCGCATTCATGTAGATCGTCATCGCGCCTTCCCTTGCCCTGCGTCCTGCCGCCCATCCTGCAGCGTGCGGATCGTCAGCCGATAGCCGTCGCGCCGCTGTTCGAACAGGGTGGTCCGGGCGTCGGGATAGCGAATCTCCGCCACCACTTCGTCGCCCGCCCGCAACTGGCGAACACCCGGCGCCACTTCCACGCGCCAGCCGGCCGGCAGCGCCGCCTGGATGGCGGCCACCGGCCACAGCGACAGCTGCAGATCACTGAGGATACGCTCTGGCAGCAGCTCCGGGGGGCCCAGGGCGCCTTGCTCACGCGCAGATCCTGGCCGTCCCAGTCCAGGCGCGCCAGCACCTGGCCGCCCGCCACCGCGGCCAGCCGCGTGTGCGTGGCATCGGCTTCCAGCAGCGCCAGCATGTCGCGCGTCTGTTCGCCCTGCGGCGACGGATATTGCACGGTGATCTGCTGCTGCAAGTTCAATGTGCGGCCCAGCGATGCCGGCGGCAGGCGCAGCAGCGGCGCCGCGCCATTGGCGCGCGCGCCGGAGGTCGCCCCGGGCATGCCGGAGCCCGGCTGCGGCTGGGCGGCGCAGCCGGCCAGCGCCAGCAGCGCCGCGCAGGCGGCCACGGCGACGGTGCCGCGATTCACGCCGAGCAAAGCTGCTCCAGCACGCTCAGGCGCCGCCGCGACTCGGCCACGTACGGGTTATTGGTGTCCCACGCATAGCCGGCCAGGATCGACGAGATCATCTGGCGGATCTCGGGCGTGCCATTGGGATGGAAGATCACCTTCTGGAAGCTGCCTTCGTACCATGCCTCCACGTAGGTGCGGAAGCAGTCCACACCGGCCTTGAGCGGCCGGGCGTACTCGGCGTCCCAGTCCACCGTTTCCCCGCCGATCTGCCGCGCCACGCAGGCCGCGGCCAGGCTGGCCGACTTGAAGGCAATCGTCACGCCCGACGAGAACACCGGGTCCAGGAATTCGCCCGCATTGCCCAGCAGCGCGTAACCATTGCCCCACAGGGAGCTGACGTTGGCCGAATAGCCCACGATCTGCCGCGCGGGCGTATCCCAGCTGGCGTCCTTCAGCAGCCCGCCCAGGCCCGGCTCCTCGCGCACCAGCGTCTGCAATTTGGCCATTTCATCGCCGGGAAAACGGTCGAGGAACGACTTTTCCGCCACCACGCCCTGCGAGCAGCGCCCGTTCGAGAACGGGATGGTCCAGTACCAGACGTCAACGTGCTCGGGATGCACGCTGATCAGGATCTTGTTGCGGTCGAACGCGCCCACGGGCACGCGGTCTTCCACGTGGGTGAAGATGGCAGCGCGCACCGGGAAGTTCGATGGCGACTCCAGCTTCAGCAGGCGCGGCAGGATGCGCCCGAAGCCCGAGGCATCGAGCAGGAATTTCGGTTCCACCATGTAGGCGTCGCCGTCCGGGCCGCGCACCGTCACCACCGGCCGCGCGCCGCTCACCTCCACGGCTTCCACCACGTGCCGGAAGCGAACCTCGGCGCCCTGCTTTTGCGCCTCGCGGATCAGCACGTTGTCGAAATCGGCACGCTGCACCTGGTACGTGGTGCCCCACCCCGGCGAGAACTTGTCACGGAAGTCGAACGCGGTATGACGCCCCTGGTGCGAGAACGCGGCGCCGTTCTTGTACTGGAAGCCTGCCTCCACCACGGCCTGCAGCATGCCGGCTTCCTCGATGTACGCCATGCTCTGCGGCAACAGGCTTTCGCCGATGGAGAAACGCGGAAACGTTTCCTTCTCGATGACCAGCACCTCGATGCCCCGGCGGCGCAGCAGGCCCGCCGCCACCGAACCTGCCGGCCCGGCGCCGACGATCAGCACGTCAACCTGTTCCTTCTTCATGTGAATCAACCCTGTTCAATGTTGTTGTGGGATGGGCGGGGCGGCGGGCCGGAACCATGGTGAAAGTACCCAGACCGCGCCCACGCCGGAAAGCATGGTCATTCCAAAAGCGTGCAGCGCCGGCGTGGAGGACAACGCCAGCAGGCCGAACGCCAGCAGCGTGCTGGCCGCCCCAAGCACGATGGCCGTCCAAGACACCCCATCGCCCGGATGCTCGAGCAGGAAGATGCCATAGTCCACCCCACGCCCAGCAGCAGCGCCAGCGCCAGCACCGAGAACAATTGCAGCGGCACCTGCAGCCAGCCCAGCACGGCCACGCTGAACGCCGCCGCCAGCAGCGTCGGCACCAGCGCCCGCCATCCGGCGCGGCCGTAGCGCCAGCCCAGCAGCAGCGCCACGCCGGCAGCACCCGCCAGCAGCAGCCAGCTCATGAGCACGCGGTAGTGGTGCAGCAGCCCGGACAAATCGGCGATGCGGTCCACCCATTCGGCGCCGCGCACCTGGTTCACGGCCTGCGCGATGCCCGGCATCGCGGACGGCTTTTCCAGGCCGCGCAGCAGCATCACGCTGGCATAGCCATCGCCTTCGCGGTCCAGCCACAAATGGCGCAGCGTGCCCGATACCGGATGGGCCAGCCACGCCGGCAGCGTCAGTACCGAATCCCCACTGGCGGCCGACGGCGCCGCAATCGTGCCACCCAGCGCCTGGGCCACGCGTTGACGCACCGCAAGCTCCTGGCGGTTCGCCAGGGCCGCGTCGGCCCGCTGGCGCGCGGCGGACGGCACCCAGTCCGAAATCGACAGAAAGCCCGCCAGGTCGCCACGGCCGACGGCATCGGCCAGCCGCGCCTTCACGGTCTCCTCTCGCGCCAGCACCTCGTCAGGCGTGGCGCCGCGTACCAGTACGAATTGCGCGGGGCTGGGCGTGCCCAGCAGCCGGCCCGCAGCGCGTTGGGCATCCACCAGCGCCGGCGGCGAACTTTGCAGCTGGCGCACATCGTCGACGACCCGCACCTGCCAGATTCCCGGCACGATGAACAGCGCCAGCACGGCCAGCGCCAGCCAGGTGCGCGCATCGTTGCGCACCCGGGGCCAGCGGGCCAGGCTTTCGGCCAGCCACGTGGACAGCCGCGTCTGCCGCAGACTGCCGCGATCCAGCAGCGGGAACCAGAGCACCACCGTCAGGAATGCCGCCACCAGCCCCACGGCCGAGAACAGCGCCATCTGTCGCAGCCCGGGGAACGGCGCGATGCCCAGCGCCAGATAGGCCACCACGCTGGTCAGCAGCGCCAGCGCCATCCCGGGCAGCAGGAATCGCATGACCTTCGGCGGCAAAGCCCCCGGCATGGCCTGGCGCGTGACGAAATAATGGATGCCGAAATCCTCGGCCACGCCCACCAGGCTGGCGCCAAACACCAGCGTGATCAGGTGCACGCGGTCGAACACGATGGCCGTGGCCGAAATCGCCGCCGCCGTGCCGATCAGCAAGGACAGGCCCACCAGCACGATCGGCCGCAGGGACCGGAACGCCAGCCACACCAGCAGCAGCACCGCCGCCAGCGAGCCCCAGCCAATCACGTTCATCTCGAGGTTGGCCTGCGCCGCAGCCGCTTCGGCGTGCAGCGGAATGCCGGCCGCGATCACGCGAACGTCGTTGTCGCCCTGCCGTGCGGCGGCCTCGGCGGCCTTGAGCAGATCGCCGTAGTCGGTATTGCCGCTGACGGAAAACGCCGGTTTGGTGATCTGGTACGACAGCAGCGCCCATTCCCGGCCATCGCCCGACAGCGCGGCCAGGCCGTCGCGCTCATGCACGCGCGTGACGGCCGCGCGCGACAGCCACCAGTCCTGCCACAGCCCCAGCGGATCGGCCGCCCAGTCGGTCAGGCGCGGGCCCGTGGAAAGCTGGTAGAGCCGCGTCAATGCCTGCCGGGCCAGCACGTCGGGGTCGGCGGCCTGCAACTGACTGCGCTGCGCGTCGGTCAGCAGCCGGTCGCGCCAGGGCCGATAGAACGCCAGCGCCGCGTCGAAATCGAACGCCGCGATCTTGTCCACCGGCTTGAGCAGGTCCGCCTGCCGACCGGTGGCCGCGCTGAAGCGCTGCGCGGCAGCGCGTGTGCGCGCCCAGTCCGGGCTGCCGACCAGCACCACCACCTCCCGCGCCACGCCATCGGCCAGCCGGCGCAGCACGCGATCGGCCGTGGCCGTGCGTTCGCTGGTGGGCAACAGCGCCATGACGTCGGTATCGAGCCGCGACGCCCGCCAGAACTGCAACTGGTGCGCGGCCAGCGCCAGCACCAGCAACAGCAAGCCGACGGCCAGCCAGCGCTCCACGCGCGTCAGCCCGCCGCCACGCATCGCCACGCCGCCTGCCATGTCACTCAAAACGTTGCTCCTCGGCAGGGGTCAGCCTGCTGGCCGCCGAAGGATCGATCATGCGGACCACGGTGCTGTCGCCGCTGCCCTCCTCCAGCCGCACATCGCGCACGAAGCGGTCGCCGGCCAGTTCGATGCGCGTGAACACGCGCCGCATGCCGGCGTCGCGCGGGGTCAGCGTCAGTGCCCAGCCCGCCTTGCCCACCAGCTTTCCGGCCACGTCGAAGCGCGTCTGCAGGCTGCGCAGGTCGCCGCGCAGCACGGCAATCATCGACTCGCCCACCACGCGCATGGCCGGCTGGCTGTCGGCCTGCATCTGCTGCTGGACCTTGCCGTCCGCGCCGCGCATCACCAGCCGGTCTGGGGAGACCAGCAGGCTGGACGGAAACGGCTCGCGCGTACTCCAGACCACGCCCCGGCCGCGCGCCAGCACGAAATCGCCGCGCGACACCAGCGGATTGCTGAAACCAGCCAGCTTGCGGGTCTGCTCGAACTGACCGTGGATCACCGGCGCATCGGCCAGCCGCCCGGCCACATCGCCAAGCAGGTCCCCGGCATGGGCCGGCACCGCGCCGGCCAGCAGCCAGGCGGCCACGCTGCCCGCCGCCAGGTGCAGGAAACGATTCAGGAAATGCCGACGCATCATGGCTGCACCCCCAGCTTCTCGAACAGCACGGGCGGACACACGTAGAGCATCTCCTGCGACTGCATGTCCACGGCCACCTGGATCGAGTAACCCTTGGTCAGCCGCTGGCCCGATGCCACGTCACGGACCTCGTACTCGATCTTGAGCCGGTTTTCCCATTCGACGATCGTCGCGTGCACTTCCACGGCCTGGCCGTAGACCAGCGGGCGCACGTACTTGACGCGCAGGTCCACCACAGGCCATGCATAGCCCGAGTCGCGCATCTGCGGATAGTCGTAGTCGATCTCGCGCAGCAGCGCGCAGCGCGCCAGCTCGAAATAGCGGATGTAGTTGCCGTGCCAGACCACGTTCATCGGATCGAGGTCGTGGAAGGCCGGCGTCAGCGTGATGGCGTGATGGATAACCTTGGACATGGCAATGCCGGTTGGCCGGAACGCGCGGGCCTAGGCCTGCGGCGCACCCTGACGCCCCGTCTGCACGGGATCGTCGGCCCAGAAATCGTAGAAATTGAACCAGTCGTACGGCGACTGCGCCACCAGCGCCTGCAGCCACGCCGCATACGACGTGGCCAGCGCGGTCAGCGCCGCCTCGCGGTTCGCCCGGGCAGCACCACCGCGTGCGACAGTTCGGTGAAGCGCAGCAGATGGCCATCGGCCTGCCGCACGCAGCCCATCGCGTACAGCGGGCAGCGCATCAGCGCCGCCAGCACATAGGGGCCGACAGGGAACCGCGCCGGCGCCCCATGAACGGCACGCGCACGGCGCGGCCACCATGCGCGGGCGCGCGGTCGCCGGCAATGGCCACGAACTCGCCGGCCTGGACCTTGGCGGTCAGCTCCAGCGCCGTGGCCGGCGAGATATCGTCCACCTGGTACAGCTGCACGCCCGACTTGGGGTCGATGCGCGACAGGATGCGGTTGAAGCGCTCGGCGTGGTGCGTGTGCACCAGCACCGTCAGGCGCATGCCATGGCGCTGGTTGGCCAACACGCGACACAGCTCCAGGCAGCCCATGTGGGCCGTCATGATGATGCCGCCCTGCCCGCGCGCGATCTGCTCCAGCAGTACCTCGTTGCCTTCGCGCACGACATTGCCGAAGCGATAGCGCCCGCCGATGGCCAGCAGCTTGTCCAGCAGGGTATCTGCGAACGAGAACAGGTGCCGCAGCGTATGACGCCAGCCGGGCGTCGTGCCGATGGTGCCGGCCGTCTGCTGCACGCGCGCCAGGAAATCCAGCGACGAACGCCGGGCCAGCGGATGCGTCGCCCAGTAGTACGTCACCACGGGATAGACCACGATCCGGAACAGCGTTCGGCCGAAGATGCGGTACAGGAAGTACAGGCACCAGACCCCCACACGCACGTGACTTCGCCGATGGTGCTCCAGTGGCGCGAGCGGCCGGCCCGCGGCGCGGCCCCGGAGTTGGGGTGGCTGCCGTCATGCGGCCACCTTGCGCCACAGCAGGCGCGGCATGCGCCACACCATGCCGAAGAACAGGCGCGTATGCATGCGCGAGATCAGCACGTTATCGCGCCACGCCTGGAAGTGCGAAACGCCGTCGGACGGATAGGTCACGCGCGTAGGCACGTTCACGATCCGCACGCCGCGCCATACCAAATGCACCAGCACCTCGGTGTCGAACTCCATCCGCCGGCCCAGCCGCACGTCGCGCATCAGCCGGGTGACCGCCGCCAGCGGATAGACGCGCAGCCCGCACATCGAATCGCGGATATCGAACGACAGGGTGTTGATCCAGACCCAGACGTGCGTGAGGTAGCGCGCATAGAGCCGGTGCCGGGGCACCGACTCGTCATAGACCGGATGCCCGCACACCATAGCCTCCGGGTCGGCCTTGGCCAGCGCGATGAACTGCGGAATGCAGTCGGCATCGTGCTGCCCGTCGGCGTCGATCTGCAGTGCATGGGTGTAGCCCAGCTCGGCCGCCGCCGAAAAGCCGGCCATGATCGCGCCGCCCTTGCCCTGGTTCCGCGGCAGGCGCACCAGGCGGACGCGCGCCGGATGGGCGGCGGCCAGGTCGCGCAAGACCTGCTCGCAGGGTGGGCTGCTGCCATCGTCCACCAGCAGGCACGGCAATGGATGCTTCAGGATGGCGTCCACCATGGCGCCAATCGCACCTTCATGGTCGTAGACGGGCACCAGCACGATGGGTCGGAATTCGGCGGTCATCAGGCTTCGGGGTGGAAGACGATCTTGCCGCTGGCGTGCTGGCCGGCAACGGAACTGAGCCGGAAGCCAAGCGCCTGCGCATCGGCCTGCCAGGTCAGCGCCAGCTGCACCACGCTGCCGGGCCGGATCACGGACTGGAACTTGAGCGTATCCAGCCGCGCAAAGCGCTGGCGGGGCGGCACGGCCAGCTTCTGCGGCGCCAGGGCCATCACCCAGTCCACCTGGGCCACGCCAGGCACGATGGGCGCACCCGGAAAATGGCCATCGAACACCGCCAGGTCTTCGGCCACGTCGAGTTCGGCCATCGCGGAGGCATCGTCCGCCGCCAGCCAGCGCACCGCCGGCAGCGTGCGGCGGAACAGGTCGCGCAGCATGCCTTCCGTGGTCTTGCCCTGCGCATTGCATGGCAGGGCCGGCACGAAGGCCCAGCGGCGCGGCAGCGCCACGGGATCGATGGCATCGGCCAGATGCCGGCGCAAGGCCGTACCGATGTCGCTCCGGCCCGCCGCGGCCAGCCGCGCAGCGCCTTCGTCATTCAGCACCACGGCAGCGGCCACGCGCATGCCCACGTCCAGCTCGACGGTTACCACGCGCGCCTCGCGCACCCACCGCGACGTGGCCAGGCTTTGCTCGATCTGGGTCAGGGAAATGCGCTTTTCCTCGATCTTGACGATGCGATCGGCCCGGCCAGCCAGGACAAAGCTGCCTTCGCCAGCTGGAAGCGCGCGGTCGGCGCAGACGTGCCAGCCGTCGTCGGCCAGGTGGGGCGAGCGCACCGCCAGGTACCCGTCCTGCAACTGCCAGGCGATGCCGGGCAGCGCGATCCAGCGGTCGGCATGCAAGGCGCGCTGGCGCCAGGCAATGCCACCGGTCTCGGAACTGCCGAAGACTTCCACCGGCGACTGGCCCATGTGGCGCAGCGCGTCGACGGCGGCTTCCGGCGGCAAGGGGCCGCCTGACGAGAACACGGCCCGCAGCGTGGCGCGCACGGCCGGCCAGTCCAGGCCCGCAGGCATGCGCTTGAGGTGCGCCGGGCTGCTGACCAGGATGGCCGCGCTGGCGTCGGCCTGGCAGGCCGCGACCAGCTCCTCGTGGAATCCCAGTCGCCCCGTCGGCATCGGGCGCGCGGCGGCCAGCGGCCACAGCACCGTGAACAGCAACCCGTAGATGTGCTGGTGCGACACCGTGCACAGTACACGCGCATCGGCACCAAACCGGTCACCGAACGCCTGCTGCAGCGTATGGACCTCGGCATCGAGCTGCGCCAGCCGCTTATGGATGGCACTGGGCACGCCGGTGGAACCGGATGTGAACAGGGTCACCCACGTGTCATGCGTGGCCAGCACCGGCCAGTCGGCGCCATCGTCCAGGATGCCGTCGCCGCCCGCGTCGACCGCGATCGCCCCCGGTAGCTCGCCGGCCCAGCCATCGGTCTGCCCGCGCAGCGCCGCCAGCGTCTCGGGCCGGGTGTCGCCCGGCAGCACCACGTGCTTGCCGGCATGCCAGGCCCCGAACAGCGCCGCCGCGAATTCGGCCGTATCACCCTCGAAATAGAGGGCCCAGCGCTGGCCCGGCGCCCCGGCCAGGGTGCGACGCCACAATGCGGCGCGCGCCACGAAATGCCGCGCATCCACGCACGGGCCATCGCCGCATGCCACCACCGGCGGGTTGCCTTGCGACGCTTTCGCCGCCAGCGCCGCCATGACCCCGCCCAGGCCGGTCCATGCCGGCATCGCTTCACCCATGACCATTCTCCGCGCCGCGCGCCATGACGCGCTGGCGCACCAGCCATTCCCCGGCAAACATCGCCCCGATCAGGCCGTAGGCAATGGCGCCGTTGTAGAGCGCCCAGATGCGGTCGCTGGCCGCGAAGGCCGTGATCGCCGCAATCGTGCCGTTACAGACAAAAAACAGGCACCACACCTGCGTGACGCGACGCGTGTAGGCCACGCCGCTCGGTGGCAGGTCAGGTTCACGCAGCCGCGCCAGGCGCTCCACCAGCGACGGCGGATGCCGCAGCGTCCAGCCGAACACGCCCAGCATCGCCACATTGACCAGCACCGGATAGAGCTTCAGCGGCAGCGCATGCCCGGAGACCATGACGATCACCGCCAGCCCTGCGGCCAGCAGCGCCATGGCGCGCCACCCGGCCCGCCGGCTGGTACCGGCACGCAGCAAGGCGAGTGCCACCAGCGCCAGCGCCATCATGCGCGGCGAAAAATGCTGCAGCCCCAGGTAGATCACGACCGGGTAGGACAGCGTGAGCAGCCCCAGCCCCACTTGCGCCAGGCCATGGACGGATCAGGCGGTAGCCGGCGAATCGATCAGCAGTGCCAGCGCCTGGACCACGTCCTGCACCGTGCGCACGGACTTGAACTGCTCGGGCTTGAGCGGCTTGTTCAGCATCGGCTTGAGCTTGACCAGCAGGTCCACGGCGTCGATGCTGTCGATGTCGAGGTCGTCGTAGAGACGCGCCTCGGGCGTGATGCGCGCCGGATCGATCTCGAAGGTCTCCTCAAGTACCGCGGCCACGCGCGCGAAGATTTCGTCGTAGGTCATGTCGGGTTCCGTCTGTTGCAATCTCTTGCCATGTTTGGATCAGTGCGGCGTCAGGCCTTGGCCTGATTGCCCTGCGACGCCACGAACGCGGCCAGGGCCGAGACACTGGCAAAGCGCGAGCGGATCTCTTCCTTGTCGCCGTTCATGGTGATGCCATAGCGCTTCTGCAGCGCCAGGCCCAGTTCCAGCGCGTCGATCGAATCGAGGCCCAGGCCCTCGATGAACAGCGGCGCCGTGGTGTCGATATCATCCGCGGCCATGTCCTCGAGGGACAGCGACGAGATGATCAGTTCCTTGATTTCTTGCTCAAGCGCCGTCACGGCGGATCTCCCTGGAAAAAATTCGGAAAGTGCCTGCGTCAGGTACCGCACGGCCAAGGTGTCCTCGGTGCCTGGCGGCACCCAGTCGGACACCGGCACGTCGGGGCGGACGTCGATGACCAGGCGCGGCCGGCGCACCGGCACGTGATACCACTTCTCGCCCTTGGTCAGCGTGGGCGGCACGCAGTGAATGACCACGGGGGTCAGCGCGAAGCCACCGCGCACGGCCACATTCGCCGCGCCGCGCTGCAGTTGCAGCGGCTGGCCGGGCCGTGTACGGGTGCCTTCGGGAAAGATGATGAGGTTGTTGCCGGCCCGCAGCGAAGCGATGCAGTCGTCCACCATGGCCGCGCCGCCGTCGTTGCGTACCCAGCCGGTGGCCAGGACCGGGCCGCGCGTGAACGGATTGCGCGTCAACGCCGACTTGACCACGCAATCGGCCCGGCGCGTCAGCGACATCAGGTACACCACGTCGATCAGCGACGGGTGGTTGGCCACGATCAGCAGCCCTTCGCGCTGCAGGCGTTCGGCGTGGCGCACCTCGTGGCGGATCACCCCCACCCCGTGCATCAGCCACACGAACAGCCGGAACGCGTAGTGGATGACGGCACGACAAACGCGCTGGCGCGTGGCATCGGACCACGGCAGCAGGGCCAGCAGCGGAAACACCAGCACGCGCAGGAGCAGCCCGCCAATACCGAAGCTTGAAAAGCAGAAGCCGGTGGCGCAGACACGCCAGGCGCGGTCGAGCCGGTCAACCATGGCGACGCCACCTCCAGATCGCGCGTTCGCCCCGATGCACCAGTTCCGCATCGCCGGCCAGCATGAAGCGCAGCACGTCCAGCGCATGCGGCAGTAAGGGATGCTCGGTTGCGGCATCGGCTTCGGTGCGCGGCGCGACGATCTCCAGCGCCACGACCGGCTCGCCGGCACGCGGGCGCCCGATGCGCCAGGCCCATCCGAACAGGCAGCCAGGCTCATCGGCGAATTCGACGTAGGCGTCGGGCAGCGGCGCGTCATAGCAGACCAGCAGCACCTCGTCGGCGCCATCGTCCAGCAACGCACACGCCTCGATCACCGCCGTCTCCACGGTGTCGCGGCCCGCGGCGACGGCCTGCAGGTTCGACGCATCGCCCCGGTCGATCGTGAACATCGCGCCAACGGCGTTGTGGACAGAGAGTCCGAAGGCCGTGGGCGAAATCGGCTGCGCCGCCGCCAGATCGCTGAGCATCTCGAAGGCACGCGGGGTGTCGCCGTGACGCGACGCGAACACGGCCGGCACATGGAACGTGGCAGGGGAACCGGCGCCGGCCGGTGTCACGCCATACGCGGCGTGCAGGGCGGCCTTCCCCAGCGCATTGATGCGCCGGCGCAACATCGGCGCCATGGCGGCAAGCGTGGGCAGGTCTGCGCCTTCCGGCAGCCACGGGGCCCGGCTCCATGCCTGCCAGGCATCAGGTGTATGCAGTGTCGGCGCCGAGGCCGCCCATGCGCGAATTCCGAATTCCTTTGCCATGCCGTTCGCGTTGGGTGGATGGTGAGCCCCGAGCCTGCATCAAGACGTTGGCCATGGCGTACGCCAAGCGCGCAGCGCCCGCGCGACCCCGGGACATTCCGTGTTTTCCCTGAAATTAGTATCGAAATCAGCGGATTTCGAAGATTTTATTTTCACTGCACCGCTGCTAGCCGACGTCACAGGCGAGGCCGGGAGCTATCCCGGGACGGTTCTCCCGCCAGGCGGGCAAAAGTCGGGCGCAATGCATTTACAGCAACAGGTTTCGGAAAGTTCGAGGCAATCGGATACCCCACGAACGTCGGGCGCCCGGCCAGCACAGCGAACTTCACCCCTGCATTTTTGTCAGCGGCGAATTCTCGCATAAAGGGTAGCCCGCAGGCTATGGCGCAACCGTAACGATCCTGCGCAAATGTAACGGGGCGGGAGCGGCCTCCCCGGCCACTCCCGCCCCGTGATGCTCGTTGCCCTGCCGGGCAGCGGATCAGCGTGCCGGCAGGATGGTACCGGTCACTTCCCCGAAGCCGACGCGGTAGCCGTCGCCCTGGCACCAGCCGGTCATGGTGACCGTATCGCCATCTTCAAGGAAGCCGCGCGTGACGCCATCGCCCAGGGTAACGCGCTCGGCGCCGTTACGCGTGGTTTCCAGCAGGCTGCCGAACGAATCGGGCGTGGTGCCACTGATCGTGCCGGAACCCATCAGGTCACCCACGCGCACGTTGCAGCCCGACACCGTGTGGTGCGCCAGCTGCTGCGCCATGGTCCAGTACATGGCCTTGAAATTGGTACGGCAGACCGTCGTGGCGGTGGCCGCGCCCTGCGGCTGCAGCGAGACTTCGAGGGCGATGTCGTAGGCGTTGCGCGCAGGCTGGCGCAGGTAATCGAGCGGCTGCGGCGATTGCTCGGGGTTATCGCTGCGGAACGGGTCGAGCGCGTCCATCGTCACAACCCACGGCGAGATCGACGTGCCGAACCCCTTGCTGTTGAACGGCCCCAGCGGCACGTATTCCCACTGCTGGATGTCGCGGGCGCTCCAGTCATTCAGGATCACCATGCCGAACATGTGGTCCGGCGCATCGGCGGTACTGACCGGCTCGCCCAGGTTCGACGGCTTGCCGACGATAAACGCCATTTCCAGTTCGTAGT
This sequence comes from Cupriavidus sp. EM10, assembly GCF_018729255.1. Taxonomy (NCBI): domain Bacteria; kingdom Pseudomonadati; phylum Pseudomonadota; class Betaproteobacteria; order Burkholderiales; family Burkholderiaceae; genus Cupriavidus; species Cupriavidus sp. EM10. The sequence continues at coordinate 218,409 of NZ_CP076061.1, forward strand.
CGAGCTTGCGGCACGGGCTGAACACCGGGCGCGCCGCGTCGGGCAGCTTGATCTGGCCATTGGGACGGTGCAGCGGCGTGCCGCTGACCACCACGGAACTGGCGCGGCCGTTGTAGCCGATGGGGATTTCCAGCCAGTTCGGCAGCAAGGCGTTGGCGGGGTCGCGGAACATGCGGCCCACGTTGGTGGCGTGCTCGCGCGACGAATAGAAGTCCGTGTAGCCCGGGATATCCACCGGCAAGTGCAGCGTTGCGGCCGTCATCGGCACCAGTGCCTTGTCGCGCAATGCGTCGTTGGCGGCCAGCTTCTGGTTGTCGGCCGACAACAGGGCCGTCAGCGCGGCGCGGGTTTCGGTCCATACCGGCTTGCCCAGCGCGATGAAGCGGTTCAGGTTCGGCGCGGCAAAGACGCCCTTCGCGGCGGCGGGCAGCAGGCCGGCATCGTCCAGCACGGACAGGTCCAGCACGTGGTCGCCGATGGCCACGCCCACGCGCGGCGCGCCGTTGCCAGTCGAAAAGATGCCGTACGGCAGGTTCTGCAGCGGGAAATGGGTCTCGCCGTCGTTGGCCGATGCAACCCAGCTGGTTTGGGGGCGGTCATGGTTCTGGAACTCCGGAAATCAGCGCACGTTCGGGTTGAAATGCTTCTTCAGGCCCTGCCAGCACGTGTAGTAGTCGTGCTGCAGCAGCGCTGATTCGGCGGCATGGCGGGTGGGACGGATCACGCCCGGCGTTTCGAACATGAACGCCATGGTGTCCGTGATCTGGTGCGGCGTGGCGGTATCGGAAACCGAGGCCCGCTCGAACGTCTCCGCGTCGGGACCATGGCCGCTCATGCAGTTGTGCAGGCTGGCGCCGCCCGGTGCAAAGCCCTCGGCCTTAGCGTCGTAGACGCCGGCGATCAGGCCCATGAATTCGCTGGCGATATTGCGATGGAACCAGGGCGGACGGAACGTATCCTGCGCGGCCAGCCAGCGCGGGCCGAAGATCACGAAATCGATCGTATCGACGCCCGGCGTGTCGGACGGCGATTGCAGCACCAGGAAGATCGACGGATCGGGATGATCGAAGCTGATCGAACCAATCGTGTTGAAGTGTCGCAAATCGTATTTGTACGGCGCGTAGTTGCCGTGCCAGGCCACCACGTCCAGCGGCGAATGGTCGATCTCGGCGCGCCACAGATTGCCCTGGAAGCGCGCCACCAGCTCGAACTGGCCTTCGCGGTCTTCATAGCTTGCCACCGGCGTCAGGAAATCGCGCGGGTTGGCCAGGCCGTTGGAGCCGATCACGCCCAGATCGGGCAGTTTGAACAGCGCGCCGTAGTTTTCGCAGATATAGCCGCGCGCCTCGCCATCGGGCAATTCCACGCGGAAACGCACGCCGCGCGGGATGACGACGATCTCTTGCGGCTCCACGGCCAGGCGGCCCATTTCCGTGGCGATCAGCAGACGGCCCTGCTGCGGCACGATCAGCATCTCGCCGTCAGCGTTGTAGAAGAAACGGTCCTGCATCGACTGGTTCGCCAGATACAGGTGGATCCCGCAGCCGGTCTGAGCTTCCGGGCCGCCGTTGCCGGCCATCGTGACGATGCCATCGACGAAGTCCGTTGGCACGGTTGGCATGGCCGGCGGGCTCCAGCGCAACTGGTTGGGCGACGGCTGCACCTCGTCGAAGCGGCTCAGCCAGCGGTCCTGCTCGATCAGTGCGAACGGCTTGTGCATGGCCGCCGGACGGATCCGATACAGCCAGGAACGTCGATTGTGGGCACGCGGCGCCGTAAATGCCGTGCCGGAAATCTGCTCGGCATACAGGCCATACGGCGCGCGCTGCGGCGAATTGCGGCCCACCGGCAGGGCGCCGGGCAGCGCCTCGGTGGCGAATTCGTTGGCAAAGCCGGTCATGTACTCGGCAACTTGCGTCTCGGCCGAGTGCAGTTGAGTTTGCGTCATGGAGTCTTCCTCTCACACCTCCGCCGGTATCGAAGCCGGCGATTGTCATCGGCGTGACGTGGGCGCCACATCCGAAAAATTACGGTTAGTAAAATTGATTTACCAGATCGTAATCACGCGGACGAGCGATGTCAAACCACAAATACGATAGGTCAGCGCGCGTGCGAGCGAAGGCGTGCGGACGCATGGAGCCGGGAAGGAAAAGAGGAAAAAAAGGAAAAAGCGGACGCTACGGCGCGCGAACGCACGTCGCAGGAAAAAACAGGAAGACACGCCATCGGCACTGGCGGCCGTCAGGGGAAAGCTGCGCCTGGATCCACACCAGGCACAGCAAACGGAATTCGTGACAGGACGGCGATGGCCTGCCCTGTCACGAATCCTGAGGGGTCAGACGGGCTTGTGGCCCTCCCCCGATGTGGGGCCTGAACCGAAGCCACCGGACGACGGCGCCGATGTTGCGGGCGCAGCTGCCGCAGCAGGCTGGCCTGCCATCGAGGCAGCCGTCACGCCGCCATTGCGGCTGGCAATGAACGCGTTCACGTCGGCCGCAAGATGCTGCGGCGCAAGCACCACTTCAAGACCCAGCGCCTCGCAGGCCGCCAGGAAAGTGGACATGCGCGGGTCGGCCTGACCCGATTCGGCACGAAGATATGCCTCGCGGGAAATCCCGGCCTTACGGGCGACGTCCTCCTGCTTGAGCTTGCGCGCTCGACGCAACGCCCGCAGTTGCCGGAACGGTTCGCTAGCGCCTCTTGGCACGGCTGTACTGTTCATGTCGGTCTCCAGTCACCAGTGAAAAAAAAGTGCGCGGACGTGCATTCGAGTATAGAGCACGTAAAGCGTTCCGTAAGGTCTGTTGTGGAACACTTTTACAGATTTCTTATGATGGCCTGATCTCTACCGCCAGACTCTCATCCAAACGGCGGATAAGGCACAGCATCCTCCTCCCGCCCCACATAACGACAGTGTGCGCTTTGCGTTGACGTCACATCAGTATCGTCCATGTGTGGCACAAGGCAAGTTGACAAACCGACCGGTCGTGCTATTCTCAAGCGCATGCAAAAGGGACAACTCACGCGCACTGCGATCATCGAACAGGCTCTTCAGTCGGCCACCCAGGTCGGCTTCGAGCAGTTGTCGCTGGCCACGCTGGCCGCCGACACCCATATGTCGAAGAGCGGCCTGTACGCCCATTTCAAGTCGAAAGAGGCGCTGCAGGAAGCCGTGCTGGCTCGCGCAATGGAGCGGTTCTCGGAGATCGTGGTGCAGCCGGCCATGCGCGAAGACCGTGGCATCGCCCGGGTGGAAGCGCTGTTCGACGGGTACCTGACGTGGATTGCCGGCGCGGTCATCGAGGGCGGCTGCGTGTTCATGGCGCTGTCCCAGGAGTATCGCAATCGGCCAGGCGTGATCCGCGACAAACTGGTGCAGTCGTTCAAGGACTGGCACAGCACCATCGTGCGTGTGGTCACCGATGCCGTCGACGAAGGCGATTTCCGCGCGAATACCGACCCGCGGCAGTTCGCTTTCGAGCTGGTGGGCATCGGCATGTCGTTCCAGTCGTCTTCGCGGCTGATGGGTCGGGCCGATGCGGAGCTGATGGCAAGGCGGGCCTTCGCCCGGCTGGTTAATGACGTGAAAGAGAATCGCGCCATCGCGCCGGCGGGGACAGACTGACCCTGCAGGAATTCCAGATGGATTACCTGCCGCGCGACAGCGGCAGGGCGTCGTAGAGGGTGGTTCAGGCGGCATTTCTGCGCCACTTTCTTGCCCTGAAAATAGCACGACTGGTCGGTCGTAAAGCAGAAAAAGATAAGGCCGCCAAGGTCTTGTCACCGGTCAGGTCGGTAAATGATCAGTTGGAGGTGTTCGTCGTGCCGCAAGTGCTGTCATCCACATCCCAACGCCGCACCAGCCCGGACGCTGGCGGCGCCCTTTCCGCTCCACCAAAATCGGTCGCCGGCGCGATGGAAGCCGGTGTCATGGCATGGCGCCGGCTGCGCTGGCAGGCCGGCAGCCTGCTATTCCCGACCGCAACCGCCTCGGCGCTGGAACGACTCTGGTTCAGCCCGCCGCGCGGCAAGCAAAGTCCCGAAGGCCATCGGCTGCTGGATTCGGCGCGCACGGAATGGGCGCTGGTAACTGGTCAAGGTGCGAGTCGGCGCGTGCGGGTGTATCGCTGGGGCAACAAGGGGCCTGTCGTGCTGCTGGCCCACGGCTGGGGCGGCAACGCCGGACAGTGGCACGCCGTGGTCGGCGGCCTGTTGTCGGCGGGCATGCGCGTGGTGGCTTTCGACGCGTTGTCGCACGGCGCGTCCGATGCCGGCGCGCGGGGCCAGCAGCAAACGTCGATCCTGGAAATGGCGCGATCGCTATTGGCAGTGGCCTGGCATGTTGGCCCGTGCACGCGGTGGTGGCGCATTCGCTGGGCGGCGCGGCAGCCGCCCAGGCGATCCGCGAAGGACTGCCCGCGCGTGGCGTGGCGATGATCGGCGCGCCTGCCGATATGTATGACGCCTGCTCGGCGATGGCCTGGCAGCTTGGCATCGCGCCGCATGTGCTTGACCGCATGCAGCGTCGCAGCGAGCAATGGCTGGGCGCGAGCTGGTCGACCTTCAACGTGCCCGATATCGGCAGGACGCGGCCCGTGCCGCCGCTGCTGGTCATCCATGACCGCAACGACCGCGAAGTGCGGTGGGAAGATGGCGCAGCGATTGCCGGCGCCTGGCCTGACTCGCGCCTGATCACGACTGAAGGGCTTGGCCACCGGCGCATCCTGCGCGATGCCGATGTCGTCGCGCATCTCACGCACTTTGTCTGCGGGCTGGCGGCGGCACCGGCCCTGCCCCCGATGTCGTTCAAGGCGCCCGCATCGCAATAACACAAGTCGCTTCAGTTTTTTCCGAGCCTGAAGTACAAGAAAGCCGCTTCCGCCGATCAGGCGGAAGCGCATCGTGGGTTGGACCAACATCTGGCCGTTAATTGCGTAATTAACCCCGCAATCAGAATCCCTGCAGCACCAGCTTGCCGATGGTCTGGCCGCCTTCGAGCATGGCATGGGCACGTCGCAGGTTTTCGGCATGGATGGGGCCCAGGTTGTCGCCCACCGTCGTTTGCAGCTTGCCGGCGTCCACCAGGCGCGCCACCTCGTTGAGCAGGCGGTGCTGGGCGATCATGTCGGGCGTCTCGAACATGGCGCGCGTGAACATGAATTCCCACACGAACGTTGCACTCTTGCTCTTGAGCGCGCCCACGGCCAGCGGGCCGGCATTCTCCACGATCGAGCAAATCTTGCCCTGCGGCGCCACGGCCTCCGCCATCGCATCGAAATGGCGATCGGTATCGTTGAAGCAAAGGATGTAGTCGACGTGCGCAAACCCCAGTGCGCGCAGCTGCGCCGGCATGTCCTGGCGGTGGTCGATGGTGTGGTCCGCGCCCAGCCGGCGGCACCATGCCTCGGATTCCGGCCGCGACGCCGTGGCGATCACGGTCAGCCCTGCCATTACCTTGGCCAGCTGGATGCCGATGGAGCCCACGCCGCCCGCCCCGCCGATAATCAGCACCGACTTGCCGGCATCCGCGCCTGTTTGCGAAACGCCGAGCCGGTCGAACAATGCTTCCCAGGCCGTGATGGCCGTCAACGGCAGCGCGGCGGCGTGCGCGAAGTCGAGCGACGCCGGCTTGTGGCCGGCAATGCGTTCGTCGACCAGATGGAATTCGCTGTTGGCGCCGGGCCGCGTAATGCTGCCGGCATAGAACACCGGATCGCCCACCTTGAACAGCGTGACGTCGGGCCCCACCGCGACCACGGTGCCGGCGGCGTCCCAGCCCAGCACGCGCGGCGTGTCCTCGACCTTGTCCTTGGGCGCGCGCACCTTGGTGTCGACCGGATTCACGGCGATGGCTTCCACCTTCACCAGCAGGTCGCGCCCGGTGGCGTCTGGCTTGGGCATCTCCACGTCGACCAGCGACTGGGGATCGGAAATGGGCAGGTAGCGGGTCAGGCCGATGGCTTTCATGTCAGCATCCTTGGAAGAAATTGATGGGATGCATGCATCGTAGCCAATCCCGGGTCAATCGATTAACCGGGCAGTCTTGCAATCACTTTCCCGTTTTTCAGGAAAATGCGATCAAACAGAAAGCCCGCGCGAAGCGGGCTTTTCGACTTTTCAAGGTTTCAACGATGCGAACGGAGGTCAGGTCAGGTCATCCGGCACCGGGCGATAACCCATCGGTGTCGTCGAGGTGTCCTGCACGAACTTTTTTGCGTGGGCCTCGCGCATCGGCTTGAGCACGAAGATCGCCATCAGCGCCGATATCGCCGCCATGCCCGACGCCAGCATGAACACGGCATGCCAGTCACCGGTCGCCGCAGTGATCACGCTCGAGAACGGCACCAGCAGCGCGGCCGTACCCTTGGCCGTGTAGAGCATGCCGGCGTTGGTCGCCGCGAACTTCGGTCCGAACGTATCGCCGCAGGTTGCCGGGAACAGGCTGTAGATCTCGCCCCAGGCGAAGAACACGATACCGGTCAGGATCACGAATGCCACGGGGTTGTGACCGTAGCTGGCCAGCAGCAGTATGCCGACCGCCTCCACCGCGAACGCCAGGAACATCGTATTTTCCCGACCGATGTTGTCCGACACCCAGCCAAAGAACGGGCGTGTCAGGCCATTCAGCACGCGGTCGATGGTCAGGGCGAAGGTCAGCGCCGGCAGGGTCAGGCCGAGGATCGACACCGGCGAATCGTGCAGCCCGAAGTCCTTGGCGATGGGGCCCAGCTGCGCCGTCGCCATCAGGCCGCCGGCCGCCATCATCACGAACATCGCGTACATGATCCAGAAGATCGGCGACGACAGCACCTGGCGCGGCGACGCGTTGTACGTCGTGGCTGCCTTGAGCGTCGACTTCACTTCCGCCAGAATCTTGGCCGACGGCGGCAGCAGCAACATGCCCAGGATCATGACGATGATGCCCTGCCCCAGACCGAAGTACAGGAACGTGGCCTCGTAGCCGCTGCTCTTGATCATGTTGGCGATCGGCACGACGGTCGCGGCGGATCCGGCCCCGAAGCCCGCGGCCGTCAGGCCCGCCGCCAGCCCCCGGCGATTCGGGAACCACTTCAGCGCGTTACCCACGCAGGTGCCATACACCGCGCCGGCACCGACACCGCCAATGGCCGCGGCCACGTAGAGCATCGGCAGCGACGACGCCACCGAGTTCAGCGCCCAGGCCACCGCACACAGCAGGCCGCCACCCACCACCACCGGGCGCGGGCCGTACTTGTCCACGAGGTAGCCTTCGATCGGCACCAGCCAGGTCTCTGTCACCACGAAAATGGTGAATGCGACCTGGATGGCGGTGCGGCCCCAGTGGTACTTGTCGTCGATCGGATTGACGAACAGGGTCCAACCGTATTGCATGTTGGCGATCATTGCCATGCAGATCACGCCAAATACAAGCTGCGTCCACGGCGATGAATACCAGGACGCGGGCGCGCTCGCGCTTTGCTGACTTTCCATGGTGTCTCCTTCTGGGCGGGTGGGCCCGCTGTTGTGGATCGGCATCTCATTGGATGCCTGTGGTGTGTGCTGCTTTTGTGTGTCTTGTTTTGTTGTCTTCGAACGGCTTGGCCGTCCTAGTGCTATACAGTATGTGGTATATCAACCAAGTCAAGGCGATTTGGCGTGCTACCTGACCTATCAGGCAGACATTCGAAAGCACGCAATGGCGAGCCCCGTCCGACTGGTGCATCGGGTGCATGAAAGCCCTGCGGCGACCCGACCAATCTCCTTGGCGATCAATTACTTAGGCATGGATCCGGCATCAATGGAAAATGGTGCGGCGCATGTCGCGGATAACCCGATCTAGGGAAAGTCCCGAGCACCACGGATGCATCGATTGATCGGCGGAAGAGCTGAATGCCGCGTGCTTCAGAACCGCTGCGAATAAGAAGGGAATGGAATTCGGGGGACATGCCGGGCTGCGTCGGAACCTGAGATCCACGAGCGCAGGGGCAAGAAGAAAACCTGAAGATCAGAGAAGACGGCCGCTGAGGACTGCGGAAACTGCCTGCTGCGGGAGTTGCCGGCCGCTACAACACTTCTCACTACAACAAACTGCAACCTACCGGTACTGCAAAAACAGCGGAACGGCTATCAGGCGTGCAGGAAGCGCGGCTGGAGAACCATGTCCGAAGCGGAGCTGCCGATGCCGGTGGACGACTCATCCGACGAACCGAGGCCAGCAAAGCGGCCGTGTTCCTGGGCGGTGGTCAGCAGGCCCATCGGCAGGAAGGTGGCCAGCACGTAGGTCACGGTGACACCTAGCGAAACAACACCGAGGGCAAGAAGAGTAAGCAGCGTGGCGTTCATGAAAACTCCTAAGTCGTAAGGATCAAGGTGGATTCATTATATGCTGCACTGCGAGGTCTGTAAATATTTGGTATGTGATATATCTCGAGAGGTTTTGCTCTAAAAACGACAACGCACCCCTTGGGGTGCGTTGTTCGTCTCAAAAGCCGCGTGGTTGGCCTGCAATTCTGGGAAACCGTCTCGAAAAGCGTTTCAGTCGTCGCAAAAATATTGACTGCGCCGCAACACGTGAATCCCGTTCACTGCCCTACCCCACTTTCTTCAACAGGGCCTGATCGTATTCCTGCGCGCGCAGATTGTCCCAGACGGCCGCCGCGTTGGGCTTCAGCGACCGTGCCTTGCGCCGGACCAGCATGACGTTGGACGTGACCTGGGGCCGCAACGGTCGCAGCACGGCGGCGGGCGCCATGCCACTGGCCTGCGCACGCGACGGCACCACGCCAATGCCCAACCCCATCGCCACCATGCCGAAGATGGCCGCGAAGTGTCCCAGCAATTGCAGCGAGCCAGGCCTGACGTGATACGTGGACAGCGCCCGCTCCACGGCGGGCTGGACCCCGGAGTTCTGGTCCAGCGACAGGACCGAGACGTCCGCCAGTTCGCCCCATCCCAGCGACTCGCGCGACGCCAGCGGATGGTCGGCGGGCAGCACGGCCTGCAGCGGGTCGACGCACAGCGGCTCGCAGTACAGGTCGTCGCAAGCCGTGGGGTTGCTGGCAATACCGAAATCCACCTCGCCGTTGCGCACGCTCTGCAGCACGCTTTCATGCGAGCGGTCGCGCAGCGTGATGCCGATGCCGGGCCACGCCTTGCGGCAACCCGCCAGCCACATCGGCACCGACATCGACGACAGCACCGGGTCCGTGGCAATCTGCACGGTGCCCTGGCTCGGCTTGCCGGTGCTATGGCTGTCGCGCAGGGTCTGCTCGACTTCCTCGATCAGATGGCAGATGCGTTGCGACAGCATTTCACCGGCGTCGGTCAGCTCCACCTGGCGCGTGGTGCGGTCGAACAGCCGCTGGTCGATTTCTTCTTCTAGCTCGCGCACGCTGCGGCTGATTGCCGACTGCGTGAGACCCAGTTCCGCCGCGGCGCGCGTAAAGCTTTTCTGACGCGCCACTGCGGCAAAGGCCTTCAACTGAGGAAGCGAAACATTCATGGTGCCGCTCCTTCCTTGCTGGGTACTGCCGGTGGTTTGGGGCTCGGGCTATTCGCCCTTGCCTGTGGAGAAACCTGCCATATAGGTACCGCTGTCGGTGACGGGCTGCACGGCTTCGGCGTGGCCGGTGATGAAGCGCCGGCGCATCGGCTGCAGCACGAACTTGGCCGCGATCCCCGCCGCCACCGTCATGACGGCCGCCACCGCGAACACCAGGTTCCAGCCGCCGGTGTGCGACAGCACCGAAGCCACCGGCACCAGCAGCGCGGCGGTGCCCTTGGCCGTATAGAGCGTGCCGGCGTTGGCCGCGGCAAACTTGCTGCCGAACGTATCGGCACACAGCGCCGGGAAGATCGAGAAGATCTCGCCCCAGAACAGGAACGTCAGCGCCGCGAACAGCATGAACATGTACGGGTCGTGTCCGAACTCCAGCAGGCCGATCAGCGACAGGCCTTCGCCGATGAAGATCAGGAACATCGTATTTCACGACCAATGCGGTCCGAGACGAAGCCGCACAGCGGACGCGTCAGCCCGTTGCACAGGTTGTCGATCGACAGCGTCATCGTCAGCAGCGGCAGCGTCATGCCCAGCATCGTCACCGGCATCGTCGCAAAGCCAAAATCCTTGGCGATGGGACCGAGCTGCGCAGTGGCCATGATGCCGCCCGCGGCCACGGCCACGAACGAGACATAGATCACCCAGAACACCGGCGTACGCACCATCTGGCCGGGCGTGAATTCCACCGGGTTGGTCAGGATCTTCTTGTTGGCCACCAGCCCCTTGGGCGGCTGCGGCTTCACCAGCAGCAAGGCCATCGCGAAGATCAGCACGCCCTGCAGGATGCCGAACGTGAAGAACGCGTGTTCATAGCCCGACTTCTGGATCATGTTGGCGATGGGGATCACGGTCAGCGCCGAACCCGCGCCAAAGCCGGCGGCGGTCAGCCCGGCGGCCAGGCCGCGCTTGTCCGGGAACCACTTGAGCGCGTTGCCCACGCAGGTGCCATAGACCCCGCCCGCGCCGATACCGGCGATCACCGCCGCCGTGTAGAGCATCGGCAGCGACGTGGCATAGGAATTCATCACCCACGCCAGGCCGGCGCAGATGGCGCCGCCCGCCACCACGGGGCGCGGGCCGAACTTGTCGACGAGCCAGCCTTCCAGCGGCACGAGCCAGGTTTCGGTCACGATAAAAATGGAAAAGGCGACCTGGATCGCAGAGTCGCCCCAATGGTGCTTGGCGTTCATGGGCGTCACGAACAGCGTCCAGCCATACTGGAGATTCGCGACCAGCCCCATGCAGAGTACGCCGATGAAGAGTTGGAACCAGCGGTTGCGGAGCCATCCGCCGTTTGCGTTGCCCATGGCGGGCCGTGCCGCATCGATGTGCGCCATGTCGTGTCTCCTTGCATTAGTGTCATGCGCGCTCTGCGGCGCGCGTTGTGGGCTGGCCTTGGGGGACGCCCGACTTTCACTACTGAATGAGCGCGCCTGACATTGCGGCACGTGTATTCGTGGATTGATGCTACTTCAAACTTAGATCAGCACAGCATAAAGTTTTTATTATGATCATTGACGATCCTTTATAGATTGCAGGAAATCGTGCAATGAAAAATGCCACGCTGCGCCAGCTGAAAGTGTTCGAAACGGTGGCCCGCCACCTCAGCTTTTCGCGCGCGGCGGAGGAGCTGCATCTCACGCAACCTGCTGTTTCCACACAGGTTCGGCAGCTGGAGCACCATGTCGGCCTGCCCCTTTTCGAGCAGCTCGGCAAGCGCATCTACCTGACGCCGGCCGGCACGGAGATGCTGCATTACAGCCGCAGCATCATTCAGCAATTCCGTGAAGCGGAAGACGCGATGGCCCAGCTTAAGGGTATATCCGGGGGCCGCCTGAACGTCGCCGTGATCAGTGCCGGCGACTATTTCTTCCCCGCCTGCTGGCTGAATTCATGAACCGTCACGATTCGGTGACATTGAATCTTGCAGTGCACAACCGTGAGGAACTGTTGCACCAGCTGGCCGGCAACCTCACCGACCTGGCCGTGATGGTCCGACCGCCCGAGGGCATGGACACCATCGCCGAACCGTTTGCCCCGCACCCCTACGTGATCGTGGCCGCGCCCAATCATCCGCTGGTTGGCCAGCGCAATATCCCGCTGGCGGGCCTGACCGAGGAAGCGTTCGTCTCGCGCGAGAAAGGCTCCGACACCTGGAACTCGATGCAGGAAGGCTTTGCCGGCCGGCTGTCGAACCTGCGCATCGCAATGGAGATCAAGAGCACCGAGACCATCAAGCAGGCGGTGATCGCCAACATGGGCATCGCCTTCCTGTCGGCCCATACCGTCGGCCTGGAGCTGCAGACCGGCAAGCTGGCCGTGCTCGATATCCAGGGCTTTCCGGTGATGCTGAACTGGTACGTGGTCCATCGCAAGAACAAGCGCCTGCCGCCCGTGGCGCTGGCATTCAAGCAGTTCCTGATGGAGGAAGGCCATACGCTGATCCAGCAGATCACCGGGGTGGAGGGCCTGATCCATCCGCACAAGCACGGGTCGTCTCATGCATAAGCGATAACTTATGGTTTTTGGATGAAACTTTAATTATCGTAAATCGTTCGCCCTGTCTAAGCTTCGGACATCACACGCTGAGACGTGTGCAACAAACAGGAGACGATCATGAACCACCTCCAGTCCGACGCGCCCGCCACCGTTGCAATGCCGACGGCCGTCCGCGAGATGCGCCACCTTGATCGTGAGGTCCAGCTGGCCGCCTACAACGCCGCATTCACCGAACTGGGCCTGCGCTTCCGCTGGGACGCACCGATGTTCGACTGGCTGTGCGGCATCGAATGCGAGAAGACGCGCGTCACGCGCTATATCGAGCAGTACCACGCCCACTTGCTGAACGCCTACGACGCGCCGTTCCTGAGCCAGTTGATCTTCGACAAGAAGAACGAGTACCTGGCTGGGGTAGCCGTGGGCGCCAACTAGGTCTGGTTTTGCTGCCTTCCCCCAACCGCGTGGGAGAGGGCAGCAAACCGGAAAACCACTACACCGCCCCTGCCAATCAAGAACAAGAAGAATATGTGCGTGGCCGCCCCCGCCCTTACTGTCGACCTTGCCGACGCGGCCTAAAGAGAGGTGGCCGCCGTGCGCGGTGCCCGTCAATGAGGCCAGTGACATGGCGGAAAAAAACGACAAAAAGGCGGCCCTCTTGCAAGGCGCCGCCTTTTACCAGTCAGCCCGGATTCAGGCCGCCGCGCCCGCCTTGGCTTCCAGTTCCGTGATGCGCTTGCGCAGCGCCCGCTCTTCCTGAAAGCGCACGGTCTCGTCGCGGATCACCGCCACGATGCCGGTGACCTCCCCGCCCGCCCCATGCAGCAGCGCCACGGTAAAGGCGATCGACATGGCTTCGCCCTTCTTGTTGACCGCCGGCACCTTGAGCAGGTCATGGCCATAGCGGGTCTGGCCCGTTGCCATGGTCTTGTCGTAGCCCTCCCAGTGCCGCGCGCGCAGGCGCTCGGGAATGATCAGGTCCAGTGACTTGCCCAGCGCCTCTTCCTGGGTATAGCCGAACATGTATTCGGCGGCCGGGTTCCACAACGTGATGGCGCCGTCGGCGCCGGAGATGATGATGGCGTCGCCAATGGCGGACACCAGCTGTTCGTAGTCGATTGCAGTCTGCATGATCGCATTCCTGAGGAATGGGGATGGCCGGCGCCGGGCGCGTGGCAAGTCCGATCTACGCAACGCGCGGCGCGGCAACCGGGGCCCGATGTCGCCATCGGGCCGCTGGCAGTGCTGATCCGTCGTTCAGATCACCTGCGATTCGCGCAGGCTGGCGATCTCGTCGGCACCGTAGCCAAGCGCGGCCAGCACTTCCTCGCTGTGCTCGCCCAGCAGCGGCGAACCGGTGATTTCCGGCTTCATGTCCGAGAACTTGATCGGGCTGCCCACGGTCAGGTAGGTGCCGCGTACCTTGTGCGGGACTTCCACGATCGAGCCGCTCTTGCGCAGCGATTCGTCGGCCGCGATTTCCTTCATGGACAGCACCGGCGAGCAGGGAATATCGAACTTGCGCAGGATATCCACCGCTTCGTACTTGGTCTTGTCGGCCAGCCAGGCTTCGATGGTATTGAAGATGTCGAAGATATGCGGCTGGCGCGCCTTGGCCGTGCTGTAGTTCGGGTCGCTGATCCACTCTTCCTTGCCCAGCGCCTTGCAGATCGGCTCCCAGGCGTGGCCCTGGATCGTGAAGTAGATATAGGCGTTCGGGTCGGTCTCCCAGCCCTTGCACTTCAGCACCCAGCCCGGCTGGCCGCCGCCGCCGGCATTGCCGCCACGCGGCACCACGTCGGTGAACTCGCCGTGCGGGTACTGGGGATACTCTTCCAGGTAGCCCAGGGCGTCCAGGCGCTGCTGGTCGCGCAGCTTCACGCGGCACAGGTTCAGCACGGCGTCCTGCATCGACACGGCCACCTTCTGTCCCTTGCCGGTCTGCTGACGGCCGATGATCGCGGTCAGGATACCGATGGCCAGGTGCATGCCGGTGTTCGAATCGCCCAGGGCGGCGGCCGACACGGTCGGCGGGCCATCCCAGAAACCGGTGGTCGACGCGGCCCCGCCGGCGCACTGCGCCACGTTCTCGTAGACCTTCAGGTCTTCATAATGGTGGCCGTCGCTGAAGCCCTTGACCGATGCCACGATCATCATCGGGTTCAGCTCGTTGATGCGCTCCCACGAAAAGCCCATGCGGTCCAGCGCGCCCGGGCCGAAGTTCTCGACCAGCACATCCGATTCACGGATCAGCTGTTCCAGGATCTTCTTGCCTTCCGGCTTCTTGGTGTCCAGGGTCAGCGAACGCTTGTTGCTGTTCAGCATCGTGAAATACAGCGCGTCGGCGTCGGGCTGGTCACGCAGCTGCGTGCGGGTGACGTCGCCCGAGCCGGGGCGCTCCACCTTGATGACGTCGGCGCCAAACCAGGCCAGAAGCTGCGTGCAGGCGGGGCCGGCCTGGACGTGCGTGAAGTCGATGATCTTGATGCCTTTGAGTGGTAGGTTCACGTTCGCTCTCCCGTTGGATTTGAGGAATAGAGGAATGGAGGACTAAGGGTGCAAATGGCGTGATGACTTGCTGGCCGGGTTACTTGCTGGCCGAGCTCTGCGGATTCAGGTTGGTCAGCCGGCCGCTTTCGGTGCCGGCTGCCGGGTCGATGACGGCGTTGACCAGCGTGGGCTTGCCCGAGCGCAGGGCATCGGTCACCGCCGCCTCAAGCTCCGCCGGCGTGGTGACGTTGTGGCCGACGCCGCCGAAGGCTTCCATCATCTTGTCGTAGCGCGCGCCCTGGACGAACATCGTCACTGCCGGGTCCGAGCCGCCGCTCGGGTTCTTGTCGATGCCCTTGTAGACGCCGTTGTTGTTGAACACGACCACGCAGATCGGCAGGTTGTAGCGGCAGATCGTCTCCACTTCCATGCCCGAGAAACCGAACGCGCTGTCGCCGCATACCGCCAGCACCGGCTTGCCGGTTTCCACTGCCGCGGCCACCGCGTAGCCCATGCCCACGCCCATCACGCCCCACGTGCCTACGTCCAGGCGCTTGCGCGGTTCGTACATGTCGATCACCGCACGGGCGTAGTCCAGCGTGTTGGCGCCTTCGTTGACGAACGGGATGCCCGGGTTGGCCTTGATGACGTCCTTCAGCACGCGCAGCGCACCGTGGAAATTCATCGGCGTGGTTTCCTTGGCCAGCGTCTCGGCCATCTTCGCCAGGTTCTTTTCCTTGCGCTCGTCCACCGCGTTCAGCCATTCGGCTTCCGGCCTGGCGAAGTTGTCGCCAATCTTGCCCAGCAGCGCCGACACGCACGAGCCAATGTCACCCACCACCGGCGCGGCGATGGCAACGTTGCTGTCCATCTCGGTCGGCGAGATGTCGATCTGGATGAACTGCTTCGGCTTGCCCCACGTCTTGCCCTTGCCGTGCGACAGCAGCCAGTTCAGGCGCGCGCCCACCAGCATCACCACGTCGGCTTCGGCCAGCACGTACGACCGCGCGGCCGACGCCGACTGCGGGTGCGTATCGGGCAGCAGGCCCTTGGCCATCGACATCGGCAGGTACGGAATGCCGGTCTTCTCGACCAGCGCGCGGATATCGGCATCGGCGCGCGCGTAGGCGGCCCCCTTGCCCAGCAGGATCAGCGGACGCTTGGCCCCTTCAGCAGCTCGACGGCGCGGTCGACCGATTCCTGCGCCGGCAGCTGGCGCGGGGCCGGGTCCACGACCTTGATCAGCGACTTGCGGCCCTTCTCGGCTTCCATCGACTGGGCCAGCAGCTTGGCCGGCAGGTCCAGGTAGACACCGCCCGGGCGGCCCGACACGGCCGCACGGATGGCGCGCGCCACGCCTACGCCGATGTCCTCGGCGTGCAGCACGCGGAAGGCGGCCTTGGCATGCGGGCGGGCGATGGCCAGCTGGTCCATCTCTTCGTAGTCGCCCTGCTGCAGGTCGACGATCTCGCGCTCGCTGGAGCCGCTGATCAGGATCATCGGGAAGCAGTTGGTGGTGGCATTGGCCAGCGCGGTCAGCCCGTTCAGGAAGCCAGGCGCCGACACGGTCAGGCAAACCCCCGGTTTTTGCGTCAGGAAGCCGGCGATTGCCGCAGCGTTGCCTGCGTTCTGCTCATGGCGGAAGCTGATGACGCGCATGCCGTTGGCCTGCGCCAGGCGGGCCAGGTCGGTCACGGGGATGCCGGGCAGGCCGTAGATGTTCTCGATGCCGTTCAGCTTGAGGGCGTCGATGACCAGATGAAAACCATCGGTTTGTGCCTGATGTTCTTCCACAGCGTGACGCTGCAGTTCATTTCCGACTTCTGCCATGGTGGCTTCCTTCCTTGCAAATTGACCGGGATTGGATTGTCCGTATTCGATTACGTTGGAATACGGTATGTGATATATCAAAACACAGCAAGTAAATTCCCACTGTTTCGACGAACTTTCGTCGACGCACTGCAGCAATTCGTGAAAATTAGATGCAATTAAGGGGAATTACTTATTCAGGGCGAAGGGCATGCCGACCCCGCCCCCTGCCCTCTAGCCGCGCATGTGGTTCACCAGCGAGCCGATCCCCCGGATCGACACCTCGACCACGGCCCCATCCTTCATCGACCCGACGCCAATCGACGTGCCGACGGCAATCACGTCGCCCGGCATCAGCGTCATGTCCCGGGACAGCCGGCTGACCTGCTCTTCTGGCGAAAACACGATGTCGGACAGCGGATAGTTCTGGCGCTCGACCCCGTCCAGCCTTGTCACCACGCTGGCGCTGCGCCAGTCGAAGCCGGGTACGATGGCCGGGCCGATGCAGCCGAAGGTGTCGGAGCCCTTGGCGCGCGTCCACTGCGGAAAGTTCGGATCGGCGTTGAGCAGCTCACCCGCCGTGACGTCGTTGACGATGGTGTAGCCGAAGATGTGCGACGCGGCCTCGGTCAGCGGCACGTTCCGGCATTCCCGGCCGATGACGATGCCGAGTTCGCCTTCGTAGGCGATCTTCCCCGCGTATCCGCTGGGCCGGACGATGGCGTCGCCGGGGCCGGCCAGCGAACTGGCGGGCTTCAGCAGGAACAGCGGATGCACGGGCACCGATTTCTCCAGCCGGGCGGCCAGGGCGTGGAAGTTGTTCCACAGCGCCACGATCTTGCCGGGCTGGCACGGCGCCAGCAGTTCCAGCGACGCGTAACTGTAGGTGTTGCCCGTGGGACGGGGATCGGTGTAGCCGGGGCCATCGAACTCGATGACGCGGTCGGCGTCGCCGTCGTCAAGACGGCCGTAGGCAGCGTCGCCATCGGGACGGCGGAAGCGAATCCAGGTTTGCACGGCAGGGCTCCTCCGGCAGGCGCGTCCGTGCGCGCCTGCGCTCTTGTCCGGGAATCTGATGTGGTTGATCTCGGTCAGACCGCGCCTGCCACGCGCAGCGCCGCGATCTGCGCCGGCGAGCGGCCCAGCGATTCGAGGATTTCGTCGGTGTGCTCGCCCAGCAGCGGCGAGCGCTCGACTTCGACCGGCGAATCGGACATGGTGATCGGCGATCCCAGCTGCACGTACTTGCCGCGCGTCGGGTGATCCAGCTCCACCAGGTAGCCGCGCTCGTACATCGACTGGTCCTCGATCAGGTCCTTCATCGACAAAATCGGGCCGCACGGCACATCCACCTCGTTCAACGCGTTCATCACCTCGAACTTGGTGCGGCCCAGCGTCCATTGCTCGATGATGCCGAAGCACGCCGTGAGCTTCTTCAGGCGCGCTTCGGGCGTGGCGAATTCCGGATCGGTGATCAGGTCCTCGCGGCGGCACAGGCGCATCAGCGGCTCCCAGCCCTGCGGCTGGATGATGACGTAGACGTAGTCGTTCGGACCACCCGGCGCACAGCGCAGCGCGGCGCCCGGCTGGCCGCCGCCCGACGCATTGCCGGCGCGCGGCACGTGGTCGTCGAACTGGGAATTGGGGTACTCGCGCAGCGGGCCGGCACCCAGACGCTGCTGGTCGCGCAGCTTCACGCGGCACAGGTTCAGCACGGCGTCCTGCATGGCCACTTCCACGCGCTGGCCTCGGCCCGAATGCTCGCGCTGCAACAGCGCGGCCAGGATGCCCACCACGCAGTGCACGCCGGTGCCCGAATCGCCGATCTGGGCGCCTGTCACGGTGGGCATGCCGGCGGCCTCGCCGGTCGTCGATGCCGAGCCACCCATGCACTGGGCCACGTTCTCGTAGGCCTTGCAGTCCTGGTACGGGCCGGGGCCGAAGCCCTTGATCGACGCATAGATCATGCGCGGATTCAGATCCTGTATATGGTCCCAGTCGAAGCCGGCGCGGGCCAGCACGCCCGGGCCGAAATTCTCGATCAGCACGTCGCTTTGCTGGATCAGGTCTTCCAGCACCGCCTTGCCTTCTGGCGTCTTCATGTTGAGCGTCAGGCTGCGCTTGTTGCTGTTCAGCATGGTGAAGTACAG
The DNA here is from genome assembly GCF_018729255.1 of Cupriavidus sp. EM10. NCBI lineage: Bacteria > Pseudomonadati > Pseudomonadota > Betaproteobacteria > Burkholderiales > Burkholderiaceae > Cupriavidus > Cupriavidus sp. EM10. The sequence continues at coordinate 236,892 of NZ_CP076061.1, forward strand.
GCTGTCGGCGTTCGGCACGTCGCGCAGCTGGCTGCGCGTGATATCGCCGCGCCCCGGCATCTCGACCTTGATCACGTCCGCGCCCATCCAGGCCATCAACTGCGTGGCCGATGGGCCGGCCTGCACGTGCGTCATGTCCAGGATGCGAATTCCGTCCAGGGCTTTCCGTTGGGAGTAGGTGTCGGCCATGCTGCGTCTCCTGATGTGGTGTTTTGCTTTGTTGACATACAGTATGTGGTATATCACGAAGAAGCAAGGGGGTTTAAACCCGAATGCGAGAGGTTTCGATGGCGCGGTGCAGCAAACGTGACGCGGGCCTGAGGCTTTGGAAGGCGCAAAGAAAAACCCCGACCGGCCGCGAGGCTGTCGGGGTTCAGGATGAGGCGCGAAAGGCCTGGGGACCTTAGGGACCTTAAGGACCCTCGGGACGTCAGTCCAGGAAGTCGCAGTTCTTCTCGACGTACTCGGCCAGGTCCAGCGAATGCTGGCGAACCAGCCGCTCGGCCAGTTCGGTGTCACGTTTCTCCAGCGCCTCGATGATCCGCAGGTGATCGACGATCGAGCGCGCCGCACGGTCGCTCTGCGAGATCGTCATTTTCCGAATCGCTCGCACATGGACAAAGATGTTCTTGATCTGGTCCATGATGACCTGCGACTTCGACAGTTGCACGATCGCCTGGTGGAACACGATATTGGCGTCGGAGTATTCCTCGATATGCTCGGCGGGGGTGGAATCGCGGAAGTTGTCGAACATATGCCGCAACTTGCCGATTTCCTCGTCGGTGGCATGTTGCGTGGCCAGGCGCGCGGCCATGCTTTCCAGCGCGGCCCAGACCTGGATCATCTCCACGATCTCGCGCTTGGTCTTGCGGGTGATATAGATGCCGCGGCGCGGTACCGTGCGCAGGAAACCTTCCTGCTCCAGCAGCGTCATGGCTTCGCGGATCGGCGTCCGGCTGACGCCCAGCGCTTCGGACAGCACGCGTTCGTCGAGCCGCACTTCCTCGCGGGACTGATAGATGTCGGCGTCGGCAATGGCCTGGCGCAGCATCGCGTACGCCTGGTCGCGCAGGCTGGCGCCGGCATTGATCGGTTGCAGCGACAGGGACAGCCCTTGCGGCGGCACCTGCGGCTGGATTTCGGTTTGGCTTTGGGCAGACATGAATGCACTCGTCAGTGGCCGGTGCCCCGCACGCCGGTCTGGCGTACGGTGGCACCCGTCCCGTGAACGTCATGGCGTCAGTTTGGCATGACGCCATGCGTTGCGCTCATCAATCTGGCGCACTGCGCACCACATCGAATCGCAAGGGACGAGTCCGGCCTTTCGTATATGGTATATCACATTGACGGCACTGCCGAAGGTCATTGCCCTTGGCGGAACGCGCGGGTCGGCGGCCTCGGGCGTCAGGCTGCCTTGGCCACCTTTACCGGCGCGGCGGGCGCCGCATTGGCGGCCAGCGTTGCCTGCGCCATGCGGTCACGCTGCTTGATCAGGCCCAGCACCGCATCGATCATCGGCGTGGGCTGGGCGATCATGCGGCCCATCTCCTGGACCACCGTCAGCAATGGGTCGATTTCCATTGCCCTGCCCGCTTCCAGATCCTGCAGCATCGACGTCTTGTGCGCGCCCACCGCGCCTGCCCCATCGATCCGCCGCTCCACATCCACCCGGAAGTGCACGCCAAAGCGCTCGGCGATGTCCTTCGCTTCAAGCATCATCTGCTTCGACAGCGCCCGCGTGGCGGGGTCGGACGTGATGATGTCCAGCGTGCCGTGCGTCAGCGCGCTGATCGGGTTGAAGCAGAGATTGCCCCACAGCTTGAGCCAGATCTCGTCGCGGATGTTGTCGCGCACCGGAGCGTCGAGGTCTGCCTTGGCCATCATCTCGGACAGGTGCGTCACGCGGTCCGAACGCGTGCCATCGGGTTCGCCAATCGGAAACTTCTTACCATAGACGTGCTTGATGACGCCCGGCGCCACGATCTCGGCCGCCGGATACAGCACGCAGCCGATGGCGCGCTCCGGCCCCAGGCCCTGCCACTGCTTGCCGCCGGGGTCTACGCTTTCCAGCGTCCGCCCGGCGAATTCGCCGCCGTGCTTGTGGAAGTACCAGTACGGAATACCGTTGACGCCCGTTACCACGGCAGTTTCCGGCCCCAAAAGCGGCTGCATCAGATCGACCACCCCCGGCACCTGGTGGGCCTTCAACGTGATGAAAACGTAATCCTGCGGCCCCAGTTCGCGCGGATCGCTGCTGCATCGGACCTTGGCCACGCGCTCTTCGCCTTCGATCTGCAAGCGCACGCCGTTGGCCTGCATGGCCGCCAGGTGCGGCCCCCGGGCAATAAAGCTGACGTCGGCGCCCGCCAGCGCCAACTGGGCGCCCATGTAGCCGCCAATGGCCCCGCTCCGTAGATACAGATCTTCATCGGTTGTCTCCTGATGTGGTGATAGTGGTAATAGTGAGGCGGAAAATTCCTGGTATATCACATACTATATTTCACAATCGCCGTTCGACAACCTCGTTCTTACACTCATGGGGTGCGACGCACGCTGTACCTGTTTCGCCGCACGCGGGGTGTGTACTACCATGTCTACCGTTGTCCGCTTGCGGGCCGCCGCTCGCCTTCGGCCCCTTGCCGCCCGCTTCCACCGTCTCGGAGACCTGGAGTCCGCATGGAATCATTGTTCGAACTGGCACGCGACCCGTCCGCCTGGGCCGCCCTGGCCACCCTGGTTGCCATGGAAATCGTGCTGGGCATCGACAACCTGATCTTCATTTCCATCCTGACCAACAAGCTGCCCGCAGAGAACCGGGAGAAGGCGCGCCGCATCGGTATCGGCCTGGCGTTGATCCTGCGGCTGGGGCTGCTGGCCACCATCGCCGTCATCGTGGCGCTGACCGAGCCTGTGTTCACGATCCTGGGCAAGGGCATTTCCTGGCGGGACATCATCCTGATCGCCGGCGGCGCCTTCCTGGTCTGGAAGGCCACGCGCGAAATCCACCACCACGTGGCCCCGGAAGCCGAGCATGACGACGAATCGGCCGTCGCCCGCGCCGTGCCCGGCTTTGCCGCGGCCATCGGTCAGATACTGGTGCTGGACCTGGTGTTCTCGATCGACAGCATCATTACCGCCGTGGGCATGACGGATCACGTGCCGATCATGTTCGTGGCCGTGATCGCCGCCGTGACCGTGATGCTGGTGGCGGCCACGCCGCTAGCCAACTTCATCAACCGCAACCCCACCATCGTCATGCTGGCGCTGGCCTTCCTGATCATGATCGGCATGACGCTGATTGCCGACGGGCTGGGCCACCATGTGCCCAAAGGCTATATCTATACGGCGATGGCGTTCTCGACGGCCGTGGAGGGGCTGAACATGCTCGCGCGGCGGCGTCGTGCCAGGGCGCGGGGGAAGGTTGCCGACTGAGGCCGACCGCTTCCATTCGTAGAAATGCGATGTGAAGGCGCCGGCATCGGCGCAGCCCTGCCAAGTTAGAATGGCCGCCAACGCGGCAGCCGGGCCCGGAACGGCCAGCTGCCGCTTCGCCCTTCAACATTCCCCATTCCCTTGTCGCACGGACCATTGCCAGCATGTCGACCTCGCAGATGAGTTTTGAAGAGGCCATCCGGACCGCCGGTGTCGGAAAATTCCAATATCGGCTCTTCGTGATCTTCGGGCTGGTGTGGATGGCCGATGCGATGCAGGTGCTGTCGATCGGCTTCAGCGCCCCCTCCATCGCCAGCACCTTCGGCGTGCCCGTGCCGCAGGCCTTGCAGACCGGCACCACGTTCTTTATCGGCATGCTGGTGGGAGCGTTCTGCTTCGGGCGCGTCGCCGACCGCATCGGCCGGCGCCCGGCGCTGATGCTGGCCGTGGTCATCGATGCCGCGTGCGGCGTGGCCTCGGCGTTCGCCCCGAGCCTGGGCTGGCTGATGGTGTTGCGCTTCCTGACCGGTATCGGCGTGGGCGGCACGCTGCCGGTGGACTACACGATGCTGGCCGAATTCCTGCCGCGTGACCGTCGCGGCCGCTGGCTGGTGTTGCTGGAATCGTTCTGGGCGCTCGGCACGATCTGCCTGGCCCTGCTGGCGCTGGCCGCCGCCACCCATGGCGACGACGCCTGGCGCATCATCTTCTTCGTGACCGGCATCCCTGCGCTGGTGGGTGTGATCCCGCGCATGTACGTGCCGGAGTCGCCGCTGTTCCTGAACCGCAACGGCAAGTCCGAGCAGGCGCGCCAGGTGCTGGAGCGAGTGGCCCAGACCAATGGCCGGCAGGTCACCATTCCCGTGTTGCAGTCGGAGCGCACCGAGCGGCAGTCGGTCTTCACGCTGTTCACGGACACCTTCCGGCGCCGCACCGTGGCGCTGTTCGCCGCATGGCTGCTGATCTCGGTGGCCTACTACGCGGTGTTCGTCTACCTGCCGATCCGCCTGAGCGGTGCCGGCTTTGCCTTCATGCGCGGGCAGGCCTTCCTGGTGGTCCTGGCGCTGGTGCAGTTGCCCGGCTATGCCCTGGCCGCCTATGGCGTGGAACGCTGGGGCCGCAAGCCGACGCTGATCGGATTCCTGCTGCTCAGCGCCGTGGGCTGCATGCTGTACAGCCTGGGCACGGCACCCGTGGTGGTGGTGGGCTCGACACTGCTGATGAGCTTCGCGCTGCTCGGCACGTGGGGCGCGCTGTATGCCTTCACGCCCGAGGTCTACCCCACCAACCTGCGCGCCACCGGCATGGGCACGGCCGGCGCCGTGGCCCGTTTTGGCGGGCTGTTCGCGCCGTCCGTGATCGCGCCGGTCATGTCCACGCACTTCACGCTGGCCCTGGCGATGATCTCCGCCATGCTCGCCACGGCGGCGCTGGCGGTCAGTGCCGTCAACGTCGAATCGAGGAACCGCGCGCTCGATTGAACGGTGCGCGGCGCCGTTGCAGGGCGCGGGTCTAGGCTGGAACCGGCGCGTGTGCCGTTTCGCGCAGCAGCGCGGTGTCGTAGCCCAGTGCCGCCACGCGGGCGATCAGCGACGTCGCCAGCGCGCGCGGCGGCCGGGCTTCGCGTGTCAGGATCCACAGAAAGCGGCCTGACGGCTCGCCGACGATCGACCATGTGTAGTCGTCGGCGTGGTCCAGCACCCAGTAATCGCCAAAGAAGAACGGGCCGAAGAAAGACACTTCGAGCTTGGCGCCCGCGCTGCCGGGCACGATGCGGGCGCGGCCTTCCGACGTGCGTGCCTCGCCGTCCGCGCAGCCTTCGTGGCAGGTGTTGCGCACCGAGACCAGTCCATCGTCGCGCAGCGCGTATTCGGCGGTCACGCCTTCGCAGCCACGCTCGAAGCCGTTTCGTAGCGCGCGAACTCGTACCATTTGCCAAGGTAGCGATCCAGGTCGACGGGCTTGGCCGGCTCCGGCACGGCCGCATTGCCGCGTCTGCCGCCCGAGAACTTGCTGTAGGCCTTGGCTGCCAGTGCGGCGCCCGCCAGGGCGATACCTGCCGCGGCGAGCGGCGCGAGGGAACGTTTCACGGGGCACCTCCTGGGTGTGGACCAGCCGATTGTGAAACGCCCCCGCCGCGCCTCGGAATCGGTCAGGCGCCGACGCACGGTGTCGGACGATGCCGACGCGGTGCGCCGGGCCCGGCCCACGTGGATCATCCGCCCCAACGACAATCCGCCGCCACTCGACTATCCTTAGGCCCGACACCGATACACGGGCCCAGCCCCGGCACCCCACACCAGTCATGTCCCACGACGACCCGAATCCGAAAGACGCCCCGCGCCATGACCTCGCGCCCGAAGACGCCGCCACCGGTGTGTCGAAGGGGCTGACCCACTACGGCGACCGGGGCTTTTCGCTGTTCCTGCGCACGGCGTTCATCAAGGGCGCCGGCTATACCGACGATGCGCTGGACCGCCCGGTCATCGGCATCGTCAACACGGGCAGCGCCTACAACCCCTGCCACGGCAACGCGCCGCAGCTGATCGAGGCGGTGAAGCGCGGCATCATGCTGGCGGGCGGCCTGCCGATGGACTTCCCGACGATCTCGATCCACGAGAGCTTTTCGGCGCCCACCAGCATGTACCTGCGCAACCTCATGTCGATGGACACCGAGGAAATGATCCGCGCGCAGCCCATGGACGCCGTGGTGCTGATCGGCGGCTGCGACAAGACCGTGCCGGCGCAGCTGATGGGGCGGCTTCGGCCGGCATCCCCGCCATCCAGCTGATCACGGGGTCGATGCTGACCGGGTCGCACCGCAGCGAGCGCGTGGGCGCCTGTACCGATTGCCGCCGCTACTGGGGCAGGTTCCGTGCGGAAGAGATCGACGCCGAGGAGATCGCCAACGTCAACAACCAGCTGGTGGCCAGCGTGGGCACCTGCTCGGTGATGGGCACGGCCAGCACCATGGCCTGCATCGCCGAGGCGCTGGGCATGACCGTGCCCGGCGGCGCGTCGCCCCCGGCCGTGACCGCCGACCGCATCCGCGTGGCCGAGCAGACCGGCACCGAAGCCGTACGCATCGCCCGCCAACGCCTGACGATCGACCAGATCCTGACGCCGGCCGCCTTCGAGAACGCCATGCGCGTGCTGCTGGCGATTGGCGGGTCCACCAACGGCATCGTTCATCTGGCCGCGATTGCAGGCCGGATGGGCTACGACATCGACCTGGCCGCACTGGACCGCATGGGGCGCGACACGCCGGTGCTGCTGGACCTGAAGCCGTCCGGCGACCATTACATGGAGGATTTCCATCACGCCGGGGGCATGGCCACACTGCTGCGCGAGCTGAAGCCGCTGCTGAACCTGGACGCGCTGACCGTCACAGGCCGCACGCTGGGCGAGGAAATCGAGCGCGCCGGCCCCGGCTTCCGGCAGGAAGTGGTGCGCTCGCGCGACAACCCGATCTATCCGCAGGGCGGCATTGCCGTGCTGCGCGGCAATCTGGCACCGGGCGGCGCCATCATCAAGCAGTCGGCCGCTCACCCTAAGCTGATGGAGCACGAAGGACGCGCCGTGGTGTTCGAGAACGCCGCCGACCTGGCCAATCGCATCGACAGCGACGACCTGGACGTGACGGCCGACGACATCCTCGTGCTCAAGAACATCGGCCCCAAGGGTGCGCCCGGCATGCCTGAAGCCGGCTATATCCCGATTCCGCGCAAGCTGGCGCGCGCGGGCGTGAAGGACATCGTGCGGATTTCGGATGGCCGCATGAGCGGCACCGCGTTTGGCACCATCGTGCTGCACGTGACGCCCGAGTCGGCCATCGGTGGGCCGCTGGCGCATGTGCGCAACGGCGACCGCATCAGCCTGTCGGTGGCGCGCCGCGACCTGACACTGCATGTCGGCGACGACGAACTGGCGCGTCGCGCGCAGGAAGCGCCCGTGGTGGAACCCACGGCGGACCGTGGCTACCGGAAGCTCTTCCTGACCACCGTCAACCAGGCAGACCAGGGCGTGGACTTCGACTTCCTGCGCGCCGCAGAAACGCGCGGCAAGGTGCCGGGCAACGGCGTCTGACCGTCGGGTTCAGGTGCTGTCTACGACGCAATTCCCGTTTTGACAAAAGTACCACCGGCGATCTCGGGTAGACTCTCATGTCTTGGTTACCCACTTCACGTTTTCATGCTTCCTACGGACCTGGCTGGCGCTGACGGCGACCAGAGTGCTTCGTTGCCGCGTTCCGAGCGGGCCTATCAACAACTGCGTGCCGCCATCCAGGCAGGCCAGCTGCTGCCGGGTACCCGTCTGCGTGAAGTCGAACTGGCCGAAACGCTAGGCCTGTCGCGCACGCCGGTACGCGAGGCGCTGTCGCGGCTGGAATCCGAAGGCCTGGTCGTCAACGAGCCGAATCGCGGCATGATGGTGACCCGGCTCGATGCGAGCATGGTCAGCGAGCTCTACGTGATGCGCGAGGTGCTGGAATCGACGGCGGCCGCCCTGGCGGCGCGCCATGCCACGGACGTGGAAATTTCGCTGCTGCGCGATATCGTCGAACGCGACCTGTCCTTTGCGACGGACCCGGACAAGCTGGCGATGAACAACCGCCTGTTCCATGAGACCTTGCACCGCTGCGCCCACAACCGCTACCTGCTCAAGACGCTGCGGTCGCTGCACGAGTCGATGGCACTGCTGGGCCGGTCCACGCTGGCCGTGCCGGGGCGCGCACGCGGGTCATATGAGGAACACCTGGCATTGGTCGAGGCCCTGGAGGCCCGCAACCCGGAACAGGCCGAGGCCATCACGCGCCGCCATATCCAGCAGGCCTACAAGGTGCGCCTGTCACTATGGATCGAGGAACAGTCCGGCACCTGAGGCTGCCTGCGCCTCCCCCCGGATGGATGAACGTGGCCCCGCTCTGACGGGGCCATTGTTTTAGAACCCCGAAAAGTGTGTTCCGCCGTTGCGCTTTTTCGCAACGATGGGCGGGGTTATCGTGTGGACAGGGCTGCAGGCTCTCTCTCCCTTCCAGCCTTACGTCACCTCCGTGGCGGTTTTTTCATGACTTGGCGCGGGTGCGTACGACTCTCAGGCGTACGTCACGCCCACGCGGGCGCGGCACTGTTGCCGCGCCTCACTTTTTTCCGCCGCAACACCTGGAACCCCATCTGCCCTCCAAGGCAAGGAGTCGCCATGACTGACAGGCCCGTCAAGATCCCCGGCCCGGACCATCCCATCGCCATCACCCCGCAACCCGCCCGCGTCGTGGTCACGGCCGGCGGCAAGGTGATTGCCGATACCAGGCGCGCGTTGAACCTGCAGGAAGCGTCCTACCCGGCCGTCCAGTACATTCCGCGCGACGACGTCGACATGTCGCAACTGACCCGCACCGACCACGCCAGCCATTGTCCGTACAAGGGCGACGCCGCGTACTTCAGCATCGCGGCAGCCGGCCCCCGTGGCAACAATGCGGTGTGGACGTACGAGAAGCCGCACGAAGCCGTCGCGCAAATCGCTGGATACGTTGCCTTCTACCCGGACCGCGTCGACAACATCGACATCCAGCGGTAAAACGCCGTCGACGCCCAAAAACAAAAACCCGCCCCGCCGCGCACCGATCTGGTGCGTGGCGGGGCGGGTTTTTAATGCTGCGGCGCCTGATGCGCCGCATGTACTGCTATGGGCCGGTGCGATCAGCCGTTCGCGTAGACCACCTTGGCCTTGCGCGCTTCCGCCTGCAGGCGGGTGAAGATGTGCTGCACGGCGGCAATCGCGCGCTTCACATCGGTAGCAAAGCCAAGGCTTTGGGTACCGAGCTCGCGCTCGATGAGGTCACGTTCCAGTTGATCGGTCAGCTTGATATCGGATTGGGTGTTCATGGCGTCCTTCCTGTTCAGGGATAACCCTTATGGGGTTTTCCCGAATTGTAGCAGAAGGAATGTCGCAATGCAGCATTAGGTAATAGTGCGTAAGCGATGGCGATGGGCCGCCATGATGGGAAATTCGGCATAAACCGTCCGTTCGGACGACATACGCTTCCTGGGGAAATCGGCCACGTTCTGCTTGCTGAACACTATTGAGGCCTTTAGCTCACTTTTAGCTCTCGCGCTCGCCTTTCTTAAAACTGAGTGGGCTGAAGTATTCTAGTCCTTGAAGCGACGCACTTCTTGGTCAATCAACTGATCCACTTCTGGATCGCGGAAAGCAAGCTTCAGCATCAGCTTGACGTTATGTGTACTGACCTTGCGACGCGCCTTTCTCAGGGACTGAATCGCTGCACGTGAACGCTGACGAAGGTCCTGAAGATGAGCCTTTCGACGCGCGCGTAAGTGAGCCTGATACGCGTTGACCACTTTTCGCCACAAGCTTGGATACCGATAGGGCAAGTACATGCGACCTACTCCCAACTCACGAGCCAAACTTGCTCCGGATATCGGGCTTGACTTAGCCCGTCGATAGCGCTCCCCTAGCTCCTCAAGTTGATAGGCCCTCAAGCCACCACGCGCAGACCGGGGATATCGTTGGGGGAAAGTTGGTTGTGTCCTCCAGGTCGTTACGTCCGAAACATTGCCCGATACTAAGGCCGATAGCGACATTTGCTGCGACGATGCACACGGCAGCACCGTCGCTGCAGTCCTTCGCATCCGATGAAAACACCGGGAAGTGGTGCATTTTCCGCTCTGAGCATGAGATCGACCAGTCATGGACAACAATCAGAGCGCTTGCCGCGCAGGAGAAAATCCTCGTTGCAAAAGTATCGACGGCGATTGGCCGCCGTTACCACGATGGCCATGTCATCTGTATCTACACACGAAACTGGAATGATCATGCGGACCTCATGATCGTACGCGACGTCCTTCGCGCGGCTGGTTTCACGGAGGAACTTGGCTACAAGCGAGATATCGACACCATTCAACGCATCTATGGGACGGACGAATGGTATGTGAGAGCCTGAACACAGGGGCTAATTACCTCGGTTATGCCTGGCGACGTAGGCACTATCAACGGTTCTTGTTCACCATGTCTGCCACCGGAAACGAACTAACAGGCTTCTCGATATCCGAGGTAGCTTTTTGCGCTGGGCTCACTGACGAGGCAACGATCCACGTCGTGGCGGCACAAGTGTTGTCTCAAGGCCTCGTGAGTCTTGGTGAAGCCAGGCGATTTGCGCCCATCGTAAGTGTCTTCGCCAGCTTTTACGCATCGACTAATGATGATTTGAGCAAGACGGCGCGTCTTTGGATTATTGCGTCCCTATTAGGTCAAGTGCTCCGCAGGCGGGATGCCGCTGACATCCTCTCACTGCGTTTCGACCTTTGCAGAAGTGACATCTTCGACTGGAGGGCTCCAGCGCCCTTCAGTCATGTGAATCTACGCGAGGTCGCTCACTGTGTATTGGAGCGCATCGTGCGACTAGCTCGGGCCACCGAATGTGTCTCTGTGAACCCCGAAGTTATGGGCGGAATCCCGGTCTTCGCGGGGACGCGTCTACCTATCGACACCGTAGCGACCGCAAAATTCGCCGGCGCTAGCAATGAGGAAATTATCAGTACATACCCGCTTCTCACTCCGGATCTGATCGAAAAAGCTGTGATCTATCAAACAGCACATCCCCGCCGCAAACGGGCCCCAAGCTTAGGCGAACTGAATCCAACGTGGAAAGTACTTAGTTCGAAGACCGTGCGCGGTCCGATTGACGTGTAATTCCCGCCATGCGTCGTTTACGAAAAAGGGATTTGTCCAGGTTCGTACAGGACCGCGAAGCTATCGAAGCGTGGCTGCGCGCGGAAGTCGTGCCGGTGTGGGATGTACTTAAGGTCGATCCGTCCCGCGGTTAGAGCGGCGAGCAGGTCTGTGCGCGGGTCGCGCTAAGTTACAAGCCGCCGTCCTGGACGATGCACCCATACCTGCCAGTGCCGATCCGGACTAAGCCCAAAAGGGGCAGACATAAAAACCGTAAGCCTTCATTTTGCGAAGAAGAGCTTCTCTCGGCTTGTCGACGCCGCTGCCGCTGGGGAAGAGATAATCATCGCCAAGGCGGGTAAGGCGACGGCGATGCCTACGGCGACAGCATTGATGGCGATGATAACTTTACGCCGAGTTGGACGAGCTGGACCGTCAGGAAAAGCTGCCACCGGAAAGAGGATGAAGGGCTGTGCCAAGCGTAGTCATTCCGACAAGGCCTCATATTGCCATTACTCTGAGGCCATCGTTCGCACGCCACGTTACTCGCTTTTTTCAGCATACGCGCTGTCTTTGCTTCTACCAGATCGCACACGGGAAGTGGCGGCATGCCCGCAAAGACGCACTGGTCTTTCGGTGACACTCAAGGCCGAGCTTCGTCAGATATGGTAGCGGCAAAGTCCGCTGGCTACAGGCGGCAGAAATCGGCCAGTAACGGGCACTTGCAACTAGCCCTCGAATGGCACCTTCAGTTACAACACCGGACACTTATTCAGGTGGCAGAGGCCGTCTGCATAGTGAATGGAGTTAAAAAAACGCCCCGGTCGGATGGTCGTGGTGCGTATTTCGGGGCGCGTGATCAGCGATTTCGGGGGAACGTGATCACCTGTTTCGGGCGGATGCTGATCGCTGGTTTCGGCGGAACGTGATCACTTCGGCGATGCCGCCGAAATCGGTGATCAGCTTCCCGAAACGAGTGATCACGTTGCCGAAATAGGTGATCAAGCAGCCGAAATGGGTGATCACGCACCGCAATGGGGCCGGGGTTAGGGGTGGGACTGCGCATGGACTAGAACGCCGGCGATACGCTGCTTCCTTTTTCAAGGAAGCAAGCTGATGCCGGCCAACCGGATGACCATGCGCAAAATCAAGGAAGTGCTTCGCCTGAAGTGGGCGTGTGGCCTTTCGCACCGGCAGATCGCTAGGGCGACGGGTGTGAGTGTTGGCGCCGTTTCGCAGTACGCGGCAATGGCGAAGGCAGCGGGGCTGGATTGGCCGCAGGCGGACAGCCTGAACGAAGATACGCTGGAGCAGCGGCTGTTCGGCGCGCAGAAGCCGGCCAACAGCCCGGGCGGGCGGGTGATGCCGGACTTCCCCTATCTGCATCGCGAGTTGCGCCGCAAGGGCGTGACACTGCAGTTGCTGTGGGAGGAATACCTGGAGGCGAATCCAAACGTCCCCATTTACCAATACACGCAGTTCTGCTGCCGTTACCGGGACTGGGCAGCGACGCTCAAGCGGTCCATGCGCCAGCAGCACCGCGCCGGCGAGAAGCTGTTTGCTGACTTCGCCGGTCAGATGGTGCCGATTCTGGATGCGGAGGGCGGCATTGCCTTCGAAGCCAGCATCTTCGTCGCTGTGCTCGGCGCTTCAAATTACACGTACGCGTGCGCCACCCGGGGCAGACCACTGCCGACTGGATCGGGGGAATGGTCTGCGCGATGGAATTCGCCGGCGGCGTGCCCGAGCTGCTTGTTCCGGACAACCCGCGCGCGCTGGTGGCTCGCCCTGACCGATACGAGCCAGTGCTGTCCCGAACTGCAGAAGACTTCGTTCATCACTACGGCACGGCCATGCTGCCAGCACGGCCACGCAAGCCGCAAGACAAGGCCAAGGTCGAGACTGGCGTACTGATCGTCGAGCGGTGGATCCTAGCGCGGCTGCGCAATCACCGCTTCTACAGCTTGGGCGAGCTCAACAAGGCTATCAAGAAGCTCGTCGCCGACCTGAACGACCGACCGTTCAAGAAGCTGCCTGGCACGCGCCGGGAGTGGTTCGAGCGGTTGGACCGGCCAGTGCTGCGACCGCTGCCGCCGCGGCGCTACGAAGTTGCAACGTTCAAACAGTGCCGCGTCAACGTCGACTACCACGTCGAGATCGACGGCCACTACTACAGCGTGCCGCATGCCCTGGTGCGCAAGGCGGTGGAGGCTCGCGTAACTCGCCACACCATCGAGATCCTGTACGGCGGCAAACGGGTGGCGCTGCACGCGCGCAATACCCGCAAGGGCAGCCACAGCACGGTCAAGGAACACATGCCGGTGGCCCACCGCGCGCACCTCGAATGGACGCCCGGCCGGCTGCTCAACTGGGCAGCCTCGATTGGGCCCAACGTCGCCGTCATCGTCGAATACCAGCTCACCCACAAGAGCCATCCCGAGATGGGCTATCGCGCCTGCCTGGGTCTGCTGAGTCTGGCCAAGAAGTACAGCAAGGAGCGGCTCGAAGCCGCTTGCGCCCGCGCCGTCGCCATTGGCTCGCTCACGCGTAAGTCTGTGGTCTCCATCCTTGAAAACCATCTGGACCGGCAAGCCACTCTGCCGGTATCGCAAACCGAGTGGCATTCCCCATGCACGACAACGTGCGCGGACCCGACTACTACCATTAGGAAAACTATGCTGATGCAACACACCGTCGGCCAGCTCAAGGCCCTGAAGCTCGACGGGATGGCGCGGGCCTTCGAGGAACAGTCTGCCCTGACCGCCAGCTCCAGCCTGCCGTTCGAAGAACGCTTCTCCATGCTGGTCGACCGGGAGATTGCTTGGCGTGACACCAGGCGCCTGGAGCGGCTGCTGCGCTCGGCCAAGCTCAAGCACGCCCAGGCATGCCTCGAGGATGTGGTCTATGACGGCAGCCGCGGTCTTGACCAGCGGCTGGTCGCCAGCCTGGCCAGTTGCGACTGGATCCGCAATGCTCAGAGTCTCATCCTTACCGGGGCGACCGGTGCCGGCAAGTCCTGGCTGGCCTGTGCGTTTGCTCAGCAGGCCTGTCGGCAGGGATTCTCTGCGCTCTACCTGCGGGTGCCGCGACTGTTCGAGGAACTGCAGATCGCCCACGGCGACGGGAGCTTCACCCGCCGCCTGGCACAGCTCGCGCGCATCGATGTCCTGGTGCTGGACGACTGGGGCCTACAGGAGCCTTCTAAAAGCGCACGCGGCGATCTGCTGGAAGTTCTGGACGATCGCGTCGGCACCCGCTCGACCATCGTGACCAGCCAGCTCCCGATCGAGCATTGGCACCAGTGGTTGGATGATCCGACGCTGGCTGACGCCATTCTGGACCGGCTGGTCCACCAGGCGCACAAGGTATCGCTCAAAGGCGAATCCATGCGCAAGCGCTCGGCTACCGACGTCAAGAAACGGGCATCGTGATCACCTACGCTACAATCTCCTGACCGCGCAGTACCACCTTCCTTCCCTGATCACGTTCGCCGAAACCGCTGATCACCTTCACCGAAATCCGCAGTCGTGGCGCTGAATCTCGGAATAACTGGGGTGCCGGCGTACCGGCAGAGCGCAGCATCTCACAGCGCGTATAGTGGCGCATCGCCCGAATGGGTGGCGAACGTTTGAATCGCTCCGGAGGCACGGCGGCCGGCCGCTTCAGCTTGATCCTATCCGACGACCGGGGCGGGCGCCGGGTGCCTCTGGAACCAGGCGGTGGCGTCAATCCCCCCGCAGCTCTTCAGCCGGGCGGTGGACCCGGTACTGGCCAAGACGCGGTACCCGTCGAATTTGATCTCGTAGAGCCTGTCGGCTTCGCGCGGCATGGCCTTTTTCTCGACCAGCAGCATGGGTGAGAGCTGGTCCAGCTTCGGCGCGGCGTGCCGCGTGAGCATGCCTGTCAGGCCTTGTTACGCGGCTCATCGCCGAACGAGTTTCTTCGCGAATCTGGCCATCCGGGCCATGGATCAGCAAATCGACCTTGTCGCGCTTGACGCGTTCAATGCCCGACGCGATCGCTTCTTCCTGGGTGAAGAACATGGTGCGGTCACCGCCGCCAGCAGCCTCGACGGCCCATTCATTTCCGGCCGGTACTACGTGGATGTCTGCAGCCGTGATGGTCTCCTGATGCGTTATGGAGACAATCTGCGCGTGGCCAACGATCCGCCGCTATCCGGACGCGTCTGACAGTCGCCGCCAAAAAAAAGGTTCAACGAGGAATTCCGGGGAAGGCTGCCTTGATCTTTAGGAAGAAGTACTCCTCGTCTCGGTAGCCGTAGGCCCGGCGCTTGATGACCTTGATGGTGTTGTTGATACCCTCAACGACGCTCGTGTTCAGCGGATGCCGGCATCGGGCGATGATGCCGTGCCAATAGGCTTTCAGGCGCTGGGCGAATAACTCGAGAGCAGGAATCCGGCTTTGGCTTGCCTGTTCACACCAATGCTCCCACGCCTTTTGCGCCCATCCCGGGCGGCGATAGAACCACAGCCGCTTGAGCTCGTCTCTCAGGATGTAGACCGTCAGCAACGGCTGATTGGCCTGCAGCACCTCGTTCAGATGCACGGCCTGAGAGTCGCTCAGGTTTTCCTTGTTGCGCAGCAGTAGCCAGCGCGTGGACTTGAGTACCCGCCTGGCCGGACGGTCGTCCCGCAGGCGGTTGGCCTGGTCTACGCGGACCCGGTCGATCACCTCGCGCCCGTACTTGGCCACGACATGGAAGAGGTCGAAGACCACCTCGGCCTGCGGGCAATGCTCGCGGATCTCCAGTTCATAGGCGGTCGTCATGTCGATGGCAACAGCCTCGATGCGCTCGGCCGCCCCTGCCGGGAGTTGCTCAAAGAAGGCGCGCGCCGTCTCGCGCGAGCGGCCCTGACCGATCCAGAGCACCTGGCGCCCAATCGGATCGACCACCACTGTGGCGTAGCGATGGCCCTTGTGCAGCGCGAATTCGTCCATGGCGAGGTATCGGATGCTGGACCAGTCCGGCTCGACGACCGCCTCGTGCAGACGCGCCTTGTCTATCGATTTGACGGTGTGCCAGCCCAGATCATAGAAGGCCGCCACAGCCTGCACCGTGCAGCTACGTAGCAACTGCCCACAGGCCTGCGCCAGCCTGGCTGTGACGCGCTGATAGCGCCCCAGCCATTCGAGCCGCTCCAGGCGCGGGCCACCGCATTGATCGCACCAGACGCGCCTGCGGGGGACATGGAGCACCACTCGGTACTCGAACAGCGGAAGATCGCGCACGCGCCGCACCACCGTCTCATGGACCTGTCGGCACTTCGATCCGCATTCCTCGCAGTACATGACCTTGCTGACGGGCTTCAGGTACAGCGCTAACGTACGGCTTTCTCCTTCAGGCCATTCAACCCGATCGAGCTTGTAGCCGTCCCAGCAGCCCAAGGCCTGCAGTGTCTTCCGATCCAGCATTCCGCTCCTCAACAGCCGTCTTAACGGCCATTAGGATACGGAATGTGGCAATCCAGCCCCCGGAATTCTGCGAAGAACCAAAAAAACGCCGCGGTGCAGGGAGCACCGCGGCGAACGATTTAGGATTAAAGGCGCTGTTTCCAGCAGGGGTGGAGCATCGCAGATGTGGGCTGCAAAATGCAGCACCCTTCGGAGGTAGGTTCCCGTCCTACAGGGGGAAACCCAAGGGTGGGCGGCCAACTGTGGCAACTGTTCGTCGGTCACTTTCAGTGCCCGAGGCGCGTAGGCTTGGGGCGATCCGGCGAAGAAGGAATTTCTCTTTGCGCCACACCTACGGCCGCCAAAAGGTCTTCGTTCCAGCGAAGGGCCGTCAGGCTGCGCAGCATCGAGCACAATGCTCGTACGGCCAGAAGCGTATCGCCACCGTCGCGACGAGTCGCTCTAATGAGCTGGATCTGCGCTCGGATTCGGCGACGCGTGTCGACAATTGCGGGGCGCTCCAGGCGCCCCTGTGCCTGCCTGCTAGATGCCATAACAGGTTCGCGGGCAACGTGATGATTCCCCATTGCCGGAGCAATTTCGACACATTTTTAGGATACCGTTCACAGCGTTTGAGCGGGCGGCCCAATGGTAGACCACACGCTGCGACCCCTTTCCCCTAATTCGCGCAGCAACGAACCGTTGCGGCAAGACACCGGCTACATTAGATGTCCGGAACATGCTAATTCCATCTTTCCAAAGTGTCTGCATCCCCTGATACCTCCCCGCTAAAGCCGTGCGAGCCCGCCGAAATGGATGGCTCTGCCATGCCGTTAGACACGAGGCTAGCCGCCTGCGCTACTGCGGCGCCAGACCCACGCCCCCCTCCCTCCTTACTTCACCGATGTGAAGACCAGGTCACAGCCGCCGCCACGCGCGTGTCAGACACCCGCTTGCGCATCCGCAAGCAATTGGACTGGATCCGCGCTATGGAGGCGAATGGCCTGGATACCGCCGGCGGCCGCGAACTGCTGGCGCGCCAGCGGGCACTGCTTGCCGCGCAGCGCGCCAATCTGGCCGCATTTCGTCGGCTAATTGCTACGTACCAGGCCCGGCACATCAGGCCGCGCTTTGCGCCGTTGCACATCACGCTGTACCGCAGCGGCAGCCGCGCCCTGCTGCTGCCCCGGAGCCACGCGCTGGCTGACGTCCCGGCGCCAGTGCGTTACTGGCTCGGCGAACCGGTCGCCGAGACGCCCGCCGACCTCACGGCCGATACGCCCATGCCTGGTATCCCGGCGGCGCGCGTGCGCGACGAACTGTTGCGCCAAGGTTTCTGTGCGCTCGATATGGTGGGTGTCGTGCGGGCTTTCCCGGACGCGGAGCTGGCCGACAGGGCGGATGACGTCGCGAAGGGGCCAGCGCGGCAGTAGGCCAGTCGCCTGCGCGCTGAACCTGACTGAGGCGACACCCTACCGATTAGCGTCGGACAAAAAAACCCCGACGTTCGGGCGTCGGGGAGGAACGAGAAAAGTTTCGCGGCATGTCGAGGCCGCACCGCCCAATCTAAGACCAGACACCCGTTTGAAATGTAGAACGCGACCGACGCGGTGGTGGACAGAAGTCATCCATTTCGGCCAGTGTTCGCGCTGGCACCTCGAGACCAAGGCCGGGCGCCATTGCCTGGGCTTATCGATCACTGAGAGTGGCAGCGAAGTCGCCGCGAGCGCCGATCACGGGCACCCCGCCGGCCTGTGCCATTGCAAGGAGGGCGTGCCGAGCTTTCCATGCTCGCGGCAAAGCTACGCTTGCGACCTAGCTCGCGCGCCGCGTTAGTCCTTTGCTCGCGCTACTGTATTCGCGGCACAATTCCGATTTTTTCTGCCAGCATGCGCTCATACACGCCAAAGTGAAGATCGACCTCGGCTTGGCTCACGACTGTGACTTCCATCGTGATCTGGTCCATCTTCAGTCCGTACATGGTAGCCAGTGCCGCCTCGAGATGAGGCACGACATCCTTGTCCTTTGGAAAAGTCGTCCCAACATTGATCGTATAAGCATTAGAACGATCTGCGACGACTTCAAGCAGTCGTGCTGCAGCGCTCATGTTATGTTCGATGGCAATACGAGCCAGCGCTGCGATGCTCTGCATTTTCTCAGTCGGAAAGCCACGGACACAACGAAGGCGTACACGATGCGGGCCTAGCGTAATCCAGTCCGTATCAAACTCCATAGTTACCTCGTTCGCAAAAAGCAACTTGACGGTCGGCTCGGCCAGAAACCAGGATGAATCACTGTCTGGCCGAGCCGATGGCGCCTACGACATGGCGATCGATATGCGCCGCGGGCGTGCCTCGTCGCGACGCGGGATGGTGAGCTTCAGTACCCCATCCTGCAAATGGGCATTGATCTGCGCGGCATCCAGATCCGGACCCAACGAAAATGATCGCGCGAAGTGAGGTTGGCGAACCTCGACGTGCTGGACGCGCAAGCCGGGCGGCATAGGCACGACAGCTTCGGCTTCAATATGCAATGTGCCATCGTTGACACTCACCTGGAGTTTTTCCCGACTCACGCCGGGCAAATCGGCCCAGAGGGTGACCCCATTCGTGTCTTCGACGATATCGACTGCAGGTACCATGGTTACTGCGCGGTGTGCCTTGTCCTCGCGAGATTGCGATGCAGCACCGTTGCTGCGGGCCGCAACCTGGGTATTGGCATTCATGGCTGTCTCCTGACTTATTGGACAGTGATGGCTCGCGGCTTCGAGGCCTCGCGTTTCCGGACGCTAACGGAAAGACAGCCGTTGGCATATCGGGCTTGTACCTTGTCGGGGTCAGCTCCTTCTGGCAATTCGATCACCCTTCGGAAGGCCCCAACGAAACGCTCCTGTGCATACCGTCTTGCCTCGGGCGTCTCCGCTTGCCAAACCGCCTGTCGTTCCCCGCTGATAGTGAGAAGTCCGCGG
This sequence comes from Cupriavidus sp. EM10, assembly GCF_018729255.1. NCBI lineage: Bacteria > Pseudomonadati > Pseudomonadota > Betaproteobacteria > Burkholderiales > Burkholderiaceae > Cupriavidus > Cupriavidus sp. EM10. The sequence goes on from NZ_CP076061.1 coordinate 256,393, forward strand.
TCGATAGTGACCTCGAGAGTTTCCTGTTTCAGGCCCGGAGCGAACGCGACGATCTCAATTGAGTCGTCGGTCCCTCCGATGTTTAACGCAGGAAAAGCGCCGTAGCGGCCAGCGCGAATGCTGGACGGGAACCCACCGAAAACGCCCGCCATCTGCCTTTGCAGACGATCGAGATCGTTAAAGAGATCGGTCCCAAAGAATGCGTCAGTCATGATCGTATCCTCCTGTGAAGCGCGCAGCGAGGAGTGAAGGGCATGACGCGCTCCCATTCACCTGCCCCACTGCCGGCAAACAAACAGAAACACGCAGCGCGAATTCGCGACTGCCTGAGCGGAAACAAAATAGCAATAGACAAGCCAATTTTCAAGTGTACTAATAGTTACCTCGGCATATCTCTGCCAACGTCTTGTGGCGCCTACAGCCGGTAGACAGAAAATTCCATTCGTTCGGTTCGTCCGCTACGGATCGTGCGCCCAAACATGGCCGGCCCATCCGTGCCGGCTACTGTGCGGGCGGGCTGCAGAGCAAGCATGAGAGAACGGAACACGGCGCTGCTGCGATCAGCATCAGCATTGGACGCCTTGATCGAATCCGAAACGCGGCCGAAGAGGTCGACCTCGTAAGAGGCACTGACCTGAGCCCGCCAAAGAGTCTGGGCGGGAATATCGGCGTTGGCGGATTGGAACTGCGATGCAGGCGACAATTGCTGTCGTGTCGGTCCGAAGCCCGCATTGAGGCTAAGAAAAAGCGCCGCGCGTGCAGACTGATTGAGAGCACGTGCTTCCTTCAGACGCGCTGAGGCGGCTTTAAGGCTTTGGTTGGCGCCATTGCCTCATCCTCGAGCTCATTCAGAGCCATGTCGTAAAAGATCTTCCACCATTCGCCCCGTGACATATCTTCCGAGGGCTGTGCAATCTTCCAGCTTTCAGGACGCACCTCGGATTGTTAGATGGCTTCTTTGTAGCTGGCCGAGGTATTGATCTCTGGCGGCTCGTAGACGGGGGCTAGTGAGCACACTCCTACGACGAGTAGAGCCGCGAGCAACGATGATGGACGGTAGCAGCGGTTGAGACGAGTTCTGTTCATTTCGTTTCACCTGAATTGGGATCTCATCACATCGGGAGCACAACGTTGACGCCGTCACGAATGACATAAGTTAGGCAGGGCATTCCCGGAGTCGTGGATATCCCAGCGAGCCGCATCACGCCGGCCGTTTCGTTTCGGCGGTTCCGACCGCCATCTCCACTGTCTTTGCTTTCACGGCATCCTTTGGGCGAACGCGCTGAAGCCCATTCACAACGATGCGCTCGTTCGCGGCCAGGCCTTTCACGATGACTCGCAAGCCGTCAATCTCCGGGCCGACAGTCACTTCGCGGTACTGCACACGGTCGCTCGTGTCCACGACCATGACGAACTTCTTCGCCTGGTCTGTTCCAACTGCGAGGTCTGTGACAAGGACGGCCGAGTACTTCGATCCACCGCCAAGCACCGCGGCACCAGCCTCCAGAGGCGAGTACCGAGCCGAGCCGGTTGACGATGAGAATTCACTCTGAACTTATCGACAATGCAAGCTTGGACTGCGTTTCTTATGCGGATGCTTCTTCTCGTCACCGCGATAGTCGTGGTGGCAATTGCATCGAGATCGATCTATCTGCGTGTCCACTCGCCGTCGTTGCCTGAGGCTCAAGAGGACGACAACGTTCATCGTGAGATGGCAGATTGCGAAGGCCAACGTAGACAGGCGCCGCATTCGAAAGACAACGCCCTCACAACCATTAGTTGTTTGAAGTCCTGACTTCAAACGGATCTTTCCGGTCTCTGACAGCGACATTTCTGAGCGATCAAAATGCCGCTCTAACACTGATAGCGCAGAGTCGTTCGTGCCCTGTTCGGGCGATGCGAAGTTGATCAGTTAAGTTCATGATCCATGGACGCGAGTGCCTCGAACCAGTTCACTGAGCACTCCACACCAGGAGCATCCATGAACTACATCGAGCCAGTTACATGCAAGTGCGGTGTCAGGGTCCAGATCCACGAGTATCTGATGGACCTTGGGGAGGATGAGCCGCTAGATCGGGGCTACTGCCCGATGTGCAGCCGCTTTTTGTTTGAGATGGAGCATCCTGGAATACTGGTCACCGAGATTATTCTCCCTGGGGATCGGACCAAATGCGGGGACGGTGATCGCCATTTGGGGCTGCCCCCAGGATATGACGATGAGGACTGGCCATTTCCCACACTGGCCGAACTGCTTCGGCGACAGCAGGGTCGATGATGCATTTTGAGGCGCACACTGGCTCTCCCTTCATCTGAAAGGAGACCATCATGGAAGCCACCGCCATCCACCGGACGCGCCCGGTTCCATGGAACAAGGGACGACTTACCGGTCAGAAGCCGCCTCTGAAATTGAACGAGATATGGGCAATACGAACACGACTCCAGCTCACCTCAAACGTGCGCGAACTGGCACTGTTCAACTTGGCTATCGACAGCAAGTTGCGGGCGTGTGACCTAACTCGTTTGCGCGTTCAGGACATTTGCGTTGGCAGCCAGGTCGGCACCCGCGCAACAGTAATGCAGCAGAAGACGCACCATCCCGTACAGTTCGAAATCACGGAACAAGCACGGGCGAGCGTTGAATGCTGGATCCGAGTTCGCGGGCTACGGCTCGGCGACTACCTTTTTCCGAGCCGGCTGCATTCCTCCCCGCATTTGTCGACGCGACAGTATGCACGGATCGTCCACCGGTGGGTCGCCTCCATCGGCCTGGATGATTCGGCTTACGGAACGCATTCAATCCGCCGCACCAAGGCGTCGCTGATCTATCGGCGCACCAAGAACTTGCGCGCTGTCCAACTGCTCCTCGGGCATACCAAGCTCGAAAGCACTGTGCGCTATCTTGGCATCGAGGTTGACGACGCGCTTGAAATAGCAGAACAGACTGAAGTGTAGCTAGGGAAAGTTGGCCGGCCAGCGGTCGCTTGCCGGCCAGTTCGAGTCATATGACCTACGTCCCACGAAAGGGCCGTTGCCAAGCAGACCAGCTATTCGCGGCCCAATCGCCAATTGGCAAGAAGTCGCTTAACACCTCAACGTCGACATTCCCGCCCGCCCATCCTTTCCCCTTCTGCGATCGAGAAGACTTCTTTGCTTGACCGATCTGATAGTATACCCCCCTATACTATAATTGCGATTCACTATCATGAGCCACACCGTCCAAGACAAACAAAAGCTCATCAACCGCGTCCGCCGGATTCGCGGGCAGATAGATGCCATCGAGCGCGCCCTCGAGGAAGAACAAGGGTGCTTGGACGTCCTGCAGCAAATCACAAGCTGCCGCGGCGCCATGAACGGACTTCTGAGTGTTGTGCTGGAAGAGCACATTCGCTGCCACCTTGTTGATGCCGAGCCTGGCAGGAGCGACGGTGAAAGCGATGCCCGCGAGGTACTCATCGAGGTTGTTCGCAGCTACTTTAAATAGTCATTGACCAAACCGAGGCAGACAACCCCTTTCCGGTCATTACCATGCAAACTCAAGATCTATCCCGGTGGACCCACTCCCACGTGTTCGATACCGGCAATCAGGCGGCGGAACGGGGCACCCGGCTCGTCATGCTGATTACCGCCGCCATGATGTTCGTGGAAATCGCAGCGGGCCTTTGGTTCAACTCCATGGCGCTGCTGGCCGATGGCTGGCATATGAGTTCCCATGCGTTGGCTATCGGGCTTAGTGCGTTCGCGTATGCCGCCGCGCGCCGCTACGCGAACGACACGCGCTTTGCCTTCGGCACCTGGAAGATCGAAGTGCTCGCCGGATTTGCGAGTGCTGTTTTCCTGCTCGGCATTGCCACACTAATGGTCGTTGGTTCCGTCGAGCGCATGATTACTCCGCAGGCCATTCACTACAAGGAAGCCATGGCCGTCACGGTAGTCGGCCTCGTGGTGAACCTCGCCTGCGCACTCATCCTGGGCGGAGCACACGATCATGGTCATGGGCACGATCACGCCCACCACCACGGAGCGCATACGCATGGGCACGACCACAAGCATCACGACCTGAACCTGCGCTCGGCCTACGTGCACGTCCTTGCGGACGCTGCAACCTCGGTGTTGGCAATTATTGCGCTTGCCGGTGGTTGGTTGCTCGGCTGGGGCTGGCTCGATCCCGTGATGGGCGTAGTGGGCGCTGCACTCGTCGGCACCTGGGCATTCGGCTTGCTGCGTCAGACTGGCGTCGTCCTGCTGGATCGCGAGATGGATCACCACGTAGTCGATGAGATCCGGGAAATAGTGGCGACGTTCAGCGCGGGAGGCAACGCCACACAACTTGCCGATCTCCATGTCTGGCGCGTGGGCGCGGAGAAGTTCTCATGTGCCATCAGTCTGGTGACAAACGATAAGACGTTGTCGGCCGCAGCAGTCAAGCACGCGTTCAGCATCCACGAAAAAATTGTGCATCTGACGGTCGAGATTCATCGCTATAGCGACGTAGACGTAGACGGACACGCACGAAGCGCGGCGAGCTAATCGGTTTTGCGTCCGACTCGGTATCGAGCCCAAACGTCCGCCCGCATTCGCGCCCATAGCGGTCACTTAGGCTCGGACTCGGAGCGGCTGAGAAGGGTCGGTTAGAGCCGGCTGGTCAAGACGGACGGCCGACCGGTAGGCCGAATCCGCAGTCGGTTGCGGTCCTTCCCCCATTCATTCTGGGCAAGAAGGGCGCCTTGAAATGAAGAGGTCGGTATGCCCACCGGCCCGATGAGTTTCTATGTATTGCGATGTATCGATACATGCATCGCCAGTGCGCGTAAGGTCCTTTGTTGGTATGGCGACCAGCGCGACGTCCGCTCAACTATGCATCGTTAGGGTATAAGTCGGCCAAGATCAGTGGTTCGCCGCCAAGCCGGCTTCGGTGTCAAGGTAAAGGTGCGCCCGCTGAAGAAGCTGAAGGACCCAGGAGCGTAAGCGTCGGGGCGACAGGCAGCAAAGGGGAGCGAAGGCTCCCTCTATTGTATTTGCGTTCCTGGGTAGCACATCGGACACCTCTGCAAGGGCGGCAGAGGCGACTACGTGGCGAATGCAATTCGGAAGAATGCGCCACGGCTGGATGGACGTAGCGCGAAAGCACGGAATACGCGCACAGTTTGAATGGCTCCGGCGACGCGGCGCCGCATCACTTTGATCCAATTCGACGACCGGGTTGTTCGGCAGGCATGTTAACGAAGCTCTTAACGGCATTTACAGTGCTGAGCGCTTCTAACTTAGCCATTGCGCTAGCATCCTCAGAGTTTCCGCTTTTACAGACGCAGGGTCCATCGATGCCTTGTTCAGGCGATGCACGGAAATCCCGCGCAGCAAGCTCATGATGATGAGTGCCGCGGATCTCGTTTCCACGTCCTCCCTGATCTGGCCAAGGCCTTTCGCTTCGATAAGCTTGAACTCCACGTAGGCCAGGTTCTTTTCGTTGTAGTCATGGACGAAGCCATACAACGGCGAGTCAACCACCGACGAGTCGAGGACGATAAAGAACATCGCTCGGATGCGCTTGACGGCGTCTTCCGGGCGCTGCGTGTAGGCATCAACCAGCGAATGAATGCCATGGATGCCGCGCGTGTCGTGACCGTCCTTCTTGCGCTCGGCATTGAAGTCGCGCGACAACTGCTCCAGGCACTCCTCCAGCAGCTTTTCCTTGGTACCGAAGTGGTTGTGGGCAAGACCGCGGCTGTAGCCTGCCTTGATACCCACTTCATTCATGGTCAGCCCCGCGAGGCCCTTTTCGGAAATCAGGTCGATGGCGGCCTGCACCATGCGGCCGACGGACTCCTCGCGCCGTTGCTCCTGAGTGCGACTGGATTGCTGTTTCATTGGGTGTGGTGTCGCAGAGTCTGACAAGGCGCCGTTATGGCGACCATTCATGCGCGGAGCCCGATTGTACCGAATGGAAAGGCCCAGCTTCCAGTCGGCGATGATACGAACCCGGAGCACCAATTCCCACCGCTGTAGGAATTGGCGCGACTCCGCATTCGGCCGGTCAGGCTGGCTGAATTTTAGCCTTTTCCGCCACACGCTTGAAACGCTGATACTCCGATCGCTGGAACTCGCCCAGTTCGCCCAGCGACTTCGTCAGGAAGGTGCCTGCCCGCCTGGCCTGGTACGCCTTTGCCGCGTCTGTGGCCTGCGCAGCGGAAATGGCCGCGGCGAGTTCCTTCATCTTGTCCACCGGGGTACCCGCTTTCATCGAGAACGACGACCACACATAGGACTCGAAACCCGCGTATCCCAGTTCCTTCATCGTGGGGGTCTCGGGTAGCAGCCTGTCTCGCGTACCGCCCGTGATGGCGAGCACGCGCAACTTGTTCGCCTTCGCCATCTGAGCGATGCCGGTAATATCGTTGAGCGCAATGTCCAGGCGGTTGCCCACCAGATCCGTCACCATCGGCGCGCCGCCCTTGTAGGGCACGGCCGTGACCTGGATGTCCGTTTCCTGCGCCAGCCATTCGCCAACCAGGCGGTAGCCTTCCGAATAGTTGCCGACAGAAATCGGCTTTCCCGACGCCTTGTAGCGCGCCACGACGTCGGCAATGCTGCGGAAAGGCGACTCGTTGCTGGTAACGAAGGCCGCGGCGGAGATCGCCAGGCCATGCAACGGTACAAGCTCTTTGAACGGGTCGTAGCCCAGGTTCTTCACCATCACGGGGTTCACCGCGATCAGCGAATTGCTGCCCAGCAGGATGGTATTGCCGTCCGCCGGTTCCGCCAGCACGGTCCGCACGGCAATGAGGCCGCTTGCCCCCGGCTTGTTCTCCACCACCACCGAGCGCCCCAGCGACTTGGAAATCAGCTCGGCGTAAAAGCGCGCGCCTTCATCCGATCCACTGCCGGCCGTGAACGGCACGATGACGCGAATGACCTTGCCCTGCGCCCGGGCGAGATAGGGGAAGCCCAGCGCCGTCGCGCCGGCCAGCACCGTGGCACCAAATTGTCTCCGTTGCATGAACTTGTCTCCGTTTTATGTATGGTCTGTGCCTGGCGTGCCGCCTCAGTCTTCAAAGTTCGGCAAGCGCCTTTCGGCCATGGCTTTCACGCCTTCCGCCAGGTCGGGGCCAGCGAACTGGATCGCCTGCTCGGCGCTCTCGCGCGAGATGGCGTCGCGGATACGACTGAGCGAGTCGCCCTTCAGCGTCCGGCGCGTGGACTGCAGCGCACGAGGCGACGAGACGGCCATGTCCCTGGCCAACGCCATCGCCGCCTCGCGTACCTCCGCCTTGGGCACGATGAAGTCCACCAGCCCCAGCTCCCTGGCGCGTAGCCCATCGATCCGGGTGCCGGTGTACAGCATCCATGCGCCCATCTGCTTGCCGATCAGCGCCGGCAAGGTGTACGAAAGGGCAAAGCCCGGATGGAATCCCAGCCGGTTGAAGTTGGCGGAGAAGCGAGCCTCGCCGCAAGACACGCGGAAGTCCGCCGCCAGCGCCAACCCCAGGCCTCCCCCCACAGCAGGCCCCTCGATGGCGGCCACAATCGGCTTGCCGAAGCTGAAGATGCGCAGTGCCTCCAGGTAGATCGGGTTGATGCGCGACGCACTGCGCGGTGCGGCGGCGCCATTGCGCCGGGAAAAATCCGCACCCGCGCAGAACGCGCTGCCATCGGCCTGCAGCACCACCGCGCGGCAGGTCTTGTCGGCCTGCAGGCGGTCCAGCTCGTCCGCGATCTGGGCAATCATGTCCACATCGAAGTAGTTATGCGGCGGGCGATTCAGTTCGATGATGGCAACGTGGCCATCGCGGCGTGTGACGATCGCTTGATCCAGTGTCTCAGACATGATTCGCGGTTCCTTCGGCATGGTTTTGGGGGCTCGGCAGCGTACGAGCAGTCAGATGCGGCCAGAACTCCGACGAGCCGGCCTGGATAAAGGCCATGCCAAGGCGCTCGGCCCATTCCGTGCTGCTGCCCGCCTCGGCGCGCCACGCCCACAGCCGGCGCGTGGCAAAGTTCAGCGGATATTCGTAGGTAAAGCCGATGGCGCCATGCACCTGGTGCGCAATGGACGCCCCGGTACGTACGGCGTCGCTCGCGGTCACCTTGGCGACCGCCGCGCTGAATTCCGCCTGGGCCGCGCTGTCCTGCGACATGGCCGGCAGATCGCGCAGCGCCGCGGTTGCGGCGGCATAGGAGCAAGCCACCTCGCCCGCCAGTACGGCGAGCTGCTGCTGGATTGCCTGGTTCTTGCCGATCGGCTTGCCAAACTGCACGCGATCCTTGACGTACTGCACCGCCAGGTCGAGCGTGTATTCCAGCGCGCCGGCCAACTGCGTGGCGGTGGCCGCGGCATAGAACACTTCCAGCGGACGAGGCAGGTCCGCGATGCCGGCCGTCAGCACGTGCGCCACGGGCGCGTAGTCCAGCACCACCGTGTCGGACGGCAACGATGCGGCATCGGCCTTGTGTTCGACCTGCACGCCAGCGCCGCGGGCATCCACCAGGCAGATCTGGTTGCCCACCTCGATGACGAGCCAATGCGCATGGCGCGCCCACTTCACCGCCTTTATCGTGCCAGCCACGCTGGATGGTGTCCCTGCATCGTCGCAGTGCAACATCAACGGCCGTGTCTGGGCGCCGGCGGCCAGCGCAAATACGCCATCGGCCGCCAGGTCCAGTCCGCATCGCGATGCCAGATACTGGCCCACCACCGCCTGGGCGAGCGGCACCGGCGCCTGCGTATAGCCCGTCTGGTAAAAGAGTGGCTGAGCGTCCAGCCACGCGGCCTCGATGCCGCCATGCACCTCGCGGCAGAGGATCTTTGTCATGCCGGCCTCGGCTATGGTTTGCCACAGCGCCTGCGCAAACGCTCCGGCCTCGACGGCGGTCAGCAGTTCGCGGCTCACCTCGTTGCCAAGCAACCGCTTGACGGTTTCTTCGATCATGTTGTCGCTCATCGCAGCCCCAGTCCTTTCGCAATGATCCCGCGCAGAATTTCTCGCGTGCCGCCGCGCAGCGAGAACGATGGCGCCGCCAGCGTCACCAGGTTCAGCACCTGGTCGAATTCGCTGCCGTCGCCCAGCCTGTCCGGAAACACCTCGTAGGCGATATCGGGCAACGACTGCTCCAGCAGAGCGCCCTGGTCCTTGACGATGGATGCGGCCAGCGACGGATCCTGCCCCTGGGCCATCATCAGCGCGATACCCTGCGACATCTGCCGCAAGGTGGCGTAGCGGGCGATCACCTTGCCAATTGCCACGGCCTGCTGGCGGTTGTCGCTGTCCGCCGCGTCCAGCATTTCCAGCAGCAGTTGGGTGCTGCTCAGAAAGCGCTCTGCGCCCGACCGCTCGTACTTCAGTTCGTTGATGACCTGATCCCAGCCCTTGCCCTCTTCGCCCACCAGGTGGTCGTCGGGCACGAACACATCGTCGAGAATCACCTCGTTGAAGATGCGCGTGCCCAGTTGCGAGACGATGGGACGCACCTCCACGCCAGGCCGGTCCATTTCGATGAAGATCTGGCTCATGCCGGCGTGGCGGTTCTCTCCACGCTCGCTGGTACGCACCAGGGCCACCATGTAGTGCGCGTGATGCGCACCGGATGTCCACACCTTCCGTCCGTTGATCTTCCAACCGCCCTCCACCTTGGTGCCCCGCGTACGGATCGACGCAAGGTCCGATCCCGAATCCGGTTCGCTCATGCCGATGCAGATGAATGCCTCGCCCTGGCGGATCTGGGGGATAATGGCGGGAGCAAGCTTGTCCCGGCTGTAGCGGATCAGCAGTGGCCCCATTTGCCGGTCGGCAGCCCAGTGAGCGCCCATCGGCGCCCCCACGGCCAGCAGCTCTTCAAGCATCACGTACCGCTCCAGCATGCTTTTGCCACCGCCACCGGCTTCGGTCGGCCAGGTCATGCCCAGCCAGCCCTTTTCGCCCATCTTTTTCGAGAAGGCCGGGTCGCGGCCCGACCAGTTGTGCGCCCGATCCACACGCGAATACTTCGTCATGTGCGCCTTGGCAAACTCCCTGACCTCCTCCCGGAGCGCCTCGCATTCCGGCGGCAAATCCCCCACCGCGATGTGCAACGTATCCATGTTTATCCTTACTTGCTTGCGAACAAGCAAAACTTTATAGTCCAACCATCGAATTCGCTCTAGGTAATTACGATGAGAAGCCAGACCACCCCGACCCCAGACGATGCGACAACCGGCAGGGCACAGGACGCACCGGCCCGCACGGGGCCGCTTGCGGGCATCCGCGTACTGGATCTGACGGCGGTGGTACTTGGCCCCGTTGCGACGCAGGTGCTGGCGGACTATGGCGCCGAGGTCATCAAGGTGGAGCCGCCCGAAGGCGACCTGATGCGGGCCAATGGTGTGAGTCGCACACCCGGCATGAGCTCGACGTTCATGAACATCAACCGCAACAAGAGTTCGGTATGCGTCGACCTCAAGACCGACTCGGGCAAGGCGGCGCTGCGGCAGCTCATCGGCAACAGCGACGTGCTGGTGCACAACATTCGTGTCAAGGCGATCGAGCGGCTGGGCTTTGGCTACGACGCTGTGGCGCAGATGAATCCGGGCATCATCTACTGTGCCGCCACAGGCTTTGGCGAGGGCGGCGCCTTCGCCGGCCAGCCGGCGTTCGACGACATCATCCAGGGAGCATGCGGCCTGGCCCATCTGGTGGGCCATGAAACCGGCGTGCCGGACTACCCCCCACATTGCTCGCGGACAAGATTGCGGGCCTGGCCACCGCCAATGCCATCCTGGGCGCCCTGGTGCACAAGGCACGCACCGGTGAAGGCCAGTACGTCGAGGTACCGATGTTCGAGACCATGGTCGCTTTCACGATGACGGAGCATCTGGGCGGCCACGGCTTTCATCCGGCCATCGGCGATGCCGGCTATGCCCGCCTGCTCAAGGGCGGGCGCAAGCCATCACCGACGCGGGACGGCTATATCGCCGTGCTGCCCTACACCGAGCAGCACTGGAAATCATTCTTCCATCGCTTCGGACGCGGCGAATTCATCGACCAGTTCAATATAAGTAGCCGCATCGAGCGCAACAAGAATATCCAGGCCATCTATGCGGAATTGCGCAAGATCACCGTGCAGTTCACGACCCGGGAAATGATGGACGTCTGCCGGGAGATGGATATCCCCGTGGCCGAGATGTACTCCATCCACACAATCCAGACGCATCCACAAGTGCAAAGCACTGGCTTGTTCCAGACCATGACGCATCCCACGGAAGGGGACATCGTCACGACGCGCCCGACTGCATTGTTCTCTCGGACACCGGCATCAATTTACAAACCGGCTCCAAGACTGGGGGAGGATACGGAAAGGGTACTGAAAGGCGAGCCCAAGCAATAGCTAAGCGGCCACATGTCGCTCAGTAGGGCTCCCGTTGCTGGCGAAGCGCGGCACAAACTGTGAAATCCGTACGTCATTGATCGGCCAGGAACGGTCACTGCGAACGTACCCCCAAAACGGGTATTCAGTTCTCGGGTACTATCGACGTGCCCGATTGCAGGGCCCCCGTTCCCGCGCCGGAAGCCGTTACAGAGACATTTCCGCATCCGGTGGTCTTGCAGCTTGCTTGGACTACGACACGCCGGAGGGGGTACGCAAGGTGAAAGTACGGGCTGCAAATACTGGCTACATGCTAAGACGCTGGAATGTCGACTGCTCACCGGACCACAGTCTACGGGTCCACAATTCGCGCTCTGGCTTGCTGATCCGCTAGCGTTGTATGGCGCCGACAGCGCCCCACTCGCGCCAGGTTACGTAAACCCGAAGGCGGACGGGAAGCAGCGGACAGTGAAGGCAATGTAAGCAGTAATCGCGGATAATTGCATGATCAAGCACCATCGACATTCACATTACTTCTGGTCGGTGTATCGAGCCGAGCCGGTTGACGATGAGAATTCACTCTGAACTTATCGACAATGCAAGCTTGGACTGCGTTTCTTATGCGGATGCTTCTCCTCGTCACCGCGATAGTCCTGGTGGCAATTGCATCGAGATCGATCTATCTGCGTGTCCACTCGCCGTCGTTGTCTGAGGCTCAAGAGGACGAGAACGTTTATCGTGAGATGGCAGATTGCGAAGGCCAACGTGGACAGGCGCCGCATTCGAAAGACAACGTCCTCACAACCATTAGTTGTTTGAAGTCCTGACTTCAAACGGATCTTTCCGGTCTCTGACAGCGACATTTCTGAGCGATCAAGATGCGGCTCCAACACTGATAGCGCAGAGTCGTTCGTGCCCTGTTCGGGCGATGCGAAGTTGATCAGTTAAGTTCATGATCCATGGACGCGAGTGCCTCGAACCAGTTCACTGAGCACTCCACACCAGGAGCAACCATGAACTACATCGAGCCAGTTACATGCAAGTGCGGTGTCAAGGTCCAGATCCACGAGTATCTGATGGACCTTGGGGAGGATGAGCCGCTAGATCGGGGCTACTGCCCGATGTGCAGCCGCTTTTTGTTTGAGATGGAGCATCCTGGAATACTGGTCACCGAGATCATTCTCCCTGGGGATCGGACCAAATGCGGGGACGGTGATCGCCATCTGGGGCTGCCTTTAGGGTATGACGATGAGGACTGGCCATTTCCCACACTGGCCGAACTGCTTCGGCGACAGCAGGGGCGATGATGCATTTTGAGGCGCACACTGGCTCTCCCTTCATCTGAAAGGAGACCATCATGGAAGCCACCGCCATCCACCGGACGCGCCCGGTTCCATGGAACAAGGGACGACTTACCGGTCAGAAGCCGCCTCTGAAATTGAACGAGATATGGGCAATACGAACGCGACTCCAGCTCACCTCAAACGTGCGCGAACTGGCACTGTTCAACTTGGCTATCGACAGCAAGTTGCGGGCGTGTGACCTAACTCGTTTGCGCGTTCAGGACATTTGCGTTGGCAGCCAGGTCGGCACCCGCGCAACAGTAATGCAGCAGAAGACGCACCATCCCGTACAGTTCGAAATCACGGAACAAGCACGGGCGAGCGTTGAATGCTGGATCCGAGCTCGCGGGCTACGGCTCGGCGACTACCTTTTTCCGAGCCGGCTGCATTCCTCCCCGCATTTGTCGACACGACAGTATGCACGGATCGTCCACCGGTGGGTTGCCTCCATCGGCCTGGACGATTCGGCTTATGGAACGCATTCGATCCGCCGCACCAAGGCGTCGCTGATCTATCGGCGCACCAAGAACTTGCGCGCTGTCCAACTGCTCCTCGGACATACCAAGCTCGAAAGCACTGTGCGCTATCTTGGCATCGAGGTTGACGACGCGCTTGAAATAGCAGAACAGACTGAAGTGTAGATAGGGAAAGTTAGCCGGCCAGCGGTCGCTTGCCGGCCATAAGGGACATTGCTATCGCAGTCTGCCAGCGGCTCTTGCCAAGACGTTACCCGACATATACGTTGGTCAACACAAAGACCACGTCGCAGCGACGTGGCGGTGAGTTTTAGTATCGAGTTCGTCGCCCCCTCCGAGTCAAACGGCCCTCTTTCAGCGATCGAAGGTCGGCAAGAAGCACTTCCAAGACTCGCGCGCCAAAGGTGCCGGTGCCGTTGGCGACGGTCTTCACTGACCGGCGCGCCCCATCGCCTTGCGCTGTATCAACGGCGACCTCGCATCCAGACAAGAGATTTCGAGCAAAAAATCGGAAACCGCTTCTGGGGGAAAGCAGCTCTTACTAGGCAAAGACAACTTAACCGCGGCCTGCGCTCAGTTCGAACGCCATAGCAAGGAGCAGGCGTTCTATGTTGCGAAGGCCCGCCCTTTCCGTTCCGGCCCTAACAATGGACAGAGTTAGCTGTACAGACTCTGTGCTGGATCAAGTCGAAGGTAGGTCCAATGTTTAAGGTTTGTAGAGGGGTCAGCTTGGCTGCGCCCCAAAGGGAGAAAGGAGGTAACCTATGTTGGCAACCATACTTTCGCTGGTGTTTGTCGCATCTGTCTTTGCTACAGCGATTTCGCTCGATTCGCATGAGCAGAATGGAAACGATGCCCCGAGACTGACCGATGAGCGAGGCTATGTCGCTTCCGCGACGTGCCAACAGAACTTGGATCCCATTGAGTTTTCTCGTTTCACATGTGGCCCAGTGCCGCTCGAACATCCCCTCATGGTCGATCCGCTAGTCGAGCGTCAAAAGAATGGCGAAGGCTGCGATGCATTCTTCAACGACAAGCGGATGGAAGTTGGGAGCCGCGACGTGGGCGTCATCGGTTGTGAGGCAACAGCCACCCCACGCGAGAGATACAGCGTTCCGCCCCTTGACGGGGCATCGTCGCAATGAATGCCAAACCAGAAATCGCTTCTCCGGATGTGCTTCGCCCAAATCGATGCGCCGCAGTTCGGGCGCCCATCGCCCGATGCTCAAATACCAGCGGGATCTCATGCCCGCTATGGCTCAATTTTCTCGACTGCGTGATACAGCTCGTCTTCCTGCGCGCAATGCAGGCGGACAACCGTTTCAAGCGCGTACAACGAGCGCTGTATGTGACGCACGGCCTCACTGCTCGGACCATGATCCGGCAACGCAGCGATGGCCTTGTCCAGTCCCGAAGTCAGTCGAAATATTTCACGGTGCATGCCACTCATCGCTGCCATCGGATCCTCCCCGCCGAGCAACTGCGCGACATCCGGGTAGAGGTGAAGATCGTCCTTGCGTTCGTGCGGCACCAGCACCTCGCTCAGAGACCGGTTCAGCGCGTGCAACTCGGAGCGCGCCGTCTCGCCGCTCAAAGTCGGTAAGGTGTCGGCCACCACGCGAATCCTGTCCATGATTGGCTCCAGCAACGCATGCTCCGCCCTCAGATGGCCCACAACTTCGGGGGCCAATGTTGCTTTTCGCTCCTGGCGCGCGGGTACTGCAGCGCGTAGCGCCATCAGGATGGCCAACACATCGATCGCCTCCTGAAGAATCGCGCCTTCCAGGGGCGGCAACACACCAAGGCCCGCCGCGACCATCGCGCCCAGGGAAAGCACCATGCCCAATACCGCGCTCTGCTTTGCGATCCGCAGCGTGCGACGTGCGATCCGCACCCCGTCAACCAGATTATCCAGGCGGTCCACCAGCAGCACCACGTCCGCCACCTCCGAAGCCGAGGCCGCGCCGCGAGCGCCCATCGCGACACCAACATCAGCGGCGGCCAGGGCAGGCGCATCGTTGACACCGTCTCCCACCATAATGACCAGCCCATCCTGTCGGGCGGCCCGAATCCGCTCGAGTTTCTGAGCCGGCGATTGTGTCGCATAGACCTCCTCGACACCTAGCATTGCTCCCAGGGCTTCAGCCAGATCCTGCCGGTCCCCTGTCAGCATGGCCTGTCGCGCAAATCCCTCGCGCCGCAAAAGCCGCAATGCACGAGGGGTCTCAGCCCGTATAGCATCCGCCAGTGCCAGGATGCCAACCAGTTGACCATCGACGGCCACGAACACTGCCGACATGCCGCCCATGCGGATACGCTGGTCTATCGCGCAGGCCCAGGGGGCAGACTGGCATCACCGACCACATAGGCGCTGGAACCCATCCTGACCAAACGACCGTCGACAATCCCCTCGACGCCTGCGCCGGCCTGCTCTTTCACACCCGCTGGCGTGGCAAGCGCCATGCCACGCTCGCGCGCGGTCGTCATCAGCGCATCGGAGATCACATGCGACGATCCCTGACCTAGCGATGCAGCAAGGCCCAGCAGCGTCTCGGTCGACTCGCCCGGCGCGCTAGCCATCTCGGCAAGCCGCGCCGCACCGCGGGTAAGTGTGCCGGTCTTGTCGAAGAACAGGATGCTGGCGCGCGCCAGGCGTTCCATCGCGCCGCCGCCCTTCACCAGTACACCGTGGCTTGCGCAACGCGACAATCCGGACACCACGGCAACCGGTACACCCAGAATCAGCGGACACGGCGTGGCCACGACCAGTACGGCCAGCACGCGCAAGGCGTCTCCGCTCCATAGCCAACTGGCACCCGCGACGGCCAGCGCCACAACGATGAAGTACAAGGCATAACGATCGGCTAGGCGCGTCAGCGGGCTGCGTTCGGCCTGTGCCGCGGCGACCATACGCAGAATTCCGGCAAACGTACTCTCCGACGCCGTGGCACGCGCAACCATTTCCAGCACGGAACCGGCGTTCAGCACACCGCTGCAAACGGCTTCCCCAGCAGCCCGCTGCTGGATTGTGGCCTCTCCCGTCAGGGCAGATTCATCAAGATCGCCGGCGCAGGCCAACACACCGTCGACGGGCAGCACCTCGCCATGCCGCACCAGAAGCCGATCGCCTGGGCGAACCTCATTCACGCCCACGGACACCCAATTGCCTTGTTCCTGTCGGATAGCCTGGCGAGGAGCATGCCGGAGCAATGCGGTCATCTCACGCTGCGCCCGGAACTGCGCGTAGTCTTCCAGCGCACGGCCACTGGCCAGCATCAGCGAGATAACGGCCGCCACGAAAAATTCGCCGAGACTCAGCGCAACGACCACCGACGCCAGGGCCAGCAGATCCACACCGGTTTCCTTGCGAAACACGGCCTTGGCGCTCGTGACGGTGAGCGCGATGACGTTGGGCAACGTCCCGAGCAGCCAGACGCCGTCGGCGACGGTATCCCCGAACCACGCCCGCGCGACAAATCCACCCGCAAGCGTGACGGCCGAAAACACTGTTCCGGCGCTATTGACCATTCTGGCACCCGACATCCTGATCTTGCCCCCAGTACATGACAGCTCGCGCCTTCCTCAGCGCACACCATGCCTGGCTCACGCGCTAACAGCGACGGCGGGACGTTTTCCCTCTTCAAGATACATGGTCCACACCGACGCGCCTACGATTGTGTCCGCTATCCGCATCATGAGATTTATGCTACGAATCATTCGCATTTCGTCTCACACCTTCGCTGGACTTGCGGATCAACTGGACTGGCCTCCGTGCACATGGTCTGAAATAGACCATGCGCTGGCTGCGCGCCGCCAGCCGGCCGTCCGCGAGGGCTGCGCACGGCGTGCTAGTGTGACAACAAGACCGGCGCCGTCATCGCGCGCAGAAGGGTCCGAGTGGCGCCGCCAAGCACGACTTCACGCATTCTCGCGTGACCATACGCGCCCATTACAAGCAGATCCGCATCCGAATCCGCAAGGCGTGACAGCAGCAGTTCGCCTGCCTCGGTATCGTTGTCCAGCATCGTCTCCGAGAGGGTTGCATGAATGCCATGATCATGCAGCCACGCGACAGCATACTGGCCTGGCGAGCACCACGGATCGTCCCAACGATCGGGCGCCACGCATTGCACGATCTCGACGGAAGTGGCGCGCGCCAGAATCGGCAGGGCGTCGCGAATGGCACGCGCCGCCTCGCCCCTGCCATTCCACGCCACCACCACCCGCTGCCCTATCGTTAGGAACGACCCCGTGTGCGGCACAACGAGGACTGGACGTCCGCAGCGCAGGATGATCTCGTCGACCGCCTGGTGATCGCCAGACGCCATCCGGTCGGTGGGATCGGTCTGTCCCAATACGATCAAGTCGGCCAGCCGAGACGCCACAAGAACGGCCGACTGACTGCCCGACTCCGATTCACGCCATTCCGTCGTAATACCTACTCCAGAAGTCGCGCCTTCAAACGCAGTCCTTGCCGCCCTGCACGCTTGATCGTGCCAGGTGTTGAAAGACGCGAGATAGCGATCGCCATCTATCAGGCCCCGAATGTCATTGGGATCGGGCCGGGCGGTAGCGAACAAGCCAATGAGCCGTGCCCCATTGGCCAGAGCCAGTTGCGTGGAAAGGTGCACACGTTGATGCAAGTGTCGGCTGCCATCCAGGTGTACGAGGATCGTGGCGAAGTCCATGACGAAACACTCCTTCCAGGCTCCAGGCCTGCTGCCCGCACTGTATATGCCGGCAACCGCCACCACTTGCGATACGTCAAGCCAACACGTTCAGTACCCGCAAAGCCTCACACGACGAGGCCCTGCATCCGAGGGCAGCGGGCCATTGATCTTTATCAACGGGACGGGATGCACACCACCTAGCATGACATCGCCTTTCCCAATTTTTCAGGAGACGATGAAATGGCCGAAACAGAGAACCAATTGCCTGTCACAAAGGACCAACAGGAAATGATGCAGCCCTGGATGCCGCACGCGTGGCACCCGTTGGAAGGACTGCGTCGCGAGGTTGATCGTCTGTTCCAGAGCTTCGATCGAGACTTCAAGCTGACCTCGTTCCCCCGGCTGACACAGGGCCTCGCATCCGCCATGCCCGACATGGGGTTGATGTTCTCGGCTGGTCCCGCCGTCGATTTCGTAGAAACCGACAAGGGCTACGAAATCACGATGGAGCTGCCGGGCCTTGACGAGAAGAGCATCGAAGTGAAGTTGTCTAACGGAGGGCTCGTCGTCAAAGGCGAAAAGCGTGTCGAGAAGGAGGAAAAAAACAAGGACTATTTCCTCCATGAGCGCCACTACGGCTCCTTCGAGCGCGCATTCCGCATGCCCGAGGGCGTCGACGTCGAGCAAATTGACGCGGCGTTCAAGAACGGCGTATTGACGGTGACTCTGCCGAAGACGGCCGAAGCCCAGAAGCCGGAGAAGAAGATCGCAATCAAGTCGGTATAACGCTTCTTGTTCGGGCCGGGCGCCACTTGCCAACGGCGCCCGCCTTCTGGTGACAGACAGTTGTTCTGTCCCGGCGCATCGCGCGTCGTTCTTGCTGACGGCGGCGAAAAGCGATTTACCCATGCCGAATAACGGGGGATCCCATGATTAAGCATCAAGCTACCGCAGAACAAATCCGTCGCGAGATACTGCGTCGGCTGCAAGATAATGCCGATCTCGGGGAGACATGCTGGGGATGCCAGATTCCTCTTCCCAAGCGGACAATGACGGCCGGACAAGCCTGCAACTGGGTGATCGACGCCTTCCCCGGCGTCAATGCGCCCTGCCTTGTACTGGTCGAGGCCGTCACGCGCGAAGTAATGCGGGAATACGATCTCGAATAGCGGAAATCAGTCCAAAACCGTTTTCATTTGCTTTCCAACGCCCCATTGCATACGCGGGCAGCCGTGCATATAACGAGCTGCACCGGAATTCCGACTGGAGGCGTACCGTGGCATTTGTCGGCTTGGCGTGGCAACGGGCCGCCAACTTCAGTGACATCGAGATCGATCACAGATATCGATTGCTGGTCGAAGCCGACAATGATTATGCGATTTTCATGCTCGACGCCAGCGGACATGTGACGAGTTGGAACCTCGGCGCCCAAAGAGTTTTACCCCCGACGAGATCATCGGCCGACATTTCTCGGTCTTCTATTCGAAGGAAGACCTGGCTGCTGGAAAACTGGAGCATTTCTGCGCACCGCGGCAACCACGGGACGCGCACAGGACGAAGGGTGGCGCATTCGAAAGGATGGCAGCCAGTTTTGGGCCGACGTTACCATCACCGCCGTGCGCAATGGACGACGGGACACTTCTGGGCTACGCCAAGATCACGCAGGACCTCACTGCCCGGCGCAGGCTATCGGAGTTGGAAGGCCCCGCTTCCACCGCGGCATTGGTGCAACACGCCAGGGAGAACGAGCAAAAGCGAATCGCCCGGGAACTCCATGACGACCTGGGTCAGCAAATCGTTGCCATGCAAATGACGCTATCGCTGCTCAAGGTCGACATGTCGTCGGCCAGTACCGAGCGCGCAGGCGCCGCTCATGCCGAAGCGCTCGACGAGATCAACCATCGGCTTGAAAACATGGCTTCCGCCGTGCGCCGGATCACGGCGAATCTGCGCCCCGCCCTCCTCGACGATCTCGGTCTGGATGCAGCAATCGAGTGGATCGCGCAGGAGGTGGAACATCACCACAGTCTACGGGTGCAATGCCAAACGATGAGACGATCGGAACGGTGGACGAGCGGGCCGCCATCACCCTTTACCGGGTCGCGCAGGAGGCCCTGACCAATACCGTGAAACATGCACACGCGAGCCACGTGGTTGTAGACCTTTCCACGAATGCCCAAGGCTACCAGATCGAATCCTGGACGACGGTGTAGGCTTTGTGCCGGAAGTGGCGCCGAGGCAAGACGCGTTCGGTTTGCTCGGCATGCGGGACGTATTCTGCAACGCGGCGGCAGCCTCGAGATCGACAGACACCCTGGCGCGGGCGTCTGCATCGTCGCCAGCCTGCCATTCTCCGCTCCGGAGGAAGCCGTGCCGACACGTTAGGTTTCAGTCGTGTTGAATCCGTGGGAGGTACCGCTACGGCGGGCACAGGTGGTCCACCCGAACACGCGGTAGAGCGGACAAAAGCCGATGAGTCCCGTCAGTAGCGGGACAAGACCAAGCCAACCCCACGGGCCAACGATTCCTCCCAGGGCGAATACGACCAGCGCGATGCCAACCGCCAGCCGCAGGGCGCGATCCACGTTGCCTTCGTTTCGTTCCATGACGTCTCCGTGACCATTACAAATTTTCACACCTGACGTGGCGCGAAGCTCGATCTTGAAAAGATGACTTACAGCGCCCCGCGTCAGATCGATCCGGCGCAATCTCCGTTGCGGAGAAAGGCAAGCAAGATGCCGTGGCGACATGCCTTTGCCTGCCCGATCGCGCCCTTCGATGCACGCCTACTTGCTCTGTCCTTCCGAATACGGATCGAACTTCCCGGATCTCGCCACATCATCCGGTTGCGGGCGCTCGTCAGGGAATTTCTTCGCGCCGGCAGACGCGGTCTTCTCACGTACGCCGTCAGTGTAGGGATCAAACTTCCCGGAGCGTTGTGTCGATGACTTCTTGGTTTCCTTTGACGGTGCTGCCTTGCTCGTTGCCGCGTGTGCCCCGCCATAAAGATCCCCACCATCGGTGTAGTTCTTCTGCGCATGCGTGGCGGATACGGCCAGCGACCCCATGACCACAGCAGCCATCGCACTCAGTGCAAGCTTTCGTTTCATCGCAACTCCTTCACAAGAAATTCTGTTCCTGCATTCAGCGTAGGAAACCTGACTGCCCGGACCTTGACGCATATCAAGCGAGGAGAATCCGAGAAACCTAGCCTTGAGTTGGGAAGACTCGCACCCCAATGATCCCAACTACCGGTCACGCGCCATGAACGACATTGCTGTGATTTTCTACTCTCGTAGCGGTACCACGCGACTGGCTGCCCAAATGCTCGCCGATCGTCTGGACTGCCCCCTATTTGAAGTCGAGGACTCAGTCAGTCGCGCTGGCTTCCGGGGTGACCTCCGATGCGTCATCGACAACCTTCTGCGTCGGCACGTGCCCTATCGCTACGCCGGCCCACCCTTGTCCGAGTACGCAAACCTGGTCTTTATGGCGCCCGTCTGGGTCGGTCATCTCGCCGCACCGATGCGCAGCTTCCTGAGGGATCAGCGCCCGTTCAGGCGCGGTGTGGCGGCCGCCGCCGTCATGGCAGCGCGCGGCGGGTTCCGCGCTGCCGAGGAGATTGCCGAGGCACTGGGTCGTACTCCGCACCCCGTGATGGTGTTGTTGCAGCGTGATGTCATCAGCGGCGACGCACGCCCCGACATCGACGCGTTTGCAACGGCGCTGATTTCCCAGCCGACAACCGATCCCGGCGCCTCTCCGCGCCCCGCATGGCTGTCGCCGAACGAAGCCTAGCCTGCATGCCAGCGCGGGCGGGCCGGCAGTACTGAGCAAGCTGCTGCCTTCCGGTCGCCGATGGGCCGATTTGTGCCACGTCAAGGGCCAGATGCCAGGGTCTTCTAGATTGCAGCATGCAGGGCCATCCTTCGATGGCCAGCATGACCGAGGCAGGAGGATGGAATGAAAACTGACATGGAACTCAAGCAGCTTATCAATGAGGAGCTCGACTGGGATCCCCGCGTAGCTGCCGCCGGTATCGGTGTCGAAGTGCACCAGGGAGTCGTGACCCTCTCCGGCCACGTTGGTACGTACTCCGAAAAGATTGCTGCGGAAACCGCCGCCGAGCGCATAAGCGGTGTCAAAGGTGTTGTGGTCAAACTTGAGGTGACGCCGAAGTCGACGCTGGGCGACGAAGCTGTCGCGCTGGCCGCGCGTAATGCGTTGCAATGGTATGTGCATGTGCCGGCCGACAATCTGCACGTGGAAATCGAAAAGGGCTGGATTACGCTCCGTGGCACCGTCCAATGGGGCTTTCAGCGCCGTGCGGCGGAAAACGCGGTCAGCCATATCCGCGGCGTGGTTGGTGTATCGAACCTGATCCGTGTCGTGCCGAAGATCGTGCCCGAGGCAATTGAAGGAAAGATCGAATCCGCGCTTCGGCGTCATGCGGAACGTGAAGCCCATCACATCTCCAT
Organism: Cupriavidus sp. EM10; assembly: GCF_018729255.1. Taxonomy (NCBI): domain Bacteria; kingdom Pseudomonadati; phylum Pseudomonadota; class Betaproteobacteria; order Burkholderiales; family Burkholderiaceae; genus Cupriavidus; species Cupriavidus sp. EM10. Next base: position 278,694 of record NZ_CP076061.1, read on the forward strand.
CAAGGCAAACGCCGGCGTCGTCACGCTGGAAGGAACCGTCGACTCGCTGGCCGAGCGCCGAGCCGCCGCCGGCGCCGCATGGTCCGCACCGGGCGTTTCCGATGTCGTCAACAATCTCCGCATACGATAGCCGACAGCCGACATGGCTTACGTCAATATCCCCCTCGAAGACCGAATGCGCGCGTGTGCCTGCCTATTCTGGTTTGAGTCCTATCTTGGCGCGCCCGAGTTTCCCGCTTCCGATGGATTGATTCCATTGGATCCGATGCTGCGTCAGCGATACATCGACCATCAGGATCGCTGCCGCAGCCGGTGGCTCCAGCACGCGCGCAGCCTTGGGGGAAACGTCAAGGCATTCGAGGCCACCTGCATCGCCGTGCGCGCGTCGTGGTTCGGCCCGTGCGACATACTGATGCGGATTCGCGGATTGGCAAGCGCCATCTCCGAGCCACAGCAGACGGAACACCCTGCTGGGCCGCCACTACAGCCCGGTCATGATTCGATCAACATCGATACCACACGGGATTCTCCGCCAGCGACACCAGTCACGCCACTAGCGTGACTGGTGCAAGAACTGGTCTGGCGCGGTCCGGATCGATCGGCCTTATTTGCAGCAGCAAACCGACGGTCATCGCGAGGCTTCCGCTATCGCCTCGCCGGGAGCAATCTCATGCGTGCGCGGCTCCTCCCTGACCAGAAGCACCGGCACGGCGGATGCTCGCGCCAATGATTCGGCAACGCTCCCTAGAAATACGCGCTTCAGTCCGTGACGCCCGTGGGTGCCCACCACCACTACGTCGGCGTGGGATGTGTTGATCTTCTCCAGGATCTGCCCGGCGACATCACCCAGACAGATGATGTTGTCGATCAATGTCGTCGTGCACTTAACGCCGGCCTGTTCGGCCGCGCCTGCAGCGTCGCGCAAGAGATTCTTACCGTACTCCAACAGTTCCGGAATGATATCCGCCCGGATACCGTAACCGCTGTCGTACTGCAAGAATGAATAGTCAATTACGTGCACGACTTCCAGTTGCGCGCGGCATGCCGCCGCGAGCCGGATCGCCTCAGTCAGCGCACGCATGGCGCAGGCGCCGCCGTCAACAGCGACAAGAACATGGTGATACATCGACCGTCTCCCAATCCATTCGCCCGACAAGCTTTCCATCAGATGCAGCGCGTCCCCGGTGGTGCCGCACCATCGCTGGCAACGGCATCAACGAAGGTGATGGAGGTTTGCGTCGAATTCCGCTGATGTCTGCGTGCAATAGCGGCGCATGCCCGGCAGACCACGGGGTTGTAAAGCAGTGCTCGGTAGGCCCGGATGTTGGCGGGCTACGTCCTCGGCGACGCTCAGCGCCAATACCTGTGGAGCACATCTTGCTGCTCCTTCGTCAGCACCGCCTCCATGCGCTTGTGTGCATCGACTGTCGAGTCATACATTTGGCTGCGCAGCTTGCCGATGGTCTTGTAGGTGTCGTCGATGGCGGCCTCGTCCGGCTTTTGCGCGCCGTAGAGGTCGCGCAGCCGCGCCTGCTGGTCCATCATGGCGCCTACGGTAGTACAATGCGCCTTACGCGTGTCGTCGGCAATGCGATTGATCTTCGCACGTTGTTCGTCAGACAGGTTCATGCCCGGAATGCGCGCCCAGTGCTGCGCACCCATGCCCATCCCGTGGCCCTCACCATAGCCCCCATCATGCCGGGACCCATCCCTCCCCCATCATGTCGGGCCCCATGCCGTAACGTCGGCCTACGATCAGCCCACGCTCAAGCGCGCGCTACACGCGATTTCGCCTGTTCGATAAGTTCGAACACCATCATCCCCGCCAGCATGGCCAGGACGAAACCGGCGGCCTTCGGATATCCCGCGCCCAACGCCACCAATGCGGGCCCCGGGCAGAAGCCCACCAGCCCCCAGCCGATGCCGAAGGTGGCACTGCCGAGGATCAGGCGCCATGTGATCGACGTGCTGGAGGGCCACTGCATCTGCAGTCCGAGCCACGAACGTGCACGGCGCCGGGCGACCAGAAATCCGAGTGCGGCCAGCGAGATCGCACCGATCATGACAAAAGCGAGCGAAGGGTCCCACACGCCGGCAAGGTCCAGGAAGCCCAGGACCTTGGCAGGGTTCGCCATGCCCGACACCATCAGGCCGAGCCCAAATACCAGCCCAGCTACCCACGCAGTGATCACGCCCATCTCAGGCTCCCAGCAAATGACGTTGTACGAAGACGGTCAGGAAGCCCGCTGCCATGAAGGTGAGCGTGCCGGCAATCGAGCGTACCGAACCGCGCGAGATTCCGCACACGCCATGCCCGCTGGTACATCCGCTTGCGTATCGCGTGCCGATGCCCACGAGCAAGCCGGCCACCAGTACTTGGGGCCAGCCAGCCTCGATGCTGGCAACGGCAGGATGACCCGCCAGGCGGCCCAGCACCGGTGCGGCGAGCAGCCCCGCAAGGAAGGCAATGCGCCACGCCATGTCACGGCGAGGCACGCCCAGCAATCCGCCCAGGATGCCGCTGATGCCGGCAATGCGGCCGTTGAAGAGAATCAGCACGGCCGCCGCCAAGCCGATAAGAAGCCCGCCGCCGAGCGACAGCGATGGGGTGAAGTGATCAAGATCCAGCGTCATGGGTTTTCCGATTCGATATTTCCTCCTGAACCGCGGCACATCGAGAGGCGCGAGCGGTTCCGGCAAGCGCAATCGGCTCGTGTCGACGACGGCCGGCCCAAGCCGCCAAGAATTTGCGGCAGCGTCGAATTACCGATGCCCGATGTGTCCGGCACGACCACGAACCGTCTTTACTGCCCAGCATCAGGCATGCCAGGTCATCGGCCCCGCGCGGCTTCACCCTTCACCAGAATGACAGGGCACGGCGCATGAGCGATGACACGGCCCGCCACGGAGCCGACGATGGCATCGAAGAATGCGCCCCGGCCGTGAGTACCCATCACAATCGCCGACGCATCGACGGAGCGTGCAAATTCGACGATGCGTTCTGGCGCGAATCCGGTCAGCGCGTGCTGCTCGAACGACACGCCGCCGAGGTTCAGGATCTCGGCGGCCGAGCGCAATGTCCGGCTGCTTTCGTCCGCGTGCCATGCTGCCAGGTCGGTGGCGCTGATGTATGACTTCACCTCGCCCGACACGTCCGGCATGCAATGGACCAGATGGACGCTCAATGGTCCCTTCAGCAATTTTCCGGTGGCCACAAAGTGCGCCGCCGCATCGCTGTACGTTGACCCATCAGCGGCAAGTACGATGGATTGCATCACAGGCTCCTTGAATCGAGGACGGCAACAAACGCTTATGCGCCGCACAGCACTGGAAAGGGCGCTAACGCCACACGGCGATTCTTTAACCGGTGTATCCGCCCCATGCTGACAAGGTAGGCGACGAATCCTCCCGGCATTTGGGCTGGATCAAGGAAAACGCCTGTGTCCTACGTAGGGTCCGGGGTAGCGACGTGGTTGCGATCATCGGATCATCGGCACGCCGGAATGGATGCGCCCGAGAGCGGTTTCAAGGGACAGCGGGGTCGTCCTTCATCCTGACCAAAGAATGCCGGCGAAGGATGCCTTGTTCGTCGAAGACCAGTACCAGGCTGTACTTGGCGGTCCATGCGGCTTCCCTTCGCCGCATCGGGACATAATCCTGATTGTTGCGGTCGAGTTGATAGGTCATGACGCGGCCACCTTCCCACACCGCGCTGGGCTCGGCCAGTTTCATGTACACGTCCTCCCGAGTCGTGACGCCGTCCTGCAGGAATGTCAGAAGCTGTGGATCCCCCGGCGGATAGCTCGCGCATGCGGTGAGGATCGCCAATAGGATGACAATGGCACCGCGACCGGCCCAGATCGTTTTCATCATCTATCACCTCTTTTCAAGACGCCCGGCACGGCACGCACACCGTGTGGCATCGCCGCAGTTCTCGTGGCGTCCAAAGTCCCGTCGACACCTGCGGCTACATACCAAATCGAAAATGTCCGCTGTGCAGCAAAATGCTGTGAGCCCCGGTCATCTCGAACAGGCCACGGGCCATCGTCTCGATGGCACCCTTGTGCTTCTGATAGGCCACGAACAGATCTTCCGGCCGACACGATCGCGCACCGAAGTGGTCCTCCAGGGCTTCGGCGGTAATGCCATAGCACGCCGGCGCGCCATCGACGCGCGCCTGACACTGAAGGCTGGGGCCTGCCGAGCAGTAGGTCGGCAACATGCCTTAAAACTCGATTGCGCTCATGATGTGTTCGACGATACGTGGCCGTACCTGGAGATGTCACCGTCCCTAAATTAGGCGCTGGCGCGATCGGTGATTTGATTCACCGCAAGGGCGCATGCATCGCGCCACGTCGCGCGTGGGTTGCGCGCCGCCTGTCTGGTGGCGGGCGATATCGACGCCATAAATCGCACCGTTGGCGACAACCCGCCCTGCCCCTTGATCATTGCACGGCAATCGCCTTGCGCTGCATCAACGGCCACCGCCCATGCGGACATAAAGTGAAATCCAACGCGGCAACGCAAACACACGGCGGAATCGATCATGAGCTTCCTCGGCAATCCTCGCTCCTGGATCAACGTCATGATCCTTGCAGCCTTCACCTCATTGGTCGGCGCGGCTGGCGCCCAAGCGTCCGCAAGCACGCCCAAGGCCACCTTGCAGCAGGGCGCCACCAGCATTCCGTACCTGTCGGGCGGCATCGGCACCGACGATGTGGCCCGCATGCGCTCGCTCGCGCCGCAGTTCAACGTGCACCTGCGGTTCCAGGACCGGTCGGATGGCGCGTCGCTTGCGGACGTCAAGGTGCTGCTGCTCAATGCGCGACACGAACGCGTCCTGCGTGTGGTGAGCGAGGGGCCGCTGTTGTATATGCGGGTGCCGCCCGGCCAATACTATCTGGCGGCGGTGTACCAGGGCATCATCCAGGAACGCGCGCTGATCGTTGGCCGAAAGCCAATAGACCTGACCATCTCGTTCACGATGAATAGCGAGGAAGCCACCTGGCAGTACTGCAAGCGCCAGGCCGACCTGTGCGAAGGCATCGCCCCTTAAGTGCGCGGCACATCGAAGACGGCGAGACGGCGGATACGGCGAACGAGTTGCGGGCGCGCAATCGGCGCCAAACGCTGGCAGGGCCAGCCGCGTACGCGGAAGCCTCAGCTCAAATGCGGAACATGAACCGGCCGCCATCAGACAAGCAAGCCGTCGGCTTCGGTCAAGAGATTAGTGGCGTCGGCTGCCCGCCAATGTCGAAATGGCACCGATGGCGGCAGACAGCATGGCCACCGTGCCGATGCACTGCCATGGGTGCTCATGCACATAAGCGTCGGTGGCCTTTGTGAACTCGCGCGTTCGCTGGCGCGCGTCCTCGCGCAGCACGCCCATGCGTTGGCGAAAGTCTTCCACGCGTCTTTCATATCGGCATAGGCCGCGGCCGAGCGGCCAGATGCTTCGCTGGCGACCTCGCGCAATAACGCTTGCGCATCGACGACCGGAACGTTGAGATCGTTGATCAGGGCATCGCGGTAGGCGGGAAGCGTGCCGTGCACATCGTCGTTCATTTTGCGTCTCCTTTGAGTCATGCACGGTTCGTTTGGCAATGCACGAAGCGTAGGCGACAAGGGCGACCAAGAGTTTGGATAGATCAAGGAACAACGCGCTCGGTATCGCTTCGTGACGGGCCACTGTGCCGGTGTCATGGATCGCGCCGCGGTACTAGACGATGAAATCAGACATGTAACCGCAAAGGCTGGTCAGCGATGCACCGGAATGGGACCGGCCATCATCGCGCGCGGGATCGGCGAGTCTCCGACGCCGGGTCCCCCGCCTACATGTTGGGAAGCCTGGGATAGGATAGGACCAGGCAAGTCGCGGGCATCGTCGGTGCGCCCCCAATTGATCGTTATCAAACAGCTATGGGTTTTAGCGCACTAACGATTTGACAGTGGCTATCTTCACTAGGCAAAAGACGAGACACACCAGTTGCCGCTGCCAAGGGAGACATGCCATGTTGAGTGCCCACGAAATCGCCGCGTTGATGGTGCTGGGATCGCTGGGGTCGTGCCGCGATATCGATCCGCGCGATCTGGCCGCGCTTGCCACCCGCCGCTTGGTCGATATGGCCGACGCACCGACCGCGTCTCCCGCGGTGCACCTTACCCCGGCCGGGTATCAGGTCTTGGGTGCCGTTCACCGCGCTTCGCGGGCGCGGTCGTTGCAGCGGATCGCGTAGCCATTGCGGCATCGGCGAATGCCGGCGCGAGTCAGGCAATCCTGACAGCCGTGCCAAGAAACCTGACGCGCCACACAGCACCATTCCCACATCGCGCATGGCAATCAGGTGACGCGTTTGCCGGCATGCGCTGATATGTGCCAATACCCCGCCTGACCAATACTCCAGCCACACCCCCGGCAACGCCGCGCGAAATCCGTAAAGCAACAGGCCGCGCGTCCGTGCCCTCGGTGCCAACCGGCGGGAGATGGAAATGGACGATATGGACATCGCGCCAGCGGCAACCAACCGCGCGCCACAGACGCTGCGGGAAGGCACGCACCTTGTCACGCCGCGACGCTGGTATCGCCATCACGGCATCTACATCGGCAACGGACACGTGGTGCATTACGCGGGATTCAAGTCATTGCTGCGTCGAGGCCCCGTGGAATGCGCCACGCTCGACGCCTTCGCCGACGGCCACGGTATCGAGGTTGTCACTGTGCAGCATGCCCGCTACAGCGGAGCTGACGTGGTCCGTCGCGCCACTTCGCGGCTGGGCGAGGACACCTATCACCTGCTACGCAACAACTGCGAGCATTTCTGCAACTGGTGCGTACATGGCGCGCCCACCAGCTCGCAGGTCGAACGACTGGCACACGAGCCGCTTCGCGCCCTACTCGCTGCCGTGTGCCTACTGCACGCGTGGATGTGGGCGCGCGTGTACACCGGGCGCGGCGGCAACTTTCTTTCTAACCGTCATGGAGAGCACACATCATGAACACCGTAAGCCACAACTATCGGGGCTTTCATGTCACCCTGCGTCCCGACCCCGTGCACCCTGAGGTTCGTATCCTTTCGCGAGACGACGATATGGGCGTGTGCTTTACCCCGCGCTGGGGCGCATTGGCGCCGGTGGCCTCCGAAACCAAGCAGTGGCTGCAAGGCTACGCGGCCGGCCTGATCGACTGCGAACTCGCCGGAGGCTTCGGCATCCTGCTAAGGCAAGAGCGCGGCAATTGTGTGGCGGCAGCCTGAAGCGCCCCGTGGTCTGACGCCGCTTCGACGCACTTGCGCGGCCGGCGTCGCACGGCTTCCCGCGCTCAGCGCGCCGATCAATCCTTGACCGAGCAGGTCAGCGAAAGGTGAATCGGAGCGGGGCAACCGAGTTCATCGACTCTCATTCATTACGGCCGTCGCTGCCGAACGGATCTGGATACGCTTCTGCGGCCTGGCTTCCTTCTTGGGCAGCACCAGCCGCAGAACACCGTCGGCGTAGGTGGCATCCACGTTCGATTCGTCGATGTCGGCGTCCAACGTGAAGGCTCGGCGCATGGCGCCGCTGTAGCGCTCGTGGCGGATCACACGTTCGCCGTCGCGCTGCTCCGTCGTGCGCTCGACCCTGGCAGCAATCATGACCGTGCCGCGATCGACGTTGATATCGATGTCCTCGTGTTTCACAAGCTGCCGTCTGACTCGGTCACATCGACCTTGAACACCATGCCGGCGTCGGCGGCGCCGCGGAACGCGCGCAGCATGCCCTGCATCATGTCGCTGATCCGTTCGATGGAAAGCGGATCGTAATCTCTGAGGCTGGTCATCGTGGACTCCTTCATTCCACTGCCGGCAAATCCGGCTGTCCTTAGCATGGCAATCCATGGCGACCGGCCCTTGCGTTGCGCCAAGCGCTGGAGCGCCAGTTTGTCAGACCGGCGTTTGATGAGACAACGCAGACCCGTCGTCTCGGCGAGGAATGTTTGGGGTCGATCGCAGCAGAGTACGGCTAGCAATAAGTTACCTATAAGGCATACGCACGCCGATTAAGTGGGGTATATGTGAGCGGATGGGCGCCCGCATTCCTTGCGCCAGTCGCGCGGGCGTTACGCATCTTCTATATTCTGATCAGCAGACTGCTGCCGCCTTAGCAAAAGAGGCAATTACGCCTTTCGGCATTAAGCGTCCATTAAGAGTGGCCCGACATGACCCAAGACACGCCCCTTCGCAGCGATGCGATGCACCTGCCCGCCCAGATCTCGGGCAACGAGGCGTGTCTGGCCGCCATCGTGCGGACTTCCATGGAGGCGATCATCTCGATCAACGAACAGCAGCAGATCGTGCTGTTCAACCCGATGGCCGAGGCGTTGTTCGGGATTGCCGCGCTGGATGCCATCGGCAAGTCCCTCGACCTCCTACTGCCTGAGCGCTTTCGCTCCGCGCACACCCAGCACGTGCGCCGGTTCAGCGTGACTGGGGTCTCGGATCGGCAGATGGGCCTGCAGCGGACGCTCTATGCGCTGCGCCGCGACGGCAGCGAATTTCCCATCGAAGCTTCCATCTCGCAGACGAACGACGGCCAGGGACGCAAGCTGTTCACCGTCATGCTGCGCGACATCACCGAGCGCGTGCGCGCAGAAGCCGCGTTGCGGCGCTCGCGCGAGGAACTGCAAGCGCTCTCCGATAGCATCCTGGCAAGCCGCGAGGAAGAAAAGCGCCGCGTCGCCCGCGAACTGCATGACGACATCGGGCAGCGCCTGAGCGCGTTGAAGATGGACCTTGCCATGCTGGAGGGCGACCTGCGCGAAGCCGGCACGGCGTCGCATTGCCTGAGCCGCGCGGCGGCCATGCATGGCGGTATCGATGCCGCTATCGCCGCGGTCCGGCAGATTTCCGCGGACCTGCGCCCGACCCTGCTCGACGAACTGGGGCTGGCTGCGGCGCTGGACTGGCTGAGCAAGGATTTCAGCCGCCGCTACGGCCTGACGATCGATCTGCGGTCCCCCGATCATCTTGAGGTGAGCGAACAGGAGGCGACAGCGGTTTTCCGCATCGTGCAGGAGGCACTGAACAACGTCGTGCACCATGCGCAGGCCAATCGCGTGTGGATCAGCCTGGACCAGCACGCCGGCGAACACGTGCTGCGGGTGCTCGACAACGGGAACGGCTGGGACGGCGCGCTACGCGACCGCACGCGCCGTTCGTTCGGACTGCTCGGCATTCGCGAGCGAACCCGGCTGCTGGGCGGAACGCTGGCGTTGACGCACGCACCGGGGCAAGGATTCGAGCTATGCCTGCACTTTCCGATGCGCGCCACTGTGGCGGAGTGAGACGATGATACGAGTAGTCATTGCTGACGATCATGCCGTGGTGCGCAACGGCTTGCGGCATATTCTGGAGCGCGAAGACGACGTGGAGGTGGTCGGCGAAGCTGCCAAAGGTTCCGAAGTGCCGCAGGTGTTGCGCGAGACGACGCCCGATGTGATCCTGCTGGACCTGTCGATGCCCGGGCGCAGCGGCCTGGAACTGGTGCGGCACGTACGCACCGAGTATCCGGCCAGCCGGGTGCTAGTGCTGACCATGCATGCCGAGGAGCAGTACGTGGTACGGGCATTCCGCGCTGGCGCGGCCGGATACCTGACCAAGGACAGCGCCGCCAATGACCTGATTGCGGCCCTGCGCAAGGTAGCGACGGGCGGTACCTATGTCAGCCCCGAAATGGCGGAAAAGCTGGCGCTTGGCGTGCAGGAGCAAACCGATGCGCCGCATGCCAGCCTATCCGACCGCGAGTTGGAGGTGTACCGGCGCATCGTCAACGGCGAATCGCTGACCGAAATCGCCGAAGCCCTGTGCGTGAGCGCCAAGACCGTCAGCACCTACAAAATGCGGCTGCTGGAAAAGCTCCAGCTTCGCAGCGACGCTGCCCTGGTGCGCTACGCCATCGAGGCGAACCTGTTTCCCCGCGAATCGCCGCTCTAGTACCTGTCATCCCACGTGCCTGCGACGGCCGGCGGCCACGCTGCTTGCCTCCGCGCGAATCAGCAGCACAGGCTTGCTGGTCTGCGCCAGGACGCCTTCAGACACGCTGCCCATGATGACCCGCCGCATGCCGCGACGCCCATGCGTGCCCATGACGATCACGTCGGCCGGCCAGGTGTCCGCGCGCTCGACGATGGTCTCCGAGACGTTGCCTCGGCCAAGCGGACGCTCCACAAGCTCCTTGATGCAGGTGACGCCGGCGTGAGCGCACCGCTCGGCGGCAAGGTCAAGTGCCCGTTCACCACCCTGCACAAGCTGGCTCAGTACCATAGCGGTGTCCGCCGTGCCCGCGGCGTCGAACAATTCGCTGTCGTCCACTACATACAGCAGCTTGATATCGGCACGGAACGCCCGCGCCATGCCAATGGCCTGCGTCATCGCCAGGTCGGCCGAATCGCCACCATCCACCGCCACCAGAATTCTCTCGTACATGATCGGGCTCCGCCTGCATCTTCGTGCTTCGAGACTAGGTCGCTTCAGCCCATCGCACTTGATCTGCCGCAACGCCGTTGATCGATCGAGTCAGTCCGCTGTTGATTGATTTTTCGCAACGGCTTCTTCACGTCATGGCATAGATTTGACGCGTGCCCAATGTTGTGGCACTGGCAAGGGAGAAGATGGACATCTCAGCTATTGTGGTCCACGTCGATGCGTCAACGTACGCCACGGCCCGGCTTGCCCACGCGGTCGCCCTAGCCTGTGCATTGCCGGCGACGCTTGTGGGCCTGCTGCCACAGCGCGGCCTCCATCCCGACGCAGGGTTCTTCGCCGATTGCGAGTCCAGCCGCGTGGCCTTCGAGGCCGCGACGGCAGGCGCTCCCATCGCCGTGGACTGGCGCGTGGGAGAAGGCACGCCACTTGAAGCCATGCAATGCGAAGGCCGCTTGGCTGATCTGATCATCGTCAGCCAGCCGTGCGCTGGCGACGGACATCGCCTGGTTGACACACGGCCGTTTGTGGAAGGAACAATCTTGGAGGCCGGACCGCCGGTCCTGGTCATTCCGCTGACGGACGACGCCGCGCCCACGCAGGTGTGGCCCTATGCGCGCGTGATGGTGGCGTGGAGCGGCACGCGCGAATCGGCGCGTGCGCTGCGCGACGCACTGCCGATCCTGCGCCGCGCGCAGCATGTCGCGCTGGCTTGCTGCATTCCCTTCTCCCGACACCGCCGCACCGATATGGCGCCGGCCAGCTACGCGCTGACGTGGCTGGCGCGCCGGGGCATCCGAGCCTGCCTGATCGGACTGACAAGCGATGCGCATGCATCACTAGGCAAGGCTTTCCTGGCCACTGCCCGGACGGCCCGCACCGACTTGTTGGTTTGCGGCGCGCCGGCGCGCGACGAAGCGGTCGGCAAGCTGGGGGGCATCGCTGGAACGGTGCTCGAGAAATCCCCAATCCCGACGCTATTCGCACGTTAGCGATGCGCATGCAGACGCTGCCTGCGCCCTTCGGAGCTCCGGGGCGCGGGCAGCTTCAGCTTCGCAAATTTGGCGTGGCGCTTCTCAGTGCGCCAAGAGCACGGGCACCGTCATCGAACTCAGGATGGTCTTGGTGACGCCGCCCAGCACCAGTTCGCGGAAGCGTCCGTGCCCATACGCGCCCATGACCAGCAGGTCGGCTTGCACATCGGGGGCACGCGACAATATCAGGTCACCAATGGCGGCATCGTTCGCGCCGGGTTCGAACTCCGTGCGGACATCGGCGCAGACATCGCGCAGCACGCGGCATGCGATGTCCAGCGGGGCCGCGTCGGCGCGCGGGGCGTGGTGGACCGGTTTGGCATGCAGCAGGTGCACGGTGCTACCTACCAGCAGTGGCAATGCATCGTGCAGGGCACGCGCGCATTCCTTGCCGCCGTCCCACGCCACCAGCGCGCGGCGGCCCACCGTCAGCGCCGGCCCGCCGTAAGGCACTACCAGCACGGGCCGACCGGATTCCAATAGGAGCGATTCGAGAAACTGCGGCGCCACCACGCTCTCAGGTTCGCTGGTATCGATTTGTCCGACCACCACGAGGCCGGCCTCCTTCACCTCCCTGAGCGTGCGGCGTACCAGATCGCCGTCCAGACTGCGCCATTCCGCCGACACCGATTCGCTCCATACGGCCGACTGGAATCGTTTTCGCAGCGTTTCTTGCTGGCGCTCACGCCGGGCTCGATCCTGCTGCAAGGCTGCCGCCGCGTGCGCCACGTGATAAAACCACTGTGGATCGGCGGCAAACGTGGCGCATACGCCTACCAGACGGCAACGCTGCGCGGTGGCGATTTGCAGGGCCAACTTCGCGCGGACCATCGCGCGCTGGCTGGCGTCCACATGGACGAAGATGCTGGGATAGGCGAGCATGGCTTGATCTCCTGACCAGGCGGCGCGGCCAACTAGTGCGAAATGAGCAATGGCACCGGCGTGTTGTGCAGCAGCGTGCGGGTCGTGCCGCCGGTCATTAGCTCGCCTAGCCTTGAATGTCCGTAGCCGCCGGCCACCAGCAGATCAGCCGATTCCTGCTGCGTCTTTTGCAGTAGGCAACCCGCAACCGACGACGACTCCTCCACCGTCAGCGTCGCTCGGACCCCATGCGTGCCAAGCCAGCGCAGCAGTTCGCCGTCTCCATGCTGCCAAAGCCCCTTTCCGCCGATTACCACCAGCAGGATCACGCGCTTGGCGCGCTTGAGCAGCGGCAGCGCATCGCTGACCGCGCGAGCAGCCTCGCGCCGGCCGTTCCACGCCACCAGCGCGGTATCGATCTTCGACAGCCGCGCCTGGGGCGGAACCACCAGCATCGGCCGACCTGCGTTGACCAGTGCATATTCGGCCGCAGACGCCATCAGCACGGGCAGATCGCTGGGCGCCCCCGGCAGGCCGGGCAGGATGATGTCGCTGGCCATGCCGTGCGTAGCCAATGCCCAACCAGGATCCTGTTCCGCCAGCAGGTGCGAATAGTCTGCCGGCGCACCGTGACGCCCACAGGCTTCGGACAGCGCCTGGGTACCCGCTTGCTCCACGCCGCGCAACATGTCGGCCCGCATGGTTTGATAGCGCATCGTCTCCGCGCCCACGCTGCGATACGTATCGAGCATCGGTCCGGTCGCGCTGAGTCCGACCACGCGCCCACTGGAGAACGACGCCAGCAAAAATGCCGCATCCAGGCGCGCCTGCCGCGCCCCGTCGTCAGTCAGATCGACCAGCACTGTCTTGCAGTCCATTGCCGTGCCCTCGCGCGTCGTTGTATCTAATACAGTCAAAGGTAACCAACACAGGATTGCGACGCTTGTGTCAGATCAAGTCAGTGCGCGTTGCGCATGCAATGATCGATTCACTGCACAGCGGTTGCGCAGCAAGCGAAACAAGGAGTGCAGATGGACGCCACCATGCAGGCCATGATCTTCGACGGTCACACGCTTGGCGCGCAGCGCGTGCCCGTGCCCACGCCGGGCGTCGGCCAGTTGCGCATCCGCGTGCTGGCCTGCGGAGTATGTCGCACAGACCTGCATGTGATTGACGGAGATCTTCCTCATCCGAAGCCGGCGCTGATTCCGGGGCACGAGATCGTGGGTCGGGTCGAAAAGCTGGGCGAAGGCGCGGCCGGAGTGGCGCTCGGTGACCGGGTGGGCGTGGCGTGGCTCGGCCATACCTGCGGCACCTGCCGCTTCTGCGCCCGCGGGCGCGAGAACCTGTGCGATGCGCCGCTGTTCAATGGCTATACGTGCGATGGAGGCTACGCGGAGTACATGGTGGCTGACGCGCGCTACTGCTTCCAGATTCCCGACGCTTACGATGACGCGCACGCCGCGCCGTTACTGTGCGCCGGCCTGATTGGTTATCGCACGCTACGCATGGCGGGCGACGCGCAGCGGCTTGGCATCTACGGCTTTGGCGCGGCCGCGCACATTGTCACGCAGATCGCCGTGGCGCAAGGCCGCACTGTCTATGCCATGACAAGGCCCGGCGACACAGCGGCGCAGGCGCTGGCTACGCAAGTGGGCGCGGCGTGGGCGGGCAGCAGCCTGGAACCGCCGCCAACTGTGCTGGATGCGGCACTGATCTTCGCGTCGGACGGCGCACTGGTGCCCGCCGCGCTGGGTGCCACGGACAAGGGTGGCGTCGTCGTATGCGGCGGCATCCACATGAGCGATATCCCGTCGTTCCCGTATCGGCAGCTTTGGGAAGAGCGGCGCATCGTGTCCGTCGCAAATCTCACGCGCGAGGATGGTGCGGGGCTCATGCGAGTCGCCGCCAGCCTGCCGATCCAGGTACACACCACGGTCTATCCGCTGCGCGATGCCGGCAAGGCGCTGGCCGACATGCGCGCCGGACGGCTTGCCGGTGCCGCCGTCCTGCGCATCTGATCGCGTGCCAGGCCCCACCGCGACGCTACTGCGGCAGCACCCGGATATCGTCCACCACCTTCATCACGCCCGGGGCAATCCACGCGGCGTTGAAAGCCGCCTGCCGCTCAGCCATTGACGTCACATGGCCCGACAGCGTGACCACGCCATCCTTGACCACGACCTTCACATGCCGCGCATCGCGGGCCGCCTGGCGTCGCATGGCATCTTCGATGCGCTGCTGCACATCGGGCGCGCTGGTGCGGGGCCTCAGCACGATCTGATTCACGACGCCGCGTACGCCGTTAAGCGGCCGCACTGTATCGACCGCTGAACGCCGCTGGTAATCCCAGTCCACTTCCCCCGAGAGAGTGACCATGCCCCGCTCAACTGCCACGCCAAGCTGCCCAACTGGCACGACGGAATTCCACATCAGCACGTTTTCGATAGCCCAGGCGATATCACTGTCGGTCCGCACGGTATCACCAGGCAACACCACGTCCAATTCCACGGCAAGCGCCCGCAATCCCTGCACACGCTGCGCGGCCTGCTCCGCGAGATGCTTGGCATGGAATGACCGCAAATGTCCAGTGAGTGTGACGATGCCATCCTTGACCTGCACACCCACCTCGCGCTCGTCGACTTCCGGATCCCATGCCAGTTCGTCAAGCACGTCCTGCTTCAGTTGAGAATCGCTTTTCATTTGCAACGCCTCCTTTTCTCGCCCGTCCGCATATCGCGTGTTGACAACTTTAGGCGCATTACGATGCGCGGCTTTGCTCTGGCGCAAGGCCGGCGCCCAGCGAAAGCGCACTCGGCAGCAAGCGCCTGTCAGGTTTTCCTGACGCGCGCCCAGCGCAATCTGACCCGCCTCTCAGTCACCGCTGATTTCGGCCTGAGCGGCCGTGGCCAATACTCCAGGAAAATCGGGAGACACCGAATACCGACGCCGGCAGGCAGCCAGCGCGTCGACCAGCAAAGGGGATGACATGCAGCACCAGGTGATACAGTTGCGCACGGCCGTGCCAATGCCCTACCCAGAAGCCTACGCGCCAGCGCAGGTCATGGCCCTGACACCCAGATGCGCCCATTGCAGCCTGCGGCCTCTCTGCCTGGCGGCGGGACTCGACGACGACGACCTGCCCCAGCTCGAATCGGTCATCGGACAGTGGCGCATGGTGCATCGTGGAGACTACCTGTTCCGCGTCGGCGACAGGTTCCAGTGCCTATATACGCTGCGCTCTGGATCGTTCAAGACGGTGGCGGGCCACGAGGAAGGTGTCGAGCACGTCACGGCCTACCTGTTACCGGGCGATATGCTGGGGCTGGGTGCCATCTCAGGCGAGCACTACGATTGCGATGCCGTTGCACTGGAAGACAGCACCGTGTGCGTGATCCCGTTTCCGCCGCTTGAACTGCTTTGCCGCGACATGCGCGGCGTGCAGCGCCAGTTGCATAAGCTGCTGAGCCAGGAGGTCGTGCGCGAATCCCGCCAGACCACGCTGCTGTCGGGCATGCCTTCGGAGCGTCGGGTCGCTGCCTTCCTGCTCAACGTCTCGCGGCGCCTGCGCGCCAGGGGCTACGCGGCGCATGCGTTCACGCTACGGATGACGCGCGAGGAAATCGGCAGCTACCTCGGCATCAAGCTGGAAACGGTCAGCCGCACCTTCTCTCGCTTCCAACGCGAGGGCTGATCCGTGTGGACGGCAAGCAAATCGAGATCTTCGATCTGGAGGCGCTGGCGCAGGTCTGAGTTGTACAGCGCAGACAATCCCCGTTGGCGCGCGCCGCACCGCGACGCGTCGCCGGCATTTGTCTTCGGAGCAAGTCATGGCGACGATGCAAGCAGCAGTCTTTGTTAAGCCCGGCGTGATTGAATTTCAGGAGAAGCCCATTCCCGACGTGGGCCCCGGCGACGCACTTGTGCGGATTACCACTACCACGATCTGCGGTACCGACATCCATATCCTGAAGGGCGAGTACCCAGTGGCGTCGGGATTGACGATTGGCCACGAGCCGGTCGGCATCATCGCCAGACTGGGCAGCGGCGTCACGGGCTACCAGGAAGGCCAGCGCGTGATCGCCGGTGCAATCTGCCCGAGCTTTCATTCTTACGCCTGCCAGGACGGTTGCGCGGCCCAGGACGGCGGCGCGCAGGCGCACGGCTACAAATCAATTGGCGGCTGGCGCTTTGGTAATACCATCGACGGCACGCAGGCCGAATACGTGCTGGTGCCCGATGCCCAGGCGAATCTGGCCCCGATTCCGGCAGGCCTGACCGACGAACAGGTGCTGATGTGCCCGGACATCATGTCCACCGGATTCGCAGGCGCCGAACACGCCAACATCCGCATCGGCGACGTCGTTGCCATCTTCGCGCAGGGGCCGATCGGTTTGTGCGCCACCGTTGGGGCGCGCCTGCGCGGCGCTTCGACCATCATCGTGGTAGACGGATTGGACGACCGCCTGGCCATCTCGCGGCAACTGGGCGCCGACGTCACGCTGAACTTCCATCAGCGCGACGTCGTGGAAGACATTTTGAAGCTCACCGGCGGCCGGGGCGTGGACGCCTCTATTGAGGCGCTGGGCACGCAAACCACATTCGAGGCCGCGCTGCGCGTGCTGAAGCCCGGTGGCACGCTGTCCAGCCTTGGCGTCTATTCGACCGATCTCCGAATTCCGCTGGGTGCGTTTGCCGCTGGCTTGGGCGACCATCGCATCGTCACGTCGCTGTGTCCCGGCGGCAAGGAACGGATGCGCAGGCTGATGAACGTGATAGAAGCAGCGCGCGCCGACCTGTCCCCGCTGGTGACTCATCACTACAAGCTAACCGACATTGTCGAGGCGTACGACCTCTTTGGTCATCAGCGCGATGGCGTGCTGAAGGTGTCGATCACGCCCTGAGCCGGCGACAGCGGGCCATGTTTGGTCTTCTTGACCGAGATCGCATATTCTTGCTGCTCGCTTTCTATATTGAACCAAGGCTTGCACACAGCCATCGAGACGGTCGATGACTTTGAGTCCGGTGGCAAGAATGGGGGACGAACATGAGAACCCCGATCCTCCGACGGTAGCATCGCAGTCGATGCTTCGGCGCTTGGGGGGCGTTGCGCCACCGGGGGCGTGCCGGAAGCAGACCGCGTCACCCGAGCCGGACTCCGCCGCCCCGACCGATAGCAACGACCTGTTCAGGCGCGTCTGCAACTGCGACCTGCGCGCCTACACGCAACGCACCGGCAGGGGCTACAGCCAGGGCTTCGTACTCGTGCGCGACTGCGCCCCGCCCAGTCCGGTGCGGCACATCGAAACCTTATCGCCTAGTGTTTTCGCCCTACTCCAACGAATACTTCTGCCGGTATTCTGGCATTGTGACCTGCCATTTCAGCTCGTGTTCGATGCGCTGGCGTAACGCGTCGCTGGCCACCGGCTCGCCATGCACGACGAACGTCTGACGCGGCGGGCGCTCGAATCCCTTTAGCCAGCTCATCAATTCTTCGGCATCGGCGTGGGCTGACAGGTTCTCGATCTGCGCCACTTCGGCGCCGATGTCAATGTCCTTGCCATGCAGCCGGATTTGCCTGGCGCCACTGCACAGGCGGGCGCCGCGCGTGCCGGGTGCCTGGAATCCGGAAAGCAGGATGGTATTGCGCGGATCCGGGCCGAACGCTTCCAGGTGGTGCACCACGCGGCCACCGGTCGCCATGCCGCTTCCTGCCAGGATGATCTTCGGACTGCGATCTGCGTTCAGGCGTACAGACGCCTCAGTACTAGTTACGGGGCGCGCCATGTCGCTAGCGCCCGCACAGCTTGCCTCGTCGATGCGCAGCTCCGACACATGGCGGGCAAAGATCGTCGTTGCCGCGATAGCCATAGGGCTGTTCAAATAGACGGGTACGTCCGGCAGCCGGCGCAGTTGCCTGAGCCGATACAGGCAATACAGCAATGATTGCGCGCGACCTACGGCGAAGGTCGGGATCACGAGCGTGCCGCCCCTGTCGATCGTACGGTTGACGATGTCGCCCAGCGCTTCGATGGGATCGACGTCGGGATGGCGCCGGTCGCCGTATGTGGATTCCACGAACAGCCAGTCGGCATGCTTCAGGAAGGCGGGCGCACGCATCACCGGATCGTTCAGGCGCCCAAGATCGCCGGAGAACACCAGGCGCTGCCCATCCACGTGCAAGGTGACACTGGCCGCGCCGATGATGTGACCGGCGTGACTGAACTCGGCATCGATGCCCGCGCCCACCGGCACGCGCGTGTCGAATCGCACCGCCTCCAGGCGATGCACCGCGCGCTCGGCGTCGGCGCGCGTATAGAGCGGCATCGCCGGATCGTGGCGCGAGAACCCTTTTCGGTTTGCATACGTCGCGTCCTCCTCGGCCAGCGCCGCGCAGTCGGGCAGCAGCACACCGCACAATTGCGCGGTCCCCAGCGTGCAGTACACGCGTCCCCGGAATCCGTTGCGGATCAGCAGAGGCAGGTATCCACTGTGATCGATGTGCGCGTGGGTCATCACTACCGCATGCAAGCTGGCGGGATCGACCGGCAGCGCATCCCAGTTGCGCAGACGCAGGGCTTTGTACCCCTGAAACAGGCCGCAATCCACCATCACGCGGACGCGTCCCGTGTCCACGACGTACTTGGAACCGGTCACCGTGTCGGTGGCGCCCAGACATTGCACTTTCATCGATATCCCCTTGTCATGCCGCGCCATCGCCAACCGGATGCTTTGCGGCGCGCACAGCGCGCAACTGCATTTTTCAGGATGGATCGCATGCCGGGCGGCAGCTTGATTTTCATCAAGCTCCGGGCGCTTCTCGCGCAAAATGCGTGTGCGATGCACCGGCTGCGGCGATGGCTGTCATCCATGCCCTACAGACAGCTCAGCGCATCCTGATTTCATTGAGGGCGCGCGGCGTCCATACTGGGATGACCGTTGATGCTGCCCTTCTCCCACGCCATGCTGATATTCAAGCCGCTTGGTATCGACACGTGGCAGGAGCACGTGATCTACCTGCATCCCGACTGCCCGGTGTGCGGAGCCGAAGGCTTTTCGGCGCAGGCGCGCGTGCAAGTGCGAATTGGTTCGCGCACGCTGATCGCCACGCTTAACTTGGTGGGCGCCCCACTGCTGCATACCCACCAGGCCAGTCTCTCGGCGAGCGCCGCGGCCGAACTAGGCGCGCGTGATGGCGATGCCATCGAGATCACGCACGCGCCGGCCCTGGAGTCGCTACGCGCGGTCCGCGCGAAGATTCATGGCCTTGCCATCGACGACGCACAACTGGCCGGCATCGTCGAGGACATTGCCGGCGAGCGTTACACGGAAATGCAGATCGCGGCCTTCCTGGCGGCCTGCGCGGGCGGCAGGATGAACGAGCAGGAGGTCATCGGCCTGACCCGCGCGATGATCGGCACGGGGAAGCAATTGCACTGGGACTGCAAGGTGGTGGCTGACAAGCATTGCGTGGGCGGCCTGCCCGGCAATCGCACCACGCCGATCATCGTGGCAATTGCGGCCGCCGCCGGGCTGACAATTCCCAAGACCTCGTCGCGCGCGATCACTTCGCCAGCGGGCACGGCGGACACAATGGAAACGCTAACGCGCGTGACAATGGACGTGCACGAACTGCGGCGCGTGGTGGAACGCACGGGCGGCGCGCTGGCGTGGGGCGGCGCGCTGAACCTGAGCCCCGCCGACGACGTGATGATTCGCGTAGAGCGAGCACTCGATATCGACAGCGACGCCCAGCTAATTGCGTCCATCCTGTCAAAGAAAGTGGCTGCCGGGGCGACGCACGTACTAGTCGATGTCCCGATAGGCCCCACGGCCAAGGTGCGTTCCGAGGCCGACCTGCTGCACCTGGAATCCTTCATGCAATGTGTGGCAGCGGCGTTCGGGCTGCAAGTGATGATGGTGCATACCGACGGCGCCCAGCCGGTTGGTCGCGGCATTGGTCCGGCACTGGAGGCCCACGACGTGTTAGCCGTGTTGCGACGAGAAACCCACGCGCCCGCCGACCTGCGGCGCCGTGCACTGCGGCTGTCCGGATTGCTGCTGGAATTTTGCGGTGCGGCCACTGCGGGCGACGGCCAGTCCAAAGCCGAGAAGATCCTTGACACCGGCGCGGCTTGGGCCAAATTCCAGTCCATTTGCGAGGCGCAGGGCGGGCTGACGGTGCCGGGCGAGGCGCTGTTCCGGCGCGACGTACTGGCGCCAAACGACGGCACCGTCGTCACGATCGACAACCGGCGCCTGGCGCGCACCGCCAAGCTGGCGGGCGCGCCAGGACACCAGGTAGCTGGCATCGCGATGCGCGCTCGGCTAGGCGACACTGTGTTGGAAGGCGATGTCCTCTTCACCATCCATGCGCAGGCGTCGGGGGAACTCGACTACGCCTTCGCCTATGCACTCGCCAATCCCGCCTTCGGTGTGAATCCAACTTGACTATGCGACACGCGGCTTCCCGGCGCGCTTTCCCTAATCTCGCAGACTTCGCTGCAGGTCGGCAAGCA
This sequence comes from Cupriavidus sp. EM10, assembly GCF_018729255.1. Lineage (NCBI taxonomy): Bacteria > Pseudomonadati > Pseudomonadota > Betaproteobacteria > Burkholderiales > Burkholderiaceae > Cupriavidus > Cupriavidus sp. EM10. The sequence continues at coordinate 299,565 of NZ_CP076061.1, forward strand.
TCACGATGGCAGCCTCAATCCGTTGCAAAGTGTCTGCGACACAATCGGCGGATGCACCACGTGCAGCACTAGCATGAAGTTCCAGAATACGCTGGGCAAGGGCGGCTTCTTCCGCGAACATTCCTGCAAGCGCAAACAGTTGATTTTCCCTGGCCTCCATTTGCGCGGCGAAAAGGCTGCTAACGGAGAATGCGTGCCCGGCGCGGCACCGAAACCGGAGCATACGGCTGTCATTAATTTCAGATAGGGGGCAATGACAGTCCGGACAGTTGAAGTTCGTTGGCCGGCAATATTCTTGGAAAGCTGACCAATCTTCTGGACTAAAATTACCTTCCGCGACGCGACATTCAATTTCGAGCAGCCCTTCTTTCTTTGACGCGCCGCTGGCGGGGGATCATCTTTCGCTAATTCGATCATTATCTCGGACAACTTGTCCAGTGTGCAGCAATAGTCGACTGCAACTTTCTGAAGCGCCGCTTGCGGCATTGAAGGCGCATACGCTTCACGAGGGTCTTGTACGCACGTAATGCCGCCACGGTCCTTGATTGCCAGCAGACCTGCAGCACCGTCGTCTAGTTCTCCGGTCAGCACGATGCCGACGACGGCAGGGCCGTATGCGTTCGCGGCCGAACGAAAAAGAGGATCGATCGCAGGTCGCACATAGTTCTCCCTCGGGCCGTCGGAAAGCTGTATGTATCCCGGCCGCACCAGCATATGCCGATCTGGAGGTGCAATGTAGATTCGACTCGGCTCTAGCTGCTCGGGCTCCACCGGGTGAACTGCGGGGAGAGGGCCTGCCCTGCTCAGAATGCGTGGCAGATACCCTGCGCTGCCCCGGCCAAGGTGCTGCGTCACGAGGATCGGCGCTGGGAAGTTGGAGGGAAGTCGTTCGACTAAGTGTCGCAACGCTTCAACGCCTTGCATTGAGGCACCGATGACAAAAATTCTTCCGCTCATAGCCCCTCCGAACCTCGCGCCGTACACATCGAGTCTCCCGGGACGCCACTTTCCCGAGCAACTCTTACGCCCGCACATTGGTCTCCTTGCATGACAACGCCACCGTCCATCTACATCATGGCAACCGCAGGTTCCCGAGGTTTGCTTTGTATCAACTCCGAACAAAGTGAGGCGCCGCACTGCGCCGCGTCATGCCATTCCCATAGGTAATCCAGCTCGGCTTGCGCCAACGCAAAGTTTCGTTAGCACCTGGAACTAGGCTCGGAGGGTCCTCTTGGTCGCAATCGGGATTAGCCGCAGAAGGAGACGCCATGTTCCAGACCATTCTCGTTGCCGTCGATGGCAGCCGCAGTGCAGATATGGCTCTTGATCAAGCCATTGACATCGCCCGCGCGATGCATGCGCGGATCGAGGTACTTCATGTGACTGTCGATCCCGACTTCCTGTTTGATACCAGCGTGCTGGCGCCTCGCGAATTCCGCAGACGCGTGACAGAGCATGGCCACAAGGTTTTGAATTGCGCTCAAGACCGCTTGAAGCAGGCGGACATCGCCAGCAACACAACGCTGCGCGACGATTCCGTGTCCCCCGGGCATGTTGCCGCAGTAATTTGTTCGCATGCCGATTCGATCAGTGCGGACCTGATCGTAATGGGCACACATGGGCTGCGCGGCATTCGCCGCCTGGTGCTTGGCAGCGTTGCTGAAGGAGTGATACATCAGACGGGCAGACCGGTGCTACTGGTCCGCAGCGAGATGCCAGGCTAATCACTGCGCGTTGGTTTGAAACAGACCAGCGTCCTCACCTCCACTTTTGACCGACGTTCTAGGGTCGGTATAGGGACGGATACTTCCATTTCTACAGATAGTTGCATGGTTTCCATGTTTCGACTACATTGGAACGATGGAAACAAATGCCGCCCTTGTAGCGCTTGCCGCGCTCGCCCACGCCATCCGCCTGGCCGTATTCCGTCTACTCGTGCAGGCTGGCCCTGGAGGCCTGCCGGCGGGTCGCATTGCCGAGTTGATGGAGATGCCGGCGTCCTCGCTCTCGTTTCACCTAAAGGAACTGCATCGCGCCGGACTTCTGGACAGCCACCAGCAAGGCCGATCGATCATTTACATGGCGCGCTTCGAGACCATGAACGCCCTGCTGGGCTACCTCACCGAGAACTGTTGCGGCGGTGCGCCGTGTTTGCAGGTGTCTTCCTGTTCCGTCGCCACGGCGTCCTGAACCATGAAGCGCCGTAGCGCCGAGAGCGCCGCATGATGCGTCCCTGCCTTGTTAACACCGTGCCTGAGTCCCTCCTCCAAGACCGCCTGCTGCGCACGGGAATACGGCTGGCCCGAGTTTCCTTCCACGCCAGCGTCAGCACTCGAATGAGGATGCACGTGGCCGCCTTGATCCACCACCATGTCTGAGCAGACCACATCCTTATCCGTTGGGACCTCGCAAATCAGCGCGATCGGCTTTTTCGAACGTTACCTGACCGTCTGGGTGGCCCTCTGCATCGTGATCGGCATTCTGTTCGGCCAATGGCTGCCACCGGTTTTTCAAGCCATTGGAGCGATGGAGATCGCCCAGGTGAACCTGCCGGTCGGCGTGCTGATCTGGGTCATGATCATCCCGATGCTGATCAAGATCGATTTCGGCGCCATGGGCCAGGTCGCGGGACACTGGCGCGGCATCGGCGTCACGCTCTTCGTGAACTGGCTGGTCAAGCCGTTCTCGATGGCGTTGCTGGGCTGGGTTTCCGTTCGTCACCTGTTCGCAGGCTGGCTGCCAGACGACCAGCTCGATAGCTACATCGCCGGACTGATTCTGCTGGCGGCAGCGCCCTGCACGGCGATGGTCTTCGTCTGGTCGCAGCTTTGCAAGGGCGATCCGTACTTCACGCTGTCGCAGGTCGCACTCAACGACGCCATCATGATCGTGGCCTTTGCGCCCGTCGTTGCGCTGCTGCTGGGGCTCTCGTCAATCACCGTGCCGTGGGACACGCTTATCACGTCGGTCGCGCTCTACATTGTGGTGCCGGTACTGATCGCGCAGGTCATCCGCAAGGCGTTGCTGGCGCGCGGCGAAGCGACGTACAAGCGCGTGGTCGGCGCGCTGGGCCCCTATTCGATCACCGCCCTTCTCGCGACGCTGGTGCTGCTGTTTGGCTTCCAGGGCAATGCCATCGTCGAACAACCGCTGATCATCCTTCTGCTGGCCGTACCGATCCTGATCCAGGTCCTGTTGAACTCCGGCCTGGCCTATGTGCTCAATCGCAAGCTCGGCGTCACCCATTGCGTGGCCGGGCCCTCGGCACTCATTGGCGCGAGCAACTTCTTCGAGCTGGCCGTGGCCACCGCCATCAGCCTGTTCGGTTTCCAGTCCGGCGCGGCGCTGGCCACCGTCGTCGGCGTGCTGATTGAGGTACCCGTGATGCTGTTCGTCGTCGGCGTCGTCAACCGCTCCCAGCACTGGTACGAATCGCACTGAGGCATCCCCATGACCGTCACCATCTATCACAATCCGGCCTGCGGCACGTCGCGCAACACGCTGGCCATGATCCGCAATGCGGGTATCGAGCCGACCGTCTTCGAGTACCTGACCTCGCCGCCAGACCGGCAGACGCTGCAGGCAATGATCCGCGACGCCGGGCTCACCGTGCGGGAAGCGATCCGGGAGAAGGGCACGCCCTACGCCGAGCTTGGTCTCGGCAATCCCGCGCTGACCGATGACCAGTTGCTGGACGCGATGCTGGCCCACCCGATCTTGATCAACCGCCCCTTCGTCGTCACCGAGCTGGGCGTGCGGCTGTGCAGGCCGTCCGAAGTCGTCCTGGATATCCTGCCGGCACCGCAGCAAGGCGCCTTCACCAAGGAAGACGGCGAGGCCGTGGTCGACGCCCAAGGCCGGAGGATCCGATGACCACGAATCTGCCCAACATCGTCCCTGCGGTACTCGACACGCCTGACCTCTATAAGCTGGAACCCACTCGCGTCAGCTCCCACCCGCCGCGCATCCTGCTGCTCTACGGCTCGCTGCGTGAGACCTCTTATAGCCGCCTGCTCGTGCAGGAAGCCGAACGGATTCTGCAGCGCTTCGGCGCCGAGACCCGGGTGTTCGATCCGCGAGAGTTGCCGATGGCGGACAGCGTTGCCGCCGATCACCCGAAGGTGGTCGAGCTGCGCAAGCTTTCGGAGTGGTCGGAAGGCCAGGTCTGGTGCAGCCCCGAGCGTCACGGCACGCTGACCGCCGTCTTCAAGAACCAGATCGACTGGCTGCCGCTGGAGTTCGGTGGCATTCGCCCGACGCAGGGCCGCACGTTGGCCGTGATGCAGGTGTGCGGCGGCTCGCAGTCGTTCAACGCCGTCAACGCGCTGCGCGTGCTGGGACGCTGGATGCGCATGGTGACGATCCCGAACCAGTCGTCTGTGGCCAAGGCGTACCAGGAATTCGACGCCAACGGCCGCATGAAGCCGTCGTCCTACTACGACCGCGTGGTCGACGTCATGGAAGAACTCTACAAGTTCACGCTGCTGGTGCGCGACCGCAGCGACTACCTGACCGACCGCTACAGCGAGCGCAAAGAAGCCGCACCCACTAACGCGACGACGCTTGCAGCGGCGGCCATGCGCCATGAGAGCGAGGCCCAGACCGACGATACCGATAGCGGCGAAGTGGATTGATCGAAACCGACGAGTACAGAGACAATCCAACGGCCGCTTTGCGGCCACCTCCGGTCTTCTAAAGCACGCGCGGTGAACGGCTGAGAAGGGTCGGCCGCAGCCGTTGGCGCGGCTCTGCCCTATCGACAGCGTCGACTGCACACACTCCGCCTACCCCCGAAGCGTCCGTAATGATTAGATTAAGTCCACAAGGGCACGCCTTCATCAAAGGCCTCCTTTGTCGATAGATTGGTTTGCTGCGAGCTACCCCGCTACAGCATTGCAGGGCGAGGCAGCGCGACAGCGCTGTCTCGCCTCTTTTTTTTGAGCGCCCACACCCTTATCATCAGCGCCTGCTGGACGTACCAAGCTCACCTCGGACGAAGGGCCTGCTGACACAAGCTGTCAAGGGATGCCGCCATATTCCAAGAGTGTGTCGAGTGCGTCGGTCGCGTCCTTCAAACTGCGCCCGCGCCGCGAGCTCTCATCGACGCGGGCCCTTCCCCTCCGTACCCCGCGTGATACCAGGGCTTCCTTTTCGTCTCGCGTCAGCTATACTGTATATATATACAGTATCGAGTTCGACGTGACCATGCTTCCAGAACCAGCAAATTGCCCCTTGTGCGGCACTGCCGCTGAGCGGATCCGGTCTTCCGTGCTGCGGGGCTACAAATACGCTTGCCCTAGATGTGAATCTTTCGGCATAGAGAGTGCGGCATTGCCGGATCTTGAAGCCGTGACGTTGGCCCGGCAAGCCGTGGCCCGCTTGCGGTCGTACGGGCATTTGCCGCTCATCCAGCGAGACAAGCAAGGTGTTCGCGTCGGACCCGGCCGCCCTTAAAACCGGCGCAGCGACGTCGTCCGATTGGCAATCGAAAAACAGCATCATGGGAAACAGCCGCCTGGCAGCGAAATGCCATTTATCTCGCGACATCGCCAGCCAGCCACCATCGTCCGGGGCAAACGGCATTCTCGGGCGCATTCAGGGGCAGTACATCGCTGAGGCGACAAACCTGCTTCCCCCTGCCGCCACGTCGACCGCGACGCATCAGGGGATTGACCTCGATGCAGGCCCTGCGGGACGCGTGCGCTTTTTCGCAGAGAGGAAGCAAGCCAAGCACCATCGACATTCACATTACTTCTGGTCGGTGTACCGAGCCGAACCGGTTGACGATGAGAATTCACTCTGAACTTATCGACAATGCAAGCTTGGACTGTGTTTCTTATGCGGATGCTTCTCCTCGTCACCGCGATAGTCCTGGTGGCAATTCCATCGAGATCGACCTACCTGCGTGTCCACTCGCCGTCGTTGCCTGAGGCTCAAGAGGACGAGAACATTCATCGTGAGATGGCAGATTGCGAAGGCCAACGTAGACAGGCGCCGCATTCGAAAGACAACGCCCTCACAACCATTAGTTGTTTGAAGTCCTGACTTCAAACGGATCCTTCCGGTCTCTGACAGAGACATTTCTGAGCGATCAGAATGCGGCTCTAACACTGATAGCGCAAAGTCGTTCGTGCCCTGTTCGGGCGATGCGAAGTTGATCAGTTGAGTTCATGATCCATGGACGCGAGTGCCTCGAACCAGTTCACTGAGCACTCCACACCAGGAGCAACCATGAACTACATCGAGCCAGTTACATGCAAGTGCGGTGTCAAGGTCCAGATCCACGAGTATCTGATGGACCTTGGGGAGGATGAGCCGCTAGATCGGGGCTACTGCCCGATGTGCAGCCGCTTTTTGTTTGAGATGGAGCATCCTGGAATACTGGTCACCGAGATTATTCTCCCTGGGGATCGGACCAAATGCGGGGACGGTGATCGCCATTTGGGGCTGCCCCCAGGATATGACGATGAGGACTGGCCATTTCCCACACTGGCCGAACTGCTTCGCCGACAGCAGGGGCGATGATGCATTCTGAGGCGCACACTGGCTCTCCCTTCATCTGAAAGGAGACCATCATGGAAGCCCCCGCCATCCACCGGACGCGCCCGGTTCCATGGAACAAGGGACGACTTACCGGTCAGAAGCCGCCTCTGAAATTGAACGAGATATGGGCAATACGAACTCGACTCCAGCTCACCTCAAACGTGCGCGAGCTGGCACTGTTCAACTTGGCTATCGACAGCAAGTTGCGGGCGTGTGACCTAACTCGTTTGCGCGTTCAGGACATTTGCGTTGGCAGCCAGGTCGGCACCCGCGCAACAGTAATGCAGCAGAAGACGCACCATCCCGTACAGTTCGAAATCACGGAACAAGCACGGGCGAGCGTGGAATGCTGGATCCGAGCTCGCGGGCTACGGCTCGGCGACTACCTTTTTCCGAGCCGGCTGCATTCCTCCCCGCATTTGTCGACACGACAGTATGCACGGATCGTCCACCGGTGGGTCGCCTCCATCGGCCTGGATGATTCGGCTTACGGAACGCATTCAATCCGCCGCACCAAGGCGTCGCTGATCTATCGGCGCACCAAGAACTTGCGCGCTGTCCAACTGCTCCTCGGGCATACCAAGCTCGAAAGCACTGTGCGCTATCTTGGCATCGAGGTTGACGACGCGCTTGAAATAGCAGAACAGACTGAAGTGTAGCTAGGGAAAGTTGGCCGGCCAGCGGTCGCTTGCCGGCCATAAGCGGCCCTTCATCGCGGGGTTATAGATGTCAGTCAAACGTCGGCTCCGCTCAAAAAGGGGACACCTATGAGGCACGATTCCGGCAATGTGCACTAGCCCACGCCAATAACCTCGCTAACCGGGCCATATCTGTCGTCAAGAAAAAGCAGAACAGGAGATGGGGCGCAATATCAGAGGCAACCATCATCGCCGCACATTGCAGCGATGTCGTTCGCGCTACTCTGCGTGGCCTCTTGCGGAAACTCGGCCAGCAACCAACTTATAGCCCAAAAGAAACTATGGGGCGCTCTTCGTCCGGTCATCGTAACGCCACTGGCAGCGCTGCTTCCGGAAGTTGACACCACTTACGTTTGCGCGATGGGTCCATATGAAGGAGCGACTCGCCCTCATTATCAGTCCGACGAGGGGCACTGGATTCTGGCGGTTGCACTGTGCCCGACCGGACTGAAGTTCAGTCTATCGGACAAGCTGGACTTCGATAGTGTCGGGCGGTTCTTGAAGTCTGGCCAAGCTGCTGCGGGACAGGGGCCTTCTCCTGGGCATCGTGTCTGCCATTAGAAAGAGCCGCATTTCTATGGTTTAGCCGATTGCTAGCCCTCGCTGGGGCAGCACTGCCGGCGGCATGACGCCGTCGGACGCCGGCCAAGTACCGGTTTTCCTCGGCACGGTTCTCGCCGCGCTGGTTCAATCGGTACCGTCGACCTGGCATAGGATCCGATGGGCCAATCGCAAATGCGGTCGATCAATCATCGAGTCACCCAACCGTGCGACACCTGACGCGCCTGCCTTGGAAAATGCAGCCACCACTTCCCTCGCCCAGTGGATTTCTGCTTCTTTTGGCGCGAAAGCGCGATTGATGGCATCGACATGATCAGGATGGGCGGCGGCCTTGCCGGTAAAGCCGTCGCGCTTAGCAAGCGTGGCCTCCATTTCGATGCCTGCGATGCCGCCCAATCGCGTACTCACCGCGTCGATGGCACCGATCCCTGCTTGAGCGGCGGCCAACAAGCACATGGTGCGCGCCACCGAGAACGGGCCAGTGAGCTCCGCATCGCTATGTGCCGCGATTGCCCCGAGATCAGCCGCCAAGTCGTCCACTCCCCACATCAGCGCTTTCAAACGCATCGGGGCATTGCGATAGGACGACAGCCCAAAGACGCCTTCCGAGGATTCCGTTGCCATCGCGATGACTGATGTTTACCAACTCCCCTGCAATAGGGCGCATTCCAAGGCCGCCAGAAAATCACATAAGCGATGAACATCGTCCACGCTGCGGCACTTCGGCAAGACGATGGCATCCGGTCGAAACGGCATGATGGCCGCGAGGTCATGCAGGATATGCCCAGAGGAGAGACCATTGACCCGTACCAGGAGTGACGGTGACATCGTTTCGCGGTGACTCGCGAGAAATGTTGCGAGCTTGTGGCGCGCCTCTCCCTTGCCTTGCTCCGGTACGGCATCTTCAAGGTCGAAGATCAGCGCATCCGCCTCACTGCGGAGCGAGGCCAGCAGTTTCCGGTCGCTGTCGGCCGGGACAAACAGGAGAGAACGCAGGGGGTCGCGCATGATGGAACGGCTCCGAAACGGTAACAGAGAGGCTCGCGAGTTTGCGCGACGCACGCCCGCTACATTGCAGGACGCCAGGGCATGGCACAACCTTTCATTTCCGAATGCCGCTTTCGGCAGCGGCGAATGGCGGCGACGCGCGTCAGCACCGTCCGCCACCACTCCATCCGCCAAAGACTCCCACAGGGATCACCGCGCCCACGGTGCTCCACAATCCTCCGTTGCGAACTTTCCAGATGGAGCGCATGGTTAAACTGGCGCCGTCCGTGGGCTGTGCGCCCCTGTCCTCGTCGCTATCGCGCTGCCTAGCGAAACGATGTACATCGCATAGCGTTCGATCATTTCTGTACTCATCATTCCTTTCTTCCAAATCCGTTGGCATCAGATGACTCCCGCTTCGCGGGCTCGCGCCAACGCTTCCGGCGACATCGCAAGAAGTTCGCCAAAAATCGCTTCGTTGTCTTCGCCGAGCGCCCGGCCAGCGTGCCGGAAGCTGGGCGGCGTCTCGGACAAGCGCGGCAACGGTGCCGGCAAGACCAGATCGCCAACCCGCTGATCGTGTACATGCAGCAAGTTCTCCCGCGCCTTGAACTGCTCGTCCTCGAAAATTTCGCGGATTGAATAGATCTGCGCGCACGGAACGCCTCCCTCCCGGGTGGCCGCCAACACGTCAGCTAGCGACCGCTCCCCCATCCACGTGGCGACCAAGCCGTTAATGTGAGCGCGATGCTCCACGCGTATCGCACTGGTTGCAAACTCGCTCGCCAGTGCCGGCTTTCCGAGAACATGTGCAAGCCGCTCAAACATCTTGTCATTCGTACAGGCAAGCGCGACCCATTCACCGCTGCCGGTCTGATAGTGGCTGTGCGGTACAACGTTGACCGTGTCTGCCCCCATGCGTTCACGTACGGTGCCGTACTTCGCGTACGCCGGCGCAATCTCGTCGAGCAGGCGGAATACGGATTCATACAGCCCGAGGTCGATGAACTGCCCGCGACCACTGCTGTCCCGGGCACGCAACGCCGTCAACACGCCGATAGCCCCCCACATGCCGGAAACATAGTCGGCCATAGAGGTCGAGCCCGGCACCACCGGCGGGCCGTCGGCCTCTCCAGACAGCCACGAAAGCCCCGCGAATGCATGCGCGATGCGCGCAAAACCTGGCTCACCCCGTTTGGGACCGGTCTGGCCGTACGCGCTGATGCGCAACATGACTAACCCCGGATTGATCTCACGCAGCGTTTCGAACCCCAATCCCCATTTCTCGAGGGTGCCAGGACGGAAATTCTCCAGAACGACATCCGACTCAGCGACAAGGCGCTTGAAGAGTTCGGCGCCCTCCGGCTTGCGCAAGTCCAGCGTAGTCGCCTTCTTGTTACGTGCCTCGCTCAGCCAGACCAGGCTGTCGCCACATTCGGTGATCGTGCCGAACCGTCGCAGCGAATCCCCTCCGTCGGGTTGCTCGATCTTGATGACTTCCGCGCCGAAGTCGGCAAGGATCGTTCCACAGAACGGCGCCGCAACGAACGTCGCAATATCCAGTACGCGCAAGCCCGCCAGGGCCGCTTCGGGTTGGCCAGTCGAACTGCCAGATGGCTGTTTGGATGCTGTGGACTGCGTCAAGATCTATCCCCTCGGTTGTATGTGGAGACCAATGCCAGTGCACGGCCCGCTTCGATGCCCACGACTATAGGGAGGGATAAGCGAACACTCAAACGCATTTATCTGGTCGATTATGCAGTTTGATCGCATAATGTCCGGCACTCATCCTCTGCGAATCGCTCGTGCCGTGAAACCGACCATCAAGCCCCTCTCCCACGTCAACCTGAAGCTGCTGCAGACCTTCCTGCTCGTGGCAGAGTCCAATAGTTTCCGCACGGCGGCAGAGAAGTCCTTCCGCTCGCCGTCTGCCGTCAGCGCCCAGATCCGGATGCTCGAGGAGCAGTTGGGGGTCTCGCTGTTCCATCGGACCACACGCAATGTGCGACTGACTGCCGAGGGCGAGCAGTTGCTGGAATGTGCCCAGAGAGCCTTGCTTGAAGTCGAAGCCGGATTGCGGAAGATCCAGGAATCGGCCGACATGCGACGTGGCCGGGTGTCTTTGTCTTGCTCGCCGACCGTCGCCGAAACACGCCTGGCACGGGTGCTCGCCGCATTCGAGAAGGACTATCCCGGCATCGAGGTGTCCGTTCGAGAGCTAACATCGTCGGCATTGTTTGAAAGCGTGCGCAAGCACGAGGTGGACTTCGGCATTGGCCCCTCCATCGAAACCAGCGAATTCAGCTTCGAGCCACTGATGGAGGACCCATTCTTTGCACTGGTCCCGAAGCGGTTTATCACGACCGCGAAGCACTCGATCTCGCTGACGACGCTGACCAACATGCCACTGCTTCTGCTCAATCCGGCCACAGCCTTGCGCGGGATGCTAGACGCTGCCCTGGAGGAAAAGCACCTGACCCTGACCACACGTTACGAGTTCGCTCAGGCGCAGACGCTAATCTCGATGGCCAGCGCCGGCTTGGGTGCCGCCGTCCTGCCCAAAGTCGCATTGCCGCGGCGAATCGGATCCTCGATGCACGTGCTGCGCATCGTCAACCCGACACTGGTACGCCAGGTTAGCGTCATCACCGTGCGAGGCCAGAAGCTGTCCCCAGCATCGATGAGACTCGTGCATTTGCTCAAGCAATTACTCCCCGATCCTGGCGAGCGCCGGGACTCCCGCAAGACCGCAACACTCGTGGACGAGTAAGGCGCCGTGCCTTCATTGTTCTCGAAAAATTCACAATCGAGTAGATAAGTTCGATTGTTGGGCCGAAGCTTCATCGCTAGAGTGCCTCCCATTGAGTGCCGTCCGCCAATAGCGGCCGACAACATATGAGGAGACATGGCATGGGTTTTCAGTTGCTGCAGGGCCTTCGCGTGATCGAAAGCTCGGCATTCATCGCCGCCCCTCTGGCAGGCATGACGCTGGCGCAGTCGGGGGCCGACGTCATTCGCATCGACTTGCCAGGTGGTGGTATCGACTATCGTCGCCTTCCGCTGGCGCCGGCGGGCAGAAGCCTTTACTGGACGGGGCTGAACAAGGGCAAGCGCTCGCTGGCCGTGGACATCCGGCGCCCGGAAGGTCGTGAGTTGGTGCGACAACTCGTGACGAGCGGTGACGAGCAAGGCGGTGTGCTACTCACGAACCTCGGTTCCGCATGGCTCTCGCACGCATCATTGGCCGCCCAGCGCCCCGATCTCATCACCTGCACGATCGAAGGCAATTCCGACGGCTCGACCGCTGTCGACTACACGGTGAATTGCGCCACGGGACTACCGACGATTACCGGCAATGGATCCGTGGCTGCGCCGGTCAATCATGTATTGCCAGCGTGGGACATCGCCTGCGCCTATCAGGCAGCCTTTGCACTCGTTGCTGCGGTGTCAGGACGGCGCATAAATGGAGTCGGTGCAGAACTGCGCATCGCCCTCTCCGATATCGCATTCTCGCTCGTCTCCCACTTGGGAATGACTGCCGAAGCAGAGTTGCTCGACGCAGACCGGCAGTCCACCGGCAACTATCTCTACGGTGCTTTCGGGCGCGACTTTGGCACCTGCGATGGTCGCCGCGTCTTCGTTGCCGCGATTTCGCTGAACCAGTGGAAGAACCTGGTCTCTGCTTGCGACATTGCCGCGGAGGTCGGGCTGCTTGAAAGGGAGCTGGACGCGGATTTCTCCAATGAGGTCCACCGCTACCGCGCCAGTCATCGCATCGCCGCGCATGTCGAGCAATGGATCACCTCGCGGAGCTACCAGGCCGTAGCTAAGGTATTCGATACGCATGGCGTGTGCTGGGGCCCTTACCAGACTATGCGGGAAGCGTTACGCCACGATGCACGTCTCAGTGAGGCGAATCCCATCTTTTCCCGTATCGAGACTGCTGGCGTTGGCAATCACCTCGCTGCGGGCAGCGCCGTTCGTATCGAAGGACATGCCGGTAGCCACATCGAACCCGCTCCGCTGGTCGGCCAACACACGGACGAGATCCTGCTCGACGTACTGGGACTGGACTCGGCGATGCTAGGCAGACTGCACGATGCGGGCATTGTCTGCGGCGCCGAAACGCCAGCGGAATGCTCCGTGGACTAAGGCGCAACCATGACCACCAGAATCCGATCCGGCAATTTCTTCGAAGACTTCCATCTGGGGCAAGTCATTCGCCACGGCACGCCGCGTACTGTCACCGAGGCCGATGCGTCGCTCTACATCGCCCTGACGGGTGCGCGACATCTCGCCCACTCCGCGCACACGGCGGCTCGTCTCCTGGGCTATGAGAATCGCCCACTCGATGATCTGCTCGTCTTCAATATTGCATTCGGCAAAACAGTACCGGACATTTCGCTCAACGCCGTAGCGAACCTTGGCTACGCCGAGCTTCGCTTCGTCACACCTGCGTTCTCCGGGGATACTCTACGCAGCGAAAGTGTTGTCATCGGATTGAAGGAGAACTCGAGTCGCAAGTCCGGCATCGTGTACGTGCGGTCTACCTGCTACAACCAGCATGATCAAGTCGTGCTCAGTTGGGTGCGTTGGGTGATGGTCCACAAGCGGCTGGCCGATTCGGCGGCGGCAGAACTGCACGTCCCGGTGCTCGCCGCACTCGCGCCCATCGAAAGAACCCTCGTAGCGCCGCTCATCGCCTCCGCTGACAGCCTTGACGAGTGGTGTGACATGTCAGGCGCCGAGGATCTCTGGGATGACTACCTGGTGGGCGACCGCATCAACCATCCTTCTGGCATGACATTGGAAGAGGCGGACCACATGCTGGCGACTCGTCTGTACCAGAACAATGCCCGCGCCCACTTCGACGCACTGGCGATGCGCGACGCCGGTGTGGGGCAACGTTTGATCTACGGCGGTCACGTCATGTCGGTGTGCCGCGCCCTGTCTTATGACGGTCTCGAGAACGTGATCGGCGTCATCGGGATCAATGCAGGGAGCCACACCTCGCCGTCGCTGGCGGGCGACACGCTTTACGCCTACACGGAAGTGATTGACAAACGAAAGCTGCCAGGCCGACACGACATCGGCGTACTACGCCTGCGTTTGGTAGGCCTCAAAAACACCCCCGCGCAGGACGTGGCATCGGCCTCCCAGACGATCAATGGCGTCTTGGAGTATCACTCCGCCGTCGTCCTGGATTTGGACTACACGGTCCTGATGCCACGGCGCTGGCAGAACCGAAACCAAGGCTAAACGCACGTTGAAACGCGCCAAAGTAGTGGGCGCATAAACACTACAACTGGAGACAAGAATGTTGCGAATCATGTTGGCCGGCACCGGCCTGGCGGTAGCCTCGATGGCCGTTGGCGTTCAAGCTGCAGGCCCTTACCCGGATCGACCGGTAAAGGTAATTGTTCCCTGGCCGGCCGGCCAAGCCACCGATGCCGCGACGCGTGCCGTGGCTGACATCCTCTCGCAAAAGCTCGGACAGCCTTTCGTCGTCGACAATCGCGCCGGAGCAGGTGGCGCGATCGGATCGGATGCCGCAGCTCGCTCCACGCCTGACGGTTATACCCTGCTGGCGGGATCCACTGGAGCGACAACGATCAATCCCCTGATCACCAAGACCAACTACAGCGCAAGCAGCTTCAAGCCGGTAGGCGTCATCGCAACCGTTCCGTACGTGCTGGTAAGCTCTTCCCAATTTCCTGCCAAGGACGCACGCGCCTTGATCGCCGAGCTGCGGGCACACCCCGGCAAATATACCTTCGCCTCCTCCGGGAGCGGCTCGATTGGTCACCTGACTGCCGAATTGTTCCTCGCCAGCACTGGCGTCAAGGCGTCCCATGTTCCCTATAAGGGCAGCGGTCCCGCGCTCGTTGACGTGATGGCTGGCCGGGTAGACTTCATGTTCGACTCGGTGACCTCTATCCTGCCGCACCTGAAGGCCGGCCGGATCCACGTCTATGGCCTCTCGTCGGCAACGCGTAGCGCATCGATGCCCGACGTGCCGACTCTCGCTGAAGTGACCGATCTCAAGACCTTCGACCTGTCAGCATGGATCGGCCTCCTGGCGCCGGCCGGCACGCCAGACGCCGTAGTCGCCACGCTGAACAAGCAGCTTCAGGCAGTGGTCAATACGGCAGACGTGAAGCGTCGGTATCTGACTATCGGCGTCGAGACGCCCGCCGACACGGCCGCCGCCAGCATGTTGAAGGTCATGGGCAACGAGCAAACTCGTCTGCAAGCGCTGATCAAGCAGGCCAATATCAAAGTCGACTGAACGCCGCCCTGTAGGGCGTGGTGCCAGACCTCTTGCGCCACGCCTTCCCGTCCGCGCGCCCCCACGCCAGCATCGCCCTGAGCGACGGCATCCATCACATTCATTGATAGCGGCATTAAGAATCCGCATTTCAGAACTGCGCGATAGGCTGCTACGATCGAAAGCCTGCGCGGCGAGCCAAGGGGGACGCCGTCCATATGGCATTTTTTGGGGGAAATGCGAGTGAAGACGTTGGTCAAGATCGGGGACTTTGGCGAACCACTCCAGTCCATGGTCGATCGCGAATTCCACTGCCTTTCGCCTGCGGAAGCCTTCGCGGACACAATGGCTGCAGGACGTGTCGAGGGCATCCTCACCCGCAGCAACTGCAAGATCTCCCCGGACCTCCTTGACCGCTTTCCCGCGCTGCGCATCATCGCGACCTCCGGCGTCGGCTACGATGGCATTCCCGTTCGCGATGCAGCCGCTCGCGGCATTGTGGTCACCAATACACCTGGAGTACTGGACAACGCAGTGTGTGAGCTGGGCATGGCGCTTCTGCTCGGCCTCCTGCGGGACATTCCCCATGGCGACCGCTTCGTCCGGAACGGTGACTGGACGAATGCCTCGTTTCCATTGACCACCAACCTGCACGGCATGCGGGTGGGCATCGTCGGATTGGGTCGCATAGGCGAAGGCATGGCGCGGCGGCTGGAGCCGTTTGGCGTCAAGATCGCCTACACATCACGCGCTGCGCGCGCCGTTTCCTACGAGTACTTCGATTCGCCGCTCACGCTGGCCCGTCAGTCGGATGCGCTCATTCTTTGTTGCGCGGGGGGCGAGGAGACGCACCATCTCGTTGATGAGCGCGTCCTCGATGCCCTGAGCGGCGGGTGGCTGATCAACATCGCACGCGGCAGTGTTGTCGATGAAGCAGCACTATGCCGTGCCTTACGTAGCGGATCGCTACGTGGTGCCGCGCTGGATGTGTTCGAGGAAGAGCCGCTGAGCGCCTCGCCGCTACGCTCCCTACCCAACGTCGTGTTGTCGCCCCATCGCGCTTCGGCTACGCTGCAAACGCGCTCCGCAATGCTACGGATGGCACTGGATAATCTGCACGCAGTTCTGGCGGGAGGCACACCGCTGAGCATCGTCAAATTGTAGAACGGAGCGACCGACAGTCGCCCCTCCCCTCCCCCCAAAGGTTGGGATTCTTTCGACTGCCGTCAAAAAAAAATCGACCCGCACCTACCGCGGGTCGATAAAGGATCCCAGGAGAGATCCCGCTTTGGATTAGAACGAACGCGGCATGCCCAAGCAGTGCTCGCCGACGTAGGAAAGAATCAGGTTGGTGGAAATCGGCGCCACTTGGTACAGACGGGTTTCCCGGAACTTGCGTTCCACGTCGTATTCGGCCGCGAATCCAAATCCGCCGTGATACTGCAGACAAGCATTGGCTGCTTCCCACGACGCATCCGCCGCCAGCATCTTTGCCATATTGGCTTCCGCACCACACTGCTGGTGGGCATCGAACAGGCTGGCTGCCTTGAAGCGCATCAGGCTTGCGGCCTCAACGTTGACGTACGCCTTTGCGATCGGGAACTGCACTCCCTGGTTCTGTCCAATCGGCCGGCCGAACACCACACGCTCGTTGACGTACTTGGTCACCTTGTCGATAAACCAGTAGCCGTCCCCGATACACTCGGCGGCAATCAGCGTACGTTCGGCGTTCAGACCATCCAGGATGTACTTGAAGCCCTTGCCCTCCTCGCCGATCAGATTCTCAGCCGGGATCTCGAGGTTGTCGAAGAAGAGCTCGTTGGTCTCATGGTTGACCATGTTGATGATTGGCTGGACGGTCAGGCCGTTGCCGATCGCGTCGCGCAGGTCAACCACAAAAATGGACATCCCTTCGGACTTCTTCTTCACCTGGTCCAGTGGCGTCGTACGGGCCAGCAGAATCATCAGATCGGAATGCTGGACGCGCGAAATCCACACCTTCTGGCCGTTGATCACATACTTGTCGCCCTTGCGCACGGCCGTGGTCTTGATCTTCGTGGTGTCCGTACCCGTGGTGGGTTCGGTGACGGCCATCGATTGCAGGCGCAGGTCGCCACTGGCGATCTTCGGCAGGTAGAGCTTCTTTTGTTCCACCGAACCGTGACGCAGCAATGTTCCCATGTTGTACATCTGCCCGTGGCACGCGCCCGAGTTGCCCCCCGCACGATTGATTTCCTCCATGATCACCGATGCCTGGGTCAGTCCCAGTCCGGAGCCGCCGTACTCTTCCGGAATCAGTGCGGCGAGCCAGCCGGCCTTGGTCAGCGCATTCACGAACTCCTCGGGGTATCCCCGGGCCTCGTCAATCTTGCGGAAATACTCCGCCGAAAACTCGCCGCAAAGGTCACGGATGGCCTCACGGATTTCCTGGTATTCATCGACTCGGTTCAGCACAGCAGGTCTCCAAATTATTAGTTGAGCTCGGCAGTCGCGCTCATGGCCAATGCACCGTCTTCGTGACGGATCCACAGATCGACGGCCTTGCCGTCCGGCTTGCGCTTGCCGCAAACGTAGATTTTCTGGGGCGTGAATGTCGGACGCACCCCGCGAAAGGAAAAACTTCTTACCGTCGCATCTGGCAGATGCTTGCGGACCAATTCCAGCAAGAGCATGGCTTGCAATGGACCGTGCACCACCAGGTTCGGATAGTGCTCTTCAGCCGTCGCGTACGGTTTATCGAAGTGGATACGATGGCCATTGAAGGTCAGCGCTGAGAATCGGAACAGCAGAACCGGATCCGTTACCACCTCCTGCACCCACTCCTCATCCGACGGCGCGGGCATGGGCTCCGGCGATGGCGCTCCCGGGCCCGCAGCCTCGCGATACACGATGTCCTGTTCTTCGGAGATTGCCAGCCCGGAAGGCCCGTGATACTTGTGCTCGACCTTTACGAACGCGAGCGTGCCAGTGCGTCCCGTCTTCGCCGAAACATCCAATACGGTCGAAACTTTGGACACTAGCTCGCCGACTCGCAGGGGCGCGTGGAATTGCAGGCGACTGCCCGCCCACATCCGGCGCGGCAGCGGCACCGGAGGCAGGAAACCACCCCGACTGGGGTGGCCGTCGGCACCAACCTCGGATTGGCGATGCGTGGGAAGGAAGTACAGCCAGTGCCACAGGGGCGGGATGGCATCGCCGCGGCGGGGCACCGCGTCCTCGTAGTCAAGCGTTGCGCCAAGGGCGACCACCGGGTATGCGGTGATTTCGTCCTGACCCTCATTGGTCCTGCCGACCCATTCCTTCAACTTCGCGACGTCCATCTTCTCTGGTCTCCAAACTAGGCTTCCACTATGCCCGCTAGCCCGTTCAGAACCAATTCGAAAGTTCTGAACGAGCCATTCGTCTCAACAGAAAGCACCTGAAATATCCGAACACGGCATTCGGAAGAAACGGATTTACGCTCGTCGTCTGAAGCCCCAGCATGTCACCACGACAACGCAAGCCGCCGTCCCATGCAAGTCCAGATACGCAGTCGGTCCCGAGTGACCCTTCACCGTCTTATCCCGGCGTTTCCCATGCGGGTCACCTCGTTGCGCGGCCAGCAGGCCGTGGCACGACGCGGCTTTACCCGGCCCTTGAAAGAAGGCGAATCGGTATGCATTCCCGCGTTTGAGTCCATCGACATACACCTCGCGGGCGGCGTATTCGCCCCGTCCCGGTGCCAGATTGACTTGGCGGACACGCCTATCGCGGGGCTCCATACCGTTCCATTCCCCTCGGCCAATGCCGCGCGCATCGATTACCTGCGCGAGCTCATTAGCGGCACGGTATTCCACAATCCGCAGCAGACCCTCAATGCCCAAGCGGTAGCGAAAAGCCTGGACACCACACCGAAGCGCATTCAATCCGCGCTCTTCATGCAGGGCGCCGCCTTCACCCAGTTGTGCCGAACACAGCGGTTGATGCGTGCACTGTTTGACGCCGTCCAGTTCAACGTGTCCGTAGCAGATCTCACCTCCCGTGTGGGTTGGGTCGATCCCCGAGACCTTGAGACCTCGTTTTATGACTGGTTCGGCGTCTCGCTACAGACCGTCTCGCGACTACGCGAAGATTGCCTCTAACTACGTGGGAGACGGTCATGAAGAACAGTTTGGGCAGAGCCATTCCAGAATGGTTAGCTGGTGGGCGACTGACGCCCTTTGCGGGGCTGAGCGGCCAGCCGGAGGTGCATCATCGCGTCGGTGCGAGCTTCCGCTCCTTCTCACGCGGCACGCCGAAGCTGCTTCGATGCATTCGCGATGCACTCGATGCCGCCGGCGTACGCGACGGTTCAACGATCTCCTTTCATCACCATTTGCGCAACGGCGACGCGGTTGCCAACGCCGTTCTGGCCGAGGCAGCCCGTATGGGGTTGCGTGACCTGACGATCGCGGCCAGTTCGATCTTCCCGGTGCATGCGCCTTGGGTCCCCTTGATCGAGGCCGGCGTCATTCGGCGCATCTTCACGGCCTACGCTTCGGGGCCGGTTGCCGATGCCGTGACCCAAGGCAGGCTCCGAGAGCCGTTGATCATGCACACGCACGGCGGCCGCGCAAGATTGATCGAGTCCGGCAGCCTAACCATCGATGCGGCCTTTATCGCGGCGCCCACGGCGGATATCTATGGCAACCTCAACGGCGTGCAAGGGCCATCGGCCTGCGGAACGCTGGGGTATGCGGAAACCGATGTTCGCCATGCCGCGTCGGTCATCGCCGTCACCGACCATCTTGTCCCGTACCCCGCTTGTCCCATTGCCATCAGTCAGGATCTTGTGGACTACGTCGTCGAGACGCCATGCATCGGCAATCGGGAAATGATCGTTTCCGGTACGACTCGGCCAACCGCCGACCCAATCGGGCTACATATCGCCGCACAAGCCGCACGCGTCATCGATGCCGCCGGATTGCTCGACGAGAACTTCGGATTCCAGACAGGGGCGGGAGGAATTTCTTTGGCAGTGGCGGCGGCATTGGGAGAAGTCATGGCACGCCGCGGCGTTTGTGGCAGCTTTGCCGCGGGCGGCGTCAATGGATACCTGGTGGACATGCTCGAACAGGGTCTGTTTCGGAGCCTTCTCGACGTACAGTGCTTCGATCTTCGCGCCGTCGACTCGTTTCGCGACAACCCCCGACACCAGCCCATGTCCGCATCAATGTACGCGAACCCCTGGAATCGGGGCGCCGTGGTGAACCGTCTGAGCGCCATGATCCTGGGCGCAGCCGAGATCGATGTGGATTTCAATGTCAATGTCACAACGGCCAGCGATGGGCGAATCATTGGCGGATCCGGCGGACATAGCGACACGGCCGCCGGCGCTAAACTTGCCATCGTTACCACCCGGCTGCGCGCCGGCAACATCCCGAAGATCGTGCGGCGTGTCCGCACCGTCACCACTCCCGGCGAAACGATCGACGTCGTCGTGACCGAAGCGGGCATTGCTGTGAACCCGCTACGTCCTGAGATTATGGAGCGGCTGCGGTACAACGGGCTAAATGTCGTCCCTATCGAGCAGCTCCAAGTATTGGCCGGACAAGATGTTCCTGTGCAATCGAGACCGGCGCCCAACACGGGTGAAGTCGTTGGCCTCGTTGAGTATCGTGACGGCACCATCCTCGATGCGATCGAGCGGCTCGCGCAATGACACTACTACAGCCCTGACCCTTGCGTCTTCGCGCATCGGCCCGTTGCACTGGGAACCGCGTGGGGTTGGCAAGAATTCGCCGCCGCTACGCCTTGCACGCTGCTCGCGGCCTCAACACGCCGCCAGATAAGGACCGGCTGGGGGGAGCCCCGTCTTAGCGGGTTCATCCCAGCCGTATAACATCCCGCGTGTCAGCGTTTCGAGTCGCTCTCCGTTGCCGTCAGGCTAACTCGATTAGCAGTTGACCTGCCTTCACGAGGTTGCCAGGCTGCACTACGACCTGCATCACGGTACCGCTGGCCTCCGCGACCACACTTGTTTCCATCTTCATTGCCTCGACTGCTGCCACTGTGTCTCCCTTCTTGACGGCTTGTCCAGGCTTGACTGCAATCGAGATCACACTGCCTTGCATAGGCGAAGCCACATGAAGCGGATTGCCAGGATTGGCCATTCGCTCGGCAGCAGTTACCTTGCCGTCCTGGCGCTTGGCTACGCGGATCGGCCGGGGCTGTCCGTTCACATCGAAGTACATCCGCACGCCGCCCTGGTCGTCGGGCTCCGCCTGAGCACTGAGCCCAACATACAGCGTCTTGCCTTTCTCCAGCGTTACCGAAACTTCCTGACCGACGTCCAATCCGAAGAAGAACACGGGGGTCGGCAGGATCGACACGTCGTCGTACCGCTCCCTGTGCGCGCAGAATTCCTTGAAGACCTTGGGGTACATCAGGTAGGAAGCAAGATCGTTCGCCGACAGCGGCTGCCCGAGATCGACTTCCGCCTGCTCGCGAGTTTGGTCCAGATCGACCGGTGGAATGTGGGCACCTGCCCGGCCCTCGATCGGCGTCGCGCCACGCAAGATCTTTGTTTGCAAGGCCGCCGGAAAGCCATCTGACGGATAGCCCATTTCACCCCGGCACATCGATACAACGGAATCCGGCACGGAAACTTCCTTGCTGGGGTCCAGGATGTCAGCCGTCGACAACTTGTTGGCCACGAGATGCAACGCCATGTCGCCAACAACCTTTGACGATGGCGTGACTTTGACAATGTCGCCAAACATGATGTTGACGTCCGCGTATGCCTGCGCCACCTCCGGCCACTGCGCCTCAAGCCCCAAGGCGCGCGCTTGCTCTCGCAAGTTCGTGTACTGACCACCGGGCATTTCGTGGCGATAGACGTCGGAAGTACCCGCTCGCATGTCAGCCTCGAAAGGCTGGTAGTTCCTGCGTACCGCTTCCCAGTAGGCAGAGAACGGCTGGATATCCTGATAGCCCAGGGCTGGCTTGCGCTTGCTATGTTCGAGCGCCGCGCAGATGGCACCGAGACTGGGCTGGGACGTCAGCCCACTCATGGCATCCATGGCGCCATCAACGGCATCCACACCGGCCTCGACGGCAGCGATGACCGATGCCACCGATGCGCCGCTGGTATCGTGGGTGTGGAAGTGAATGGGCAATCCGACCTCCTGCTTCAACGCACGAATGAGCGCCTGCGCCGCTGCCGGACGACAAATTCCCGCCATATCCTTCACACCAAGGATATGCGCGCCAGCCTTCTCCAGGGACTTGGCAAGGGTAACGTAGTACCGGATATCGTATTTGCCCCGAGAGGTATCGAACAAGTCCGCGGTATAGCAGATGGTGCCTTCGCACAGTGCACCGGTGTCCGCGACGGCATCGATGGCGACGCGCATGTTCTCGATCCAGTTGAACGAATCGAATACGCGGAACAAGTCGATACCACTGGCTGCAGCCTGCCTGACGAAGTACTGCACCACATTGTCGGCATAGTTCGTGTACCCGACGGCGTTGGAGCCGCGCAGCAACATCTGAAACAGAATGTTCGGCACTGACGCCCGTAGCGCGTCAAGCCGTTGCCAGGGGTCTTCCTTCAGGAACCGCATGGCGACATCAAACGTCGCGCCACCCCAGCACTCGAGCGAGAATAGCCCGGACAATTGTCGCGCGTAAAACGGGGCAATTGCGGTCATGTCGGTTGTGCGCATGCGGGTCGCAAGCAGGGACTGATGCGCATCCCGCATGGTGGTATCTGTGAGCAGCACCGCAGGATTGGCCTTCATCCACTCGGCGAATCCACGCGGTCCGAGCTGTTTCAATAATGCGCGGGTTCCCTCCGGGATGGGACCATCGCGCAGTCGTGAGGAAGGAAGCGGCGGAGACAACACCACGTTGGTGGGCGCAGCGCGTCCCTTGACGTCGGCATTGCCATTCACATTGACGTCTGCGATGAAGTTCAGGAGCTTCGTTGCGCGGTCCCGCCGCTGCCGGAACTGGAACAGATCCGGAGTATTGTCGATAAACCGGGTCGTGCATTGTCCGGAGAGGAATTCGTCGTGGCTGATGACATTCTCGAGAAACGGAAGGTTTGTTGCCACCCCTCGGATCCGGAACTCCCGCAGCGCGCGGAGCATCCGTTCGTTTGCCTCTTGCGCATCTCGTCCCTTGCAGGTCACCTTGACCAGCAGCGAATCGTAATAGGGCGTCACCACCGCCCCCGTGTAGGCTGTGCCGGCGTCAAGCCGGATACCAAATCCCGCAGCGCTGCGGTAAGCGGTCAATTTTCCGTGATCGGGAGTAAAGCCGTTCTCCGGATCCTCCGTGGTCACCCGGCACTGCACGGCGTGGCCGCGCAACCGGATCTCAGGCTGGCTCGGTATCGAGGCTTCCGGCGTGCCAATCCTGGCGCCTTCCGAAATGCGGATCTGCGCTTTGACGATATCAATGCCGGTCACTTCTTCGGTGACGGTGTGCTCCACCTGAATGCGTGGGTTCACCTCGATGAAGTAGAAGGCGCCACTGTCGGCGTCCATGAGGAACTCGACCGTGCCCGCGTGGGTGTACGCCACGGCGCTAGCTAGCTTGAGCGCCTCGTTGCACAAGGTCTGGCGTTGGTCTCCATCCAGATACGGCGCGGGTGCGCGCTCCACCACCTTCTGGTTGCGGCGTTGGACGGAACAGTCGCGCTCGAAGAGATGAACGATATTCCCGTGGGTGTCGCCGAGAATCTGCACCTCGACGTGCTTTGCGCGCGCGACGAACTTTTCGAGGTAGACCTCATCATTGCCGAACGCCGCCTTTGCTTCCCGACGCGCCGCAGCAATGGCGTCCGCGAGTTCCGACTCCTGGTGGATGGCGCGCATGCCACGCCCTCCTCCGCCCCAACTGGCCTTGAGCATCAGCGGGTAGCCAATATCTGCCGCCAGCGCCCGTACCTGTTCAATGTCAGACGGCAGAGCACCGGTTGCCGGGACTACCGGCACCCCGACACGCTGAGCGAGTTCGCGCGCGGCAACTTTATTGCCCAGTTCCCGCATGACCGCCGCTGTTGGGCCAATGAACTGAAAGCCAGCCTCTTCGCAACGCTCAGCAAACTCGGGATTCTCGGACAGGAATCCGTAGCCGGGGTGAATGGCATCGACCCCAGCATCCTTCGCGACACGCAGGATGCTCTCGATGTCCAAGTATGCATCGACCGGCTTCTTTCCTTCGCCTACCAGGTAGCTTTCGTCGGCTTTGAACCGGTGCTGTGCGAAGCGGTCCTGATAGGAGTAGATGGCCACCGTCCGGATGCCAAGCTCGCTCGCCGCGCGCATGACGCGAACGGCAATCTCACTCCGGTTAGCGACAAGCAGGCTACGGATTGTATTCATCTTGCGGGGGCATCCTTGATCTCAGGCATGAATAGTCAGGCAGCAAATCGGCTCGCTCGGAGCAACAGTTCAGAGGCGCGAGCAATCACCGGCGCGTCGATCATTTCGCCATCCAGCTTGAATGCACCCGGCGCAGACTTGGCCGCCTCGACCACACGCGCGGCCCACGTCAACTGGTCTTCGGAGGGCAGGTGGGCCCGATTCACTTCGGCCACCTGGGAGGGATGGATGCAAAGCTTGGCACCGAAACCTAGACGACGCCCTCGCAGGCAGGCCTCCCGTAGCTCGGCGACATCATTGATCGCCACCGTGACGCCATCCACCGGGGCGGCAATGCCCGCTACCCGCGACGCGAGTGCGAGCATCGAACGAAAGAACAGCAGTTCCTGATCATCGCCCTCGATGCCCATCTCGGTGCGGAAATCGACGGTTCCAAACACCAGGCGCTCGACGCGTGCTGCGCCGGCAATCTCTCCGACATTCTTCATACCCAGCGCCGTTTCGATGAGCGGTAGCACTTTCACGTTGTCAGGTAGGTGCTTGACGATGCGAGCAACGTCATCCGCGTCGCCGGTCTTGGGCAAGATCACCCCTGCAGCCCGGGCTTGCGAATCGCCAAGAGGTCATCGAGCCAACGCCCTTTGGTCGCATTGATGCGCGCGATGCCGGAGCCGCCGGTGGCCAGATACTCAGCCACGTGACGCCGCGCTTCGTCCTTGCGTTCCTCGGCAACGGCATCCTCCAGATCGAGAATGATGCGGTCGGCGCCGGATTGCTGGGCTTTGACGAATCGCTCCGGGCGGTCGCCGGGAACGAAGAGATAGGAGCGTGCGGTAGCGACGGGGGTCATGAGATCGGGGCGTAGAAAGAGGGAAGCGCCGCGCGGTTGCGCGGTGCCAGACAGAGTTCAAGGAATTCAGATCGCGCCGTCGGCGCGCAGACGTTCCAGATCCTGAGCGACGTAACCAAGTTCGCGCAAAATACTCTCGCCATGCTCGCCGAGGGCGGGCACTGCATCCATGCGCGGCTCGAAAGCACTGGAGAGCCCCGGTGGCAGGAGCGCCGGGATCACCCCCACCGGGACTGGATGCTGCGCCAGCGCTCCCGCGCCTTGAGCTGCGGGTGACTCCAGACGTCGCGCATCTCGTTCATGCGCGCGTTCGCAATCTGTGCGCGCTCCAGGCGGTCCACCACGTCTTCGATGGTCAGCGTGGCAAACGCTTGCGTGATGAGTTCCGTCAAATCGACGCGGTTCTTGGCGCGTAGCGAATTGCTGACGAAGCGCTCGTCAGTGGCCAGTTCCGGTTGCGCGAGGACGACCCGGCAGAAGGCCTCCCATTCACGCTCGTTCTGCAATCCCAGGATGATGGTCTTGCCATCGCCTGCCGTGAAGGGACCATAAGGGAAAATCGTGGCGTGGGACGCGCCTGCCCGGGCGGCGGCGACGCGCCATCGAAAGCGTAGTACAACGGATAGTTCATCCACTCCACCATGCTCTCCAGCATCGACACATCGATGTGGGCGCCCTTCCCGGTCTTGCCGCGCTGCAACAGTGCGGCAAGGATATTGGTGTAGGCGTACATTCCCGCTGCAATATCAGCGATCGAGCACCCGGCCTTGGACGGGTTCTCAGGTGTCCCGGTAATCGAAACGAAGCCGGATTCTGCCTGGATCAATAGATCGTAGGCTTTCTTGTCGCGATACGGACCATCATTCCCATATCCAGAGATATCGCAGACGATGATGCCAGGATAGCGCTGTGAAAGGGCTTCGTACGACAACCCCAGTCGATCGGCTGCGCCAGGGCCAGGTTCTGCACCAGAACATCCGCCTTGTCCAGAATCTTCTTAAGAATCGCGGGGCCTCCGCATGCTTCAGATCGAGTGCAAGGCTTTCCTTGGATCGATTCGTCCATGCGAAATGCGATGACAGGCCATCAACGCGCTCGTCGTAACCTCGAGCAAAATCACCTACCTTGGGTCGTTCGATTTTGATTACACGTGCCCCGAGGTCGGCCAATTGCCGCGTACAGAACGGTGCGGCGATGGCGTGCTCAAGGGAAACAACGGTGATGCCATCAAGGGGTCGCATAGCAGTCTTCTGAGAGAGGGGTTGCGTCCGATCCGTGAGCATCAGGATGCGAGGCGCCGGGTTGTTCACGCCGGCCGCACAGGTCGATCGGAACACATTGCAAGCCAGACACCAGGTCCAATGAAGAGATGTCTTCACGAGTCTCCAGCGCACTCAGGCTGCATGGGATTGAGTGTCGCAGCGGCACATCAATCGGTAAATCTCGTTTCTCGAAGCGGCCATTCGTCTGGACCGAAACCAAGCGTTCTAACGCCAACGCACGCTGGGAATGCAAGCGTTCAAGTTTGCCGGCGGGGTGTCGAATTGATACAGTACGGAAGGAGGAATACCTATGCATTTCGATTTCGCGGACCTGCGACTGTTTGCGCGTATCGCTGAGGAAGAGAACCTGTCCCGCGGTGCGAAGAAGGCTTTTTTGTCGCCGGCCGCGGCCAGTGCACGTCTGAAGGCCCTGGAGGACCAACTCGGAACCCGCCTCTTCTATCGGGAAAGCAAAGGTCTGGCATTGACGCCCGCGGGTGAGAGACTGCTGCGCCATGCCCGTGTCATAGAACGCCAGTTCGAACACGTGCGAAGCGAGTTCGAGGAGTTCGCCAAGGACACAGTCGGACACATCCGCATCTTCGCGAACACCACGGCCGTTACGGAGTTCATGCCCGAAGTATTGGCGCGCTTTATGGCCGATCGTCCTTCTGTCACAGTCGACCTTCAGGAACGCCTCACCCGGGACATCATTCGGGGCGTCCTCGATGGAAGCGCCGACCTGGGTATCATTTCCGGGCCGCTGAATTCAGAAGGCCTCGAGGTCATCCACTTCAGCACCGACAAGCTGGTCCTGGTTACTCCAGTCGGGCACCCCTCACCCAGAAGGCTGGCGTGCGCTTTGAGGACACGCTCGAGTACGAGCATGTAAGCCTGCATGAAGGCAGTACATTGCATGCCTTCATGACGGAACTGGTACGGGAACAACGACGGCGGCTGCAGATTCGCATTCAGATTCGCAGCTTCGAAGCCATGTGCCGCATGATCGAGGCGGGCGTAGGCATTGGCGTGCTGCCCTTGTCGGCCGCCCTGCGTCACCGACAAACGATGAAATTGGCCATCATCGAGTTGCCGGACCCATGGGCCGTACGGGAGCGTGCCGTGATCGTGCGCGAACTCGAAGGTCTTCCTGGCTGCGCCAAAGCATTGATCGACGAACTGATCCACGTCGCCGAGGATGCGGGCGGTAGCCCAGCCACGTTTGACTGAACCCACGCCCGCGCAGAGCTCACGCGCGAGTGATGGCGCGCACAAACACTTCAGGGTCTACGTTCCCGCCGGAGCACACCACCACGACGTTCTTGCCCGCGAAGTCAGCCTTCCTGTGCAGCACCGCAGCCAGCGAAGCGGCGCCACCTGGCTCGACCACAAGCTTGAGCATGCGGAAAGCGGCCTCCATGGCCACGAGCGCTTCCTCGTCCGAGACACTCAATGGCTTGACCGCGTGTTGGCGGAGCACGGAAAACGTCCGGGTCCCGGCAATCGGCCCCGTGATCGCATCCATGATGGACTTTGGCACAGAAGGATTCGCCTGGGGCGACCCGATTTCGAGCGAGCGTGCCATCTTCTCAAAGCCCACGGGCTCGACGATGTAGCAGTCAGCTTCCGGGCAGATCGCCTTGACGGCGGCGGTGACGCCAGAGGACAGGCCACCGCCACTGGAATTGATCAGCACCGCGTCCGGCCGTATGTTGCGCTCCTGCATTTGCTCACAGATTTCGATGCCACACGTGCCCTGGCCGGCAATGATGGCATAGTCATCGAAAGGTGGGACTACCGTGAGGCCGCCGCGCTCTTCTGCAACCCGCCGCCCGACTGCTTCACGATTCTCTGTCTCGGGATCAAAGAACACAATCTCTGCCCCCACCACCGACAGTTTTCGACCTTGATCTTGGCCGCGCCCTTCGGGAGGACGATCACCGCCGTGCACCCCACGTGGTGGGCCGCCGCGGCGACCGCATGACCATGGTTGCCAGACGAGAAGGCGAGAATGCCTTGTGCACGCTCGTCCTCGGTGAGCGTCAACAGCTTGTTGAGCGCCCCACGGAACTTGAACGCGCCGGTGCGTTGCAGCGATTCGGCCTTGACGAACAGGTTGCAGCCTGCCGCCGCATCGAGCATCGGCGAAGATAGCAAGGGCGTGCGAACGATATGCCCTTGGAGACGCTGCGCCGCACGGCGAATATCTGAGAAATCAAAGTTTTCCATGCCAGCTATGTCGAGAGATGGCGCGCCGAAGGCGCCGTGATAGTGATCGGAGTTGTCATATGGCACTGATGACCAACAAGGCCTCAGTCCTTGATCTGGACGATCGCTTCAATCTCGACCGTCATGCCATGTGGAAGCGAACTCATGCCAACGGCCGAACGAGCGTGCATGCCGCGGTCGCCAAGTACCTTCACCAACAGATCGGAGCAACCGTCGATGACCTTCGAGTGGCGACGAAATGTCGTGCTCGCATGCACCATCCCGAGAAGCTTGACGATCGCATCAACACGATCAAGCTCGCCAATGGCAAGCTTGATGGTGGCCAGCATATTCAGGGCCGTGAGCTGAGCGTCGTCGTATCCAGCCGCGACTTGCTCATCCGAGTCGAGGCGCCCCAGTCGATAGGTATTGTCTGGAAGCCGCGGGCCATGGCCCGCCAGGTACAACAGGTTGCCGGCAAAACGGTAAGGGATGTACGTGCCGTTTGCCGGCAGGGCCGGCGGAAGGACGAAGCCCAAGTCTGCGAGTCGCTCTTCAGGAGTCATGGATGCTCCAGGTTGCATTAAAATCAGGCATGATCTCGACGCTGGCGTCAGCCGTGCTGACGGACGAGCGCCCGTGCATAGACGGCCGGATCAACGTTCCCGCCCGAACACAAGACCGCGACGTTCTTACCGGCCAGGTCCATCTTTTTGGACAGCACTGCGGCAAGACTGGCGGCGCCGCCCGGCTCGACCACCAACTTCAAGACCTTGAACGCCATGGCGACGGCGCCCAGCGCTTCGTCGTCGTTGACACTCACCCCACCACCGGGTGACGCAGCAGAACGCTCAGCGGCTTGGTGCCAGCCACCGGACCCGCAATGGCGTCCATCACCGTGTTGGGGACTGACGAATTCTTTTCGGGAGCCTTTGTCGTGAAGGAACGTGCCATCTTTTCGAAGCCCTGAGGCTCCACGATGTAGCACGCAGCGTCCGGAAAACGATCCCTTACCGCCGTGATGACGCCGGAAGAGAGACCGCCGCCACTACAGTTGACGACTACCGCATCCAGATGGAGATCGCGCTCCACCATCTGCTCGCAAATCTCCAGGCCAGCCGTGCCCTGCCCGGCCATGACGTCGAAGTCATCGAACGGCGAAACGAACGTCATGCCGCGTTTCTCGACGATCTCGGCCGCGACCTCGGCGCGATCCTGGGTCTGCGGATCATAGAGAACGATCTCGGCGCCCCACCACCGGCAACTCTCGATCTTGATGGCCGGAGCCGTATTGGGCAACACGATGACCGCAGGGCAACCAACCAGCTTGGCGCCTGCGGCTAGCCCTGACCATGATTTCCAGCCGAATAGGTGACGACTCCTCGAGCCAGACTCCGGGGGTCGAGCGAGAGAATCTTGTTCAGCGCGCCTCGCACCTTGAATGAGCCGGTGAGTTGCAGTGGCTCGGCTTTCACGAACACACGACATCCGGCCGCCGCATCGAGCATCGGTGCATTCAACAGCGGCGTACGGACTATGTGACGACCGATACGGTCTGCGGCTTCGCGAATATCGCCGATGTCGAAATTGATCATAGTCATCTTCTGGAAATGTGCGTGGGGGCTTGATCGTTTGCGTTTGATTCTCGCCGAGGAATAGAATCACTACAAACGAGTTTTTTCGATGGAATTCAATGCCTTATGGGCATACTGACTCAGGGTATTCCCTGACACTGGGCGCACATGATCACTTTTAAGCAGCTTGAGGCCGTCTTCTGGGTGGTTCAGGCCGGCGGGTTCTCGCAGGCCGCCATGAAGCTCCACACGACCCAGTCGGCCATCTCCAAGCGCGTCCAGGAATTGGAGCAAATGTTTGGCCTCCAGTTGTTTGATCGGGGGCGTCGTGCCGTCGGCTTGACCGAGAAAGGCGAGGAAGTTTTCATTCTTGCCAAGCGGCTCCTGGAGCAACGCGATGTCACGGTAGCCCAACTCAGTCGAGCGGAGGTGCTTGAGCGCCGGCTGGCCATCGGCATTACCGAGTTGACTGCCATGACCTGGCTACCTCAGCTCGTGAAACAGATTCAGTCCCACTACCCAAGAGTCATCATCGAGCCGCATGTCGACATGAGTATCAACTTGCGCGACAAGCTGCTAGCCGATGAGATCGACATGATGATTGTGCCCAACGCATACGAGGATGCCCGCTTTGCCTCCATGCCGCTTGGAAAGGTTGAGAACGTCTGGTGGAGCAAGCCGGGGCTATGCGACAGCTCCAAGCCCATGAAACTGCATCAACTGGCGGCACAACGCATTCTCGTGGACCGCTCAGGCCCCGGTATCCTCTATAGCCAGTGGTTCAAGTCGCATGGTTTTCAGCCGGAAAACGTCATCGTCAGTAACAGCATCGTCGCGCTGATCGGCATGACCGTCTCGGGACTCGGTGTCAGCTATTTCCCGAAGGCGTGCCTTAGTCAGATGAATACGCTGGGCATGCTCGAAGTTCTTCGGGTGACGCCCAGCCTGCCGGATGTGACCTATGTCGCGATGTACAAGAGTGGTCTACGAAGTTCGTTGATTGCTTCGATCATCATGCTGGCGCAGGAGTGCTGTGACTTCACCAAGATCTTGCAGACAAGCTAGGCGTCCCGACTCCGTGTGCCATCACGCGTGACCGCATAAGCAAAACGGCACTGGAACGCCATCGAGCTGCGTCTCAGTGCCTGTCGTGTCTTGCAGAGGCCCTCAGCGGATTGTGAAGGGATTGCCGGTGGGCGCACCCGTATTAATCCACACGCTCTTGGTCTGAAGGTACGCCTCGATCGCGCCGATGCCGTTTTCCCGGCCGACGCCCGAGTCCTTGTACCCGCCAAACGGCGACATGAAGCTCACCGCGCGATAGGTATTGACCCACACCGTGCCAGCCTGAATGCGTTCGGACATCCGGAACGCGCGGCCGATATCCGCGGTCCACACTCCTGCGCCCAGCCCGTAGCAACTGTCGTTGGCAATGGCGACCGCATCGTCCTCGTCCTTGAACTTGAGAATCGACAGCACGGGACCAAAGACTTCCTCTTGCGCGATGCGCATTTTCGGTCCGACGTTGGAAAAGATGGTCGGCTCGACGAACCAGCCACCGCACTCTGCGGGCTTGCCGCCCAGTAGCAGATTCGCACCCTCGTCCTGTGCAATCTTGATGTACGAAAGGACCTTTTCGTACTGCGCAGGCGTCGTGATCGGACCTACCTGGGTCGTCGCGTTCATCGGGTTGCCCAGCTTCGCCGTGCGGGCAAGCGTCAGCAGGCGCTCAATAAACGCGTCGTGAATGTCCTCTTGCAGCAACAGCCTGGAGCCGGCGATACAGGTCTGGCCACTCGCCGCGAAGATACCCGAGACTGCCCCATTGACAGCGTCATCGAGATTGGCATCGGCGAAGACGATGTTGGGGGACTTCCCACCTAGCTCCAAACTCACATGTTTGAACTGCGCCGCGCATTGCTGGTTGATGGCCCGTCCGGTGGCGTCCGAGCCTGTGAAGGTGACCTTCTTGACCAGCGGATGCGTCACCAGTGGAGATCCCACTTCGGCGCCGAACCCCGTGACCACATTGAAGACACCTGGCGGGAAGCCCGCTTCGTCGAATAGCAATGCGAGTTCCAGGGCCGACACGGAGGTAAATTCCGAGGGCTTGACCACTACCGTGCAGCCCGCGGCCAACGCCGGCGCGATCTTCCACGCAAGCAGCATCAGCGGGGAGTTCCAGGGCGTGATCGCAGCAACCACACCCAGTGGCTCCCGCCGGGTGTAGTTGAAGTACCCCTTCTTGTCCAGCGGCACCACCGTGCCCTCGATCTTGTCGGCCAACCCGGCGAAATAGTAGAACCACTGCGGCAGATACTTGACCTGCGCGCTCATTTCCGCGAGCAGCTTGCCGTTGTCCTGGACCTCAAATTCCGCGAGCCGATCGGCGTTCGCCGCAATCAGATCCCCACCTTCCGAAGCAAAGCGCCACGCTGGGTCGCCGACATCTCGGCCCACGGCCCGGTGCGAAAGGCGCGGTCGGCCGCTTTGACGGCACGATCCACGTCCGCAGCGCTTCCGCGGGCCACTTCGGCCCATGGCTTGCCCGTGTACGGGTTCTCCGTCTCGAACCAGCGACCGTCGCCGGAGTCGACGAAGGCACCGTCGATGAACAATTGATACTGTTTCATGGCGCTTTGCATTCCGATTCCTTGGCGGACTTTAGAAGGTTTCGAACCCGAGGTGCTGGCGGAAGCGGTTCTTGACATAGACGCCGTCGCGCGGCGGCAGTGCGCGTTGCGGCTCCTCCGTCGAGATGTAGACCTGGGCCACCGTCATGCCCTCGCCCTTCTTGATCTCGCGCGTCAATGTGTCGAGCTCGTCGATGTCGGAGATTTCGAGCGTCGTCGGCACGCCAACGGCCTTCGCCACTTGGGCCAGGTTGGTTCCGAGGCTCGTATGGCTCTGCTGCATACCGGTCTCACCAAAGTGCCCATTGTCCAGAATCACGATGGACAGATTCTTCAACCGCTGCGCCGCGGCCGTGGCCAGGCTGCCGATGCCCATCAGTTGTTCGCCGTCACCGGTGATGGCAATCACGTTCTTCTCGGGCTGGGCAAGCGCCAAGCCGAGCGCAACCGAGGTCGAACCGCCCATGGCACCCCAGAGATAGAAGTTGCTCGGCCGGTCACCGGCAGCGAACACGTCGTACGAGGGCGAACCCAGGCCGGTGACGACCAGGGCATCGGGAAACTGCTTCAGCAGTTCGGCGACAAACTTGCGACGGTCGATGCCGCCTTTCGAGATCGAGGTAGTCATTTCAGCGCATCCACTTTTTGCGGCCAATCAGGCTCTGGGAGAGAAGGACGGCAACGCGATTGCCGGCATCGAACGCAGAGGCGAGGCCTGCGTCGACCAGTTCTGCAGCTTCGTCCGGCGAGTTGACGCGATAGACGGTGATGCCCATCAGTTCGAGCGCCTTCTGGGTGGCCAGGCCCATCGAGTTCTGCCAGGGATTGAACTCGGCGTACTCGCCGCGCATCGTGACGATCGTGAAGAACGGAAAGCGGCAGCTATCCAGCAGCGAGAACATGTTCACGCAGTTGCCCACGCCACTGCTTTGCATCAGCAGCACGGCGCGCTGGCCACCCAGCCATGCACCGCTGACGACGCCCACGCCTTCTTCTTCCGTGGTCAGCACGACATCGTGGATGTCCGGGTCGGCCTTCGCTCGCTTGATGACATGGGAGTGGCCAGCGTCGGGGACGTACGCGACCTGTTGAACGTTATTTTCCTTGAGGGCCTGGAAAATGGCCTCTTGCCAGGCAAGCGGCTCGGTATTGGGAGGAGTCATAGTCGGCAGTGAGTACATTGGGGGACAACGCTGCTATCATAGAATTGATTTACTGGCGTTATGAAATACAAAAATTTGATGCCGCAATCACAGATTTGAATATCAACCGTTGACTCCTTATGGATATCAAACAGCTCCGCGCACTACTGGCCATTGCCGAAACGGGCAGCGCGACCAAGGCGGCCGAACTCATGCGCATCGTGCAACCCGCGGTGTCGCGACATATTCGCCTGCTCGAAGAAGAGCTTGGGGTAGACCTGTTCGAACGGGAGCGCCACGGGATGGCCCTGACCGAGGCAGGCAGAACCATGGTCGAGTACGGCCGCCGAGCCCTTCAGGAACTGGACCGGGCCAAGTCGGAGATCCAACCCGCGACTGGTCCAATTACCGGCACAGCAGCGATCGGACTATTACCCAGCACGTGCGAACTCCTCGCAACAGAGCTCGTCGCCACGGTGAAGACCAAACATCCGCAAGTGGTCGTACGCGCCGCTGTGGGCTATGCCGGAAATCTGCTTCAATGGCTGGAAGCGGGTGATGTAGAGGTGGCCCTGCTCTATGGAACCAAGACGCAAGGCAGCCGGGCTATTACCCCGCTCCTCGACGAGCAGCTTTATTTAATCGGGCCACCCGGAACGCTAGATCCGGCCGCTGAGTTGCCGATCGAACACCTCCGCGATTTGCCCTTAGTGCTGCCGAATGCGCCCCATGGTCTCCGCAGCGTGGTCGAGCACGCATGTGCCGTTGCCGGCATTCAGCCGACTGTATCGGTCGAAACAAATTCGCTAAGCGTCCAGAAAGCCCTGGTAGCCAAGGGATTCGGCCATTCGGTATTGCCGAGTTCGGCCATCTCGGAGGAGCTTGAAGCCGGTGTGCTCGACGGCGTGCCTATCGGATCGCCCGATCTCTCACGGCGGATTGTGCTGGCGAGCGCAAGCAATCGACGACTGTCACCAGCGGCCGCTGCCGTATCACACGAACTCACCGGTCTCATGAAGCGGCTGGTGCTGGACAGGGCATGGCCAGGCGCCACATGGGTGGGATCCTAAGCGCCGAAGTCACGCTGCGCCGGCAACCTCGCCTCGCCGGGGCGTCTATCACGTGCCTTGATACCCCGAGAACAATTTTCTATTTCTGGATCGTCCAGTGGGGCAGGTAGGATGTCCGGTTGGCTTTTCTGCGAGATGACCACGTCATCGCCTTGCTTTGGCAAGGTCGTCGTGTTCGGGACCGGATTGGCTACGCCGCTTTGCAATATGTCGATGTGAGGACAAGAGTCATGAAGGTCGGATTTATTGGCGCAGGCCGCATCTCCCGTTCCGTGGCGGATGCACTGATTGCCCAGGGACACGAAATAGCATTCGTGGTTGCGCGTGATACGGCAAAGGCTGCCGAGACATTTCCTAACGTCCCTTGCATCAAAAGCGTTAAGGAGTTCTCGGAAAGCGAGGTCGATCTGGTCGTGGAGGCCGCGAGCGCAGAAGCCATCCATCAACATGGCCCTCAGGTCCTTGAGCGATATGACTTCGCGATCCTGTCCACTACAGCAATGTCGATACCGGCGATTGAGTCGGCGCTGAACGAAAGCGCTCAGCGACACGGTACCCAACTCCACCTGCTCACCGGAGGCATCGTTGGGCTGGATGGGCTGATGGCCGTACGAGCGAGCCTGGATAGCGTGGAAATCGAAACGGTGAAAACCCCTGCCGCATGGGGCATCGAGCCGCATGAAGGGCAGAAGGTTATCTTTGACGGATCGACACGCCTTGCATGTGAGACCTACCCTCGCAACGTGAACGTTCACGCGAGCGTCGCGCATGCCTCTCTAGGCTTTGATGCGTGCCGCAGTCGCCTGATCTCCGACCCACAGACGCCGGTCTTGACGCAGAACGTGCGGGTCAAAGGCGCCGACTTCGGGTGGACGATCCAACTCCATTCCCAGTCAATCGGCGGGGTCAGCGGATCATTGACGCCGCGATCAGTCATCGGCAACGTATTCCGACTGTTGGCTGCTCGCGTCGTACGGGCTTGACAGCAGGACTAGCAATTGGGTACGCGGACCACGCCGCGGAATACCCCTTTAGCCTTCGGAACCCCGACGTAAAAATTTGCCGATCCTCGGGCATCATCAATGGGTCGGTCCATCTGACTTCGCGCTGAGCATACCCCGCTACAGCGTTTTCGGCAGGCAGCGCGGTCGCGCTGCCTGCCATTTCTCCGCCAACGCAGCCCGCCCGATGGCTTCGCAGTGGCGACCATTGCTTCACGGAATAGGAGGCCAAGCGATCTCGAGCAAGTCGGGAAACGCCTGCCGTCCGAGATACGAGCGGTGACGTATCACTTCCCATGATAGCGCTAAGGACACCCACCGCTCAATGATCGGGAAGTCGACGGGCAGAGTTGGGCGAGATCGTGGAAGACCGATGCGCAAAAAAAAGACCACTCGCCGAATGCTACGACAAGTGGTCTCAGGACTCCCAGTGAAACGCAGAATCTGTCTCGCCTAGCGAATGATCGCTACCTTGGTCTGAAGGTGTCGGATCAGGTTTGAGGCGACGAACGAGAAGACAAAGTACACGATCGCAGCAAAGAGATAGAGTTCAACCACGCGTCCGTCACGCTGCGCGACCTTGGCTGCCGCGCCGAGAAAGTCCGTCAAGGACACGACATAGACCAATGATGTGTCCTGGAACAAGACAATTGTCTGGGTGAGCAACACCGGCACCATGTTCCGGAATGCCTGCGGCAACACCACCGTCGCCATGACCTGGGGATAACTCATGCCGAGTGCGAAGCCGGCCGCAACCTGACCCGCGGGATGGACTGAATTCCAGCGCGAACGATCTCGCAGAAGTATGCGGCCTCGAACAGGGTGAACGTAATCAGGGCCGACGCGAACCCGCCCACAGGCACCGGTCGGCTCGATCCCGTTACCCACCCTGCGACGAAGGGGACCAGGAAATAGAACCAGAAAATCACCAACAAGAGCGGCAGGGAGCGCATGACGTTGACATACGTCTCCGCCGCCGACGCCAGCACTTTCATCGACGACAGCCTTGCGAGTGCGAGCAGCGTGCCGAGAATCACGCCCCCGACGGTCGCGAGCGCCGTCAGTGCGAGCGTCACACTCATGCCCTGGATAAAGAGATAGCCGAGGGAACGTTGTATTACACCGAAATCCAAATCGCTGAACATGTTACTTACCCACAATGTAACCAGGCACCGCGAACTTTCGTTCGAGTCTGCGCATCGCAGCGGTAACGGCAGTGTTTAACAGGAGGTAGGTCAGGGTCACCACCGTGAATGCCTCAAAGAACTGATACGACTGTTCCTGAATCGCGTACGCCCGGGAAGTCAGCTCTACGAGCCCAATCGTCAGCGCCACCGATGTGTTCTTGATGGTGCTGAGGAAATCCGAGGTCAAAGGCGGCAAGATGATACGGACCGCCATCGGCAACAGCACGTAGCGATAGGTCTGGATGGTGCTCAAGCCGAGTGCCATGCCGGCGTACCGCTGTCCTCGAGAGATTGCCCCAATGCCAGAGCGGACCTGTTCGGCAACCCGCGCAGACATATAGAAACCAATGCCGATGACTGCGGTGAAGAATGGTGCGTTCGGAAGCTGTTTGAGCCACTCCCCCGCACGGTCGGGCAACATCTCGGGCAGCACGAAATACCACAGGAACAGTTGCATCAGCAGCGGCACGTTGCGAAACACCTCAACCCAGACGCGTCCGACGCGCTGTGCACCACGAGACGGCATCGTCCGCATCACGCCAATCACGGCACCCAAGATCAAGGCGATTACCCATGCGCACATCGCCGTCGCGATAGTCCAGCGTAACCCCAGATACAGCGTATAGAGGTAGGTTCCCGAACCGTCCGGAGACGCCTCGAAGAAGATGTTCCAGTTCCAGTGGTAGTTCATGAGTACATCCTTAATTCACGCAACCATCACTGCGCGTAGGCATCGGGATCGAAGCTGCTGCTCGGCTTCTTGTAAGCATTGCGCAGCACCTGTGCCATCGGGTAGTTGAAGTTGATATTGTTCGGCGGGATCGGCGACTGGAACCACTTCTTATAGAGCGCATCGATCTCGGGACTCTGGTACACCTGGGCGGTTACCCGATCCACCACGGCCTTGAAGGCGGGATCATCCTTGCGGAGCATGATGCCGTAGGGCTCGGGCTTGGAAAATGCGTCCTCACTGATGACGTATCCGGAAGGGTCTTTCGACCGTGCCACGGCCACGGCCAGTTGTACGTCGTCCAGCACATAGGCGCTCGCGCGGCCCGTCTCAAGCATGAGGAATGCTTCGAGCTGATCCTTGGCCGCCACCACGTTCATACCCAGATTCCGCTCGGTATTGACCTTGTTGAGCTGATTGATATTGGTGGACCCGGCAACCGATACCACTGTCTTCCCCTTCAGATCCTCAATCTTGCGGAGGTTCGACGACTTCTTGGCGACGAAGCGGCTGGCCGTGAGGAAATGAGAGTTGGCAAAGGCCACCTGTTTCTGACGCTCGGCGCTATTCGTGGCCGATGCGCAGTTAAGATCGATCGTTCCGTTCAATAGCAGCGGAATGCGATTCGCCGCGGTTACCGGCGTGAACTCGACTGCGAGCTGAGGTTGGTTCAGCTCCTTCTTCACGGCGTCAACAATCTTCATGCAGAGGTCAACCGTAAATCCAACCGGCTTCTGATTGCCATCAAGGTAGCTGAACGGCACAGAGGCTTCCTGGAAGCCGATGACGATGCGATTCGTCTCCTTCACCTTCTGCAGGGTACCGTCTTGCGGCGCCGCAAACGTGACGTTCGTGGCCAGGGCGATAGCAACCACGAGTGCGTTCTTCAGTGCGTGCATGTCATATTCTCCTTGGTGTCAAGCATTGGCAGGATCGATCAGTGCTGCAGGATCTTCGCGAGGAAGTCTTGTGCGCGCACCGTGCGAGCCTGAGGGGTACCGAAAAACTCGATCGCAGCGCAGTCTTCAATGATCTGTCCTGCGTCCATGAAGATCACTCGATCGCCGACCTTCTTGGCGAAACCCATTTCGTGCGTGACACACATCATGGTCATCCCTTCGTTCGCGAGTTGCACCATCACATCCAGCACTTCGCCGACCATTTCCGGATCCAGCGCCGACGTCGGCTCATCGAACAGCATGACGACAGGATCCATGCACAGTGCCCGTGCGATCGCGACACGCTGCTGTTGGCCGCCAGAGAGCTGACCTGGATATTTCTGGGCGTGACTGGCCAAGCCGACTCGCTCCAGCATGCGCAGCCCACGAGCCTTCGCGTCCGTGGCATTGCGCTTCAGTACCTTGACCTGAGCAAGCGTCAGGTTCTCGGTGACCGAAAGATGCGGGAAGAGCTCGAAGTGCTGGAACACCATCCCCACTTGCGAGCGCAGTCGTGGCAGATTGGTTTTTGGATCGCTAATAGAGGTGCCGCTTACGATGATGTCACCCTTCTGAATAGGCTCCAGCGCATTGACGGTCTTGATCAGCGTGCTTTTGCCCGAGCCGGAAGGACCACAAACGACAACCACCTCCCCCTTCTGGATTGTGGTCGAGCAATCCTTGAGCACTTGGACGCTGCCATACCACTTACTGATGTTCTTGATCTCAACCAAAATCTGCTCCTATCTTGCCTTCCTGGGGAGGGGCGTCAAACATCTGCTGTAGGGTTTTTGACATGCCAGTTGCTCGATATCTGTTCGACTGGTCACATCCCGATCGCTCACGCACTAATCTGAATTAGTTTTTATTTAACAAAACCAGATCTTTATTAATCCGACACCATTCGCTCATAGAAACCGCCGCATCATGCTGCGAGAGATTTCAATTTCAAAAAACGTCGCATTAAAATTTTCAAAACCCATTCATCAAGCCCACCAACGCTTTTGCCGTATCGCCTTGGAACGGGTGTTACGGCTCATGGTCGATGCTCTTGATGAACGCATTCTGATTGCTGCCTTCCATTCCAACAAACGACTTTTTTCGATCCCGTATGATGAATTACAGGAATACATCATCGGGTTTTCCCGCCCTCGGCACCGCGTGAAGACGAGCCCCTATCGGCCGCTTCGGCGGCCAAAAAACAGCTTTATCAGCACATATTGAGGAAATTTTTGCGAAGAAATGGCGATTTGTGCTTTTTCGGCGGCAGCTAGATCGGCTGGCGTCCACGCAGCGGGAGGCTTTCGGCAGGCGCCATGTTGGGGGTGACCGTGCACTGCTGCGCAGCAGCACACATCACCGAACTAGGGAAAGCCCTAAGGTAGGGAAAGCGAATAGCAGAGGTGCTTCGTGACAGCCTTAACGGAAGCTTAAGGAATCCCCACCACTCCGAGATGGAAGAGCCACGGTCAAGGCACGACGAATCGGAGACAGGGCCCACATCACGGCCAGCAAGCACTCCGAAAGCCAACTGACTTGTTCTTTTATTCCATTACGGAGAAGATTAAAAAACACAAATTTATTGCCCATGGATGCACAGCAACTTCAGAGCTTTGTGATGGTTCTCGAGCTAGGTTCTCTTTCCGATGCGGCAAGAAAACTTGGCGTAACCCCGGCTGCCGTGGCAGCCCGAATCCGAACACTGGAAGATGAGATCGGGGCATCGCTCGTTAAGCGAACAGGACGTTATGTGAAGCCGACAATGGCGGGCATCAACATCCTGGAACGTAGCCGTGGATTGCTACGCGACATGAGAGACCTGCGGGTAGCTGCGAATACTGAAGGATCTTTGGGCGAGCTTCGGCTGGGCGTGTTCCCCTCCGCGATGACGAGCCTGCTTCCTCGGGTACTTCAGCGCCTGTATCGGAAACAGCCTGACTTGAAAATCCTGGTCACCTCGGGGACTTCGCTCGAACTCAGTTGCAAGGTTGGAGACGGCACCCTTGACGCAAGCGTCGTGGTGGAACCACAGTATCCGATCCCCAAATCGTGCGAGTGGAGCGAACTGGTGGCCGAACCGCTTGTACTTGTGGTCCCTGCTGCGCTGGCCAAAGCGGATCCTCACCATCTGCTTACTAGTGAACCCTTCATTCGCTACGACCGACAGTTGCTTGGCGGACAGCTAGCGGAGCGTTATCTTCGCCAACACGGGATCTCCCCTGCCGATCGGGTCGAACTCGATAGTGTCATGGCGATCGCTGCATTGGTAGACCTCGGCTTGGGTGTCGCGTTGCTCCCCGATTGGGCGCCTTTATGGCACGCCGGGCTCGCCATTGCGCGCATCGCATTGCCCCATCGCCCCCCACTCGCCGTGTTGGGCTGATCTGGGCACTACACGGGCCGCGGGCGGCCCTGGCCGAAGCATTCTTCGCTGAAGCCAGAGCGGCAGTACGTCGGCCTCGTAAGGCAGACACTACCCGCAAACACTAGCACCTCGCTACCGCGCGGTTCGATAGCCGCTGATGGGCAATGAACTGCGTGTCATGGCGTCTTCGCAAGTTTCCTTGAACAGGGTGCGCCGCTCGCGGGTGCGGCATATCAGCGTTGGTCTTTGCCAAAACTTCAGCGCAAACCATAAAAAAATTATGTAGTCATTTTTCTCCTGCTGCGCTGTGGCTTCGTACCGTCGGGACAGAATACCGACCATAACGACACCGTACCGACATGCGCAATGACCATGTCGCACACACATCCGCCGCACAGGAGACAACATGCCACCCACTCCCCTTCACCGGCGCGCTACGTGCGCGCTTTCCCTCGTACTCACGGTTCTGGCGACCTCTGCGCATGCCGCCTATCCCGACAAGCCGATTCGGCTAATTG
The DNA here is from genome assembly GCF_018729255.1 of Cupriavidus sp. EM10. NCBI lineage: Bacteria > Pseudomonadati > Pseudomonadota > Betaproteobacteria > Burkholderiales > Burkholderiaceae > Cupriavidus > Cupriavidus sp. EM10. The sequence goes on from NZ_CP076061.1 coordinate 341,450, forward strand.
TGCCCTTTCCTCCCGGCGGGGCCACCGATGTCATCGGTCGAGTCGTCGCGAGCCGACTGGGTACCGAGTTGGGACAACAAGTCGTCGTGGACAATCGCGCAGGCGCCACCGGAACGATTGGCGCAGAAGCCGCGGCCAAGGCCGCACCGGACGGCTACACGCTACTGATGGGCACGCTCACAACGTACTCCACGATGGCTATCCTCGAGCAAGGAAAGCTACGCTTCGATTTGCTCAAGGACTTCACACCGGTAATGGTGGTCGGCGCCGTCCCCTGGTCGTGGTCGTGAACCCGAAGATCCCTGCCAAGAATCTGAAGGACCTGGTGGATTATGCAAAGGCAAATCCTGACAAGGTCTCTTTCGCCTCTGCGGGGGCAAGCTCAGTGCAGCGCATGGCGGCGGAAATGATGCGCAAGGAGGCTGGCGTGCGCATGCTTCACGTCCCGTACAAGGGAAGCGCACCCGCCATGACCGATCTCGTCGCCGGTCAGGTCGACATGATGGTGGAAACGGTACCGGCCGCGCAGAACTTCGTGAAGAGCGGCCGGCTGCGCGCATTGGCGGTGACGGTGCCGACCCGCGTCGCCATGCTGCCAGACACACCGACAACCCAAGAAGCAGGTCTGCCATCCGTGGAAATCAGTTCCATGTTTGGCGTATTGGCGCCGGCCGGCACACCCGCAGACATCATCGACCGGCTCAATGCGGCAATGGCCAAAGTGCTGAGCAATCCCGATGTTCAGAGCCAATTGCTCAAACAAGGCGTCTATACCCAGGCTCCCAGCACGTCGACCCAATCCGCCGCACAACTGCGTGGCGAGCATGCACGATGGGAAAAATTGATCAAGGACGCGGCGATCCGCTCCGACAACTGAGCACCGAATTCCTGAAGGAAAAATCATGAGTACCGAGTACGAATCAAACAATCAGCCCGACGCGAATGAGCCCGCCGGGCTCAGGCAAGGTCTGACGAACTACGGCGACCAAGGATTCTCGCTGTTCCTCCGCAAGGCATTGATCAAGGGCGCAGGCTATACGGACGAGGCCCTGGATCGGCCCGTTATCGGCGTGGTGAACACGGGCAGCTCCTACAACTCTTGTCACGGCAACATGCCGGCGCTTCTCGAAGCGGTGAAGCGCGGCATCATGTTGGCCGGTGGTCTGCCGATGGACTTTCCGACCATCTCGATTCACGAAGCCTTTTCGACGCCGACGAGCATGTATCTCCGAAACCTGATGTCCATGGACACAGAGGAGATGATTCGCGCGCAACCTATGGACGCGGTAGTCCTCATTGGCGGGTGCGACAAGACTGTTCCCGCACAACTGATGGGCGCAACCTCTGCAGGCCTACCGGCCATCCAGCTCATTACCGGATCCATGCTTACTGGCGCCCATCGAGGCGAACGCGTCGGGGCATGCACCGACTGCCGGCGACACTGGGGCCGCTACCGCGCCGACGAGATTGACACCGCGGAGATCAGCAGCATCAACAATCAGCTTGTGGCCAGCGTCGGGACCTGTTCCGTCATGGGCACCGCCAGCACGATGGCGTGTATCGCCGAAGCGCTGGGCATGACTGTGCCAGGCGGCGCCTCCCCACCGGCTGTGACGGCTGACCGCATGCGAGTTGCCGAGATGACCGGCGCGCGCGCGGTTGGCTTGGCCCGCGAGCGACTCACGATTGACAAGATCCTGACGCCTGCTGCGTTTGAAAATGCCATGCGCGTGCTCCTCGCGATCGGTGGTTCGACCAATGGAGTAGTGCACCTTGCGGCAATTGCCGGGCGCGCTGGCATCGAGATTGATATGGTCGCTCTTGATCGCATGAGTCGCGAGACACCCGTCCTGCTGAATCTGAAGCCGTCTGGCGAACACTATATGGAGGACTTCCACAAGGCCGGCGGCATGGCTACGCTTCTGCGCATCCTCAAGCCGTTGCTCCGCCTTGACGCTCTCACCGTAACTGGCCGGACGCTCGGAGAGGAGATCGAACTGTCTGGCGCAGGCTTTGCGCAACAGGTGGTCAGGTCCCTCGAAGATCCGATCTACCCGCAGGGTGGCATTGCAGTGCTCAAGGGAAACCTCGCGCCTGGCGGCGCGATCATCAAACAATCTGCCGCCGACGAAGGACTCATGGAACACGAAGGACGTGCTGTAGTGTTCGAGAACTCCGAGGATCTGGTGAACCGCGTGGACGACGAATCGCTCGATGTGACAGCCAACGATATCCTCGTGCTGAAGAATATTGGGCCCAAAGGCGCGCCGGGGATGCCCGAGGCTGGTTACATCCCGATTCCCAGAAAGCTTGCCCGCGCCGGCGTGAAGGACATGGTTCGCATCTCGGACGGGCGCATGAGCGGCACGGCATTCGGCACTATCGTCCTTCACGTCACTCCCGAAGCCGCAGTCGGGGGTCCGCTGGCCTATGTGCAATCTGGAGATCGCATCCGCCTGAGTGTGAAATCGCGCGAGATCAGCCTGCTGATTTCGGACGAAGAGCTCGCGCGACGGCGTGAACAGTCGCCCGTCATCGAACCCAAAGCCAGCCGTGGATATCGCAAGCTATTCTTGGATTCCGTGCTGCAGGCTGACCAGGGGTGGACTTCGATTTCCTCCGGGCAGTCGAGATCAATGCCAAGGCACCCTCGGCTGACTGACACAGCCCGCGTGGTAACCGACACAACGTGCGGCCAACGGTGCATTCCAGCAGGGTATCGCTGGAATGCACGCTCGACTCCGGAAGCCGACCTTTCTTGATACTCCTTGCGTCGGCCCGAGTAAACCCAAGCGTCGCGCCGGAGTCTCTAACGTCCGGCCCATGTCAGGCGTCGTATTGCCGCCGCACGACGCAAACTATTCGGGCTGTATGTTGCCCGCTTTGATGACCTCAGCCCACCTACGAGTCTCGGCCTGGACAAATGCCGCGGCCTTCTCGGGCGTGGAACCGATAACGGGTTCGACACCAATTTCTGCATGCGTTGTTTGACCTCGGCATCCCTCACGACCGTCTGCAGGGCAGCACTCAACTTTTCGATCACTGGCGTTGGCGTGCCGCGCGGAACCATGACCATGTTCCAGATCGACGTCTCGTAGTTGGGAAAACCTGCTTCTTTCATCGTCGGGACATTCGGCAATACTGACGAGCGCGTGGCCGTCGTGACGGCAAGCGCCTTCAGCTTTCCCGACTGCACCATCGGGGCGGCGGTGGACACGGCGTCAGTCAGAAACTGGACATCCCCCGCCATGACCGATTGGATGGCTTGGCTCGCACCGCGGAACGGTACATGGATGACTTCGATCTTTTCCTGGTACTTCAGCAACTCCACCGCCATGTGCAAGGCACTACCTTTTCCGGCCGAGCCATAGCTGTATTTCGCAGGATTTCTCCGGATATCGTCAACCAGCTCTTTTGCGTTGTTGGCCTTTACCGAAGGCGTTACTGCCAGCACCATCGGCACAGACGCCACCACGGAAACCGGCACAACGTCGTTGGGATCGTATGGCAAGCGCTTGTAAAGGGTGGTGTTGATGGCATGGGAACTTGTGCCGAACAGCAAGGTGTACCCGTCCGCCTTGCTCTTGGCCACGGCGTCTGTAGCAATCGTTCCGCCCGCCCCGGCCTTGTTCTCGACCACAATCGCTTGCCCAAGCACAGCACTGAGCTTGTTCGCGACGATACGAGCGACGAGGTCCGTCGACCCGCCCGCCGCAAATCCCACCACCATCCGTACCGGATGGTCAGGATACGGCGCTTGCGCATGCGCGCTGGCAACCCCGAGTGTCGCCACACACAAGGCCATCCAATAGGTCTTCATGTCTCTTCCAGGTCGTAGTTTTACGCGGTCCCGGAAAACGCCAGACCGCGGCCCGTCGATCTTATCGACAGGCCGACACATCAGAGAAATAGAAATTACGCTGCCAGTATCACGATCCGGCATACCAGGCCACTGCCGAGATGTGCGTGGCGAGCGCCGCTCTTCTCCCTCCGATCCGCCCCAGAGGCAACGGCTAAAAGTGCACCAGTGAAGGCAACGATGGCCTACCTAGGGGAATCCATGATGCGGAATCGTGCGTCACGTTTATAAAATGAATACAAATTGAATCTATATCGCAGGCACAATAGATGCGTTATGCACCTTGCTTCGCTCGTAGGGAGTTTGGAACCCAAGACGCACGCTGAAGCAAAAGCGCCGAAAAGGTAACAAAAAAGGCGTCCATGGAAGGACGCCTAGCGTAGGAGACAGGATGCGTGGCAGGTGGAACTCGAAACCCTTCTCAGAGCGATGCAGCAGACCGAGCGGCTTGATCGAAGTTTCCGGACATTTGGCGGAGGACGGCCGCGGTGAGGCCGAGGCGGTCGGACATCGCCTCGTCCAAACTCGGCAACAGGCACGCCGCACGTACCTCCCGATAGCGATCGACAAGGTCGTCACCTTTCTCGGTTGTGCTGTAGAAGACCTCTTTCCCGATTTTCTCAGCTCCGGCCAGTCCGATCGACACAAGCTTGCGAAGTCCGTAGGCGACCACGTGAGTGTCCGACAAATTAAGTGTGAAGCAAATGTCAGCCAACTTCTTGTGCCGGGCGCGATGTCGAATGTGATGAATCAGGATGATTTCGATCATCGTCAATTCCGGTGCGCCCGCGGCAGCCATACACCGCTCCGCCCACCGCGAAAACGAGTTCCAGGCCACGATCATCCCGAATTCGAACTCGCTGCTCGATTCACTGCCCGGCACCACCAGTTGCGCGGAGGAGGTAAGCACGGGAGGACGGACCGGTGGCTTCTCGAAGTTATGGTCACTCATCAAGATCTGCCGAAAGAAATGCTGCGTCAGTAGGGCACCGTCGAACGACCGATGCGAGTGATATCGCATTCGATATACATACAAATTATACCCGTATTGCGCATTTAGACAGCTCAACTGCAGCCTTTACTACTGCTCGCGAGAAACACCAACTGAGTAGAACAGGAGTTTCCATGACCCCCAAAGAACTTCGGTGCAAGATTCGTGATGGCGAGATGCGCGAGCAGACAGGTGGCCTCTGCCCCGGCTATGTCCAGGTCAACTTGGCAATTATCCCGGCACGCTATGCCGGCGATTTTGCGCGTTTTTGCGAGCTGAACCCGAAGCCGTGTCCTGTGCTCGCGGTAAGCAAGCCGGGCGACTGGACCCTGCCGGCATTGGGCGATGACATCGACGTCCGCCGAGACGTCCCGGCTTATGTAAGTTACGAGGATGGCCATTACGCCGGCGAGCACGAGTCTTTGATGGACCAATGGGACAAGGAGCAATTTGTCACTTTTGCCCTTGGTTGTTCCTATTCGTTCGATCACATCCTGGTGTCGTCCGGACTTCCTGTGCGACACAATGAGCTGGGCGGCATCTCTCCGGCGTACGTGACCAACGTCCCGAACGTTCAGGCGGGTCCGTTCGGCGGCGAACTGGTGGTGTCCATGCGGCCCTTCACGCCTGCCCAAGCGATCCGCGCCATCGAGATCACCAGCCGCTATCCCCATGTCCACGGTGCCCCCGTGCACTTTGGCGACCCTGCAGCCATTGGCATCGAGGACATCTACTCGCCAACGTATGTGGGTCCGGTGGAGTTCCGCAAAGACGAGTTGCCGGTCTTCTGGGCCTGTGGTGTTACGCCGCAACGCGCCATCCTCAGCGCGAAGCTGCCCCTGGCATTTGCTCACAAAGCCGGTCACATGCTGGTCACGGATCTGGCCACGGCAGACTACGTCGCCAATCGTTCGGAGGCAGGCCATGACTGAACTCGCAAATCGAGCGCCGCTCGACGGAGCGGCATCTGCATCCGTCGGGACGGTCTACACCAAGATCGCGTGGCGCATCATCCCCGTGCTGATGCTGTGTTACTTCTTCGCCTATCTCGACCGCGTCAACGTCGGCTTCGCCAAGTTGCAGATGTTGAATGACCTCAAATTCTCCGAGACAGCCTATGGTCTTGGTGCCGGCCTGTTCTTCATCGGCTATCTGTTGTTCGAAGTGCCCAGCAACATCCTGATGATGCGAATCGGCGCCCGGAAGACCATTTGTCGCATCATGGTGCTATGGGGTGCCATCTCCGTAGCATTCGCATTTGTGCAGACGCCCACGCAGTTCTACATTCTTCGGGTACTGCTCGGCGCTGCGGAAGCCGGCTTCTATCCAGGGATCATTCTCTACCTCTCGTTTTGGTTCCCTTCGGCCACACGGGCCAAAATGACGGCTCTGTTCTTCACCGCCGTCCCGGTATCGGGGCTGTTCGGCGCACCGGCTTCCGGACTCATTCTGGACGGACTGAATGGTCTCCATGGGTTGTCTGGTTGGCAGTGGATGTTCATCTTCGAGGGCATTCCTTCACTCCTGCTCGGGCTTGCCGTTCCCATCCTGCTCTGCGATGCGCCCCAGCAAGCAAAATGGCTCAATGACGCCGAGAAAGCCACGGTCGTCGGCGAACTCGAACAGGAAAGTCGAGCCAAGAGTGAACATGCACACGGCGACATCGGCGTCGCAGGAACCTTCACAAATGCTCGGGTATGGCACCTCACTGCGATCTGTGTCTGCCAGGTGGCAGCCATCTATGGCATTGGCTTCTGGCTGCCGACCATCTTGAGGGAGGTCGGCTTCAAGACTGCGGCGGAGATCGGCTGGATGTCGGCGATACCGTTCGGCTGTGCGGCCATTGCACTCAACTTGGTATGTCGCAGCTCGGACAAGCGCCTTGAGCGTCGTTGGCATACCGCAGCAAGCTTCCTGGTCGCCGCCGTGGGCCTTGTCGCCAGTGTCCAGCTCTCCCACGCGCCATGGCTCGCACTTTCGGCCCTTACCGTCGCCACGATGGGCGCATACGCCACGACAACGATGTTCTGGACTCTGCCCAGCATGTTCTTCTCGGGTCTGGGCATGGCAACAGCCATCGGCCTCATCAACTCAGTCGGTGGCCTTGGCGGCTTCCTCAGTCCTTACATCGTCGGGCTCATCAAGGACGCCACCGGATCGACCGGCAACGCCGTCTACCTGTTGGCCGCCACCGCAGCGATCGGCGCTCTGCTCACCCTTCGTCTGCCGCGCGGCATCATCAATCGATAAGAGGCAGCATGTCTTTGCAACTCGAACATCCTCCCCCTATCGATCAGGAGGGTAGGCCTGGTACGCCCGTACGCATCTCTCACGCAGGCGTTGGCAGTCTTCTTCTGGACCCCGCACGCGATACCTTCGACATGGCGGTCCAGGCAAAACTCCTCGCCCTGGAAGACCGGTTGCGCAGCGCCAAGCTGCGCGCCCTCGGTATCCAGCAGGTGATTCTCGGCATGAACAATCTGCTGGTCACGTTCGATCCATCCATTCTGCATCCACTGCGTGCACGCGACACGCTCGCGGCGCTCTGGGCCTCAACCGAGGCCAAGGTCATCAAGGGGAAATCCGTCGTCTTCGACGTCATCTATGGTGGTGAACAAGGGGAAGACCTGCCCGATGTGGCCGATACCTTGGGGCTGTCCATCGCGGACGTCGTCCGGATGCACTGCGAGGCCGAGTACACCGTAGCGTCCATTGGCTCTATGCCGGGATTTCCGTATATCGCTGGTCTTCCCGCATCCCTCCATATCAGGCGGCGCAGCGTGCCGCGTCTCAACCTGGCCTCGGGCTCAGTCATCATCGGGGGTGCACAAGCCTCCGTCCTCCCCATGGCGGGACCGTGCGGCTGGCATGTCCTTGGTGCGACAACGACCAAACTGTTCGATCTTGCCGCCGAGCGCGCCAGTCTCCTCGCCCCGGGCGATCAGGTGCGATTCAATGCCATCAAGGTAATGTCATGATCGAAGTCCTTACCAATGGGGCGCTCAATCTGATTGTCGACACTGGCCGTACCGCTGCCACGCAAATGGGCGTCAGCAAGGGCGGTGCCATGGACACACTGGCAATGCGCTTGGCCAATCTCATGGTTGGCAATGAAGAAAGCGACGCATGCATAGAGGTCACCATTTTCCCGTTTCGGGCACGCTTCGATTGCGACACGAGAATCGCGATCGCTGGTGCAGCCTGTAACGCTCGCATCGGCGACCAGAGAGTGTCGCCATACTGGTGTCGCACCATCCGATCAGGCGAGACCCTGGCACTGGAGGCGCCCTCAGATGGCGCACGCGTCTACATCGCCGTTTGCGGCGGGATCGACGTACCTGTCGTACTCGGATCCAGAACGACGGACATTCGCAGCGGATTTGGTGGCGTTGAGGGCCGAGCGCTCAAGCGCGGCGATCGATTGGCCGTGGGGGAGCCACGCAGCGGCGATTCCGGCACGACTGGGGTCCGCAAAGGCTTTGGTGTGTCGCCAGCATCGGTAAAGGGGTTGTTCCGTGAACTACGTGCGAATGTCGTAGAGGTGCGATGCCTCCGCGGCTCGGAATACGAGGGTTTCCAGCGACAGTCCCAAGTAGCACTGTGCGAAACCCCGTACACGGTCACTGCGGACTCCAATCGCATGGGGTATCGCCTGGCTGGGGAGGGCCTTCATCTGCACACGTCGATCGAACTGTTGTCGCATGGCATCGTGCCAGGCACCGTACAGGTGCCACCCTCTGGTCAACCCATTATCCAGTTGGCAGACGGGAACACCTGCGGTGGGTACCCCAAGATTGCAACGGTCATTGAGCCCGATCTCTGGAAGCTCGGGCAAGTCAGGGCCGGCATCGCATTGCGCTTCACGGTGGTGGAGATCGAGCAGGCGCTCGAACAATGCCACAAGCATCACCGCGAGTTGACCGCTATCTCAGAGAACCTCGAACTCATCGTCGGTTGTCATTGAACAGGAGTGAATTGACATGTCCAACTTCCAACGCAACCTCCACATCGATATCAACGCGGACCTTGGCGAGGGCTTCGGTGTCTACCAAGCCGGCGACGATGCGGCGATGCTGAAGATCGTGACGTCCGCAAACATCGCATGCGGCTTCCATGCAGGTGATCCGGAAATCATGGCCTCGACCTTCTTGCAGGCCAAGGACCACAACGTCAACGTCGGCGCTCACCCTGGATACCCCGACCTGCCTGGTTTCGGTCGCCGCACCATGGCGTTCAAGCCTGCAGAGATTGAACGCATCATTGCCTATCAGGTCGGTGCGGCTCAAGCGCTGTCAGCCTATGCGGGCAATCCGATTACCTATGTCAAGGCCCACGGCGCACTTGGCAATCTCACGAATGTCGACGAGGCCGTCGCGACCGCGGTCTGCCGTGCTGTCAAAGCGGTGGACCCTTCTCTCATCTGCATGACATTCGCTGGTGGTCTGCTTGACCGCATCGGCAGGGATATGGGCTTGCGCACTTGTGCGGAGATCTTCGCTGATCGTGCATACACCGCCGAAGGACGGGTCGTTCCCCGCAGCCAGCCTGGAGCCATGATCGAGGATCCCGATGAGGCAGCGCAGCGCGTCGTTCGCATGATTCAGAAGGGTGCAATCGAAACCATCGAGGGCACCGAGCTCCGAGTTCCGATCGACACCGTATGCGTGCACGGTGACTCCGCACATTCTGTCAGCATGGCTCGCGAAGTGCGCCGTCAGCTCGAAGCAGCGGGAGTGGAGGTGCGCCGCTTTGTCTGAGCTGCCAACATGCAAGCATCTTCCGACGCTCAAGGCGATCGAGAAGACTTTCCAGCATTTTCTTCTCGCTGAATTCACGCACGGCATCGCGTCGAGTACGAAGATGGCGAAACATAAAAGCCCATCTGCGAATGCATCAACAACGCGAGGATGGCATTGACTGGTACACCTGCTTTGGCCTAACCGGCCTGAGTATCTTCGTACGAAAATAGTAGTAACCCGGACCACTATTCCTGAATTTCATCGTCAAACATCGAAAAAAGTTGTTTGCCCAACGCGAGGTGCACGTCCGAGAATCGGCCATGCGTCAGCGCTCTTTGCGGGCGCAAATATTTCCACGTCCTACCGCCCCCAAGTACCCAACGGTCAGCGACGCCTCTCCCACGAATGACCTGTTGCTCTGGATAAGGACTATGTACCGTCTGCGCACTCTGGTTGTATCCGCTCTTCTGGCCACCCCGCTTCTCGCTCACGCCGCCTACCCAGACAAGCCCATCAAGGTCGTGGTGCCCGCCGCCCCAGGAACGACATCGGATCTACTGCTCCGCGTGCTGTCAGCGCAGCTATCGAAACAGCTCGGAGTTCCCCTGGTGATCGACAACCGCCCGGGCGCCTCGTTTCTTATCGGTACGATGGCCATCGTTCGGGCGCCGGCCGATGGATACACCATTGGATACGGCAACGTGACGACGTTTTCCATCAACCCCGCTCTGCTCCGGTCGATGCCGTACGCACCTTCGAAGGATCTGACGCCCATTAGTGAAATTCTTCAGGTACGCAACCTCCTGGTGGTTCCGAATCAATCCAGGTTCCACTCGGTCAAGGATGTGGTCGCCTATGCGAAAGAGCATCCTGGCAAGCTGAGCGTGGCGTCTGGCGGAAATGGCACAACCGGGCACCTCGGGGGCGAACTGTTCAAGAGCATGACCAGCATCAATATGGTCCATGTTCCGTACAAGAGCGGCGCTCAGGCTGCGCAGGATCTGATTGGTGGGCAGGCAGATCTCATGTTCGAGAACATCTCCATCGTGGGCCCTCTTGTTGAAGGTGGAAAGCTCCGGGCGTTGGCCTATGCCGGCCCCACGCGCTCCAAGAAATTTCCGAGCGTTCCGACGATACAAGAAAGCGGTGTGCCGAACTACGATATGTCCGCTTGGGGCGGACTCATCGGCCCGGCCAACATGCCGACTGAGATCGTCAATCGCCTGGACGCCGAGATCCGAAAGGCTATGTTGGAACCCCAGGTAAAGGCGCGCTTCGAGCAACTCGGCGTGGACGTCGACTACCGGGACACGGCGGCCTTTCGGAAGCTGATTGAAACTGACGCTCCGAAGTGGAAAGACGTCGTCAAGGCCTCAGGCGCCACTGTGGACTGAATATGCAAGAACACCTGGACATCATCATCGAGAACGGTACGGTCATCGACGGCACCGGCGCACCGCGATACCAGGCCGATATCGGCATTGCTGGGAATCGAATCGCCGAGATCGGCGATTTGAAAGCGAGCACGGCATCCTTGCGAGTCGACGCCAAGGGCTTGGTGGTCAGTCCCGGCTTCATCGATGCGCATGCTCACGATGACAGGATGCTCCTTTCGGATGCGGAAATGCGCCCCAAGCTATCGCAGGGTGTCACGACCGTGATTACCGGAAACTGTGGCATCTCGCTGGCGCCGATGACAAAGCGATTCGATGGCAACGTTACCGCGCCGCTCGACTTGCTGGACAGGCGCGGTGATTGGTTCCAGTTTGGCACGTTCGGCGCTTATCTTGACGCTATCCAAGCATCCGGCACGGCCATCAATTTCGCCCCGTTGGTTGGCCATACGACCCTGCGAATTGCAACGATGGAAGATCCGAGCCTCGCTGCGACCCACGATCAGATTGCGCGAATGCGCGATATGGTCGACGAAGCGATGGAGTCCGGAGCCATCGGCGTGTCAACGGGACTGGCGTACACCACCGCTTTGGCCGCGACAACACAAGAAGTTATCGACATCTGTGAACCCCTCCAGCGTCACGGTGGCATCTACTGCACGCACATGCGTGACGAATCGGACGGGAGTATGGAGTCCCTGCGAGAGACCTTCGAGATCGGCCAGGCCCTAGCCATTCCGGTCGTGGTGTCGCATCACAAGTTGATTGGAGAACGGAACTTTGGCCGTTCTATCGAAACGCTCGCCTACATCGCCGAGCGCATGCGGCATCAACCAATTTGCCTCGATTGCTATCCCTACGACGCGGGATCCTCCATTCTGGAGGAGTGGCGTGCAAAGCGTTGTGAGAGGGTCTTGATCACGTGGTCTGAGCCCTACCCTGATTTTGCCGGCATGGACCTCAGGGATATTGCCGCAAGGCTGGACCTGCAGAGAGAAGAGGCTGTTCGACGTCTTATGCCCGCTGGGGCCATCTACTTCGTCATGGACGAGGGAGATGTCGAGCGGATCATGTCGTTCGCGACCACCATGATCGGATCAGACGGGCTCCCGCATGATGACCGCCCGCACCCTCGTCTATGAGGTGCCTTCCCCAAGGTACTGGGCCACTATGTTAAGCGCCGCAAACTCTTTTCTCTTGAGCAGGCGGTTCACAAGATGACAGGCCTGACGGCGCGGAACTTCGGCTTGCAGGATCGCGGGGTGCTTCGACCCGGGTGCTTTGCAGACGTTACTGTGTTTGATCCAGAGACTGTCGACGACAGTTCCCCTTATGGCGCACCCGTGGGACCCGCCTCGGGCATCAAACACGTCCTAGTGAATGGATCAGTCGCATGGAACGAAGGCTTGGGGACCGGTAGCAGGACGGGAGTTGCCGTGCGCCGTATATGTGACGCCGCGTCCAACTAGCTTGAGTTGTGAGACCACGGTTACTGACAGCAACCGGTCACATAGAAAACTAACAACAAAAACATCACATCATGTTCCAGGTTCCAAGAGTCTCCTCGTTCCATGACAATGTCTGTTCAACAGAGGCGAATTGTGCGCCTCTTGCACGAAGGATTCTGCCTTCGTATCGTTCGATCTCTTCTTGATAACTCTCCTGTCTATGCGGAGGTTCTGAATCCAATTGCGGATCCGCCAGAGCGCATCGCGCTCTGGCGGATCGACAAGCTGCTGTCCACGGGCTCGGTCAAGCCAGATAGCGGAGATTTGGCAACGTCACACTTTCTGAGCGCTACGCACAAGCACTGCAGTGGCAGGTGCTGATCCTATCCGTCAACAAAAAACTGTACTGATCTTGGAGCATGGCGAGTATCGCGCGGGCGGGCAGCCTGGCGCCACGGCGCGGACAATAGGTTTAATAGAGGACAGACCGATTGGCTTCGGCCCTAGGCCCCTAGCGCCTGCCTGTACGGTATTGTCTCTCCACTGCAGTGGTAGCAGTATATGGTTGGCGAGATTTCGAAGACCGCCCAAATGAGGGACGATCAGGCCCGAGGGTATCATCATGCTGCATAGTCTCACGATGGACTATCTGATCTGTTGCGAAGCGAGCTACCAACGCTCTCAACAGAGGTGGCCGCCGACGAGGTTGGCGAGATGACAGTCAAGACGGTTGCGATGTGGCACGAGGTCATTCCTGCGCCTGAGGGTGAGTAGTTTGAGCGATTTGCCTTGCCACCACAGTTCCCGCATTGACGCTGTCTAGCTCTCGCGATAAAGGTCCTGCAACACTGCCGTTGCTCACGCAGCGCCGACGGCGTTGCATCTAGCGGTTCAAACCGCACCGAAATGCTTTTCTTGAAAGGCCGGACGGCCGTACCACTCCGTTACCTGCCATTGATCCCGTGACAGCCAACCGGCAGCAATGGGTCGTTCTGCGACGTACCCACGCAAATCCGTAGAGCCATGGCTCATCGCTTGGCCTCAAACATCGTGAGTGATCTGCCCCGCGCCGAGCGTGTTGACGCTTTCGATACTTACATCCATCAGGATGCGGCTCCGCTCAGCCGACACATAAATGGTCAGATGCTGCACAGGCACCGTCTCCACGTCATAGAGCAGCCGCGCCACGCGTAGCAGTGGCGCGCCCACATCGACGCCCAGCAGTTCCGCGTAGTCCGGCTCGGCCGGCACGGCGGAAATCTCCTGCACCACGCGGCCGAAGCGGATGCCCTGCGCCATCAGGATTTCGTAGAGCGCCTGCTTCTGCAACTTCGCCCGCGTGATCCCGTGCGCAAAACGATCGGGCACCCAGGCGTCGGTCACCATGACGGCGTGTTCCTCCGTCGACCGCAGCCGCACGGCGTGCCATGCCAGATCACCTGGCTGCAACTGCAGTTGCAGCGCAACCACTGGCGGCGGCTCGGCGCCCGGCAGCAGTTCAAGCACCGTCACCCGTGTGGCATGCGCCTGCTTTCGCAGGGAATCGACAAAGCCGAGTGTGGCAGCGGGACGTTGAGGCGGAAGATCCATGCGGACGAACGTACCGAGGCCCTGCTTCTTCTCCACCAGCCCCTGGGCTTCGAGGTCGCTGACCGCACGACGCACGGTAATCCGCGACACCTTGAACAGTTCGCCCAGCCTTACCTCGTTGGGAATGCTCGCCCCGGGCGGATACATGCCGCGCAAGATCTGGTCGCGCAGCACCACGAACAACTGCTGGTGCAGGGGCAGGCCCGCCTTCTTGCCTGTGCCCTCGCGGCTGTCTGGATTCATCGTCTGGTCGGTAAAAAAGAAAAATTGTAGCAGGCACTATCGTTATATCGCCATGACGTTATACACTTAATACCATTGGATACCGAGACAACGCTCTTACACAAGGGAAACCGACGCCCATGACGACACCTTCGCCCCGCGCCATTCTGCGCGCCCGACTGGCCGGAAATGACTTGCTCGCCGCACCCGGCGCCTACGACGGCATTACCGCCCGCATGGCCGCCCAGGCCGGCTTCGAGGCGATCTACATGACCGGCGCGGGGGTCTCGGCCTCGCGCGGCTTTCCCGATTTCGGTCTGCTGACGCTGACCGAAATGGCCCAGGCCGCAGGCGTTATCGCGCAGTCCGTGTCGGTGCCCGTCATTGCCGATGCCGACACTGGTTATGGCAATGAACTGAACGTCACGCGAACCATCCGCGAATACGAGCGCGCCGGCATTGCCGGCCTGCATATCGAGGACCAGGTCGCGCCCAAGCGGTGTGGCCACCTCGACGGCAAGGAAATCGTGTCTCGCGAGGAATTCGTCGCGAAGATCCGTGCCGCGGTAGCCGCGCGCGTCGACCCCGATTTCGTGATCATTGCCCGCACCGATGCGCGCGCCGTGGTCAGTCTGGACGAAGCAATTGCCCGCGCCAATGCAGCGTTGCGGGCCGGTGCGGACATGGCGTTCGTCGAAGCCGCGCAAAGCATGGATGAACTTGCCGAGATTCCGCGCCGCGTGGAAGGTCCCTGCCTGCTCAACATCGTGCGGGGCGGCAAAACCCCCGATCTGTCGCTAGACGTCGCGCAGGAGCTGGGCTACAAGCTGGCCATCCTGCCGAGCCTGCTGATCGGCGCGGTGGTCGATGCATGCGATCAGACCCTGCGCGCGCTGCGCGAGACGCGCAAGCCTCCGGTATCCGCCAATGCCATGCCCGTGGCGGAACGATTCCGGCGATTCGGGGCCGACGAATGGAACGCCCTGCGCACGCGCTTCCGCAACGACGCGGACCAGGCGGGCCGGTAATGGATGCGACCATGGACCACGCCGCCACGCTGTTCGACAAACTCTGGGACGCGCATGTCATCGAGGCATTCGCGGATGACTGGGCGCTGTTGCATATCGACCGGCAACTGCTGCACGACATGTCGGGCTCGCGCAGTTTCCAGGAACTGGAAACACGTGCCCTGCGGGCGGCGCAGCCCCAGTTGAGTTTTGCCACCCCAGACCACACCGTATCCAGCGCGCCTGGCCGCACAGCCGCAAGCGCGCCACTGGGTCTCGCGCTGGAACGTGGAGCGCAAAGCCATCGCATCCGCTTCTTTGGGCTTGGCGACAGCGGCCAGGGGATCGTCCACGTAATGGGGCCGGAACTGGGCGTGGTGCTGCCGGGCAGCACCGTGATCTGTGGCGACAGCCATACCTGTACCAACGGGGCACTGGGCGCGATGGCGTTTGGCGTCGGCACATCGGAGCTGACCCACGCGCTGGCGACGCAGACGCTGATGCAGCGCAAGCCCCGCAACATGCGCATCCGCTTCAACGGCACCCTGGGACCGTGCGTATCCGCCAAGGACATGATCCTGCACACCATCGGCAAGCTGGGGGCGGCCGCAGGCACGGGCCATGCCATCGAGTACGCCGGACCGGCCGTGCAAGCCTTGTCGGTAGAAGCGCGCATGACGTTGTGCAATCTTTCCATCGAGATGGGCGCGCGAATCGGCATGGTGGCGCCCGACGAGAAGGTGTTCACCTGGCTGGCGGGGCGGCGCTTTGCGCCCGTCGGTGCGATGTTCGAGGCCGCCGTCGCCCATTGGCGTACGCTGCACTCCGATGACGGTGCGCAGTTCGATCGCGAGGATGTCATCGACGTCACGCAACTTGCACCGCAACTGACGTGGGGCACCAGCCCGGAACACGAGACGGCCATCGATGGCACGGTGCCTTGCGACGACGAGGCATCGGACGACGGCCGCCGTACCGCTTGGCGCGAGGCGCGCACGTACATGGGCCTGGCACCTGGCGCCCGACTGGAGGGCCAGCGCATTGACCGTGTCTTCATTGGTTCGTGCACCAACTCCCGACTGGAGGACCTGCGCACCGCCGCCGCCGTGCTTGGCAAGGGCCGCGTGGCGCCGCACGTCGAGGCCTGGGTCGTGCCCGGCTCGGAAGACACCAGCCGCGCGGCACGCGCCGAAGGACTGGACGAGCAATTCCGCGCCGCAGGTTTTCAGTGGCGCGAGCCGGGCTGCAGCATGTGCGTGGCCGCCAACGGCGAAACCGCCGCTCCCGGACAACGCGTGGTCTCCACCTCGAACCGCAATTTCGTCGGCCGCCAGGGGCCGGGCGTGCGCACGCATCTGGCCAGCCCCGCCACCGCCGTGGCCTGTGCACTGGCAGGCGAACTGGCCGACCCGCGCCACATCTGAGCAGGAGCATCCCCATGATCCCCTTTACAACCTTGTCCGGTCCGGCAGTTCCGCTGATGCTCGACAACGTCGACACGGACACCATCATCCGCATCGAACGGCTGGCATCTTTCAGCCGTGACCAGTTGGGCCCCTATGCGATGGAGGCGCTACGCCTGCGGCCCGACGGCAGCGAAGCCGACAGCGTGCTCAACCTTCCCGCGTTCCGCAAGGCCCCGATCCTGCTGGCCGGCCGCAACTTCGGCTGCGGCTCCTCGCGCGAAGGCGCCGTGTGGGCCCTGGCTGCAAGCGGCGTGCGCTGCGTGATCGCACAGAGCTTCGGCGATATTTTTCATGCCAACTGTTTCCAGAACGGCATGCTGCCGATCGTGCTGCCGCCCCCCGTGCTGGCCGTGCTGGCCCGCGATGCCGGGCGCGGCATGGCGATCACCGTGGATTTGCAGACCTGCCAGATCACGCTGCCCGGGGCCACCGGCTGCCGTTCACCGTCGATACCCTCAAGCGCACCGCGCTGCTGGAAGGACTCGACGATCTCAGCCTGACACTGCGCAAGCGCGATGCCATCGCCCAGTGGCAGGCGCGGGATCGCCTGGCACGGCCCTGGATATGGGACCCGGTCGCGCTCGACTGAGTCTCTCACCTTCCATCGCATACGACAGCCGCCCTGATAGCGGCGACACACAGAAACGGAGACAACGATGAACCAGACGTTCGCACCGGACAGCACAAGCACCGTGCGCCGCCACAGCAACGATGACGAACAGATTGCCATTCCGTGCACCTTGATGCGCGGGGGCACCAGCAAGGGACTGTATTTCCGTGCCAGCGACCTGCCGGCGGCAGGCCCGGCGCGCGACGCGGCACTCAAGGCGTTGATGGGCAGCGACGATCTGCTGCAGATCGACGGCCTCGGAGGATCGAGGCTCGTGACGGCCAAATTCGCCATCGTCGACAAGTCCCTGCGGGACGATGCCGATATCGATTACACCTACGGCATCGTCCCGCCGGGCCGTGGCATCGTCGTGTACACCAGCAATTGCGGCAATATCTCCGCCGGCGTAGGGCCCTTCGCGATCGATAGCAGATTGGTTGAAGCCACCGGCCCCGTGACCGAAGTCCGCATATTCAACACCAATACGTCCAAGATCCTGATCGCCCACGTGCCCACGCGCGGCCAGCGCGCCCGCGTGCAAGGCGAGTTCGCAATCCCCGGCGTGCCCGGAACGGGCGCCGAGATCTTCATGGACTACCGCGCCACCACGGGCGCCAAGACCGGCCGCGTGCTGCCTACGGGCCAAACACGCGACGCCATCGCACTGGACGACGGCCGCACGATAACCGTTACCTTGGGCGACGTGGCGAACCCCTGCGTCTTCGTGCGGGCTGCCGACGTGGGCCTGAGCGGAGGCGAACTTCCCGACGCCATCAACGCAAATGCTCCGCTGATCGACACGCTGCGCGAACTGCGTGGGAAGGCCGCCCAACGGCTGGGCTTTTGCGACAAGTGGCAGGACGCAGAGAGCGTGTCGCCCGCGTTGCCGCTCGTCGTGCTGGTGGCACCGCCAGCTTATTACGCCGACGCGCAGGGACGGACAGTCGATGCGGGCGAGATGGACCTGCGCGCACGGCTGATCTTCTACAACAAGTGCCACGAAAGCATGGCCGGCACGGGATCGATGTGTACCGCTGCGATGTCGCGCATCCCCGGCACGCTGGTTCACGAAGCGGCCTACGCCAATGCCGCGTGGCAGACGGACACCTTTCGGATCGGCCATCCGCTGGGCGTGATGGAAGTGGTGGTACGGGCTCGCGAGGCCCGGCACGCCGAAGAGACGGCATTCGAAAGGCTGGGCTTCGGCCGCACCGCGCGACGCCTGATGCAAGGCGAAGCGTATGTACCCGCCAGCGTCCTGGACGTCTGAACAGCCCACCCAGCAAAGAGATCCCTTCATGCCACATCACAATTTTTCCCATTCCCGCCGCCGCCTGATGCAAGGCGCCGCATCCCTGATCGCCCTGCCCGCAGCAGGTATCGCGCGTGCCCAGCCCGATGCGTCGGCCTGGCCGCGACAACCGGTTCGCATCGTCGTGGGCTATCCGCCCGGGCAGACCGTGGACGTCACCGCTCGTGCCTATGGCGCCGCGCTCCAGCAGGCCTGGGGCCAGCCCGTTGTGGTCGAAAACGTCCCAGGCGCCAATGGCATCATCGGCGCACGCATCGTGAAGTCGGCCAGTCCCGACGGCTACACGCTTCTGTTTGGTACGTCTGGCCAACTCGCGATCAATCCCGCGATCTACGCCGCGCTGCCCTATGCGCCACTGCGTGATTTCGCGCCCGTGGCGCTGGGGGCCACCGGCCGCCTCTATCTTGTCGCCAGCAAGTCGCTGCCCGTATCGAATCTGCGCGAGCTGGTGGCCTACGCCAAGGCGCATCCCGGCAAGCTGACCTACGGCTCCGGCGGCGCCGGTATTACCGCCCACCTGGCGATGGAACTGCTCAAATCGGCAACCGGCATGGACTTGCTGCACGTGCCGTACAAGGGTTCGCCTGCGGCGCTGACCGGGCTGCTTGCCGGTGACGTCCAGTTGATGTTCGACGCCGGATCCCTTGTATTGCCGCAGATCCGCAGCGGAAAGGTCAAACCATTGGCCGTCTCGAGTGCCGAGCGTTTCAGTGGCCTGCCCGCAGTCGCGACTGTCGCCGAACAGGGCGTGACAGGATTCGACATCAGTACGTGGAGCGCGCTGGTTGCGCCGGCCGGTACGCCGACATCCATCGTCGAAAAGATCAACGCCGCCATGCAGGCCGCCAGCCGTCTGCCCGCCGTGGCCACACCGGTGCGTGCTGGTGGCAGTGAGCCCCAACAGTATTCGACGGCCCGTTTCGGTGACTTTCTTCGCCGCGAAACCGGCCTCTGGGCCGATGCCGCCCACCGCGCCGGCGTCAAGCCGGAGTAACGACCGGCGAACCCGGGCCGTCGCTTGTTGCGGCGCCCCGCACGTAGTTCCGCCTGCAACCGCCTTTTCGAGTCGCCCATGCCTCTTATCGCCCTGCGACAGCGTTGTCGCGTCCCAATCGATGCACATGCGCCTGCCCCGGCCGACGCACCGTGCACCGTCTCCATCGCTCGCCACATCGTCACCGTGGCAAGCGCCTGCGCCGTACTGGCCCCCTTCCTTGCGTTCGCGCAGCCATCGAGCCCGGACTGGAAGCCTTCGCGGCCCGTCACGCTGGTCGTACCGTACGCCGCCGGCGGCGGCACCGATGCCACGGCCCGCGCGGTGGCGCACCGGCTTGGCGAGCGCTGGCACCAGCCCGTTCTGGTCGAGAACGTCGGCGGCGCGGACGGGCTGATCGGCACACGTCGCGTGATGGACGCCAAACCCGACGGCCACACGTTGCTGCTGCAGGTGCCCTCCCTGCTGCTGATGAAGTACCAAAGCAGCCTCAAGGGCGTCGATCCGACGTCCCGGCTCGAGCCTGTATCGGCGCTGGCCATGTCTCCCACGGCGGTGGTCGTCGGCGGCAAGCTGCCTGTCCATTCGCTCAAGGAACTGGTCGACTATTGCCGCAAGCCCAACGCGGGGTGCTCGGCGGGCTCCGGCGAGAACAGCTCCAAGCTGCGCGCACGACTGTTTGCCGACCACTGGGGCCTCAAGGACATGCCCGTGGTCAGCTATCGCGGCACCAGTCCCATCATTTCCGATCTGGTCGCCGGAACGCTGACCGTTGCCTTCACCGGCCTTACGGCCGCGCTGCCGCTGCACAAGACGGGCCAGTTGCGCATCATCGCCACCAACGGCGATACGCGCGCCAGCGCCCTGCCCGACGTGCCTACCAGCGTGGAGGCTGGTTGGCCTGATGCCTACTCGGTCACCTGGTATGGGGTTTTCGCACCCAAGGGCACGCCGCAGTCGGTGGTCGACGCCATCGCCACGGCGCTGCGCGAAAGCGGCAAATCCCCCGACGTGCTGCAGGCTTTCGCACTGGCAGGCGCTGATCCGCGCTTCTCTACGCCCGCCGAATTTGCTGCGCAGATCCGCCGCGACAATGCCTTGCTGTCAGCGCGGGCGGCCAAGTATCCACTCGATTAAATCGAAGGCGTCATGCAGATACATCTCACGGACATCGAGAACGCCGCTACGCGGATTGCCACATTCGCCTGCGACT
Organism: Cupriavidus sp. EM10; assembly: GCF_018729255.1. NCBI lineage: Bacteria > Pseudomonadati > Pseudomonadota > Betaproteobacteria > Burkholderiales > Burkholderiaceae > Cupriavidus > Cupriavidus sp. EM10. Next base: position 362,295 of record NZ_CP076061.1, read on the forward strand.
TCCGGCCCACTCGGCTCACCGACACCGACCTTGACCTGTGCGGCCGCTCGCTGGCCGATACCTATGCGGTAGCGGTGGCTGGCCGCGGCGAACACGCACCGCTGGCCGCTCTCGCCTATCTGTCGCGCGCGGGCCTGTTGCACAATCACGCCGGCCAGGGCGCGAGCCTGTGGGGACGCACGGAACGCGCCGCGCCCGAAATCGCCGCGTGGTGGAACGGCATCGCGGGCCACGTGCTTGACTACGACGACGTGACAGTGCCGATGCGTGGCCATCCGAGTGTGGTGCTGTGGCCTGCGCTACTGGCCTTGGCCGAAGATCGTGGGCTGATGGGCGACCGTCTGTCGTCGGCCTTCACGGTCGGCATGGAAGTGATTGGCAAGCTTTCACGTGCCATGGCGCTGCCGCACTACGCTGCGGGCTGGCACTCCACGGCCACCATCGGCGCACTCGGCGCCGCCGTGGCCTGCTGCCATCTGCTTGACCTCAACGCGAGCCAGATCGTCCACGCCATCGGCATTGCGGTCGCACAAGCCGCAGGAACCCGAGAGAACGTGGGCTCCGAGGGCAAGTCGTTCCAGGCAGGCCATGCCAATGCCGTGGCGGTGCGCGCCGCCAGCCTGGCGGAAGCCGGTTTCGAGGCTGGCCCTGGCGCACTGGATGGCCCAAATGGCTTCCTGGCGCTCTATGCCGGCGACGATGCCCCGCACGACTGGCTGGCCGGGCTCGGCGAAGCGCCACTTGAACTGCGGCGCAGCGGCCTTGACGTCAAGCAATATCCGATGTGCTACGCCACACATCGCGCGCTGGACGCCGTACTGGCGTTGCGCGCAAGCCATGACATACGACTGGCCGATGTGGAACGCGTAGAAATCACCACCAGCCACGGCGCCCTGGTGCCGCTGGTCCATCCGAACCCGCGTACCGGCCTCGAAGGAAAGTTCAGCATGCCTTATGCCATGGCCGCTGCGCTGAAGGATGGGGCAATCCGGCTCACCAGCTTTGTCGATGCGTCGGTACAGCGCCCTGACATCCAGGCCTTCTTCCCGCGTGTGCGCGCGACCGAATCCGCTGGCCCGGCAACGCCGCGCTGGGCCGAAATCACCATCACCTTGCGCGACGGGCGCCAGCTTCACCAACGCGTGCAAACGCTGCGCGGCTCCGCGCAGCAGCCAATGGACGCCGCCGAACTTGCCGCCAAGCTCGACGACTGCCTGGCATGGACGGGCGTCGCCGCCCGTGGCCCTGAGTTGCTCGCCCTTGCCCAGCAGTGCCACGCACGTCCGGCCCGCGCCTTGATTACCGATCTTCAAGCCATCGTAGCTTCCGCAGTAAAGGAGACAGCATGACCCCCGATATCCAACCGGCCTTCGTCCGCGTTCCTCACGCCTTGCTCGCCGCCTTGGCTGGCTGACCATTCATGCGGCCAGTGTGGCGTTGCTGGCCGGGGGACTGCGGCCCAGGCGGCATGGCCAGAGCGCCCCATCAAGCTGGTGACCGGCTTTACAGCCGGCGGTGGTGCGGACGGCGTGGCGCGCGCCGTCGGCGAAGCGTTGGGCCGCAAGCTCGGCCAACCGGTGGTGGTGGAAAACCGGCCCGGCGCCGGCACGACATTGGCCGCTGCCATGACAGCCAAGGCCGCACCGGATGGCTACACGCTGATGCTGCTGACCACAACGAACGCCATCTCGCCGGCGATGTACAACAAGCTGCCCTACCACGCGGCCAAGGACTTCACGCTGGTCGGCTCGGTCGCAAGGGGACCCATGCTGATCGGCGTTGCCAAGACTTCGAGCATCCATTCGCTGCAGGATCTGATCGCCATGGCGCGCAAATCACCCGGCAAGCTCAACTATGGCGCCGGCGGCGTCGGCACCACGCCGCATCTGGCCGCATTGGTCCTCCAGCGTGAGGCCAGCATGACGATGACCCACATCCCGTACAAGGGTGGCAGCGAAACCGCCGCCGCACTGATCGGCGGGCAAATACAGGTGCAGTTCGGCACGCCGCCCGCGATGGCGCCGCTTGCCTCGCGCACGCGCTTTCTCGCCGTCACCACGTCGCAGCGCACGTCGCTTGTGCCCGGCGTTCCATCGGTGGCAGAGACCGTCAAAGGATACGAGGTGATGAGCTGGTACGGCCTGGCTGGCCCGGCTGGCTTGAGCAGCGATGTCGTGACCACGCTCGCCAAGGCCTTGGGTGAAGTGCTGCAAGACGACGTTGTGCGCAAGCATCTCGGCACGCTGGGCCTGGAGCCCTACGCGACATCGCCGGCTGACACGGCCAAGATCTACCTCAGTGAACTCCAGCGTTGGGCCAACGTGATCAAGCAGGAAGGACTTCGCGCCGACGAATAGGCACAGGGAGCCACCGGGCTGGATTGACGCGAAGCCTCGGTACCACTCACGCGGACTAAGCTGCTGCTGCGCTGCTCGCCGCAGTTTCCCAGCCGACGGGCCGACCCCGGCCAGAACCTGCCACTCGACATTTCGCGTGGATTGCACACAACTCGAACCAAGACAACTGCATATGAAACAACGTGCTGCCACTTCGCTAACGAAACGCCGACTCTAATCTCCCAGAATGATCCAGTGACCAGGCCGCCCCCTCTTTGCCGTCATAGCCGCCTGGGGCGAAGGTCCCATCAGCCCGCCCACTTTAAGCACTTCGTCGTTCGGGCTCGCTGCACTGCTGCGCGAACGCGATCAACCTGAAGAGTCCGGCCCTGGGCGAAGTCGCCCGAAAAAAAGCACCGGTCAATAGGTATTGCAAGTGACGCTATTCAATAGCGGCTCTTGATTACAGTATGTTGTACTAGGTTCACGGACGGCCGGTCGCGACGGAGCAGCTTCCGGAGTTCCAAAGCGACGAATCACGTCCGATGACTGTCGCATAACATTTTCTAGATAGCGCTCCCGATTATTTTTAAACTCCATGACGATAATTCGCCCATAGTCGGATGCTTGCGCTGAGGTCAATGCGCCCGCGTCAATCGCGTCCACGAGCTGCCAAAATTGTCCGATTGCGGTAGTCGTTAGCTGCTGCAAATAATCGAACTGCTCCTTACGCCTCGCCGCCTCGAGCCCCTGGATCGTGCACAGTGACTTCAACCGCTCAGTTTTAGGTACATAGGAATTGCAAAACTTCCCGTACTCATCGGGAGTAGCAATCACTCGGGCTTTTTGCGTCTGCGCCGCAAACTGCAGCGCCCGGTCGACGCCGGGCACAACAGTGGAGGTCGGACCTCGGCCATCCGCCGAACCGCCTCGCGTGACATTTGATGAGCGAGCACTGTTTGCAACTGATGGTCGGCTTGGCGCATATTTCTTGAATATCTCCCGGGCTTTGGCCATCGCCTTGTCTTCAGATATTTTCAAATTATCAAATTGCATTCTTAGGGAGTTTAGCTCAGAAAGAAAACCATCAAACCATTTAATATCTGACTCAGATGGGTTGCGAGTGGCCATAATGTCATTAGCGTCTATGTTCATGCAGACAACATATACTCGGAATGGCGGTCGCTTAGAATAATCGCAAATCTTGGTGACTTCGCTCGGATGGATAAATGTTGGGCCGCCGGGCGCCCGAACCGAAATTTCAGTCGTTTCAGCCTTTGGACCGTAGCCCTCAGCAGCAAAGCTTGCCCCGGCTACCAGCCCCGCTGCGACAATGAAGATCGTGCGATACGTCAAATTATTACCGGCCACGAGATTTCCCCTTTTGTTATTCGGAATCTTTCCTTCCAGATGTTAACGGCAAGCCAACCTGGCAGGGAGATCACTAAAGTGGGGGATTGCGATTTCCTGCCCTCAGAAAGACAGACAAATGAGCCACGTTGTGCTAGCGACACTGTCTCCATCGCGAGCACGAACAAGAAAGCGCATACGGGCACGCATTCATGGCTACCAGTTTGACGGTCGGAGCGGTCGCAGTGTGGTCCGGTCGCGCGACTCTTTTCCCGCTCCGTCCGTTCGATGAGCCAGAATGGCGCAAGGCTAAAAGGAGCTACCAAGACAGGCCAGAGGATTAGTCTGAACCCAGTCGGCACCACCCTGAAGGCAGTAGTTCGAAACTGGCGGCTGACCAGATCGGAGAGGTGCGAGTACCCTGCCGACGCCTTTCCGCCGCAAACTGTAATCCGCTCGCCTGTAGGCCAAAAATCATCGAGACTGGAAAGGACAATGACTCAAACTGACCGCTCTCTGCTGCCGGAAACTTCGAGCGGCTCTGCCTAGCGCTCTCCAGTAGCAAATGTAATGCCAGAATCCTGACGTGCCGTGTGAAGGCGGCTCGTACCGCAAAAACCCAGGTCACCTCTGCGACGCTCGATTCTCAATGGTTTCTTCGCGAAAGCCGGCCGTGAATCTGACCTCAGGTGTCTTGCCGCTGCTGCGGTACAAAGACCATCCCGCTTTGGCGGGATTTTCGTTAATGAACCGACCTGATAGTCTCATGTTGCTTACAGCTACAACGATCGTGCAGGAGGCTCTCTTGAAAACGGCATTTGCAATTTCGCTGCTCGCTTTGTCCACCGTCACGTATGCGCGCGGCGGTCACTCCGCTGGCGGCTACGGCGGCTACGCGCCATCTCAGGGCTACTCGTCCGGCAGCACCGCTTCAACCGGGGACCACAAGGTCAACGGATACGTACGCAACAACGGCGCCTATGTCCAGCCGCACATGCAAACGAATCCGAACACCACGCGCAACGACAATTATTCCACACGAGGGAATGTGAACCCGTATACCGGCGTTCCGGGGACAAAGTCCCGCGATAATCAGTACTAATAGGCTCGCCATCCGATAGAGAAAGGGCGATGGCGCTCCGGCGGCATTCTAACTGGCGCTGCCGGGAGCAAGTCTCTTGCGGATACAAGCACAGTCACTTCGCGTTATTATCGAGTGTCGGTTACGTCGCAAGAAAGCGAACACCTGGCTGGTACTTTGCTTCTTCCAAAGGACCAAAATTTCAATAACATATCGACGTTATTAATGCACTTTACCGCATCCCTCTTACTTGCTTTGGTCTTTTGTACCCCAACTTTTGCTAACGCTACAAATTGGAAGAGCGCAGGGAAAACAAGCTCTGGCGAGCATTTTATTGATACGGATTCAGTATCTGTTTATGACGGTGGCGCAAGGGTAACGCTAGTCACAAAGATCAACGTGTTTCAAGTACATTTCTTTACTAAATACAGAAGTCTGGCAGCTCACATGGAGTTCGATTGTCGTAGTTTAAAGGTTCGGAATCTTGCGAGTCGCACGTACTCAGATTTAGATCTGCGCGGAAAGCTTGTTGATGAAGTCGAGGTGCCAGGCGAGTTTGTGGACGTCCCTCCAGGGAGCGCTACCAACCTTGTGTTTGATATGGCCTGCGGTCTCAATACCTTAGGAAAATAGGAATGGCCGGTGCGGAGAAATTTGATGGGCCGCTGTGGGTCGATCGGCGACGGCCGACCTTCCAAGCACATGCAAGCCAGCCACCCAGGGCAGACGAGGCATAGAAAGTCGGCGACGCTCCAAGGCCCTAGAAAATGTGCCTGATCCCTGCGACTACGCCGGTCTGGTTGACACCGGGCGCCACCGTTCCGCCGTTCACCACCCCGAGCGTGGAAGCCCCTTGTTCTCCATGAACGAGGCGTTGAGGTAGAGGTCGGTCCGCTTCGACAACGTATAGGCCATTGCCAGGGCATAGCTCATGGCATCGTTGGGTGAGTCGCGGCGGTCAGTACGATAGACGCCAGCGCGCACCACGAAAGCGGGCGTGAAATTGTACGACCCGCCAATCCAGTAAAGGTGGGCCCGCAGCGACGGGGTGGCTATCGTTCCCTGCAGGAACCGATAACCTGCCGTGGCCGTGAACGGCCCGTCGGTCCAAAGCAGTCCCGTGGCGTAGCGTCGTTCGATGTTGCCTGCTGATGCGTCCGACGTGCCGCGCCGCTGGTCGTAGGCTAGCACCATGCCGAGCTTGCCAATCGTGTACGAGGTGCCTGCCCCGATTTCCTGGCCAATACGAGCGTTGCCGGGTACTTCGCTGCCGTTGGGGATTGTGGCGTCGTAGCCGGCGCTGTACATGCCGGTAATGGTCAGGTTGCCAAAATTGCCGGTGTACTTGATCGCGTTGTCTGCACGGTTGGCGAACTGCGCGTCCTGCGCCAGTAGCCCGTAGCTGGTGTAGCGCACGGGATCGAGCGGCACGAACAGGTCGTACAGCGTGTTGATCTGCCGGCCCAGCGAGATGAGTCCCCATTGATTCTGCAGACCCACGTAGGCCTGCCGCCCGAACAGGCGGCCGCCCTGCCCCGACGTGCCGGTGTCGCTGTTGAAGCCACTCTCCAGCACGAATACGGCGCTGAGCCCGCCGCCCAGATCTTCCTTGCCCCGCAAGCCCCAACGCGATCCAGTCACGTTGCCCGGCGACAGGCGGTATACCGAGCCGGCGCCGCCGGTACCCGCATGGTTCAGGAATTCGATGCCTGTGTCGACCAGGCCATACAACGTGACCGATGTCGATGCTTGCGCGTGGACGCCACTTGCACAAATCGTGCAGGCGAGCGCCGCCGCACTGGCTGAAGCCAGCGTCTTGTAATGCATGTCACCTCCGTCTGGATGGAAAGACCCGCGCCGGTCTGGATTGCCGGCTGCGGATGAAAACAGATGTCGCCGCTCAGGCGATGCGCTTCAATGCCGTCCGGTAGCGCGCAGCGCGCCGGGCGTAGTCGTCGGCATTGGCACGCAGGTTGTTGACCTCTTCCTGCGTCAGCTCGCGTACGGCCTTGGCCGGCGTGCCAAGGATCAGCGAGCGCGGCGGAAACGTCTTGCCTTCCGTCACCAGCGCGCCCGCCGCGACCAGCGATTCGGCACCGATGTTCGCGTTGTTAAGAACGATCGCCTGAATGCCGATCAGGGCGCCGTCACCCACGGTGCAGCCATGCAGCATGGCCTGATGGCCCACGCTGACGTGCTCGCCAATCTGCAGCGGGCATCCGGGGTCGGTATGCAGCACGGCACCTTCCTGGATATTGCTGCCAGCACCGATCCGGATGGGCTCGTTATCGGCGCGGATGACCGCCCCGGGCCAGACGCTGACGTCGCCAGCAAGTTCGGCGCGGCCGATGATGGTGGCTTCGCTGGCCACAAAGGCGCTGGCGGCGATAGACGGCGCAAGTTCGCCAAGCTGGTAGATGGACATGTTCTCTGTGGGATGGATCATTCGACTTTCACGTTGGCCTTCTTCACCAGGCCGGCGTATCGGTCGGCTTCCGTACGGAAGTACCGGGCGGCCGCCTCGGGCGATCCGGGCTTGATGACGGTGGCCTGCTTCTTCAGGGCTTCAACCACCTCGGGGGTGGAGAACGCCGTGGCAAAGGCATCGTGTACCCGCTTCACATCGGCGGGTTTCATGTTTGCGGGGCCGACGACGGCGAACCAGCCTTCCACGTGGTAGTCGGGCAGGCCCTGCTCCGCGATGGTCGGCACATCGGCGGCCACGGGCGAACGCGCATCGCCACACACGCCAATCGCACGCAAGGTGCCGGCCTTCAGGTAAGGCAGCGCTGCGTTGAGTGCCACCACACCCATGTCCACCTGCCCGCCAAGCAGGTCGGTCACCATCGGGCCCGTTCCCTTGTACGGGATGTGATTGGCCTTGACACCGGCTTCGCTCAGGAACATCTCGCCGGCAAGGTGGATGATCGTGCCGTTCCCCGACGACGCATAGTTGTAGGCATCGGGCTTGGCCTTGAGCAGCGCCACCAATTCCTTGACGTTCTTCGCGGGGACTTTCGGGTTGACCACCAGCACGAGCTGGGTGGCCCCGATCACGCTGATCGGCGTCACGTCCTTGATCGGATCGAAGGGCATCGACTTGAACACGCTCGGGTTGATCACGTGATTGTTCGACACCAGTCCCAGCGTCAGGCCGTCAGGCGGTGCCTTGACCACTGCGGCCGCACCCGTAATGCCCCCGGCTCCGGGAAGGTTCTCGATCACCACGGGTTGCCCCATGGCCTTGCCCAGCGCCGGGCCCGCGGTACGGGCGATGGCATCGACGCCGGAGCCCGCGCTGATCGGCAGGATCAGTCGCACCGGCTTGCCGCCTTGGGCTAGCGCGGGCAACGCGGTGCAGAGCAGAAAGCCTGTGGCAGCGGCCACGGCCCTCCAGTGGGGGCGTGAAATCATGGTTGTCTCCGTCTTTGTTTTAGGAACAGCGGTAAGGCAAGTTCAGGACCTGACTCAGCTACCTGGCCTGGCAATGCGTCCGAGCACTTCGTCGTTGTGCTCGCCGGGCCTGGGCAACGGATGCCTGACGCCCGGGCGCCTGCCGCCCATCAATAGCGGCAGCAGGACCGTGGGTGCAATCGAGCCGTCATCCACCTGCATCTGCACCAGGCCGCCGCTTTCCTTCAGGTGCGGATCGTCGAGCAACTGGTCCGGGCGGACGATTGGCGCATAGGGAATGCCGGCGGCCTCGAGCTGCGGCATCAATGCTGCGGGGCGATGGTGCTGAAGGATTGCGCCCAGTTCCTCCAGCAACTGAGGCCGCACTGCCACTCGCGACGCGTTGTCGCGGTACTCGGGCCGGTCGACCAGTTCTGGATGTCCAAGCACCTGGCAGAGCGTGACGAACTGCTTGTCGCTGACCGCACCGATGAAGAGCTGCTCGCCGTCGGCGAGCGTGAACACGTCATAGACGCTCCAGGCCGACACGCGCGACGGCATCGGCGGCGGCGCTTCGCCCGTCATCGCAAACTGCTGCATGTGCTGCGACGCCAGGAACACGCAGTTTTCGAACAGCGCGCTCTGTATTTCCTGTCCACGGCCCGTGCCGTCTCGTTCGCGCAGGGCAGCCAGTACACCAATGGCGCCGAACATGCCGCCCATGATGTCGTTGACCGAAGTGCCCGCGCGCAGCGGCCGTCCTTTCGGCCCTGTCATGTAGGACAGTCCGCCCATCATCTGCACCACTTCGTCCAGCGCCAGGCGTTTCTCGTAAGGACCGGGCAGAAAGCCCTTGTGCGAGACATAGATCAGGTGCGGGTATTTCGCCGACAGCGTCGCGTAGTCGAGGCCCAGTTTTTCCATCAGGCCCGGCCGGAAGTTCTCCAGCACCACGTCGCACTGCCCAGCCAGCTCAGCGGCTGCCGTGCGCCCTTCCTCGGTGGTGATGTCCAGCACCACGCTTTTCTTGTTGCGGTTGAAGGCCCGGAAAAAGCCGATGCCCAAGCCGGGCAGATTGCGGGTCTTGTCGCCACCCGGCGGCTCCACCTTGATGACCTCGGCGCCAAGGTCCGCGAGGATCATGCCGCAGGTGGGTCCCATCACCATATGGGTAAATTCGACGACGCGAATGCCGGCCAGCGGCAGCGATGTGTTCTCTTGTTGCATGGTTCGGTCCAGGATGTCGATCAGGCCACCGCGCGATGGGCGCCGGCAGCAAAGGTTCTGGGCAAGCCGGCGCGCCATAGCGTGCCGTGCAGCGACTCTCCGGAAAGCCACCCTTGTACCTGCTGCCGTAACGCCAGCAGTGCGTCGATATCGACGCCGGTGTCGATGCCCATGCTCTCCAGCATGTAGGCGAGATCCTCGGTTGTCACGTTGCCGCTGGCGCCTGGCGCGTGGGGGCAGCCGCCAATGCCGGCCAGGCATGCATCGAAGCGCGTGACGCCCGTTTGCAGCGCTGCGAGCACGTTGGCCAGACCCAGTCCGCGCGTATCGTGGAAATGACCGCACCAGAAGCGGTCGCCGGCCAGCGCGACAGCGCGCTCGAACAGTTCGCGCACCATGCGCGGATCTGCGTAGCCAACCGTGTCGGCCAGGCTCACGCGATCGGCACCCGCGTCGAGCAGCGCCTGCATCAGCCGCAGCACTTCATCAGGCTCAACGCGGCCTTGCAGCGTGCAGCCAAAGGCCGTGCCGACGCCGCCTTCGATCAGCGTTCCGGACCCCGCCGCGTCGCGCGCCGCACGGATACGTGCCACCTCGGCCACCACGTCGTCGGGGGTCTTGCGCAGATTGGCCAGACTATGCGCATGGCTGGCGGACAAAGGCACGAGCATCAGGTCGGCGCCGCTGGCGATGGCATCCTGGGCTCCGCGCAGGTTAGGCACGAGCACCGAGACGAACAGCCCCGGCAGCGTGCGGGCGAACGCCACCAGCTCGGCCGTATCGGCCAGTTGCGGCAACAGCCTTGCGGGAACGAACGAACCCACCTCGATCTCGCGCTGACCTGCCGCGTGGGCAGCACGAATCCAGCTTTTCTTGCGTTCGGTGGAGACGATGGTCTGGATACTTTGCAGCCCGTCACGCAATCCGACCTCCCGGATTACGGCGCATGGCGGCCAGACGGCCAGTTGGGGATGGTGCGATGCAGGGGTCATGGCTTGCGGCGAGGCGCCGGAAAGAGACACTCGATACCTGCCACTCTATGCCGTTCCAAAACAACCAGAAGCGATCTTTTGCCATCGCTGACGTTCCGCAATGGAATGTCTGAGTCTACAATTCGGGCATGAGAGACCTCGACCTGACCACCCTCCGGCTATTCGTCGCCGTGTGCGAAACCCAGAACATCGCGCGCGCCGGCGACCAGCAACATATCGTGGCATCCGCGATCAGCAAGCGGCTGGCGCAGCTTGAGGCAACGGTGGGCACAAGCCTGCTGGACCGCCGCCGCCGTGGCGTGGTGCCTACCGCCGCGGGCGAAATTGTGCTGACTCATGCACGCGCCATGCTGGCCGCCGCCGATCGCGTGGCACGCGACATGGCTGACTTTGGCTCGGGCATTCGCGGCCAGGTGCGCCTGCTGGCGACGGTATCGTCGATGGCGGAATCGCTGCCCGACGACGTCGCGGCCTTCCTGCAGGTCCCGGGTCATCAGGATGTGGGTATCACGATCGAGGAAAGCCTGAGCATCGACGTTGTGCGGTCGCTGCGCGAAGGCTCGGCACCACTAGCGATTTGCTGGGATGCGGCCGACCTAGAAGGATTTCAGACCCGCCCGTATCGGGCAGACCATCTGGCAGCGATCGTGCATGGTTCGCATCCGCTCGCCAGGGCTGACAATTGCGCGTTCGCGCAGACGCTGGATCATCGGCATATCGGCATGCCGGCGCAAACAGCCGTCCAGACCATGCTGAATCGACATGCCGCAATTCTCGGCCGACGTATCGACTACCGGGCAGTCGTATCCACATTCGATGCCGCGCTGCGCTGCGTTCGCGCAAATCTGGGATTGGCCATCATCCCGCAGGAGATTGCGGAACCCGTTGCACAGGCACTCGGTATTCGTGCAATCCCCTTGCGCGACGATTGGGCCCGCCGCCGGTTCGCCATTTGCTCGCGCGACTTCGATACGCTGTCGCCGGCCGGAAGGATGCTGGTGGACTTTCTGGAAGCTCGGGCAAATCCGCGGACTGGCATTACGCGACCTGGAGATTCGTGAGGCGCCCTTCATGGCATCGATTCAGTGGAAGGACTGCGATCGGCCAGAAGCGGTCGGTCGACAGCGCCGGCAAAATGGCTGAAAATTACGTATCTTCTATCAATGATGGGCTCGCTATCTTGAGCGTTAGTTCAGCTCTCATACCGGAGAAGGTTCGCGCTGCACGTCGGTTAAGGGTCGGCTGCCGGCTCTAGCTGCGCGAAGCCTGGCCCATAGAGAGCACGAAGGCGACTACGCAATTGCTCGAAAAAGCGATCTCTGGAGAGTACCTCAGGACTGAGATTGGCAAGTTGAAGAACTGAAACTCTGACGGCATAGCCAACGTTGGAGGTGCTGCTATTTTAATTTGCTTGACGCGCCATGCTCGCGATGACGCGAATTCTCGCACCGCTACGTTGGGAGGAATAGAAAACATGCTTCGCTGGCTCTTTCAATTTCTCTATGGATCAACACATGTTCGGTTTGCGAGCGCCGTTTCTGTCCAGGAATCCATCGCGCGCCTTGCCGCAGTTGTGAACCCGTCGATCTGGACGTTCTCGAACAAGCGCGCCATGGGGCTCGTCAGCGACAAGAAAGTTCGCATCCAGAGGGGGCTTCCATTGATCGGAGGCGCCTTTAGGCCGATTCTGTACGGATCCTTCTCTGCCACAGGAACTGGCTGTGTTCTGGAAGGCGCTTTCAGGATACCGACAATTCCCCGCGTCTTCATGACGATATGGTTCGCCCTTATCGCGTTCATTACGCTATCCGCCGCCGTCGAAGCGCTCGCCGTATCCACGTCCCGTTTTCTGGCCATATCTATCGAAGGACTGGGTCTTCTATCCCTCGGAGTTCTTTTTGTCTGGGTTGGAAAGTGGTCGTCCAGAAATGACATTCCGTGGCTTACCCACCATATTGCGCACGCACTCGGTACGAGTGGAGTTGAAATCCGGGGGCGAGGCCGGACCTCTGACCTTGATCCAAGGCGAGGCCACGCGCTGCACTATTTCGGATTGAAGCAATTTGACGGGCCGCTAAGGGTCGGAAATCGCCCTTGGTGCCGGAAAGGCCCTACCCAGGCAGACCGAGGGCCAAGACCGGCCAGAAGCAGCCGCTCGACATGCATCTCTAAATTGCACACAATCACAAGGTTCGCGGCGGCGGAAGCTGTCCTTGTCCAACGTCCGGCCGCAAAATCAGAAGTCAGGCACCCACATGCAACTAGCTAGCTATCTAGGCAAACATCTGAAGAGCGACTTCGTCATCGAGGTGCTGGAGCACTTTGACATGGCCGTTATCTATGACTTCGACCGCTTGCACGAAAACGCCGCTGATAGCTACAGTTCGTCTGCGGAGTCAGCGGGCTTTGAGTTTCGCTTCGACGAGAAACAAGTTCTCTCTGTTATCTGGTGCTATATTCAACCTCGCTCCGGGTTTTCCGCAATCAATACGGATGTCATAGGAGCTCCCTGCTTCCACGACTTCGCTGAAGCCAAGGCTCACGCGACGAGCGCCGGCATCAAAACGTCGCAGTCAAAGGGTGACTCCGCGTGGATTCGATTCGAACATGACGGCCTGTGGATCCACTACGAGTATTTAGGTGGCAAATTGGCACTCGTAACATTGACACTGCCGTAAGCACCGGCTCATATCGGCCAGTAGCGGCCGTCCAGTTCGCTACCGTCAACGTTGCGCGCACGTTATACCCCACTTCGGCGGCGCAATTGTCTTACCCCCCTTTTTGCTAAGCTGTTCAGCGTTCAAAATTCGGTGCGATAACGGCCGCAAAAAATCTCAGGAGCTATTTTGGGACGCGCACTAATGGGAATCGGGTTACTTCTGATTTTGGGCGGGGCCTATGGCCTATTCGAAGTATCATCGCTGTTCGCCCTGAACGAGTCCCAGCGCAAGGAAGCGCAAAAATACGCGGCTTGGCGCGGCGGTCGAGCTACCTTTTCCACAAACGAAGAGAAGCGAAGCGCTGAATATTTCTGGCTTACGCACCGCACACGAAAATGGTGCCTGATCGCGATTGCCCTAGGTCTGCTAACTCTGCTTCTAGGCATCATCTATGCAAGTGTCGAAGTTAGCCATACTTGAGTTGATCAGGAGCCTGGATTGTCGCCAGAAGCACCTCTTACTCCCATGCGTTTGGAGGACGGAGACCGGCCGGACTCCGCCATTTCCCCGTCTCGTCGCGAAATGTCTCCCGTGGGTCGGTAACCGCCGATTGGAGGCGATAGCAGTTCAAACGAATTCGGGACTATGCGGCGCTCGTTATTTCCGCGCGTGTGCGTCGGGCGCGTGACTCATGGTTAAGCTCCCGCGAGAGCTCTGCGTGCTCACGCATGCGATAGCTGTTCCCCTTGATGTTTACGAGATGGCAGTGATGGAGCACTCGGTCGATGAGCGCGGCAGCCATCACTTCATCCCCGAAGACAGCTCCCCATTCTTCGAATCCTTTGTTGGAAGTCAGTACGGTAGAAGCGTGTTCATAGCGTCGGCTGATAAGCTGGAAAAAAAGCACAGCGCCCCCGTGCGTGATCGGCAGGTACGCCCTCACACATTCCATCCATCCGAAAGATATGGCAATCTGGGGCTGGCGACTCGGATTCCTGATCGCGGGTCTGCTGGGGCTCGTGGTCCTGTGAATTCGCTTATCTGTCGCCGAAACTGACGCATTCAAGCATGCCTCAAAGAAGTCTTCTCCGGCTGCGGGCTCAACTCATCCGTCGCTCGTCATCCTCACCAAACATTGGCGAGAGTCGTTGCGCGTGGTTGGCATCGCCATGGCTGGAAATCTAACGCTATATCTCTGGCTGGTATTGTTCCCGACGTTCGCTCATGTCCGTACTGGCCTGCCGCTGCCGCAGGCGTTTAGCGCGAGCGTAATCTCCATCGCCGTTACGCTATTCGCCATTCCCTACTTTGGAAATCTTGCCGATCGCATCGGGCGCAAGCCGGTACTAATCGCGTTCGCCGCGGGTTCTGCGCTCTTTGCATGGCCTAGCCTGCACTGGCTCACGAATGACTTCTGGCAAGTCACCGCCATCGCGTGCATCGGCATGCTACTGACTTGCGGTTACGCACCGACATCCGTCGCCGTGATGGCGGAACAGTTTCCTGCTGCTGTGCGGGCCACAGGAATTGGACTGCCCTATGCAATATCCGTGACCCTGTTTGGTGGCACCCTTCGTTACATCATGACGGCCATGGCAAACGCTGGGCTCGATTCATACACGTGGATATACATTGCCACGGTTTGCGTGATCGGGTGCGGCGTCTATATGGCAATGCCTGAAACCCGAGGCAAGGTTCTCGATTGACTTCGGGATTGCTGATTTCGAGTCGCTGGACTCGGCGTTCAGTTTGCACAATTTGGAGGGCAATTTGTAACGCCTCCACACGCGGCAGAGCGCCGAGATTCTATCCTCGATAGGTGTGGTGAAAATTGGCTGCTATCACATCAGCCCCCTTCACTAGGATCTCGGGCCAGCTCAAGGAACGATTTTGGGCGGATCAAGCTCAACACGTTCAGAAATTTTTACCATAACAATCAATTACTTACTTTGCATTCGAAAGTTGGGACATCTTATGCTTATGCGCAAGCAAGTTCGGACATGAATTGCTTGCTCTGACGTGTTAATGGAAGAATTCATAAGGCACTTATAGGGCCCGAAACGGACGTCATTTGGTTGTCGGAGAGGCCAGATAATGAGAAACTTCCCACATGAAGTAGGATGATCGTTAGAACAACTTCAATGAATCTAACTCATGCTGGAGCGCATTCACCTATCAATCCTCCGCGAGGTGGACCGCCAAGGGTCGCTGACGGCGGCCGCTGCCGTGCTGTGTCTGACGCAGTCGGCGCTCAGCCATGCCATGAAAAAGCTGGAAACACAGCTTGGCACCGACATCTGGCTGCGCGAGGGGCGCACGCTGCGGCTGACCCAGGCAGGATCCTATTTGCTGGCGGTGGCAAACCGCGTGTTGCCCCAACTCGACCTGGCTGAGGAGCGCGTGCGGCAGTTCGCGCAGGGTGAACGGGGCACGTTGCGCATTGGCATGGAATGCCACCCGTGCTACCAGTGGCTGCTCAAGATCGTGTCGCCCTATCTGGCGCAATGGCCGGACGTGGATGTCGACGTGAAGCAGAAATTCCAGTTCGGCGGTATCGGAGCGCTGTTCGGTTACGAGATCGACATGCTTGTCACGCCCGACCCGCTCTACAGGCCCGGCCTGCATTTCGAGCCCGTGTTCGACTACGAACAGGTGCTCGTCGTCGGCAAAGACCACCGCCTGGCAGGCCTGCCCTACGTCGACGCGGACGCACTGACCAATGAAGTGCTGATTACCTACCCGGTTGCCATCGATCGGCTCGATATTTACAACCTTTTCCTGCAGCCGGCAGGCGTTGCACCCAGACGCCACAAGACGATCGAGACGACGGACATCATGATGCAGATGGTGGCCAGCGGACGCGGCATCGCCGCGTTGCCGCGCTGGCTGGTGGCCGAATACGCGCAGAAAATGGACGTTACGGCCGTCCGCCTGGGCCCGGACGGGGTAGCCAAGCAGATCTTCCTCGGCGCGCGCGAGGGCGAAATCGACATCGACTACGTGAAGGCTTTTTACGAACTCGCACGCCACTCCGCCGATAGCGCACCGGCCTGAGAACCATCACCGCTGGAAGCGCCCCAAAAAACTCACATGATCCATATTCATGGATGTGTGAGTTTTAACCATTTTACTTCATGGTTACCGCTCGCTAGCATGCGCCTATCGTTCGTTTGCGCATGAAAGCAGATATGACATTTCCCCTCCGCGTGGTCGCAGTCTCCGGCGGCCTGCAGCGCCCCTCCAAGTCCGCAGCCCTGGCAGGGCACCTGCTGGACTTGATCGCCGAAGAAGTACTCTGCGAACAATGCCTGATCGAAGTGGGTCCGCTCGCTCCGCAGCTGGCCGGTGCGGTCTGGCGCTCTCAACTGCCCGATATCGTCGAGCGGAAGCTTGCGGCGGTCGAGCAGGCTGACGTCCTGGTGGTGGCCACGCCGGTCTTCCGGGGCGCGTACACGGGTCTGTTCAAGCATTTTTCGACTTCATCGATCAGGACGCCTTGATCGACAAGCCGGTCTTGCTGGCTGCCACCGGCGGCAGCGAGCGCCATGCGCTGATGATCGACCACCAGTTGCGACCGCTGTTCAGCTTCTTCCAGGCGCGTACGTTGCCGCTGGGCGTCTACGCGACCGACAAGGATTTTGTCGACTACCGCCTGCACAACGACGCCGTGTGCGAGAGGGCGAGGCTGGCGGTCCGGCGGGCCATGCCGTTGGTCGGGCTGACACGCCAGACAAGGCCGGTCGGCATCGACGAAGTGGTCGCGGCCTGATGCACGATCTCGACCAGGCAGGATTCAGATTTCTCCCGGAAACCAGGGCACCCGATTACCATGAGTCACGATTTCACCTTCCGCATCAAGAGTATTCGCTTCGATGAAGATTATCAGCCATCGGACAATACGCGCATCACCACAAACTTTGCGAATCTGGCCCGCGGAAACAGCCGCCAGGATAACCTGCGCAATACCCTGCGGATGATCGATAACCGCTTCAATAATCTTGCACACTGGGATAATCCGAAAGGCGAACGGTATGCCGTGGAGCTCGACATCATTTCCGCTGAAATGATTATCGACGCCAAGGACAGCAGCGATGCATTTCCGCTGATCGAGATATTGAAGATCGATATCCTCGACAAGAAGACCGGCGAGCGCATCGACGGCATTGCAGGGAATAATTTTTCCTCGTACGTGCGCGATTACGATTTCAGCGTACTGCTGCCGGAACACAACAGCAATCAAGCCGCATTCAGCCTGCCGGATGACTTCGGCGACCTGCACGGCAAACTGTTCAAGCACTTTGTCAATTCGGATGCCTACAAGTCGAATTTCAGCAAGCCCCCGGTTATCTGCATCAGCGCATCGAGCAGCAAGACTTACCACCGCACCGAGAATCAGCATCCCGTACTGGGCGTCGAGTATCAACAGAACGAACTGTCATCGACGGACCAGTATTTCGAGAAGATGGGCATGCGGGTGCGCTTTTTCATGCCGCCGAACAGTGCTGCGCCGTTGGCTTTTATTTTACCGGCGACCTGCTCGGCGATTACACCAATCTCGAACTGATCGGCACCATCAGCACGATGGAGACGTTCCAGAAGATTTACCGGCCCGAGATCTATAACGCCAACTGCTCGGCAGGGAAGCTCTACCAACCCAGCCTGAAGAATCGGGATTACTCCCTGACGCAGATTGTCTACGACCGGGTGGAACGCAGCGAGCTGGCCATCCAGCAGGGAAAATTCACCGAAGAGCATTTCATCAAGCCGTACAAGCGCGTGCTTGAACAGTGGGCCGCCAATTACGCGCGCTGATCAACCAGAATAAAACGGAACATTTGCCATGAAAAAATTATTGCCCACCTCGACGGCCGGCAGCCTGCCCAAACCCTCCTGGCTCGCTCAGCCTGAAAAACTCTGGTCACCCTGGAAGCTGCAGGACGACGAACTGGTCGAAGGCAAGCGGGACGCCCTGCGTTTGTCGCTGCAGGAACAGCAGCACGCAGGCATCGATATCGTCAGCGATGGCGAACAAACGCGTCAGCATTTTGTCACCACGTTTATCGAGCACCTGAGCGGGGTCGATTTCGAAAAGCGCGAGACCGTCAGGATTCGTGATCGCTATGACGCGAGCGTGCCGACGGTCGTCGGCTCCGTGAGCCGCCAGAAGCCCGTATTTGTCGAAGACGCGCGGTTTCTGCGCCAGCAAACCCGGCAACCGATCAAATGGGCGCTTCCGGGCCCCATGACGATGATTGACACGCTTTTTGACAATCACTACAAGAGCCGCGAAAAGCTGGCCTGGGAGTTTGCGACCATCCTCAACCAGGAGGCCAGGGAACTGGAGGCCGCCGGCGTCGATATCATCCAGTTCGACGAACCCGCATTCAACGTATTCTTTGACGAAGTGAATGACTGGGGCGTTGCCACGCTGGAACGCGCGATTGAAGGCCTGAAATGCGAAACGGCCGTCCATATCTGCTATGGCTATGGCATCAAGGCCAATACCGACTGGAAACAGACACTGGGGTCGGAATGGCGGCAATATGAAGAGTCATTCCCCAAGCTGCAGAAGTCGAATATCGACATCATCTCGCTGGAATGCCACAACTCGCACGTTCCAATCGACCTGATCGAACTCATTCGCGGCAAGAAGGTGATGGTCGGTGCGATTGACGTGGCAAACCATACCGTCGAGACGCCGGAGGAAGTTGCCAATACCCTGCGCAAAGCGCTTCGGTTTGTCGATGCCGACAAGCTCTACCCTTGCACCAACTGCGGCATGGCGCCCCTGCCTCGCGAAGTCGCGCGCGGCAAGCTGAACGCGCTCAGCGCCGGCGCCGCAATCGCCCGGGCGGAACTCTCGGCCTGATGCCGGGCGGAAGTGCGCAAGGGCGAGGGGGCGCCGTCATGCTGCGTCCTCGCCCTGGATGCGGGCGAGACGCGCATCACGCGCCGGAGACTGGCCGAACATGCGGCCATACTCGCGCGTGAATTGCGGCACGCTCTCGTAGCCCACGGCAAACGCCGCATGGCTCGCTGTTGCGCCTTCTTGCCAACATGACCGCATTGGGGCGCGTCGGCGTGCCCGACGATATCGGTCCCATGATCGCCAGGCTGCTTGCCGAGGACAATCGATGGGTCAACGCGCAACGGATCGAGGTGTCCGGGGGCAGAGCATCTGAAGCTGGAACAACCTGGTGTCAGACACACACCTACCTCTTCCGGGGCTGTGATCGATGCACCGTGCGCGCAGAATGCACGTCGAAGTAACCCTTCTGATCCCTTGGAGCAGCCACGCTTCCCTGCCGTGGCTGTTTTTTTGATCAGTAGCCAGGCGTCATCTGGCCGGGTCAATGGCGCGGAACTGCGCGCACAACCTGAACACATCCTCGGATAACGCCGTCTGCTTCGCCTTGCCATAGCGGGTGGCGAGTTTCATCAACTCCTTGATGTCGCGGCCGCTCGCTTTCGGGTAGGCGCTGGTCAACGCGTGGACCAGATCGTCGCTCAGCGCCGCCCCGCACTGGTCTGCCTGCAGGCGCCAGAGCCGCGCCGCATCGTCCCTGCCCGGCGTCTCGTACTGGATGGTGGCAATGCAGCGCGACAGGATGGCGTCGTCGACATCGCCGGTACGGTTTGTCGTCATGAACAGCAGCCCGCTGAAGTACTCCAGCGTGCGCAGGAACTCCGCCACGATGGCGTTGTGCTCCAGGTCATTGCCGCGACGGCGGATGTACACGTCCGCCTCGTCCAGCAGCAGCACCGCATTCCAGCGCATGGCCCGGCGCAGAATCTCCATGAGGCTCGCGCCCACCGATGCGGCGGTCGTACCCAGCTGCCCGGAATGCACGCGGTAGAGCGGCTTGCCCACGACTTCCGCATACACCTCGGCCGTCAACGTCTTGCCAAGGCCGGGTGCACCCTGGCAGAGGATGGTCGTACCGCCCGATTTGCCTGGCACGACATCCTGAACCAGGACGTCCATATGCGAGGTCAGGATGTCGATCAGGTCGCGGTGGTGGGCCGGCAGCACCAGCTTGTCGCGCAGTTCCGGCCGGTATCGATATTCGGTGAGGTGCTGGACATGCACCCAGATGTTCCGGTGCCATTCCAGGTGGAACAGGTGCACGTAGCCATGCAGCGGCATCTTGTCGAAGCCCGTGGCAATGCCGGCCCTGCGCCAGAATTCGGCGTCGCATGTCACTTCGAAACGGCGCTCGAGCCGTTCCTCGTCATTGATGCAGCGGGCCGCCACGCCGTCGCCAAGTCGCGCCAGCGCGACGGCGCCCTTGCTTTCGACGGTGAACGCGGCCCCCGCGGCGATGTACTGTGCGCCGAAGCTGCGCTGGTAGCGGACAAAGCGCTGGGCATGCCGCTCGTATTCCTGCCGGAACTCCGCGCATTCCTTGTAGAAGCCAAAATCGGCGAGAAGCTGCGGGATGGTACGGTCGACGATTTCGTCACGCGTGACAATGACCGAAGTCGTCATGCCCGCCCTGCGCCGCCCGGGGTCGGTCAGTTCCGAATTGGCGGACAGCATGGAATTTGCCAGCAGGTCGATGGCAACGTAGGGCATGCCCTGCTCGGGTTCCACGTGGCGAATCCGCTGGACCACCCACGGCAGCAGTACGCCATCGCGGCTGCGCTGGTACAGCCAGCCGTCGATGACATCACGCGAAAGGTAGGCGACCAGCCCTGCCACCAGCAATTCCAGGCTGGGAATGGTGCGGGCCTGCGGCGCGTTGTAGATGTTGTCCAGCGCCAGCATCTGGAACAGAAGTTCGCGCTCGTTCTGCGTCTTGCTGAGCGTGTAGAGCGAATTCAGCGACTGCGCGTCGAACAGGCGCACCGACACCGACATGCTGCCATGGCAAATCCCGTGCGCCCTGAGCTGCCGGGCCAGCGGGGATTCGGCTTCGATCATGGCAAGCAGCGGGTGGATCAGGGACTGCGGAATCTCGAAATTCATCGGTTGCACTCCGTTGGCGGCAAAACCCCTGGCTCACAACGAGCGCTATGCCAGGAAAAAGCGGATGGCCTCGGCCACGATGGGCGGCTGGATCGCATGCATGCCGTTGAATTCGACATACTCGACGTCGTACCCGGCGGCTTTCAGCTTGGCCGCATTGGCGCGGCCGCTGGTCTGCACCGGCAATTGCTCGTCGGCCAGCCCATGCGCAATGAAGACCTTTGGCGTGCCTTCCTGCATGAATATGGACATGAACCCGCCCGAGAACGCGATGACGTGGCTGGCGATGTCGCCGTTGGTGATCCCGATCGACAGCGCGTAGCTGGCGCCGTCCGAAAAGCCAGCAAACGCCAGTCGGTCCGGGCGGATCCGATAGCGCGCGGACACAGCGGCCAGCGCCTGCTGCAGGCGCTCCAGGTCGGGCCCGTTGCCGCCGATGACGATGTCCCACGTGGGAAAGGTCGAATGCGGCGCCAGCACCAGGAAGCCATGCGCATCCGCGTGCCGCTCGATGAAGGGCAACACCTTTTCCGGAAAGCCACCGGCGCCGTGGAACATGACCAGCATCGGCACCGGTTCAGGGCCAAGCCCGACGGGAACGTACAGGACAGCATCGCGCTCGTCGGCAATGCCGAGGTGGTGCCGGCCCGGCGGCAAAGGGGGCTGCGATGGCTCGGCGTGCGTGAAAGTCATCCGGCCCAGCAAAGAAGGATCGAGCATGGGGAACGATGCCTCGTCGATGTGGTGGTATGTAATATATCACCACAATTGGGCGGGAGGCATTCCGCTTTCGTCTCGCAGCCGCACATCACCGCCCGCTGATGCCGAATATCGCCTGTAAGGCCCTGCCGCCCGCTTAAGCCACCCTGCTAGAATTCGGGAAAACCCTGTAAGGGAAACTACCAATCCGCGAGAATCTCTTCGCTCAATGCCGACAGGCCATCGCCACATGACCGATCTCTCCTACGTGCCGCACGCCGCAACCCTCTCCAACCTTTCGCGCGATACCGACCAGCACTCATCCGGCTGGTGGGCCAACTACTGGGCCGGCGGCTGGGATCTGTACCTCCACAACGCACGGGCAATCGCCGACGCCTTCGCGCCGGCCAGGACGGCACCCTGAATCGCACTCGGCCGCGGCGGAATCTCGTTGTAATCGGCACGGTATAATCCGGGCCGCATCTATTACCCGAATTCCTGTTGTCTGAAGTGATGTCTCGAATCTGTGCGCCTGTGCCACCCGCGGCGCGACATGAACGCGTGAGCAGCGGCGTCATCACCTACCCCCAACCAGCCCGCGCCAAAAGACGGCGAACGTTCGGCCCAGGATTCGCTTTACAAGGATCCTTGCAATGCTGAAGTCAATGCTGGCCACCGTGCTGGTGGCCTGTGGTCTCGTCACCACGCCCGTACACGCCCAGTCCGCCAATGCCCAATGGCCCACCAAGCCCATCCGGTTGGTGATTCCGTTCCCGCCGGGCGGCGGTACCGATATCCTGGCGCGCCTGGTGGCCAACCAGGTGTCGCAGGACACCAAATGGACGTTTGTGCCGGACAACAAGCCGGGGGCCGGCGGCACGCTCGGCATCGCGGAAATCGTCCGCGCCGCGCCCACGGGTTATGAACTGGTCATGGGGCAGAAAGACAATCTCGTGGTGGCACCGTGGCTCTACAAGTCGGTATCCTATGTGCCTGATCGCGATCTGGTTGCGATCAGCCACGTCGCCTACACGCCCATCGCCATCGTCACGTCGGCCAATTCGCGCTTCAAGACCCTGGCTGACGTGGTATCCGCCGCGAAGGCGCATCCGGAATCCATCAAGTACGGGTCGCCCGGCAATGGCACGACCATCCATCTGGCCGCCGAGATCTTCAGCCAGGCGGCCGGTATCCGATTGCTGCACGTACCCTACAAGGGCTCCAATGCGGCGATGATGGATGCCATGGCCGGCAACGTCGACCTGATGGTGGCCTCCGTGCCCTCTGCGCTGGCCCAGGTCAAGGCCGGCAAGCTGCGCGCGTTGGCGGTGACGTCGGCCACCCGCAGCACGTCGCTGCCCAATGTCCCGACCGTCGCGGAGAGCGGCTACAGGAACGTGGACGTCAGCACGTGGTACGGCATCTTCGCGCCGGCCAAAACGCCTGCAGAGGTGGTCGAGCGTATCGGGACCGAGGTCAACAAGGTTCTCGCCCGCCCTGACGTCATCCGCGCCATCCACGAGCAGGGTGCCGAACCCAGGCTCATGAGCGCGCAGCAGTTCGCGGAGGTCGTGAGATCCGAATACAAGGCCTGGAAACCCATCGTGGAACGCTCGGGCGCCAAGCTCGAGTAAGAGGCCCCTCGCACAAGGGGCTAAACCGTGTCGCCGCCAGCGCCGCGGGGCGCCAGTGCTCGCGTGGGAACATGGGTACGCGCCCCCGCCCTTCGAATTCGACAATGACCGCGGTGGGGCTGGCAATGCGGGTGATCGTCACGGGTGCGCCCCGAAAGATCCACGTCGTTTCGATCTGATAGGGACTTTGTCGGTACGCCTTGCGGCGTTGCTTGCTGTTCATATCAAAAGCGTTTATCGCTGATTCTTGTCGCCAACTGTTTCGGTCAATCTCGCACAGTCTCGTGGCATGAGGCTCGGGCGCCCTCGGCAGTTCCCGAGGGCAAAAGGGATTACGGGACAAGCTCCTCGGTTCGCGCGTCAGAGACGGCTTGCGCCAGTGCCTCGGTCACACGGATCTCTGCCCCGATCGGGGTCATTTGCGCCGTTGCCGCAAACGGCGCTGCCGACGTCGGAGACGGATGGCTGTTGCGTCGCCACAGGAAGAAGGACGCCAGGCCAGCGTGCAGGACGACAAACGCCCAGAAGAGCCCGCTGGGACCTAACCGGTTCATGAGCGGCGAGATGACCAAGGGACTGATCGCCGAACCGACCGAATTGATCAGCAGCATGCCCTGGATGACGCGTACCAGCTCGCCGGCTTCTGCACGATCCGCCGAGTGGCTCACCGCGACCGGGTAAATGGCAAAAATACCGCCTCCGATCAGGAACATCAGCCCCATCAACAAAGGCGGATAACTCGGAAGGATCAAAACGGCCAGAGAGACCGCTGCGCACCCCACGCTCAACGCGAGCAGGACAGTCTGCCTGTCCTTCCTGTCGGACCATCGTCCTACAGGATATTGCAATGCCATCGCGCCGCAGATGGCACTGGCCATCAACTGGCCCACCTGGGCCACGCTCATGCCCTCTCGTTGCAGGTAGATCGGCAGGAGCGTATAGACCGCCGCAATGCCCACACCGGAACCAAAGCTGCCGATTGCGCCTGCGGGCGTCATGCGAACGAGATCCTGCGGCATCAGGGGTTCGGCATGGCCTACGTCCGGTGCAGTCTTCGGCAGGACGGCCATGGGCAACACCGCCATGGAACCGAGCACCCCGGCCACCATGAATGGCGCGCTTTCAGCCACCGATCCCATCGCGCCCAGGCTCATCTGAGCCAGCATGATCGACCCGTAGAGCGCGATCATATAGATCGCCAGCAACCGCCCTCTGGACTTCGTATCCCCGACCAGCAGCAACCAGCTTTCCACGACGAGGTAGATGCCCACCATGGCCCAGCCGTTCACGAGGCGCAGCACAAGCCAGACCCAGGGATCGAACACCATACCCTGGAGCAGGTACGTGATTGCGACAAGGGAGGCAAAGCTGCTGTATGAGCGGATGTGACCGATCCGGGCAATCAGCCGGTCGCTGGTCACCGCACCCAGCGTCAGCCCTACAAAATAGGCTGACGAGATGGCGCCGATCATCGTTGCCGAAACGCTCGCGGCATCGAGCCGGAGAGACGTGAGGGAAGACATGAAGCCGCTTCCCAAGCTGACAATGAACAACCCTAAAAGTGGCCCAACCGCCACGGCCCAACTGCTGCGCGACACAACTTCCTCTCAAGGCAACACGAAATGCACCGCGGAGGATACCCGATCTCGGATGAGGCCCCCTGCGCTAGCGCGCCCCGCCCCCTGTGCTCGCTAGCGATGGACGGCCCCAACAAGGCCAAACACCACTGACAGCGCATACATCGCCCACGCCGCGACCATTAAAAGAACCGCGGCCGTCAACGATCCGCACATGGTCTGCATGACCATTGGCGATAGCGATGCGTGACCGCGCTGGCATAGGATGGCCAGCCTGTGCGCCGATTGACCGACCCGCCTGAATTGCCGACTATTTGGCATGAGACTTCCTGGCTCTATTGCATGGTCCGCCTTCCGCAGGCGGACCACTGGCGTGATTCCGCCTTGCTGCGTCAGCCCGTGATGAACGCAAGGAGGTCCGCGTTGATAACGGCCGCCTGCGTCGTTGGCATGCCATGCGGAAATCCCTTGTAGGTTTTCAACGTGCCATGCCTCAGCAGCTTCGCGGACAGCGGGCCCGCATCGGCATACGGGACGATCTGGTCGTCGTCACCGTGCATGACCAGCATGGGCACGGAGATTTTCTTCAGATCCTCGGTGAAGTCGGTCTGCGAGAACGCCACGATGCCGTCGAAGTGCGCCTTTGCACTTCCCATCATGCCTTGGCGCCACCAGTTCTGGATGATGCCTTCCTGGGGCTTTGCACCTGGCCGGTTGAATCCATAGAAAGGGCCGGCGGGAAGATCGCGGAAGAACTGCGCCCGGTTGGTGGCCGTCTGCGTCTGCAGGTCATCAAAGACTTCCCTGGGTAGCCCGCCAGGGTTGGATGCGGTCTTGACCATCAACGGCGGCACTGCCGCGATCAGACAGCCTTTCGCCGCCCGCTTCTCGCCGTGCCGCGCCAGATAGCGCACGACTTCGCCGCCACCGGTGGAATGGCCAACGTGGATCGCACCCTTCAGATCGAGATGCGCAATGACCGCGGCGAGGTCATCGGCATAGTGATCCATGTCGTGGCCATCCCAGACTTGCGACGAGCGTCCGTGCCCTCTCCTGTCGTGGGCAATGACACGATAGCCCTTCGCCAGGAAGAACATCATCTGGGCGTCCCAGTCGTCCGAACTCAGTGGCCAGCCGTGGGAAAAGACGATCGGGGTGGCGTGGGTCGGACCCCAATCCTTGTAGTAGATCTGGACACCGTCCCGAGTGGTCACGTATTGCATGGCAGCGTTTCCTTGCGAGTGGGTTGCCGCACCCATGGGCGCGGTAGAGGATGCCGAAGCGGAAGCGGCCCCGGACGAGAGCGGTAACGCTGCTGTCGCCGCGGCACCCGCCCCTAGCACCAGAAACTGCCGGCGATCGATTTCGCTGGCGGAAGATATAGATGGCGTTGACACACCTTTCATGGCGCCGGACTCCTTGATGGGTTGGTAGTGAGACCGAGAAGATGACAAAGCAGGCAACCGCGCCTTACAGGCTCCGCAGCAGCGTGCCCGTCAGCGCGACGACCGCGATGACGTTGGCGTATGCATCGCCTCCGCTCGCGAGATAAGCCACCATGCATGAGGCGCCGGTAGCGACCAGCATGTAGGCCAGCGCGGAAATCATGATGAGCGTCCCCTTGTCGTTGGTACGGAAAGGGATTGCGTGTCGATGTCCGCAGGCCCGTTCAGTGAGGGCCAATGTAGAGGGACGGCGACTTCATGCCATTGGCCTTTGGTATTGCCAGCGGAGTTGCGAACCGTTCAATCGTTCGCGGGACATCCCGGCGCATCGCATGCCCCGCGTGCTTGTGCGCAATAACGCACCGGGTCGTGCGCCAAGCGCCCGCCTACGCCCAGAGCGATACCAAGGTATATTGACTGGCCTTTCGCGCGACGCGATCTTTGCGCCAGGCAATTGCAGGAAGAAGTCGCAATGGACAATGCACACAGTCGCACCGTGGACGCGCTACCGGCGCTGGTATGGACCGCAGCCGCAGACGGTCGCACGGAATTCGTCAATCGGCGCTGGCATGACTACACCGGGCTGACCGTTTCCCAGGCATTGGGCGATGGATGGCATGTCGCGGTCCATCCCCAGGATCTGCCGGCCTGGCTTGCGTCGTGGCGCGGCGCTGTCGCCTCTGGCAATCCCGTCGAAGGCGAAGCGAGATTGCGACGGTTCGACGGGACGTACCGGTGGTTCCTGTGCCGCATCAGCCCGGTGATGGACGCAAGTGGCAAGGTCGAAAAGTGGTACGGCGTCAACTCGGATATCGAGGACCGGAAACAGGCGGAAGCCGCACTGCATGTACAGCAGGAGCGCTTCAGGGCAATCGCCGAAGAACTGCCTGGCCGAGTCAGGCGGGCGGAAGCGCTGCTTGCCGGTGAAAGGCGTCTGCTCGGGATGGTCTGCGCCGGGCAGCCTCTGCCTGCCGTGCTCGAAGGGCTTTGCCACCTGGCCGAGGAGATCGAGAGCGATTGCCTTTGCAGCATCTCGCTGATCGATGCCAAGGGCAAGGCGTTTGAATGGGTAGGTTCGCCGAGTCTGCCGGACACCTTCATGTATCCCGTGCACGGCGGCCATGTCGGCAAGGACGTGGGACCGTGCGGCGCTGCCGCGCACTCGCAAGAACAAGTCCTCGTATCCGATATCGAGCAGGAATCGCGGTGGCCCAAGGCCTGGCGGGAACTGAGTCTTGTGCACGGTCTGCGCGCATGCTGGTCGACGCCAATCCCATCGCGCGGCCGCCTGGCCCGGGGCGTCGTGGCAATCTATCGCGCCAGCCCAGGCAATCCCACTCCTTTCCAGCTCGAGCTCATCAATCAGATCGTGCGCATTGCCGGCATCGCGATCCGTCGGTCCCGAAGCGACCTCGCACTCAAGACAAGCGAAGAGCGTTTCCGGGCCATCGTCGAAACGACGCCGGAATTCGTGAAGGTCATTGGCGGCGACGGTACGCTGCTGCATGTCAATGCCGTGGGCGCCGAGATCGCTGGTGCACGCCATCCTGAAGTGCTCGTCGGAACCTGCTTTTACGACCTGGTCGTGGCGGAGCATCGTGACCGCTATGTTGCCTTCAACGAGAAAATTTGCGCGGGAAACAAGGGCAACCTTGAATTCGACATCGTCGGGCTGGACGGCAAACGCCGGCAACTGGAAACCCATGCGGCGCCGATGCGGATCAGGGATGGCGCTGTGGCACAGCTGGCCGTGACGCGCGACATTACCGCGCAAAAACAGGCGAACGAGGCCCTGCGCCGCAGTGCGGCGCTGATGGCCAAGGTGGAACACCTTACGCATACCGGCAGCTTCTGCTGGCGCCCGGCAAGCGATGAGTTCATCTGGTCCGACCAGCTTTACCGGATCTTCGATTTCGAGCCTGGCACGCTGGTAACGATGGACCGGATGGTCCAGCGCATTCACCCCGGCGACCATCATCTTCTGGAGCACACACTCGAATGCGTGCGCAACGGCGACGATCTGGAATGCGACCATCGACTGATTCTGTCCGACGGTTCGCTGAGGTACGTGTCCTTGCGTGCGCACGCGTCGCGAGACGACCAGGACCGGCTCGAATACATTGGCGCCATACAGGACGTCACCGAACGCCGGGAGTCGGAGGAAGCACTCAGCGCCCTCCGTGGCGAACTCGCCCATGTCAGCCGCGTCAACAGCCTGGGAACGTTGACGGCGTCGATTGCCCACGAGATCAGCCAGCCGCTGTCCGGCATCCTCATGAACGCCAGCACGGGCCTGCGCATGTTGAGCGTGGATCCACCGAATATCCCGGGGGCGATGGCCACGGTACAACGCACGCTCCGTGACGGTCGTCGCGCGTCGGACGTCGTGACGCGGCTGCGGGCGCTGTTTCAGAAGAAGACTGCCGAAACGGACGCGGTGGATCTGGCCGAAGCCACTCGTGAAGTCGTGGAGCTGCTGCGCACCGAGACGCGCAAGCGACGCATAGCACTCAGACTGGAGACCATCGATGATCCACTGATCGTGCCAGGCGACCGGGTTCAGCTTCAGCAAGTTGTCTTGAACCTGCTCCTGAATGCCATCGAAGCCATGGATGGACTGGACAACCGGCCCCGCCGAATCCTGGTGCGAATCGAACGCGACGGCCCGGCGTGTGCGCGATTGGCGGTGACCGATTCCGGAATCGGGTTTTCGCCCCAGGACGCCAGTCGGCTCTTCGACGCTTTCTATACATCGAAAGGCGAAGGCATGGGCATCGGCCTTTCCGTCAGCCGCCGCATCGTCGAGAGCCATGGCGGGCGGCTGTGGGCCACAGCCAATCATGACTTCGGCGCCACGTTCTCCTTCTCCGTTCCGTGCCGGAGGTCGGAATCGAAAGGCGAAAACGCCACGCTGTTCCAGCCCGCCCTGCCGGCCGATGCGCACGTATCGTGGAGGCCAAATTGAGTCTGCGCTCGTTGATCGCCGTGGTCGACGACGACGAGTCGATCCGTGAATCGTTGCCCGACCTGTTGCGGGAATTCGGCTTCCAGGCCCGTGCCTTCGGGTCGGCCGAAGACTTTCTGGCGTCTGGCTGTGTCGACAAAACCCGCTGCCTGGTCCTGGATATCAGCATGCCGGGGATGACAGGTCCGGAGCTGCAGCAGGCATTGCAGGACGCCGGGCGTGCGATCCCGATCGTCTTTATTACCGCCCACTGGGACGAAACGCTGCCCCGCGCGTCATCGGCAAAGGCGCCGCCGATTGCCTTCTCAAGCCATTCAGCGACACCACCTTGTTGTGCGCCATCCAGGCTGCACTTCGCCGCCACCGCTGACCATCATGCCCCGTCTGGAGTCGCCCGTGACGCCTTGTCAAGTCAATGAGTACCGCATGGAGCGGACGCCCGCCTCCCCCTGCCGGTTGTGTTTATCGTCGACGACGATGTGTCGGTACGCGAGTCGCTGGCGGCAATGGTCCGATTTGCCGGGTTTAACGCCGAGACATTCGAGACCGCCCAGAACTTTCTCGCGCGCCCGCGCGCCTTGTCGCCATCTTGCCTGGTATTGGACATCAACCTTCCCGATCTGAACGGCCTGGATCTCCAGGCGCTGGTGGCAACCGACCGCACCGACATGCCAATCATCTTCATCACTGGCTACGGTGACGTCCCTATGACGGTAAGGGCGATGAAGGCCGGCGCCGTGGAATTCCTGACCAAGCCCTTCGACGACCTGGTGTTGCTCGATGCGATCCGGGAGGCGATCGGCCGAAGCCGCCAGGCAATGGGGGATGCGGTCGAACTGAAAGCGATCCAGGGTCGATATGCATCGCTGAGTCCGCGTGAGCGCGAGGTCATGGCGCTGGTGGTTGTCGGCCACCTCAACAAGCAGGTCGGCGGCGAACTCGGCATCAGCGAAATCACGGTCAAGGCGCATCGCGGCCAGGTGATGCGCAAGATGGATGCCCGCTCACTGCCCGAACTGGTGACATTGGCCGTACGCCTGCGCTCGGGCGGCACAGACATGCCTGCCCCGCCCGTCCAGCCTGGCGGCACGGCGCCACACACCCGGCGTTTCGCATAGGCAACAAAGGCTGCCGGGGACCGCCGCCAGGTCGGGGCGTTCGAACGGCATGGATCTTGCGCCCTCCCCCGCATTCCCCAGCATTTCGGCCGACTCGCGCTGGTTTCCCGGGCGCGGCGAGCTTCGACACGTAAACACGCGATACCGTGAAGAAACGGAACGCATCGGCCGTTCGCTGCCCGTCCAACGTCATCCAGGAGCCATCATGGAGAAGGAGTTCAAGTTCGAATTCGCAACGGACGACGATTCCGGTCTGCGCGACTTGCCGACGCTGCTCGATCTCAAGATCGGAGCGCCAACGGAGCAAGCACTGGAAAGCGAATACTTCGACACGCCGGACTTCCTGCTGCGCCAGCATGGCGCGGCGCTGCGCGTCCGCCGCGCGGGAGACCATCTTGTACAGACATTGAAATCCGGTGGCGAGCCCGGCGGCGCAATGTTCGAGCGCGAGGAGTACGAAACCGCGGTCGACGCGCCCAAGCCCGATCTGCACGCATTGCGCGCCATCGTCCCGAAATCATCGCCGCTGTCACGGCTTCTCAAGGATGCAGAACGGGCCGACCAGTTGGCGCCCATTTTTCGCACCACGGTAACGCGCAAGACGTGGGCTCTCCAACTGCCCGGCGGCGATGACCTCGAATTGGCCCTGGACCGGGGCAAGGTCAGCGCCGCCGATCACGACAGCGCGTTCTCCGAGCTCGAACTGGAACTCAAGCACGGCGATCCGCACTGCCTGAACGAGGTCGCACTTCGACTCATGGACAGGATTCCGCTGCGCCTGAGCATGCAAAGCAAGAGCGACCGCGGCTACGACATGCTGATGCGCGAAAAGCGATCCGCCACAACCGCTGCGCCGGTCGAACTGAAGAAGCGCGATACCGTCAAGACGGCCTTCTGCAAGGTGATGCACAACTGCCTGGATCAGGTGCATGCCAATGCTCCGCTCGTGGCGGCAGGAAACTCGCCCGAAGGCATCCACCAGATGCGCGTGGGTCTTCGGCGCTTTCGCTCCGCGCTGGACCTCTTCACGGAAGTTGCCACGCTACCTGAGGGACTGGAGGACGAAGTGAAATGGATCGCCAACGCGCTGGGCGAAGCCCGTGACTGGCACGTGCTGGCGAATGCCACGCTCGCGCAGGTCAATGCGGGCGACGACCATCGCGACGCGATGCAGGAAACCGAAGCGGCGGCCAGATCCATCGAGGCGGCACGGCAGGCGGATGCTGCCAACGCCGTGAAATCGCCGCGTTACGCCCACATGATGCTGGCACTCGAACAGTGGTTGTGGAGCGCGCCATGGGGGATACGGACGACCCTGCGCGCCGGAAATTGCTGGACGCGCCAGCCGTCGACCATGCCGGTCGCGTGCTTGCCAAGCGGCACCGCAAGCTGGTTCGCCGCGCAAACGGTTTGCACAAGCTCGATGCGCCACATCGGCACCGCGCGCGGATCGCCGCCAAGAAACTGCGCTACGCGACCGAGTTCTTTGCCGATCTGTTCCGCCCCGCGACGCTGAAGCCTTACCGGCGCGTACTGGCGAAGCTGCAGGACGATCTCGGCTGGGGAAACGACATGGCGGTGGCCGACGGACTGCTGAACCACCTGGAACTGCATCACCGAAAAGCTGCGGCCGGCGCGGGCTACGCGCGCGGCTTCCTCGCTGCCCGGGTAGCCGATGACCGTTCGAACCAGAAGGCCCTGTGGAAACGGTTTCGCGCAACCGGCCGCCCGCAGTCGAGATAGCGGCGCATCGCACGGCGACGGTTCAATGGCAGAGCCCGTTACCGGCGTGCGGCGATGCCCTGAAAACACACATCGAGCATATGCGAAACGATCTGCTCGTCGTCCATCTTGCCGTATACGCGCAGGTAGTCGACCGCAGGGTCGCACGTACGCGAGTAATAGGAAAAAGGATGACGTCGTCGGGAAGCCCCGCGTCCAGGTCACCTGTCTTCTTCGCTTCGCCCACCAGCCCTTCAGCACGCCATTGAGCTTGAGCACGCGCGTCACGTAGCGCAGATTGCGCGTGAGCATGTCGCGAACGCTCGGGCTTGTTGACGGCAGGAACGGCAACCCGCCATCGAGTCGGACACGCAGCGCCCACGCCAGGAGCGCACGCAAGCGGTCCGCTGCCGTCTGATCCTGCGGCAGTCCATCCAGAAATTCCAGCGCGCCGTCGATCAGGCGAATCATTGCCGCCCCAACGAGGTCGTCCTTGGACCGGAAGTGCTTGTAGAGGATCGGCTTGGAAATCCCGACCTCGCCCGCAACGTCATCCATCGTCATCAGATCGAACCCCTTGCCCGCCAGGATGCGCGTGGTCGCATCCAGGATTGCGTCTTCACGCAACCGGAAGGTTTGATCCTTGAAGCTCAGCTTGCCCAAAATACCCATTTGTGAATTTCGTTACTATGCAGTAACCTTCTTTCCGAGACGGTAGGACCATAGTAGCACCCCAATTCAAACGCATATCAATAACAGCTAAAAACCAGGAAGGTGGCTCGTGAGCGCTTTTCAGTCACTCGCACAGGATTGCGAATTGCTGTGGTCGGCGCCGGGATCTCAGGATTGGCGAGCGCCTGGATGCTGTCACGCGATCACGCCGTCACGCTTTTCGAGGCGGGGGACTATCTTGGCGGCCATTCCAATACGGTCGACGTCAGCCTTGATGGCCACGTCTGCCCGGTAGACACCGGCTTCCTGGTGTTCAACGCGCGCACTTACCCGAATCTGGTCGCAATGTTCGAGGCGCTTGGCGTACGGTCTCACGCGAGCGATATGTCTTTCGCGGTGTCGCTGGACGACGGGCGTCTTGAATGGGCCGGCACGAACCTGAGTACCGTCTTTGCCCAACGACGCAACGCCTTCTCACCGACGTTCCTCGGCATGCTGCGGGACATCGTGCGCTTTAACGGTGCAGCGCAGAGCCATCTTGCGTTCGCCGACCACAGCGGCTGTTCATTGGGCGACCTGCTGGCCGCCGGCCAGTATGGACAACCCTTTCGCCAGCACTACCTGCTGCCGATGGCCTCCGCCATCTGGTCATGCGCGACAACCGACGTCCTGCGCTTCCCGGCAGCCACCTTCCTGCGCTTTTGCCTGAATCACGCGCTACTGCAGGTTCGCAACCGCCCGCAGTGGCGCACGGTCGCCGGCGGCGCACGCGAGTATGTTGGCCGCATTGCCGCGAAGCTCGACGACATCCGACTGGGCGTTGCCGTGCGCGCAGTACGTCGGGACGAAGCCGGCGTGACGGTGATGACAGACGAAGGCTCAACTCGTTTCGATGCCATCGTCTTCGCATCGCATGCTCCAGATACCTTGCGGATGCTGGCCGATGCGACAGCAGACGAGCGCGAGGTGCTTGGCAGTGTGCGCTACGCCCCGAATGTCGCGATCCTGCACACCGATGCGACGCTCTTGCCCCGGCGCGCCCGCGTATGGTCCGCCTGGAACTACCTTGGCCGCCGTCATGATCACGCCGAACGCGCAGTGTGCGTGAGCTACCTTCTCAACCAGTTGCAGCCCCTTCCGTTCCGCACGCCTGTCGTGGTGACGCTCAATGCCTACCGGGACCCGGCCCCGGCACGGAGTTGCGCCGGTTTCACTACGACCATCCACTCTTCGACGTCGCGGCCATTGCGGCGCAGCGGCAACTGCCTGCCTTGCAAGGCAAACGGCGCACCTGGTACGCCGGCGCGTGGACGGGATACGGCTTTCACGAAGACGGCCTGAAATCGGCGCTCAATGTGGCTCGCGACTTTGGCGCCTTGCCGAGCTGGTCCCAACTATGAAGCCCCACGCATTGCTCTTGCGCTGCCGCGTCATGCACGACCGCCTGCGCCCGGCTCGCAACCGCTTCGTGTACCCGTCTTTTGCCTGCGCGTCGACATCGATGCGCTGCCGGCCTTGCAACGCTGGTGGTTCGGCGTGAACCGCCGCCGCCTTTTCAGCCTGCATACGCGGGACTACGGACCGCGCGATGGCACAAGCCTGAGCGCCTGGATCCGTCCACGCCTGGCCGCCCTGGGCTTGCCGGACGACGGCCCGGTCTGGTTGCAGACCGCTCCGCGCATCTTCGGGTATGTCTTCAACCCGGTCAGCTTCTGGTATTGCTACGACAAGGCCGGCGCACTGCGGGCGCTTGTCGCTGAAGTGAACAACACGTTCGGGATCATCACGCTTACCTTGTGACAGCGCCGGACCTCGGCGCCATCCACGCGCGCACGGTGCTCGCCACGCGCAAGCTCCTGCATGTGTCGCCCTTCAACACGCTGCTGGGCCACTACGCGTTTCAGGTGCGCGAAACGGAGAGCACGGCCTATACCGCCATTGACTACTTCGATGACGGTGGCCTGCTGCTTCGCACCTCGATCGGTGGCCGCAAGCTCCCGCTCACCCTGCCGCGCATGCTGATGGCCCTGGCAGGGCAGCCCTGGGCGGCAATCGCGGTCATCGTACGCATTCACTGGCAAGCGTTCCGCTTGTGGCGGATGTCGGTTCCGTTTCACGGCAAGCACCCGCCTTCGGTACCCCCGTCGGCTGATCCCCACTTCTGTCCGGCAATACCTGCTCATATGAACCGCCCTCCTTCCGACCAGCGTGCACTGCTACAACCTTGTATCCCAGCCCTGCTGCCGTCACGGACGTCCGTATTTGCCCGGATGTTCCTGGCTGCGCTCGAGCGCCTGGCCGTGGGCCATCTGGTGCTCTTACGGCCGGACGGGGAGGAGGCGATCTACGGCGATCCGCATGAAGCGCCGGGGGCTCGGCTGACGTTGCATGACTGGCGCGCGTGTGAGTCCATCCTGCGCGCCGGCGACATCGGCTTTGCCGAGGCCTATCGTGCCGGATGGGTCGACACCCCGATCTGGTCGGCATGCTGCGACTGGCCCTGGAGAACGAGTCCGTCCTGTCTGGCGCCATCGACGGCGCATGGCTTGGCCGCCGTTGGTATCAACTGCGACAGCTCTTGCGCAGGAACACACGGCGCGGCAGCCGGCGCAATATCTACGCCCACTACGATCTGGGCAACGCCTTCTATGCCATGTGGCTCGACGAGACGTGGAGCTATTCCGCTGCGTACTTCGACGGCCACGGCGAACGGTCGCTGGCAGCGGCACAGGAAGCCAAGTACGCACACATCTGCGACACACTCGCGCTGAAGCCGGGCATGCGCGTCCTGGAGATCGGATGTGGCTGGGGCGGCTTTGCAGTGCACGCCGCCAGACGCGGCGTGAACGTGCACGGCGTCACGATTTCCCCGGCCCAGCTGGCACAGGCAAGGATCCGCATCGAGCAGGCCGGGATGACAGACCGCGTCACGCTCGAATTGCGCGACTATCGCGACCTGCAAGGCATTTACGATGCCGTCGTATCCATCGAGATGTTCGAAGCGGTGGGGCAGGCCTACTGGCCCGTTTTCTTCGACCAGGTTCACCGCAGGCTTCGCCCGGGCAGCCAGGCCGTGGTGCAGTCGATCACCATCGACGATGCACGCTTCGATGCGTACCGGTATGGCAGCGACTTTATCCGCGAGACCATTTTTCCTGGGGGAATGCTCCCCAGCCCGGAGCGATTTGCACACGCCGCAAGCCGATCCGGGTTCTCGAGCCGTCAGGTATTGGCCTTCGGCAAGGACTATGCGGAAACGCTGCGGCGATGGCGCGAGCGCTTCGAGGCACAAGCCGGGGGATCCTGGCACTGGGCTTCGACGAGCCATTCCTGCGCACGTGGCGGCTCTACCTGTGCTATTGCGAGGCCGGATTCGACGCCGGCCGCATCGATGTCATGCAGTTCCTTCTCACGCGCGGGGACTAGCATGGCACGGCACCTGGCAGCCCTGACGCTGGCGCTGGCCGCCCTGCCATCTGGCCTGGGGCGCCACGCCGGGTCCCGCATTGCGCCGGAAGCGCCCAGGACCCGCCAGATGACAGCGCGCTCAATCCAGTTCATCGCCTACGGTGCCCTGAGCCTCCCGCTTGCCATGGTGGCGCTGCCGATATACGTCCAGGCCCCTGCCTATTACACCTCCCGCCTTGGCATGCCTTTGTCGACGGCGGGCGTCATCCTGTTTCTCGTCCGCCTTGTCGATGCCGCACAGGACCCACTGTTCGGGCGCTGGGCGGATACGCTGGCGCGCAGCGGCCGCATCCCCGCCGCCTTGTCGATCAGTGCCGTCTGCCTTGCCGCCGCCTTTGCTGCGCTGTGGATGCCGATGGTCGCTGGCTCGGCCCTGGCCATCTGGTTTGCCGCTGCCCTGGTCGCCGTGTACGCGGCCCACAGCTTCATGAACGTCACGTACCTCGCATGGGGGCCAGGGTCGCGCGCGATAGCGATGGTTTGACCCAGGCGGCAGCGTGGCGCGAAGGGGCTGGCCTCCTGGGCGTCCTCATCGCCAGCGCCGTTCCGTCCTGGCTGCTGTCAGGCGAAGGTTCGGTGCCGCGCCAGGTCATGGTCCCGTTCATTGCGCTTTTTTCGTTCTGCTGGCGGCAGCACTGTGGGGCCTGCGCCTTGCGCCGCCATGGCATGCGCCCCGCATGCCGCCAGGTCACGCGGGGCGCGTGAGCGCAGACGCTTCGATGCAGGGGGTATGGGGCGCCGTGCGCGGCAACGGCCCGTTCCGCAGGATCCTGCTGCCCTATTTCCTGAACGGACTATCCGTCGCCATACCCGCCTGCCTGGCCGTGTTCTTTATCGAAGACCGGCTTGGCGCAATGCACTGGGTCGCGCCCAGCCTGGGACTGTATTTCCTGGCTGCCGCCATGGGGCTGCCGCTATGGGTCCAGATATCCCGGCGCATCGGTCCCCGGCGCGCGTGGCGTGCGGCAATGTGCGTGGCGATCATGGCGTTCGTCTGGACAGCGACGCTCGGGCCGGGAGATCTGTTGCCGTTCCTAGCGGCATGCATCGGATCGGGCTTTGCGCTTGGGGCAGACCTTGCATTACCGCCGGTCCTGCTGGCCCAGTGCATTCCCGATCGCGAGGGGTCCGGCGCCTACTTCGGGATCTGGACCCTGATCGGCAAGCTGTGCCTGGCCCTGTCGGCACTGATGCTCCCTGGGCTGGCGTGGCTAGGCTACCGGCCTGGCGCCCCCGCAGTCGGCGCACCTGGCTTGGCACTTGCGCTTGCCTACGCTGGCCTGCCCTGCCTGCTCAAGTTCGCGGCGCTGATGGCTTTGCGCACGAAATCGCCCACAGCCATCGTCACAGAGGAATACCAATGAAGCCGTTCGTTGCGATGATTCTTGGCGCCGTCACGATGCTTGGCACGGCGTGTACGACGCCAGATGTCAGCCTCTATGCACGGGAGCAACCCGTTCTGGACGTGACGCAGTTCTTTGCGGGCCGGACCGAAGCCTGGGGAATGTTCCAGAAACGCAGTGGCGAAATCGTCAAACGGTTCCATGTCGCACTCGACGGCAGCATGTCGCAAGATCAATTCGTCCTGCACGAGTCGTTTCGCTACAGCGATGGCACCACGCAGGAACGCACCTGGACACTCAAACGCGAACAAGATGGCACCTGGCGTGGCGAGGCGCCTGACATCGTCGGCACGGCAATGGGTGTATCCGCGGGCAATGTCCTCCGGTGGCGCTATACGCTGCAGCTTCCGGTGGAGGGAAAGATCTACGACGTACAGTTCGACGACATGATGGTCCTCATCGACCCTCAGACGATGATCAATCGTGCCCGCGTGACCAAGTTTGGCTTCGAAGTCGGGCAGGTGACGCTGGTTTTTCGTCGACCGGCGCCGTAGGAGCACGAACATGGCCCTCGGTCTGCACCTTAACCCGCGCCTGCGCGACTGGCATGGCAAGCGCGTCTGGCTGGTTGGCGCTTCAAGCGGGATAGGGCAGCACTCGCCCGGATTCTCCTGTCGAAAGGGGCGTGGGTCGCGGTATCGGCGCGCCGCGCTGGTGCACTGCTGGCGGTGGTCGAGGGCCATCCCAAAGGCGTCGTGCTTGCCATGGACGTGTGCCGACCCCAGGATTGGACAGCGGCCCACGACGCCTTGTGTGAAGCGTGGCAAGGTGTCGACCTGGTGATCTTCTGCGCGGCGGATTACCGTCCCTGAGCGCCTGGGAGTTGAATGCGCAGGAAGCGCACGACACGATCGAAACGAATGTCTGCGGTGTGTATTACGGGTTGAGCGCCGTTTTGCCCGCGATGCTTTTGCGGCGCTCGGGGGTATCGCCATCGTCGCAAGCGTCGCCGGTTACGTCGGCCTGCCGGGTGCCACCCTGTATGGCCCGTCGAAGGCGGCCCTGATCAACCTGGCTGAGCTTTTGTACGCGGAACTCCATGCTCACGGCCTCGGCGTCTACCTGATCAACCCGGGCTTCGTCAAATCACGCCTGACGGCGCGCAATGCGTTCCGCATGCCCGCGCTCATCACGCCAGAAGCCGCAGCGGAAGCCATTCTTGCCGGGTTGGAACGAGGCCGCTTCGAAATCGCGTTCCCGCAACGCTTCACGCGCCTGGTTCGCCTTGTCAGTCTGCTGCCGTACCGGATCAGCCTGGGGCTGCTTCAGCGACTCACCCGCGCATCATGAATCATTTGCCCGACATGCCCCATCAACATACCCTGACTCCGCATCGGCTCGCCGAGCTATTGACATGGTACGAGGGGCTGTCGCCCGCCTCTCTCGCGCACCTGGATCAGTACTACGCGCCCCAGGCGCGCTTCTGCGATCCGTTCAACGACGTCCGCGGGATCGCCTCGATCCGCGCGATCTTCGACCATATGTTCG
The DNA here is from genome assembly GCF_018729255.1 of Cupriavidus sp. EM10. Lineage (NCBI taxonomy): Bacteria > Pseudomonadati > Pseudomonadota > Betaproteobacteria > Burkholderiales > Burkholderiaceae > Cupriavidus > Cupriavidus sp. EM10. The sequence continues at coordinate 401,494 of NZ_CP076061.1, forward strand.
AAAGCATCGAGACGCCGCGCTTTGCAATCCAGGCAAGCGCGATCAGTGGCAGCGAAGCGTTTGTTGCCTGGCGGTTGACGGGCAAAGTGCGCCGGCATCCCTTCGACGTAGCCGGCTGCAGCCAGCTGTCTTTTGATGGGGACGGCCTTGTGGCAAGCCATCTGGATTTCTGGGACGCCGCCACGCTGTGGCGCCAGTTGCCATGGATTCGCTTCCCCGCGAAATGGCTCAGCAAACGCTTTTCCGCACCCATGCGGTAAGACACGCATACGGGAAGTCTGGAAGGCCCTTTTTGCGATTTTTGCAAACGATGCCGTGCATGGTTGCGCAGGCCCGCTACGCCGCTGGCGGTTGGCCGGTGTGGTCCGGTTTATGCGTGGGCATGCCCGTTCAGACCATCCCGGGAGCGGCAATGCTGACGAGAGGACCTACAACGATAGTCGTGACCGGCGCCTCGAGCGGCATTGGCCGGGCTACTGCAGAGGCCTTTGCCGCCGCGCACGTGCGCCTGGTTCTGGCCGCAAGGCGCGTGGAGGCGCTGGAGAAAACTGCACAGGTCTGTCGCGACAAGGGGGCGCAAACGCTGATCGTCCCGACGGACGTCACCGATGCCGATGCGGTGACGCGCCTGGCCGCGCAGGCTAGCGAATTCGGTGACGGCGCCATCGATGTGTGGGTCAACAACGCCGGCGTGGGCGCCGTCGGCCGGGTGGAAGAGATTCCCCCAAGCGCGCATGAGCAGGTCATCCGTACAAATCTGCTCGGCTATATCCACGGCGCTCATGCCGTCATACCGTATTTCAAGCGTCTGGGGGTGGCACGCTTGTCAACGTGGTATCGCTGGGCGCCTGGGCACCCTCGCCGTTCGCCACTTCATACACAGCCAGCAAGTACGGCTTGCGCGGTTTTTCCGAGGCGCTGCGCCTGGAACTGGTTCAGTGGCCATCCATTCAGATATGCGATGTGTTTCCGGCCGTGACGGACACGCCTGGGTTCCGACACGGCGCCAACTACACCGGCCGCATGCTCAAGCCGCCCAAGCCACTGTGCGACGCGCGCGACGTGGCGCGGGCGATTGTCGCAGCCGTCCACAACAAGCGCCGCCGCGCCGTCTCGGTGGGACTGTTGGCCACGCTTTCGCGGATAGGCAACGCGATGGCTCCGTCGGCACTGCGCGTTGCCTCCTCCCGCGCCGTGCGGCGCTATTTCGATCGTGCACCAGAGGTGCCAGATACCGATGGCAACCTGTTCGAGCCGAGCAAGGGCAGCATGTCGATCGACGGTGGCTGGCGTGGCGCCGAACGTGGCCGCGCCATTCAGCACGCAATGCTTGCCGGCGCAGCGCTGGCTGCCGGGGTGCTGCTATGGCGGTCGGCGCACAAGCGTTGATGTCCTCCACGAAGTCCTACGCAACGGCCTCTGCCACGACACCATGCCCGAATTTCATGCCCCCGATGCGTCGGATGCGTCCGATAACACAGCGCAGCACACGCGTGGGCTTGCCGCCGTGGCTGCCGCATCCGCCATCACGGCCCTATGGGTCGCGCAGCGTGCCCGCAAGGCGGAGCGCGAGCATCCTCCCGTCGGAGGCTTCCTGGAAGTCGATGGCGCACACCTGCATTATCTTGACCGGGGTGAAGGCCCCCTGTCGTATTGCTGCACGGTAACGGCGTATCCCTGGAGGATTTCATTGCCAGCGGTCTCTTGACACCCTGGCCAGCCGCCACCGTGTGATCGCGCTTGACCGCCCTGGTTTCGGCTTCAGTACGCGTCCGCGCACGCGGCGCTGGACGCCGCAAGCGCAGGCAAACCTGTTACGCCAGGCGCTAGCGCGCCTGGGTGTCGAACACCCCGTCATCGTGGGGCATTCGTGGGGCGCCATTGTGGCCCTTGCGTTGGCCATCGGTGCGCCCGATGCGGTGTCCGGGCTGGTTCTGGTTTCGGGCTACTACTATCCGACAAAGCGGCCGGACGTCTGGCTGAACGTCGCGGGCGCATTGCCAGGACTGGGCGACATGCTGCGCTACACCGCACTGCCGCTACTGTGGCGACTCGCACTGAAGCGGGCGATCCGCACCCTGTTTGCCCCGGCGCCAGCGCCGGACAACTACCTGCAACGCGTGCCCAAGGAACTGATCGTCAGGCCGTCGCAGATCCGTGCGGCTTCGGAAGACGCCAGCTTCATGGTCAGCGCGGTACGCAAACTCGCGCCCTTCTATTCACACCTGACCATGCCCGTCACGCTGATCGCGGGCAAGGGTGATCTCGTCGTGGACCCGGGGCGCACAGCATGTGTCTGCATCGCGATATCGCGCACAGCGCGCTACATGTCGTACCCGGAACGGGTCATATGGTCCACCACAGCGACATGGCTGCTGTTGCCAGTGCGGTGGGCGCCATGACGGGCGGCGGGCCTTAACTGATGGGCCCTTGCAGCGACTTCCGTTCCCATGTCGCACGATCAGACCAGACTTAAGCGGCGCCGGGCCAGACAGCGCGCAATGTTCAGATCATGGGTGACGAGCATCAGCGCGCAGTCGTGCTCCCGCGCGGACTCCAGAATCAAATCGAGCGTCTTTTTCTGCGTAATGGGATCCAGCCTGGAAGTCGGCTCGTCCGCAAACAGGAACACCGGCCTTAGCAACAGCGTCCTGAGCAGCGCGAAACGCTGCAATTCCCCGCCTGACACCTCGCCCGGCCGTCTCTTCAGAAGCCCGGCCGCCAGGCGCATGCGCGTCATCAGGGGCGCGATGTCGGCACGGTCGATCCGATGCATGGCGCAAAGGTCGTCGAGTGCCCGGCCTATCGGACGACGCGGCGCAAACGCGGAGGCCGGCTCCTGATAGATCTTCTGGAAACGGACGGCCTCGGCGTTCGACTGGCGATGCACCTGGCCCGCATCGGTGGCTACCAGCCCCAGCAGTGCATTGCCAAGCGTCGACTTTCCGCTTCCGCTAGGCCCGGTCACCGCCACGCACTCGCCGGCGCGCAGTTCCAGGTCGACATCGCGAAAGATCTCGCGGTTGCCAAAGCGTTTGGAAAGGCCAACGGCACGGAGAACGGCTGCGCCCGGGGTTGCCGATGGCCCCGGGCTCCAGTTTCCGGGGTCGGCAGCAACAAGTGCCCGGCTGTAGTCGTGAGACGGTTCCGACAGCAGCGTGCCGGCCGGACCCGCCTCCACGATCTTTCCCGCCAGCATGACGCTCACATCGCCACCGAGCGCGCGCGCCACGGCGATATCGTGTGTGATGGTCAGCACTGCGCAACCGGCTCGAAGCGCTGCCTGCAGCCGGGCGATGATGTCATCGCGGCATACATGGTCCAGCCCCTTGGTGGGCTCGTCGACGATCAACACAGGCGCGCCCCCTGCGCGCGTGATGGCAAACGCCACCCGCTGCGCCATGCCGCCCGACAAGTTGCCGGGCCAGAGGCTGGCAACGTCCGTCATGCCGAGGGACGCCAGGTCGCCCAGCGTGGCGGTCCATGCATCGGCGCGGGATCGACCGCCCACCAGTGCGTGACTCTCGGCCAGTTGGGAACCGACCCGCATGGTCGGGTCCAGGGCCAGCCACGGCTCCTGCGGCAGCAATGCCACTTGCCGCCCCCACATCTTCCGGCGGCGGATAGCGTCCGTCGCGGCGAACGATTGCCCACCGAACGCGATGTCCCCTTCCGCCTGCAGGCCAGCAGGCAGCGTGCCCATGATGGCCTGCGCCAGCAGGCTCTTGCCCGAGCCACTTTCGCCAAGCAGGGTGAGCGCCCGCCCGGCGTGCATCTCGAACGAGACCGGGCCTACCAGCTGGCCTTCGGCGCCTGCCACGCGCAGTCGCGAGACGGTCAACAGTGGCGTGATGTCGATGCTCATACAGGATTCCTGCGCGCACCGGCACCGTTGAGCAGCACCAGCGAGAGCGTGGCCAGTGTCAACAGCACGATCGGACTGGCGATTACCCAGGGTGCCTCCGCGGCGTATGGCAGCAGCTCTGTCATCATGAGCCCCAGCTCTGCCGCCGGCGGTTGGGCGCCGAGCCCGACGAATCCCATCGCTGCCAAGGCAAGCACTGCCGCACTTGCACCGAAGCTCATCAACGTGCCGAGCAGCGGAAGCAGTTCGGGCAGCACATGGTGGCGGAGAACGTAGACCGGCCCGAAACCCAGCAATCGTGCGGCTTCCACGTGGTCACTCGCCAGCGCGACCGCCGCAGTGGCCCGGGTAACCCGGAAGTACTCGACCCAAAGGACCAGCGACAGGCCGACGTATAGCGGCCAGAATGCGCCGGGGGCGAAAGCGCTGAGCAGCAGCACCAGCAGCAGGCCCGGCAATGCCAGCACGGCATCGGCGAGCGCGCCCACCGCACGTGCCACCCATCCCCCGCGCCAGGCGGCAAGAAGGCCCAGCAAGGTGCCAGGCACCGCCGCCGTCATGACGCTGACCAGCGCCAGTCCCAGGGACAGGCGACTTGCACTGGCCAGGCGCGCGACCATGCTGCGTCCAAGGTGATCGGTGCCCAGCGGCTCCGTCATCGTTGGTGGCTGAAGAATGCCGTACAGGTTCTGCTCGAACGGCGCTCGGGGCGCCACCAGCGGACCAACGATGGCAAACAAGGCGAGCAGGATCAGCAGCCCCACGCCGGCCTGCTTGCGGCTTATCGTACCCATCGCCGACCTCTCCCTATGCGCAGGCGGGATCCGCCGCCGCACACGCCAGATCCACGGCAGCATTGAGCGCCACGAACATCAGACCCATGACGATCGCCGTGCCCTGAATCATCGGCACGTCCCGGCCAAAGATGGCATGCACCAGCGCGTGGCCGATGCCGGGCCACGCGAACAACGTCTCGATGACCACGACACCTTCGACCAGGAAGACCAGTTCCACCCCGACATATGCGATCAGCGGGATCGCCGCATTGCGAACCCCGTGACGGACGAGCGCCTGGCTGTCGGTAAGCCCCTTGGTTCGCGCGAACTGGAAGTAGGCCGACGCGGACACCGATGCCATCGCGTCACGCGCCACCCGGGTAGCGGTTGCGGCAAGACCCAGCCCAAGCGTCAAGGCCGGCGCCAGCAGGCTGCCGTGGTCGTGATGCCCACCGGCAGGCAACAGGTTCCAGCCGATCGACAGGACGGTCACCAGCAGGATGCCGAGCACAAACGGCGGCAAGGCCCGCAGCACCACCGAACCCAGCAGCGTCGCGCGATCCAGCACGCCACCCGCGCGCATCCCGGCCAGGAAACCCAGCGGCACGGCAATCGCGCAGGAAATGCCCAGCGCGGCGATGGCCAGCATCAGCGTGTGGCCCAGCTGGTGGCCAATCTCGTTGACCACCGGCGCCCCCGTTACCGTCGATATGCCAAGGTCAAGATGGGCAAGCTTGATCCACCAGTGCCACAGCGCGTGCAGCCAGGGCTCGTCGAGCCCCAGTTCCGTACGCACGGCTTCGGCGGCCTGCGCCGTGACCATGTCGAACCCATATCGACCCGCCGCCACGCGAAAGGCCATGTCGCCCGGCAGCCAGCGCATCATCATGAAGCTCAGCGTGCCTACCAACGCGGCAACGATAACGGCCTGGATGCCCCGCTGCGCGACGATAGCAGCAGCCATGCGCAGCGTGCTGTCAGGCAGCCGGCGCTGCCGGGGCGTGTCTGCCGGGATGGAAATGGATGAATCCGTCATGGGGTCCACTGCATCTGCGTCAAGCGATAAGTGCGCTCGTATGGGTCGATCGACACCCGGTCGAGCCGAGGATTCGCCGCCAGCGTCTGGCGATACCACAGCACGGGAATCAACGGGAGATCCTGCTGCAGGATGGCTGCCACCTGCCGCTGGAGCGGCGCTGCCTGCCGGGCATCGGAGACCAGCGGCAAGGCCGCCAGCGCACGCGCGGCGGAGGCCGATGTCCATCCCATGGCGCCCCAGTCTCCGCCATCCCCGCGAAATCCTGCGCAATGGTGCCAAAGGCATCAGGCACCACCCCGTAGTTTCTGGCGATCAGCCCCATCTCGAGCGACCCATCGCGGTGCGCGAACGGAATATCGCTGGAGTTGCCAATCGCCACACGAACCTGCACGCCGACAAGCCGAAACTGTTCCTGGATGGCCGTGGCAATGACCGGCAACTCTGGCCGGTCCGGGAACGTGCGCAGCGTCAGCGCAAACCGCGCCTGACCCTTTCTCAGGATCCCATCGCTGCCAGGCAACCAGCCGGCGGCGGCCAGCATGCCGCGCGCTTGTCCGGGATCGTGGCGCAGCGCGGGCAACGTCGCGTCGTGCCAGCCCGACAGCGCAGGCGGAAACAGTTGGCCGGCGGCCAGATCGGGGTCGCGCAGGATGGCGGTCGCGATCCCCCGCCGATCAATGGCCATCGACAAGGCACGCCGGGTCGTGACATCGGATAGAAAGGGGTGGGCGGCATTCACCTTCAGCGACGTCGTACGCGGCATCGTGACGGCATGCAGACGCACGGCCGGCTTGCGTGCCAGTCTGGCAATGCTGCCCGGGTCGAGACCGTACGCAAGGTCTGCCTGCCCGCCTTCGGCCATGAGCGCCCGCATCTCCGCGCGCCCCACCGACAGATACTCGGCCCGCACGATAGCCGGACGCGCCCCCCGCCACTGCGGGAATGCCTCCACCGCAAACCGTTGGGGCGGCTCCAGCTCGACCACGCGATAGGGGCCGGAGCCCACTACGGCGCGAACGTTGCCATTGGCGCCAAAGGAAGATGGCGCGAGCACCTGGGTCGTACTGTGAGAAAGCAGCGCCAGCAGAGGCGCGAAAGGCTTGACCAGCCGGATGCGCACGCCGTCCGCTTCCGGTGCGATGTCCGCAATCGGCGCCTGAGACAGCACGCCGGCCGCGTGGCGCGCGCGCGTTAGCGCCGCGACCACATCTGCGGGCCGCACGGGCGTGCCATCGTGGAACCGGGCCCCGTCGACCAGCATGAAGCGCCATGCCAGCCCGTCTGGCGACACGCTCCAGCGCGCCGCTAGCCCGGGGCGAGGTCGGCCGGCCAGATCGCAATCCATCAGCGTCTCGGTCACCTCCATCCGCGAAAACAGATAGCCGTTGCGCAACGGATCGATGCTGGACAGTTCCCATGGTCCGATGATGCGTACGCTTCGTCCGGCATCCGCCGGCTGGGTGGCGGATGGCCGCGCAATGGCTGCCGCTGGCGCCAGCGCCACGGTCTGCAGCACGCGGCGCCGCATGGAGGACGCCGGTTTCCTGTTGGGGTTCGACATGCGTCAGTAGCTGAGCCGGAGCCCAAGGCGCACGGTACGGCCTGCGCCGGGCGTGACCCACACACTGCTATAGGAGCTGGCGTAGTACGTCCGGTCAAACAGGTTGTTGACGTTCAGCGAGACGCGAACCGTCTTGCTGTATTGCCAGTAGGCCAACAGGTCTGCCAGCGTATAGGCGGGCAGCGAGAAGCTGTCCTGTGCATCCCCCGAGCGCGAGCCCACGTAGCGCACACCCGCCCCGACGCCGTAGCGCTGCCCCACTGGCGCCTTGTCTTCGTAGATCGCCATGACGCTGCCGCTGACGCGCGGGATATTGGCCAGCGGCGTACCTGCGGCCAGGCGGGAATCCTGGGTAATCTCGGCATCCGTATAGGCAAAGCTGCCAGTCAGGCGCCAATGCGTATCCAGCTGTCCCGACACATCCAGTTCGACGCCCCTGCTGCGCGCTTCTCCAGCCGCCACCTGGAATGCTGCGTCGGCGGGATCGGTGGTCAGGACATTGCGCTTGCGAATCTCGAAGACCGCCAGGGTCGCGCTGGTCCGGCGATCGGTACTGTCGACCTTGATCCCCGCTTCGGCTGCGCGGCCATGCTCGGGTGCGAAGGCGTTGCCAGCGGCATCGCTGCCTGCGTTCGGCCGGAACGAACGGCTTGCGTTGGCGAACAGCGCAATGTTGTGCGTCGCCAGGTAGGTCAACCCGATGCGCGGCGAAACCGCCGTTTGATGCTGACCCGAACCGGTACCGCGCAGGCGGTTGTCGAGGGACTGGTTGTAGATATCGAAGCGCGCCCCAGCCACGACACGCCAGCGCTCGCCAAACTGCAGCTGATCCTGCGCATACAGGCCGACGTTGGTCTGGCGTTCGTAGGTATTGGTATTCGGCAGTAGCGCCGGTGGCGACTGGCCATAGACGGGATCGAAGATATCGATCGCGTAGGGTGCCGTGGCCGACGGGTTCCTGCGCAGCATCATCTGTGTCGTGCTGAATCGATAGGTATCCACGCCGAACAGCAGTTCGTGGCCGACCGGCCCCGTGGTGACCTTGCCAGTGATATCGGCCTGCAGCGACACGTCGTCGGACTGGTAGTCGCGGTATCGACGCTGGCGCGTCAGGGTACGGCCATCGGCCAGCAACGCACTGGCCTCGGTGGAATAACCCTCGAGGCTTCCGCCGCGGTATGCCATTGCCACCCTGCCCTTCCATCGGTCGGAGAATTCGTGCTCCACCGAGAGTTGATGCGACTGGCTGTCCAGACGGATATCGCCATCGTTCGGCTCTCCCAGGAAGCGCGAGCGCGGCACCGCTCCCAGCCTGCCGTTGATTGCCACGACGCCCCGGTCCAGCGGTACGGTATAGCGTTGCAACTCCGCCGAATACTGGACAAGCGTGCTGGCACCGAGTGCCCACGTTACCGAAGGGGCCAGCAGATACCGCTGGCTGTTGACGAAGTCTCGCGTGCTGCCGTCGTGGTCTGCCACGGCGATGAGCCGCCCCGCCACGTTGTCGGTCAATGCGCCGGTGATATCCGCGGCGGCCCGGTAGTGGTCACGATTGCCGGCCTCCAGGTCATAGGTCTGCCCGGGCTTGAACTGTGGCTGCCTGGTGACGACGTTGACCACCCCACCTGGCTCGCTGCTGCCGTACAAGGAGGAAGACGGTCCCTTCAGGACTTCGATCCGGTCGATGGTCGCCGTATCGCGCGGCGCGGTATAGCCCCGGTTGGCGGCAAAGCCGTTCACCAGATAGCCGGCGCCCGTGTTCTCGCTGCCCGTGAAGCCGCGGATGGCGTAGTTGTCCCATAGGCCGCCCAGGTTGTTCTGGCGGGATACACCGCTTGCATAGTCCAGCATGCCGTCCATCCGCGTGGCCGCCACATCGTCGATCAGCGAACGCGAAAGTACCCTGACGGACTGGGGAACCTCCCGGGAAGGCGTCTCGGTGCGCGTCGCGCCCGTGGCGTACGGGGGCGCATAGCTTTGCTCTGCAGTCGTGCTGACCACCACCTCTGGCAGCGTCGATTCCTCCGCGCCAGCCTGCGACATCAGTACGGAAGTGGCAACAAACAACGCGCTGCGCGTGGAACGCGGAAACGGACAAAGGGCCGGCATGGATGTCTTATGCAACAAAGTTGCATGAATGTATCACGACAGAGGCGTCGCTTCCATTACTTTTCCGCCGCACGACATGGATTTCCGCCCGTGATCTCGCTTGAGCCGGGACATGGCCGCAGCTGGGTCAGCCAGCTGCGATGCGCCGCCCGGTAGCAGTGCCGGCACAGTCAGGGCTTGGGCCTCGGGAATTGAAGTGCGAATTCCGTGAACTCGTGCTCCACGGACCGGCAGGAAATCGAAGCGCCCCAGCTACGCAGGACGTCCCGGCAAAAAGCCAGTCCGATACCCGTGCCGCGATGCGCGGGATAAGAAAAAAACGGCTGGAACATGCGGGCCAGCACGTGCGCGGGGACACCTGGCCCCGTATCCCGGAACAGGACGAAGACCTCGCTGCCCCGCATTTCGCAGCGGATCAGGATCCTGCCCTTTCCGGCCCGCTTTATCGCCTCGAGCGCATTCTTCGTCAGATTGGTGATGACCAGCTCGAACAGTTGCGCGTTGCCCAGCACGTGCAGCGGTGCCGACGCCTCGATCGTGACGATATCCTGATGCGCCGGCTCGAACGGGAATCGGCCAACACTCTCGCGCACGGCGTGCGTCAGGTCGAATATCTCCTGTCTGGCCGACTTCGGATCCTTGGAATTCGCCACCAGCAAATCGATGCTGCTGCCCACATGGGCAAGATCGGCCTGCAGGCGCCCAATGGCCTGCAAGATCCCGTCACGATGCACGTCCTGCGGATCCAGCACCGACGGCAACCTGCTTTTGAGTCCGGCAGCGGTCATCGTCAGGCTCATCAGGGGCGTGCGCAGTTCATGGGCGACCGTTGCAAGGGCGACGGCCATCCCCCGCCGCTTTTCTTCGACCAGCAACTGACGATCCAGCTTGATCACGACGAGCACGGCGATGACGAATGCAATGATCGGCAGCTGCAAGAGCAACGGCTGCCAGGGGATACCGGCGATGGAGTGACCGGCCACCACAAACAGGGCAAAGGCGCCCGCCGCGCCAGAGAGCAAGGCGATCGTGGCGAAAGCCGAACTGAAGTGGTACAGAACCACCACGGCGATGATGACCGATTCTGCCCAGACCAGGGAACCGTTGTTCTCCAGGTAGAAGAAGATAAACGCGAACGGCATGCCGACCGTGATCGCGAAGAGCGCATAGGCCGGGAGCCATCGCTTGTGCGACAGCGCCGATGCAAACAACAGCGGCACGAACAGCGCGGTGCAAATCAGCCGGAGCCACAGGTTTTCGTAAGCCTGGGGGAAGACATGGGACCAGATGACGTAGTAAAGCGGGTGGCCGATGACACCGAGCGCGCCCACCATCTGGATGCGACGCAGCCGCACGACGGTTTCCTCGTCTAGCAGCGTGGTCCTGGAGGCCGTCTCGATGACGGCACGCCGGGCATCCTTGACGAATCGACCCCACAATGATTCGTTCCCTGTTTGCTCTTGCGTGGCTTCCATTTCGAGCTTCTGACTCCTGGAAGATTACGGCGCTGTGCCGCCTGGTGAACGGGTGTGGCCGCGGTGTGCGCGGCGCGTGGATGACCACTCGGCCAGGTTGACCTCGTCCCGAATCTTCGCGAGGACGTCGATCAGCCGGTCAATGTCGGAGGGGCCGAGTTTCGCATGCAGCGTAAGGCGCATCAATGCCCTATTCTTGGGGGTAGCAGGCGAACAAAAAACGGCACCGAAGATGCCATGCCGCTGCAACGCGTTGCGCAGCACCATGACCTGGGGCTCCGCGCCCGCTTCCAGCCCGATGATCTGCTCGCTCCCGTCGCTGATGTTGTAGCCCAGCGCCGTGATCGCCGCCCGGGTGGTCCGGGTGATGGCATGCAGACGCTCCCGGCGGTCGTCGGCGCGTGCAATGAAGTCTGTCGCCGCGTCGAACCAGGCGATTTCATGACGCAACAATCCGGAGCTGAAAATCGCGGGACGCGCCTCCACCGCAAAGAAATCCTTGAACCTGGTCGAACAGGCGACGAAGCCTGCGCGTCCGGCAAAGGCCTTGGCTAGGGATGCCGTCCGGAAATGCACACGCTCGGACAGCCCCAGCGCGGGAACCAGTCCACCGCCGGCAGGACCATGCGTTCCCAGCGAATGTGACTCATCCACCACCAGGACGCTACCCGTCGCCTCCGCCATCTCCACATACGCTTCCAGGGGTGCCACGCTGCCAGTGGTGCTGTAGACGGCATCCACCATGATGACGCCCGGCCCAAGACGCTCGATCTGGCGCGCGGCATGGGCAAAGTCGTTGTGGCGCACCGGCACTGCCTGCGCCCCCGCCGCGCTGATGCCTTCCCACAGCGAGGCATGCCCGTTCATGTCGATATAGACCGGCACCCCCGGCCCCGCAATACACTGCACCAATCCGACGTTCGCCGCCCATCCTGACTGCGCGATGAGGCCATCCTCGGCCTGCATCAGGTTGGCGAGTTTTCGCTCGACCTGCTGCTGAGGTGTGTCGCCGTGCCGGAAAACCGAAGACATCAGCAGCTCCGGCGCCTCGTCCAGCAGCGCCCTCGCCTGCGCCTGCACCAGCGCCGACTCGCCCAGCAGACAAAGATAGTCGTTACTGCTCAGGTGCAAGGCGTCTGGCCCCGGGACGCGACCGTGCAGCAGATGTTCTCCTCCCCAGAGCTTTTCCATCCTGTCGACAAAATGCGTATCCATCCGGTCCGAAATCCAGGCCGGCAGCGGCGCAGACCGAATGCGACTGACAGATTTTGTCAGTGGGGGATGAAGATTGGCGGGCGACATCGGTTTCCTCCATAGAAATGAGCGCCAAAATCAAAAAAGGGAAGGACTTGAAGACTTCGGGGTGGCTGCGGGACGCCGCCCGAATTGCATGACAGGGGGATGGCAATGCGGCACAGTTTGCCGTCATTTGCCTGGCGCGAATGGCGAACGCCCGCGCCGCCAGGCCCTGTGCCGAGGCAACAGTCGACAAGATACCCCACGCGAGGAATGGCGGGAGGGCACCGTCGGCAATCCGCCGACGGCACGGCGTCTCTATCGATGACAAGCGGTTAGGAAAACAGACGATTCGTCGCGGGCATCGGCCTCGGTAGCCTTGAGCTACTTCTACCGACAATGACGACCCGGTGATTCCGACTCCCACTCTCCACCCACTGCGCTCACAGGGCGCCGCGCCACTGGACCGCGCCGCTGCCAGCATATCCGCCCTGATCGCCAGCACCGAAGCCCTTGCCAGGGCAACGCAGGCCTTGCGTGCGTCCAATTTTGTCAGCCGTCTGCGGCCGAAGCAGCCGACGGCGACGCCGGCGTGCCGATGCGGTGGATCTGCCGGGCAGACCCACGGAAAGCCCGAGGGTCAGGAGCCGCCGAACCAGTTGTAACCCTGGTCGACCCAATAGCCGCCCGGAAACGTATTGGTCACGAACAGTTCCATGATGTGCTTGGGATTCTTGTAGCCAAGCTTGGTCGGCATCCGCAGCTTCATCGGGAAGCCGTACTTTGGCGGCAGGCGTTCGCCGTCGTACGTGAACGTCAGCAGGGTCTGCGGATGCAGTGCCGTCGCCATGTCGATGCTTTCGTAATAGTCATCGGCGCAGCGGAACCCCACGTACCGGGCCGTGGTATCGGCGCCAATGCGCTGCAGGAACCCGGCGAATGGCGTGCCGCCCCAGCGCCCGATCGCACTCCAGCCTTCCACGCAGATATGGCGCGTGATCTGCTCCGCCTTGGGCAACGCGTACAGCTCGTCCAGCGTCCAGCTCTTCGTCTCTCGTACCAGCCCGCCCACCTTGAGCCGGAAGTCGCCGCCATTCACCACGGTGACCTCATCGATCCCGTAGAACGCATTGAACGGGAAAGGCCGCGTGATGTCCGCCTCCGTATAGGTCGGCGCCAGCCGGTTCGGGTCGAATAGCCACGCCTGCACGCGATCGTTCATGCGCGACACCCGCGACAGGAACGATTCCACCGAGGCGTCGTCGGCGAGGCTGCAGCCGGTCAGCATGGCCAGGCCGCCAAGCGTCAGGATGCGTTTGCCGAACAGACGCCGCGACGGGGCGTCGAGTTCTCGCCGCACGTCGATGGCCAGCGCCTGCCGGTCGATGGCGTTGGGCCGGGAAGATCGGGAAGATTTTGGATTCACGACTCATGCTCCAGGTTCGGTCAGCGTCCGCGGATCATCGTCAGCAGGCTGCGCGGCACCAGCGCCACCATCACCACGTGCAGCACGATAAAGGCGGCCAGCAGCGCCATGGCGCAGAAATGGACGACACGCGCGAAGTCGTAGCCACCCATCAACGCGCGCAGCAGCGGAAACTGCACGGGCTTCCAGATCGCAATGCCCGACAGTACGAGCACGACAAGGACTGCCATCACTGCCAGATAGGCCAGCTTCTGCACCGCGTTGTAATGACTGAGGTCGGCATGCGACAAGCGGCCGCGCAACGCAGCAAGCAGGTCGTCCAGCACGGCGCGCGGCCGCAGCGGGAAGAACTTGCGCGCGAGGCGGCCCGTGGCCACGTTCATCGCCAGGTAGAAGATCCCGTTGAAGAACAGCAGCCACATGGCCGCGAAGTGCCATTGCAGCGCCCCGCCCAGCCATCCCCCAGCGTGATATCGCCCGGAAAGCGAAAAGGCGGAAATACCGGCGAAGCGTTGTAGATGCGCCAGCCGGACAGCATCATCACCAGGGCCGCCAGTGCGTTGAGCCAGTGCGTGACGCGCACCCAGCCCGGCTGGATTTGCGCGGGGCGACACCGGCGTCGATTGCGTCATGCGAGAGTGCCATGTCGGCCTCCTCAATAACCGTGGGCCGGGCACCTGGCGATCCACCGCCGGCGATGCCTGGCCGCGTTTGCCCAGCGTGACGTGCTCGCCGTTACTTGCTCATGCCGCCCGACATGGCATCGCCTTCCTTGCCCATCTTGTCGTGCGACTTAAGCTTGGCCATCTTGTCCTTGGACATGGCGTCCTTCGACATTTGGTCCTTCGCCATGCCGTCCTTCGACATCGCATCCTTCGACATGCCACTGTCCTTCGACATGCCACTGTCCTTGGACATCGAATCCTTGGCCATCGATCCACCGGTCTGGGCGAACGCCGCCGTGCCACCCATCAGGAACACTGCGGAAACCATGGCGATTACGGTCTTTTTCATGCTCGACTCCTCGTTACCTTGTTGGACCGGGTGCGCCCCGGTCGACGAAACATCGCGCCGCGCCGCTACCGGCGGGCACCAGATTCACACGGGATGTGTGCGTCTGATGGGAAATTCGACGCGGCCGCGCATCCGGTTACAGCGCCGCGAAGTATTTTTGGTCCCGGCAATAGCGGGCCACGAAGCGCCTTGCAACACACCCGATGGCCCCCGCGGCGTAGAATTCGCGCAAATCAACGTAGCCCTTGTAACCAACGCGATCGATGGAGCGAACTGTCGAACAGGATGTGCTGAAAAAGCGGGAGTCCCGCCTGCTCGACCTGTTTACAAGCGGGCTGGCGGGCGACCGGGAGGCGTACGCGCGATGCCTGACCGAGCTTTCCGCGATGCTGCGTGGCTATTTCCGCAACCGGCTTCCGCAGCAGGCGGGTGACGTCGAGGACCTGACCCAGGAAGTGCTGCTGGCCGTTCACAATGCGCGCCACACCTACCTGCCAGGGCAGCCCCTGACGGCCTGGGTGCATGCCATCGCCCGGTACAAGCTTGCCGATCATTTTCGCGCGCACGGGCGGCACGATGCGCTGAACGACCCGCTCGACGCAGCACTGGAAGTGGTGGCGGCGCCCGACCTGGAGCCCGCGCAGGCAAAGCGCGACCTGAACCTGCTGCTCGACCAGTTGCCAGATCGCCAGCGCCTGCCGATCGTGTACGTGAAGCTGGAAGGGCTATCGGTCAGCGAGGCCGCGCAGGTGACTGGCATGTCGGAATCGGCGGTAAAAGTGGGCGTGCATCGCGGGCTGAAGGCCCTCGCCGCAAAAATTCGAGGAACACGATGAAGACGGACGACCTGATTTCCATGCTTGCCACCGGCGTCACGCCAGTCGACCGGCACTTGGTCAGCCGCCGTTTTGGCATCGCCATCGCGGCCGGGGCGGCATCGGCCGTCCTGCTGCTGGCCGCCACGCTGCATTTCCGCGCCGACCTGGCAGAAGTGGCCGCCACCCCACTGTTCTGGGCCAAGGTGGCCCTGCCGCTGTCGTTGCTGCTGGGTGCCCTGTGGATGCTGACGCGGCTGGCGCGTCCCGGCATGGCCACCGGCCCGGGTTGGCCCGGGATATCGGCCCCGTTCGCGGCCGTCTGGATTGGCACGGCCTATGTGCTGGCCAGAACACCGGCCGGAGAACGCGTTGCAGCGGTGCTGGGACAAACCTGGCGCGTCTGCCCGTTCGCCATCGCGATGCTGTCCGCGCCCGTGTTCATCGCGGTCTTCTGGGCCTTGCGCGGGCTCGCGCCGACCCGGCTGCGGCTGACCGGTGCCGTGGGCGGCCTGCTGTCGGGCGCCGTCGCCACGCTGGTCTACTGCCTGCATTGCCCGGAAATGGGCGTCGCCTTCTGGGGCGTGTGGTACGTCCTCGGCATGCTGGTGCCCGCCGCCATCGGCGCGCTGGTCGGCCCGCGGCTGCTCCGGTGGTGACTGTTACGCTCGCCAGCACCCCCAGATAGTGCGTATGCCGCGAAACAACATGTGATGTCAGCCTGCCTTGCCGGGCTCGCGGTCGGCAAGTGCCTCCAGCAGCGGGGCCGAAGGCACGAAGAACAGGCCGCCCGTCACCGCTTCGCTGAAATCCAGCAGCCGGTCGTAGTTGCCGGGCGGCTTGCCGATGACCATGTTCTCCAGCATCTGCTCGATCGGCGCCGGCGAACGGGCATAGCCAATGAAATACGTCCCGAATTCGCCCTTGCCTGGCTGGCCAAACGGCATGTTGTCGCGCAGGATCTTGATTTCCTCGCCGTTCTCTTCGAGCGTCGTCAGCGTGCTGTGCGAGCAGGTCGGCTTGACCGCGTCGTCCAGCTCGATGTCGTCGAGCTTGGTCCGGCCGATGATGTGCTCCTGCGCCTCCACGGTCAGGTCGTTCCAGGCAGCCATGT
The DNA here is from genome assembly GCF_018729255.1 of Cupriavidus sp. EM10. Lineage (NCBI taxonomy): Bacteria > Pseudomonadati > Pseudomonadota > Betaproteobacteria > Burkholderiales > Burkholderiaceae > Cupriavidus > Cupriavidus sp. EM10. The sequence continues at coordinate 417,924 of NZ_CP076061.1, forward strand.
TGTGCAGGTACTTCTGCACCAGCACGTAGCTGCCGCCCGCGAACGGCTGGTCTTCATCGCCGACGATCGTGAAGCGCGCCTTGTCGTCGCCCTCGGGGTTCTCGGTGCCATCGACAAACCCCACCATGCTGCGCATGTCGAAATAGCGGAAGCCCTGCACTTCGTCGACGATGGATACCGCCCCGTCCAGGCGCCGCATCAACTGCGTGGCCAGTTCAAAGCACAGGTCCATCTGGTCGGCGCGGATATGGAACAGCAGGTCGCCCGGCGTTGCCATGGCGCGGCGATTGCCGGCGGCGAACTCGCGGAACGGATGCAGGGATGCGGGGCGCGGATTGCCGAACAGCCTGTCCCAGGCGTCCGATGCGAAGCCGCACACGCACGACAGGTTGCCGGCCGGCGCGCGCTTGCCCACCGAGCGCACCAGCGCGGCGATATCGCCGCATATTGACCTGACGGTGTCGGCGTGCTCCGCGCCTTCGGAAAGCGTGGCCACCATGAAGATGGCGCTGCGCGTGATGGGGCTGTAGACAGCCTGCGGATTGGGGGTGTTATTCATGTTCTTCCAGTCGCTTGACGGGGATTAGCCCGATGAGCCGCCCGGAACCTCGCCAGAGGACCGGAACGGTGGCCTCGGGATAATAGGCGCCGGCCGCGCCGCGCACAATATCGCGGCGGCGCGCTCACTCCCCGGCCCGTCAAACGTGGCGTGCGAGACAGCGGCCAGCACCCGATGGCACGCCGCCCACGACGATCATTCCGGCACCACCCCCGCGGCCTGGATGATCTTGCCCCACTTCGACACCTCGGCGCGCTGGAACGCGGTGAAGGCGGCCGACGACTTGCCTTCCGGCTCCACGCCCAGCGTGCGCAGGCGCTGCTGCACGGCGGGCGTGGCCACGACTGCCGCAATCTCGCTGGCAAGCCGGTCGACAATCGGCTTCGGCGTGCCGGCCGGCGCGAAGATGCCTTGCCAGGACTGCATCTCGAAGCCCTTCAGGCCCTGGTCGGCCAGCGGCTGCACGCCCGGCAGGCCCGGCAGCGCATGGGTGGACGTCACGCCGATGGCGCGCACGCGCTTGCCGTCCAGCATCGGCTTGGCCGCGGCCACGGTCTCGAACACGAGGTCGATCTGGCCGCCGATCAGGTCGGTCATCGCCGCCGCACCGCCCTTGTACGAGATCTGCTGCAGCCTGGTGCCGGTGATGCTCTGGAACAGCTGCCCCGACAATTGCTGCGAGCTGCCCGGGCCGGCCGTGCCGAACGTCAGGCCGCCGGGCTTTGCCTTCAGCGCGGCAACGATCTGGTCCACCGACTTGTACTGGCTTTCGTTCGACACCACCAGCACGTTGCTGACCGTGCCCACCAGGCTGACCGCCACGAAATCCTTCACCGGGTCATAGCCAAGCTTCTTGTAGAAGAACGGGTTCACGGCGTGCGTGGTGATGGTGCCGCCCATGATCGTGTAGCCGTCCGGCTCGGCGCGCGCCACGAACTGGGTGCCGAGGATGCCCGACACGCCCGGCTTGTTGTCGATGACCACCGGCTGGCCCAGGCGCTGCGACAGGCCTTCGGCCACGATGCGCGCCGTGGCATCCGACACGCCGCCCGGCGAGAACGGCACCACGTACTTGATAGGCTTGGTCGGCCAGCTGTCGGCGGCGCTTGCCCCCGGTGCGGCCACGGCCAGCGACAACCCGGCTAGCGCCAGGGCGGCACACAGCGTGCGGCGATATGCGGAATTCATGTCTTGTCTCCAGAATATATTTGTTGTTCGGGCACACGGCGGCCCTAGTAGCGCAGTGCCGGCGCGCTGGCGTCAGCCGCTGTCGGCCCGCCCTGCGCGGCCTGGCGGAACGCCTGGGTGATCACGCTGGTGGCCACCGTCGCAAAATAGCGCGCGCCGAACTCGCCATAGCGCCGCTCATCATCCGGGCTCAGCGCGATGATCCCGCCGCATTTGCCCTGGGCCTGCACCGCGCGCAGCGTCTGCTCGATGGCGGCCGCCACGTCCGGGGCCTTCCAGTCGTTGCCGTGGCCCATCGCGTGGGCCAGGTCGTTGGGGCCGACGAATACCGCGTCGATGCCGTCCACGGCCGCGATTGCCGCCGCATTGCTGACGCCCGCGGGCGTTTCGATCATCGCGATCAACGCCACGCCCTCGTTGCTGCGCGTGGTATGCGCGGCACCCGGAAACGCGCCGTAGCCGGCCGCACGGCCGCTGAAGGCGCTGCCGCGCCGGCCCACGCCCGGATAACGCACGCGCTGTACCAGGTCGCGCGCATCCTCTGCCGTTTCGATCATCGGCACCTGCACGCCGCTGGCGCCCATGTCCAGCACCCGGGGAATGTCCTCCAGGAAGCAGCGCACCACCGGGACGATGCCGCTGGCCCGCGCCGCGCGCAGCATATGCTCGGTGGTTTCGAAATCGGCCGCGCCATGCTCGTTGTCGATGATGACGAACGTGAATCCGGCGTAGGCGCACATTTCCACGATGGCCGGGCTGGGCAATGCGGTAAAGATGCCGCGCAAGGACTTGCCGCTGCGCAACAGCGCCGGCAGGCGGTCGTCGATCGGGTGCTGGATGGTCATGTCTCGCGTCTCTGTTCTCATGCCGCGACGCGTGAAGGTGGCGTGGGGATGGTCGCGGTGAAGACATTCTGCGGCGGCGCGAGTTATATTTCCAATATTACTTGTGTATCTTATTTATACAAATCCTGTATATGTACAACCCGCTGGAACTACGCGTCCTGACCTCGTTCCTGGTACTGGCAGACGAGCTGAACTTCACGCGCGCCGCGCGCCGCCTCAACATGACGCAGCCGCCGCTGAGCCTGCAGATCAAGCAGCTGGAAGCCCAGATCGGGGCCCAGCTGTTCGAGCGCACCAAGCGCAGCGTGCGGCTGACGCCGGCCGGGCAGGTGCTGCGCGCGGAGGCCGAGAAGCTGTTCGATATCGAGCATCGCGCCCGGCAGATGGTGGCGCAGGCCGACCGTGGCGAGGACGTCGGCCATCTCGGCATCGGCCTGACTGCGATCTCCGCCGTCGAACTGGTGCCCGATATCCTGCGGCGCTTTTCCGCGCGATTGCCGGGCGTTCTGTATTCGCTGCGCGAGATCAGCTCCGAGGCGATGCTCCAGGCGCTGCTCAACAACGAGCTCGACGTGGCCATCCTGCGGCCGCCTGTCACCGATGCCCGCCTGCAGGCACGCCGTCTGATGTCCGATCCTTATGTGCTGGCCGTGCCCGTCGATCACCCGCTGGCCAGTGCGCCGAAGGTCCACGCGCGCGACCTGCACGGCCAGAGCCTGGCCACGCTGGAGCGGCGCTTCGGCCAGTATGCCTATGATCTGATGATGACCTGGCTGGCGGAACACAACGTGGTGCCGGCACGCGTGCACGACGCCGCGCGCCACCACGCCATGATGTCGATGGTGTCTGCCGGCATTGCCGTGTCGCTGGTGCCCGCGTCGGCCGCCGCGCAGCCGATCCGGGGCGTGGTCTATCGACGGCTTGCGGACCGCGATGTGCCGGCGCTGGAGCTATGGGTGGCCTTCCACAAGGAAATCGGCAATCCGATGACGCTGCCGTTCGTGGCGCAGGCCGTGGAAAGCGCGGCCGGGTACAAGGTGCCCGAGGCCTGCTTTTCACGGCCGGCTTAGTCGCCCTGCTTGGCAACCCCGCGCATCAGAGCCCCAGCAGTACCGCGCCGGCCGTGACGACCAGGCAGGCCAGCCAGCGGGTGCGATTCACCGTTTCGCCAAGAAACACGCGTCCGATCAGCACGGCGAACACCACGCTGGTCTCGCGCAAGGCCGAGACGGCCCCCATCGCCCCCGACTGCAGCACCCAGATCACGATGCCGTAGGCGACCAGCGACACCAGGCCGCCGGCCATCGACACCCCCACGGCCAGCGGCTCGGCCCGGACCGGCGCCCAGAGCGCCCCGGGGCCCCGCATGGCGACAAACAGCACCGGCATGAGCCAGTAGAACAGGAACATCCATGCGGCGTACGACACCGCCTGGCCATCGGACAGCCTTACGCCGATGCCGTCGATCACGGTGTAGAGCGCGATCGTCGCCCCGGTCGCCAGCGCGGCCAGCAAGCCCGCGCGCGACACCCGCCGCCCCTGCAATGCGATCACGATGATGCCGCCGCAGATCAGTGCCACGCCAAGCCCGTGCAGCGGGTGAATCGCCTCCCGCGCGAACAGCGCCGCGCCCAGCGTGACCAGCAGCGGCGAAGAGCCCCGCGCAATCGGATAGGCCAGCGCCAGGTCGTTGCGGCGATACGACCGCACCAGGCTCATGTTGTAGAAGATATGCACCAGCCCCGAGGCGACGATGTACGGCCAGGCAGCGGGGGCCGGCAAGGGGCTGGCCAGGGCGATGGGCGTGGCAACCGCCGCCATCGCGATGCTCATCCACGTCATGGACAAAAAGCGATCGCGGTTGCCGTGCAACATCGCGTTCCAGCTCGCGTGGAGCAGGGCCGCCAGGAGCACGACGCCGCCGGTAAGACTGAACATGTGGATAGCCGGAAAGTGGATGGGAGACGACCCGAAGGGACTGATTGGCAGGATATCTATCTTGTGACCGATCGACAAACGAGATAAATTGCCCCCGTCGCATTAGAAAATCTCTCACCAATGAAATGGACATTGCCGCCGTTGAACGCTTTGCGGGCCTTCGAGGCCGCCGGCCGGCTCGGCAGCTTCAAGGACGCCGCCGCCGAGTTGCACGTCACGCACGGCGCAGTGAGCCAGCAGATTCGCGGGCTGGAGGCATGGCTGGGCGCGCCGCTGTTCGAACGGCACAACCGGCGCGTGGCGCTGACGCCGGCGGCCAGCGCCTATCTGGCAAAGGTGGGCCCGCTGTTCGAGCAACTGGCGCAGGCCACGGCCCGATACGGTGTCATCGAGACCGTCGCCCGCACGCTGTCCGTGAACGCTTCGGCCACGTTCACGCTGCGCTGGCTGGTGCCCCGGCTGGCGGCATTCCGCGCTGCGCATCCTGAGGCGGAGGTCAGCGTGGAGACGTCCAACGCGCCGCTCGATAGCCTGAAGGAAGGGTATGACGTCATCATCCGGGGCGGTCCGGACACGTTCTACGGCTACGCGACCCGCTCTTTCCTGATCGAGGAACGGGTGCCGGTCTGCAGCCCGGCCCTGCTCGGCCGCTTGCCGCTAGCATCGCCGGGCGACCTGCGGCACCACACGCTTTTGCATACGTCCAGCCTGCCCCGGCTCTGGCCCGACTGGCTGGCCAGCGCGCAGGTGTCGGCCCTGCGCCCGGCCGCCACGCTGACGTTCGACCATTTCTACCTGACCCTGCAGGCCGCCATCGACGGCATCGGCATCGCCATCGGGCCAACTTCGCTGATCGCCGACGACCTGGCCTCCGGCCGGCTGGTCGAACCATTCGCGGCGCCTCGCCTGCCGTCGCGCAGCTATTGCACCTACGTTCCGGACGAGAAGGCTGGCGACGCGCTGGTTGGGCAGTTTTGCGACTGGCTGGAGCGCGAGGGCATGGCCAGCCGGCCTGCCGTCGGGTAGTCGTCCGGTAGCCACCCGAATCATTTTTCAGAAATTTCGGAAGAAAGTGGTCTGTTCTGGATTCTCGCGGGACATAGCAGGTAAGACCTCCTTGCCGATGCCTCGCCGTTCGATCCACGTATGCCTTCCGACAGCCACGTTTACCGCCGCACCGTTCGTCCTTCCGCCCTTTCTACCCGTCCCGCCACCCTGCTTCGGCGCACCGTCCTGGTGGCAGCCCTTCACGCCACCGGGCTGATCGCCGCCGCGCCGGCCTTTGCGCAGGCCACCGCCGCGCAGGCGTCCGCCGTCCGTGCCTACGACATCCCGGCGGGTACGCTACAAACCGCGCTGAACCGCTTCGGGCGCGAAGCCGGCATCCTGCTGGCGTTCACGCCGGAGCAGACGGCGAACCTGACCACCCACGGCCTGCGCGGCCAGTACACGGTGCAGGCCGGCCTGGACCAGCTGCTGGACGGCACCGGCCTGGCGGTGACGCGGGATAACGGGAGCTATCTTCTTGTCCGCCGCGAAACCGCGCCCGTGCAAGACCATGCGGCAGGCGGCGCCACCCTGCCCCAGGTGACGGTCAGCGCCACGGGCCCGGCGGACAGCTATCGCCCGCAGCCCAGCCCGTCCACGCTGCGTTCGGACCTGCCGCTCCAGGACACGCCCCAGGTCGTCAACATCGTGCCGGCGCAGGTGCTGCAGGACCAGCGGCCCCGCAATCTCGACGATGCGCTGGGCAATGTCAGCGGCATCACCCAGGGCAACACGCTGGCCGGCACGCAGGACACCATCATGAAGCGCGGCTTCGGCGGCAATCGCGATGGATCGATCATGCATAACGGCATGCCGCTGGTGCAGGGGCGCGGCTTCAACGCGGCGGCCGAAAGCGTGGAGGTGGTGAAGGGGCCGGCGTCGCTGCTGTACGGCATCATGGACCCGGGCGGCGTCATCAATATCGTCAGCAAGGCCCCGCAGCTCAAGCGCCATACGGAACTGTCGCTGCGCGGCTCGACCTATGGCCACGGCAAGAACGGGGCGGGCGGCACGCTGGACACTACCGGCGCGGTGGGCGATACCCCGCTGGCCTACCGGCTGGTGGCGGACTATACCGACGAGCAGTACTGGCGCAACTTCGGCGTCCATCGCGAGACGCTGATTGCCCCGTCGGTGGCGTGGTACGGCCAGGACACCCAGGCCGTGCTGTCGTACGAGTACCGGAAATTCCTGTATCCGTTCGATCGCGGCACCGCGCTCGACCCGCGCACCAACCAGCCGCTGCCGATTCCAAGCCGCCGCCGGCTGGACGAGCCATTCAACGAGATGGGCGGCGAATCGCACCTGGCGCAGCTTTCGGTTGATCACCAGTTCAATGCCGACTGGAAGGGCCATTTTGGCTACAGCTACAACCGCGAAGGCTACGACGCGGGCCAGCTCCGCGTGACCGGCGTGAACACGGGCGCCGGCACGCTGACACGCAGCAACGACGCCACGCATGGCGCGCTGAGCACCGACAGCTACGGCATCGCCTATGTCGACGGCAACGTCAATGTGGCGGGCATGCGCCACAACCTGCAGTTGGGGATGGACCACGAGTACCGGCTCATCTATCGCCGCGACCTGCTGCGCCAGGCCACGAAGTACCCGTTCAGCTACCTGAATCCGGTCTATGGGCTGGAAAGCCCGTCCACCACGGTGTCGGCCAGCGACAGCGACCAGACCGATTCGCTCCACAACACATCCGTCTTCCTGCAGGACAGCCTGTACCTGACCGACAAGTGGATCCTGGTGGGCGGCCTGCGCTACATGACCTGGAGCCAGATGGCCGGGCGTGGGCGGCCGTTCACGGCCAACACCGACATCTCGGGCAACAAGTGGCTGCCGCGCGCCGGCATCGTCTACAAGGCCACGCCGGCGGTGTCTGTGTACGCCAGCTATACCGAATCGCTCAAGCCGACCTCGACCATCGCGCCGCTCAGCTCCGGCGTGGTGATCGACTCCTCCGTCGCGCCGGAAGAGGCCAGGTCGTGGGAACTGGGCACGAAGGTGGACTTCATCGGCGGCCTGACCGGCACCTTCGCGCTGTTCAACATCGACAAGAAGAACGTACTGGTGTCGCAGTACAACGACGTCACCAAGCTGACGGACTGGCGGACGTCGGGCAAGGCCCGCTCGCGCGGCGCCGAACTGGACATCGCCGGGCAGATCGGCAGCCGCTGGAACGTCATCGCCAGCTACGCCTATATCGACGCCAAGACCACCGAGGACCCGCTGTACGCCGGCAACCGGCTCTGGAACGTGGCGCAGCACACGGCGTCGCTGTCGGCCGTCTATGACTTCGGGCAGATCTTCGGCGGCGACCGCCTGCGGCTGGGCGGCCTGGTCCACTACGTGGGCAATCGCCCCGGCGATTCGGCCAACAGCTTCTCGCTGCCCGCCTACACGCTGTTCGATGCCTTCGCGACCTACGAAACGCGCATCAGCGGGCAGAAGGTGCGCTTCCAGCTGAACGCCAAGAACCTGTTCAACCGCGTGTACTACCCGTCGAGCGCCAACCGGTACTTCGTCGCCGTGGGCGACGCCCGGCAGGTGTCGCTGATCACTACCTTCGAGTTCTGACCATGACCAAAACGCCAAAGACTAGCCGATGGACCACCATGGCGCTTGCGGGGCTGTGGACCGCCTGCGCCATCTGGACGGCCCCCGCCTCCGCCGCCGATCGCACCATTGCGCTCGTGACGCAGCTGTCGAGCCCCGGTGCCAAGGCCGACCAACTGGTGAAAGCGCACCTTGAATCACGCGGCTATCGCGTCACGAGCCATGACCAGGGGGTGGCCCCCGATGCCGTGGCCCATGCCGATGGTGTGATCCTGTCCTCGACCGTCTCGGCCAAAGCGATGCAGCCAGGCTGGCGGCAACTGCGCGTGCCGCTGGTGACCTGGGAAAACGACTATCTAGACGACCTGGCCATGACCGGCAAGCGGCACGACGCCGACTTTGGCGAGGCGCCGCGCGAACGCTATGTCTGGCTGGTCAATGCGCCGCACCCGGCCGCCGGCGGCTTGCCGGCAGGCGTCGTCAACGTGTACCGGAAGCAGGCCGCCATGAGCTGGGGCAAGCCGGGGCTGGGCGCCAGCACCATCGCCACGCTCTACGGGCAGCCGGACAAGGCCGCCGTGTTCACCTACGAGACAGGCGCGACGATGGATTACGAGTCGATTGCGCCGGCGCGGCGGGTGATGTTCTTCCTCGACAACGAGACCTTCCCCAATCTGTCGCCCGAAGGACTGCGCCTGTTCGATGCCGTCATCGACTGGGCCGTGCAGCCGGCGGCCAGGTAGGGCCTGCCATCAGCCCAGCCACGACAGGGCTTCAGGCAGCGACAGCACCGCCGAGCGCGATGCGAACGCGGTCTCGAACAGACGATCATGGACGACCGGGTCGGGGTCGTAGCAGCAGTCCTTGACCGTGACGAGCTGGAAGTCCGCATCGCTGGCGTGTGACACCGACGACAGCACCACGCCGGTCGAGGCGATACCGACCATGACGAGCGTGTCGATGCCCCGCGCGGACAGCCGCACCTCCAGGTCGGTGCCGAAGAACGCGCTGGCCCGATGCGCCAGGATGACGGGCTCATCGGGCCGCCGGTCAAGCTCCGGCGATACCCGGTCCTCTACGAACAACCCCAGTTGCCGGATGCCCTGCCCGTTCCGGTTGCGAGGGCTGACCTCGGGATAGCCCGGGGCAAAGTGGATCTTCACGAAGTACACGGCGACACCGCGCGCCCGCGCCGCGTCACAAAGCCGGCGCGTGTTGGCCAGCAGCGTGGGGGCAACTTCCGGGAACAGGTTCAGGATATCGGTCTGGTAATGCATGACCACCAGCGCAGTCTGCGCTGGCACACAGGTCGGCATCGGCATGCTGGCTCCGGTCGAGTCGGGCTGTTCAGCGGCATTTTCAGCGGCTTATCAGGCACGCGCATTACCCACGGCGCGCTGCCTCGATGGTGGCAATGTCGATCTTGCGCATCGTCATCATGGCGTCGAACACGCGTTTGGCCGCTGCGCGATCGGGGTCGGACACCCCGGCCAGCAGCACGCGCGGGGTGATCTGCCACGAGATGCCCCAGCGATCCTTGCACCAGCCGCAATCGCTTTCCTTGCCGCCGTTGGAGACGATGGCGTTCCACAGGCGGTCGGTTTCCTCCTGGTCATCGGTCGCGATCTGGAACGAAAACGCCTCGCTGTGCTTGAAGTGCGGGCCGCCATTGAGCCCCACGCACGGGATGCCGGCCACCGTAAACTCCACGGTCAGGACGTCCCCAAGCTTGCCATCGGGATAGTCGCCCGGCGCCCGCATCACGGGGCCGACCTTGCTGTCGGGAATGTGCTCGGCATAGAAGGTGGCCGCATCCAGCGCGTCCCGCTCGAACCACAAACAGATTGTGTTCTTGCTGCTCATGCTGTGTCTCCTGATAGGTGTCCGGCGCCCGCCATCTTACGCCCAGACCGGGCCGGTCTCGCCTAAAAATGCGGAAGTGCCATCCGGGGAATTTGCCGGGCGTTTTTGTAAGACCTACACACGCAACCTTCAGTCCGGGCGCCTTGCCCCGCCGAAACGCGCCTTTCGCCGTCCTGGCATCTGAATTGCAGCGTCAAGACGTTTCGCCCGGAAGAAAAACACGTCATGGCGCAGGCCTTCACGCGCGCGGAAGTCCTCGTTCTGAAGCTGCTGGGCCTTGGCGTGCTTGTGCTGGTCGCCTTTGCCCTTGGGGTGGCCCGCTGGTCCATGGCCCCACAGATCGAGATGCAGGAACCCGCCGCCCAGCCCATACCGTTCAGCCACAAGCACCACGTCTCGGACGATGGCATCGACTGCCGCTACTGCCACGCCTCGGTGGAAACGTCGGCGTTCGCCGGCATGCCCGCCACGAGCGTATGCCTGACATGTCACAGCGTGCTGTTTCGTGACGCCCCGATGCTGGCGCCGCTGCACGCCAGCCAGCGCGACAACCGGCCGCTGGCGTGGACGCGCGTCCACGACCTGCCCGACTTCGTCTATTTCGACCACAGCATCCACGTCGCCAAGGGCGTGGCCTGCCAGGAATGCCATGGGCGCGTGGACCAGATGCCGCTGACGCGTCGCGTGGCGCCGCTCGACATGCAGTGGTGCTTGGCGTGCCACCGCGATCCCGCCCGGCACCTGCATGCGCCCACCGACATCTTCGCGATGCGCGAGCGCGCCGCGCTGGCCCCCGACGAAATGGCGCTGCTGCAGAGGATGTATCACCTGCAGGACACGCGGCGGCTCACCGATTGTTCCACCTGTCATCGATGACGCACCGGCCCGTGATCCCGATCGTCCCCGCGTCCGAGGCCCCGGCAGCCGCCGACGATCCCGACAGCCACGCGCGCCGCAACTTCCTGCGCGTGATGGCGGCGTCGGCCGCGCTGGCCAGCGGCGCGTGCAGCGGGCCGCCCAGGGAGACCATCGTCCCCTACGTCCACATGCCCGAAGGCCTGGTGCCGGGCCGTCCGCTGTTCTACGCCACCGCACTGACCCGGCATGGCTACGGCACCGGCGTGCTGGTCGAAAGCAATATGGGCCGGCCGACCAAGATCGAAGGCAATCCGCGTCATCCCGCCAGCCTGGGCGCGACGCATCCGTTCGACCAGGCGGCGGTGCTGCAGCTATGGGACCCCGACCGCAGCCAGGCCCCCTATCGCGGCCCGGCCATGTCGACCTGGCAGTCCTTTGACGCGGCGCTTGCTGTGCAGCGCACCCAATGGCGCGACCGCGATGGCGAAGGGCTTCGCCTGCTGACCGGCAACGTCGGTTCACCCACCTTGGCGGCCCAGATTGCGCGCTGGCTGGAGCGCTATCCGAAGGCCGTCTGGCACGCCCACGATCCCGTGCAGGACGGCAGCCCGGGCATCGACCTGGCGTTTGGCGACGGGGTCGATCCGGTGCTCGACCCGACACCGGCCCGGATCGTGGTGACTTTCGACGCCGACCTGGTTGGCCATGGCCCCGGTGCCGTGCGGCAGGCCCACGACCTGATGGCCGACCGCCGCGGCGTCGCGCCCGCCCTGGCCCGGCGCCTTTACGCCATCGAATCGTCCCCCTCGCTGACTGGCGAAATCGCCGACAACCGTCTGGCGCTGCCGCCGCACGAGATCGAACCGCTGGCGTGGTCGTTGGCGCGCCGGCTCGGCGTGCCCGACGCCGCCGCAGCGTCGTTGCCCGACGACGCGACCGCCCGCCGCTGGCTCGACGTGCTGGCCCGGCGGCTGGCGGACATCCTTCCCGGGCAATCGCTGCTGGTGCCGGGCGATGGCCTGTCCCCCGCCACGCAGGCGCTGATCTGGCGTCTCAACGCGCGGCTGGGCAATCTCGGCAAGACGGTCCGTACGGTCGAGAGAGCACCCCGGCGGCCCCGGGGCGACGGCCATTCGATCGCGGCGCTGACGCAGGCCATGCGGGCCGGACAGGTGTCGGCGCTGCTGATCGTCGATGCCAATCCCGCCTACGACGCCCCTTTCGATGTGGATTTCGCTGGCGCGCTCGGCCACGTGCCCTGGTCGGCCCACCTGGGCCTGTACCGCGACGAAACGGCGCGACTGACCACCTGGCATCTGCCCATGGCCCACGACCTGGAGCGATGGAGCGACGCGCATGCCTGGGACGGCACCGCATCGATCGTGCAGCCGCTGATTGCGCCGCTGAACGGCGGCCGCTCGGCGCATGAGCTGCTGTCGGCGGCCACCGACGACGAGCCGGCGTCGGGCCACGCCATCGTGCGTGGGCACTGGCAACGGCATCGGCCCTCCGGTTTCGACGATTTCTGGCAGCTTGCCCTGCGGACCGGCGTGATACCGGACTCCGCCGCCCGCACCATGCGGCCGGCCACGAGCCGCCCCATCGCGCCACCGCCGTTCACCGCAGCGCCCCTCGTAGCCCGCTTCACGCCCGACCCCGCCGCCGATGCCGGCGAACTCGCAAACAACGCCTGGCTGCAGGAATTGCCACGGGCGCTGACGCGACACACCTGGGACAACGCCGCGCTGATCGGCCCGCAGACGGCCCGGGCGCGACATCTCGCCACCGGCGACATCGTGCGGATACGCCGCGCCGATGGCCGGAGCCGGCCGGTGGAAGCGCCCGTATGGGTCACGCCCCGACACGCCGAAGGGGTGGTGACGCTGCCGCTTGGCTACGGGCGCCGCCATGCCGGGCGCGTCGGCAACGGCGTGGGCTTCGATGCCTATGTGCTGCGCGCGTCCGATGGGCCGCACGCCATCGCCATGGAAGCCACCGGGGCCACCCACACGTTCGCAGTCGTGCAAACGCAGACCTCGATGGCCGGGCGAGAGCTGGCGCCGGCCGCCACGGTGAGCGAATACCGGCGCCATCCGCATTTCGCCACGCAGGATGCCCCGCGCGCCGCCGGGTCGCTCTACCCGCGCTGGCCCTACCCCCACGAGCGCTGGGGCATGACGGTCGACCTGAACGCCTGCATCGGATGCAATGCCTGCACCATCGCCTGCCAGGCCGAAACAACATTCCGGTGGTCGGCAAGACGGAAGTCGGGCGTGGCCGCGTGATGCACTGGATTCGCGTCGACCGGTACGACGATGGGCACGACACCGACGGCCAGCCAATACGCACCGTGTTCCAGCCAGTGCCGTGCATGCACTGCGAGGATGCCCCGTGCGAGCTGGTCTGCCCGGTCGGCGCCACCGTGCACGACAGCGCGGGCCTCAACGTGCAGGTCTACAACCGCTGCGTGGGCACGCGATTCTGTTCCAACAACTGCCCGTACAAGGTGCGGCGCTTCAACTTTCTGCAATACAGCAACCAGGGCGACGACCGGCCGCCGCCCGCCTACAACCCGGAAGTCACGGTGCGCCGTCGGGGCGTCATGGAGAAATGCACATACTGCCTGCAGCGCATCACGCGGGCCCGGATCGAAGCCGAAAAGCTCGGCCGGCCGTTACGCGACGGCGATGTGGTCACCGCCTGCCAGGCCAGCTGCCCCACGCAGGCCATCGCCTTCGGCAATCTTGACGATCCCGATAGCCAGGTCGCCCAGCTCAAGCAGGCGCCGCGCAACTTCGACCTGCTGGCCGAGCTGAACACGCGGCCCCGCACCAGCTATGCCGCGCTGGTCACCAACCCCGACGAGGACCTTGCCTAGCCATGGCGACCCCTTCGGACAAGCCCCCCGTTTCGAAGGACATCGGCGTGCTGCGGCCGGGCTGGGGCTATGCCAGCGTGTCCGACAAGATTGCCGGGCTGGTACTGGAAAGGCCGGTCCGGTTGCCCTGGCTGGCCGCATTCCTGCTGACGTTTGCCGGCATGCTGGTATTCATGGGCGCCACGGCATGGCTGTTCGCAAAGGGCGTGGGCATCTGGGGCGTCGACATTCCCGTGGCGTGGGGCTTCGCCATCGGCAACTTCGTCTGGTGGATCGGGATCGGCCATGCCGGAACGTTCATCTCCGCCTTCCTGCTGCTGCTCAGGCAGCAATGGCGCACGTCGATCAACCGGTTCGCCGAGGCGATGACCCTGTTTGCCGCCGCCATCGCGGGCCTGTTCCCGATCCTGCACCTGGGGCGGCCGTGGTTCTTCTACTGGCTGGTGCCCTATCCCAACGTGATGAACGTCTGGCCGCAGTGGCGCAGCCCGCTGGTGTGGGACCTGTTTGCCATCGGCACCTACCTGATCGTGTCGCTGCTGTTCTGGTATGTCGGGCTGATTCCCGATCTGGCCACGCTGCGCGACCGCGCCTGCCTGCGCGGCCGGCGCCGGGTGGCACAGACCTACGGGCTGCTGGCCCTGGGCTGGCGCGGCGACGCCCGGCACTGGGCGCGCTACGAGAGCGCCTACAAGCTGCTGGCCGGGCTGGCCACGCCGCTGGTGATCGCCGTGCATTCGATCGTGTCGCTCGATTTCGCGGTCGGCAACACCCCCGGCTATCACTCCACCATATTCCCGCCGTATTTCGTCGCCGGGGCGCTGTTCTCGGGCTTTGCGATGGTGCTGACGCTGGCGATTCCGCTGCGGCACGCGTTCGGCCTGCACGACTTCATCACCAGCCGCCACCTGGCCAACGCCGCAAAGATCATCCTGACGATGAGCGTGATCGTCGCCTATGGCTACGCCAGCGAGATCTTCACGGCGTTCTACAGCGGCGACCAGTACGAGATCTTCCTGGTCCGGAACCGCTGGGCCGGCCCCTACGCGGGCGTGTACTGGGCCATGCTGGCCTGCAACGTGCTGGTGCCGCAGTGCCTGTGGTGGCGGCGCGTGCGGCATAGCCCGCTGGCGCTGTTCGCGCTGAGCCTGGTCATCAATACCGGCATGTGGATGGAGCGCTTCCTGATCGTCGTATCGAGCCTGCACCGCGACTTCCTGCCGTCGTCGTGGGGCATGTTCTATCCGACCGTGTGGGACTGGATCATGCTGGCCGGCTCCATCGCCATGTTCGCTTGGCTGTTCCTGGTCTTTATCCGCTGCCTGCCGGTGATCTCCATTGCCGAGATGCGCGAGCTGGTGCACGCCAGCGCCAGGGAGCAGCCATGAGCACGTACGGCATGCTGGCCGAGTACCGCACCGGCGCCGCCTTGCTGGACGCGGCCCGCCACGCGCGCAACGCCGGCTTTACCGACCTGGAGGCGTTTTCGCCCTACCCGGTGGAAGGGCTGACCGATGCCATCGGCATGGCGGCGGACCGCATGCCGCTGCTGGCCCTGCTGGGCGGGCTGACCGGTGGCATTGGGGGCTTCCTGCTGCAGTGGTACGCGGCGGTGATCGACTACCCCATCAATGTGGGCGGACGACCGGCCGGCAGCTGGCAGATGTTCGTGCCGGTCACGTTCTCGCTGACGATCCTCGGCGCGGCGCTGGCAACGGTGTTCGGCATGCTGATCGCCAACCGGCTGCCCCGCCTGCGCCATCCGCTGTTCGACGCGGCCGATTTCGAGCAGGCGTCGCGGCATCGCTTCTTCCTGTGCATCCGGGCCGATGCCGGCGATGCGGACACGGCACGCCGCATGCTGGCATCCACTCACGCCTTGCAGGTGACGGAGGTGAAGGAGATGAAGGAGGTGGCGACATGACCCACTGCTTCCTTCGCTTGCTCTGCCTGCTGTGCGCGGCCTGCACGATGGCGTTGCTGGCCGGTTGCGAGCGCGCGCGGCAGGACATGTACGACCAGCCCAAGTACAAGCCATTCGCGCGCAGCGACCGCTTCGGCGACGGCACCTCGGCGCGCCCGCTGCCCGACCACACGGTGCCGGCGCCCGGCGGACCGTTCGCAGACACGTCCAGCGGCAGGCGCCAGGACGATGCCCCCGGCGCCGCACAGCCGGCCCTGACCCTCAAGCAGTTGCAACGTGGCCAGTCGCGCTACGAGATCTACTGCATGCCATGTCACAGCGCCACCGGCGATGGCGACGGCATGGTGGTGCGGCGCGGCTTTCCGCGCCCGCCGTCCTTCCATACCGATGCCTTGCGTGCCGCGCCCGACACGCTGCTGTACGACGTCATCAGCCACGGCAGCGGCCCGATGGCGGCCTACGCAGCGCAACTGCCACCACCGGACCGCTGGGCCGTAGTCGCCTACCTGCGCGCCCTGCAACTAAGCCAGCATGCGCCCGTCGCCCGTTTGACCGCCGATGACCTGCGGCACCTCGACGGCCCCACGCCAGCCGGAGATCGTCGATGAGCGCGCACGCCGTCGCCACGCTGCTGGCCCTGTACCTGACCGCCTGGTGGTGCTGCATCGGCGTGGTGATGGGCGGCCTGGTCATCGTCTGGATCCACAACCTCACCGGCGGCGCGTGGGGCGAACCGCTGCGCGCGCCGCTGCTTGGCATGGCCCGCTACACGTGGCTGCTGGCGCTGCTGTTCCTGCCGATCCTGGCGGGCGTCGGCGCGCTGTATCCGTGGGCCGCCGATGCCGCGCGCGGCGCGCAGCGCTGGGTGCCCGAGATTCCCGCCCACAGCGCGGCGTTCAAGTCGTTCTGGCTGAGCCGTCCCGGTTTTGTCGTGCGCGGCGTGGCCGTGCTGGCGATCTGGGCCGTGCTGGCCGCGCTGAGCCCGTCGGCCCGCCGCGCGCGCTCTCCGCGCTTTGCGGCGGCAGCGCTGATCGTCTATGGGCTGACGGTCAGCATCGCGGCGGTGGACTGGATCATGTCGCTGATGCCGCTCTGGTATTCCAGCGTGTTCGGTCTGCTGCTGGCCACGGGACAGGCGGGCGCCGCCCTGGCGCTTGGCACGTGGCTGGCGGCGCGGCGCGGCACTCCGCCCGACGTCCTGATCGACCTGGGCAACCTGTTGATGACCGCCGTCATCACGTGGGCCTACCTGGCCTTCACCCAGTACCTGATCATCTGGGCCGAAGACCTGCCGCATGAAATCGGCTGGTATCTGGCGCGCCGCGTTGGCGTCTGGCCCATACTGGCCTGGGTGCTGGCGCTGGGGCATTTCGCGCTGCCGATGCTGGCGCTGCTGTCGCGCCGCGTGAAACGCTCGCCGCCGATGCTGGCGACGGTGGCCGGCACCGTGCTGGTCATGCATGCGGTGGAAGCGTGCTGGCTGGTGCTGCCCTCCACGGGAGGCCACCCATGACCCACGCCCGACAGGCCCGCCAGATCAGCCTGCGCGCCGTGGCGCTCGGGGCCGCAGCCCTTGTTATCGTCATCGCGCTGGCGGCAACCGTGGGCTGGCTCTACGGGCGACGGCTGGACGCCGCCCCGGCACCGCTTGCCTTGCCGCTATCCGAAAGCGCGCCCCAGCCGGACCGCGCACGCCATGACGCCGAAAAGCTGGCGCTACGCGATGGCTGGGCGTGGATCGACAAACGCGCCGGCATCGCCCGCATCCCCGTGGGACGTGCCATGGCGCTGATGGCCGACGACCGCAAGGAGCCTGCGCCATGAACGCGCGTACGGCCGTGCTGGCCTTGCTCGCCTCGCTCGCCTCGCTTCCCCTCTCCGCGCAGGCATCCCCGCTGGCGCTGCCGGCGCCGCCCGACATGGCGTTTGCGCCGATCCCCGGCAAGCAGCTGCCGGCGGATCTGGTATTTCGCGACGACGACGGCCGGGCGGTGCGCCTGCAGGATCTGTCGCTTGGCAAGCCGCTGGTGCTGGTGCCCGGCTACTACCGCTGCCCCAACCTGTGCAGCACGGTGATGGATGGCGTACTGGAATCGCTGGCCCAGGCGCGCCTGCCGCACGGCACCTGGCACGCCGCCGCCGTCAGCATCGACAGCCGCGAGACGGTGGCGGTGGCCGCCGCCAAGAAGCCGCTCTACGGCGCGCTGGTGGCCGCCACGGGGGGCGACCTGCACATGCTCACCGGCGATGCCGCCGCCGTCGGCGCGCTGACGAGTGCCATTGGCATGCGGGTGTCGCCCTCGTCCGACTCATCCAATCCCGACCAGATTGCCCACCCGGCCGGCCTCGTCGTGCTGACGCCCGATGGCCGCATCGCACGGGCCTTCAGCGGCGTCCGTTTCGACGCGGCCGCCCTGCGTGCGGCCATCGAACAGGCGTCGGCGGGGCAAGTCGGCTCGCCGGCGCAACAGTTGCTCATGCGCTGCGTCCATTTCGATCCGCAGACCGGCCGCTACACGATGACGATCCTCGACGGCATCCGGATCGTCTTCCTGGCCGCGTTCGCCGCGCTGGCCATCGGCTGGCTGTGGCATGTCAGGCAACGGCAGCGGAGGCACCCGACATGAACGGCACCTTCCAGCTGCTGCCTGACAGTGCCTCGGTTGCCGCCAGCCGCTACGACACGCTGATGCTGTCGCTGACAGCGCTGCTGTGCGTGGTGGCGCTGGCCGTGCTGTGCGTGATGGCCGGGCTCGTAATCCGCTACCGCGAGCAGCGGCAGGTCGACCGGCGCCAGCCCCCGCTGTCCAGCGCGCCGCTGGAGATTGCCTGGGCCGTCATCCCGCTGCTGGTCTTCCTCGGCATCTTTGCCTGGGCCGCGCGCGACTACACGCTGCTGGCGCGCGAAACCGCCAACGCGGTGCCCGTGACCGTGGTGGCGCGGCAGTGGATGTGGAAGCTTGAACACGCCAACGGCAAGCGCGAGATCAACGAGCTGCACGTGCCGCTGGGCCAGGCCGTGGCACTGACGATGACCTCGCAGGACGTGATCCACAGCTTCTACGTGCCGGCCTTTCGCATCAAGCAGGACGTGGTGCCCGGCCGCTACACGACGCTGCGCTTCACGGCCACCCGCGCCGGTGAATTCAGGCTGTTCTGCGCGGAGTACTGCGGCACCGACCACGCCGCCATGCAGGGGCGCATCGTCGTGATGCCCCGGCCGCGTTCGCGCAATGGCTGGACGCCGGCGTTGGCCCCGAAACCACCGCCGCACGCGGCCGGGCGCTGTTCCAGCGGCTGGGCTGTGCCGCCTGCCACGATGCGGGTGCCACGGTGCAGGCGCCGCGCCTGGACGGGCTGATCGGCCGTACCGTCACGCTGCAGGACGGCCGCACCGTGACCGCCGACGCCGCCTACGTGCGCGATGCCATGCTGGACCCGCGCAAGGACATCGTGGCGGGCTACGCACCCATCATGCCGACGTACCAGGGCCAGGTGAGCGAGGAAGACATCCTCGCGATCATCGCCTACCTGCGCGCCACCGGCACCACCCCGGAAGCCTCCCATGCCACCCGAGACCGTTGAACGCGCCAGCGACGCCACCATCGACAACATCACCAGCGAGGCCAGCTACCTGGGTGAGGGCACCTCGCCAGGGTCGTGGCTGGGCTCTACCGACCACAAGCGCATCGCCTGGCTGTACATGGTGGCCATCACGCTGTTCTTCTTTGTCGGCGGCGCGGCGGCCACGCTGATACGGTTGAACCTGGTCACGCCGCAGGGCGACCTGATGACCGCCGACACCTACAACCGGCTGTTCACCGCGCATGGCGTGATCATGGTCTGGCTGTTCCTGATCCCGTCGATTCCGTCGGTGCTTGGCAACTTCCTGGTGCCGCTGATGATTGGCGCGCGCGACATGGCGTTTCCCCGCCTGAACCTGGCCAGCTGGTACCTGTACGTGGCCGGCGGCACGCTGACGCTGGGCGCGATGATCGCGGGCGGCGTGGATACGGGCTGGACGTTCTACACGCCGTTTTCGACCATGTTCTCGAACAGCCATGTGGTGCTGACCCTGGCCGGCGTGTTCGTCACGGGCTTCTCGTCGATCCTGACCGGCCTGAACATCATCGTCACCACGCACACGCTGCGCGCCACCGGCATGACGTGGATGCGGCTGCCGCTGTTCGTCTGGGCCAGCTACGGCACCAGCCTGATCCTGGTGCTGGCCACGCCGGTGCTGGCCATGACGCTGTGCCTGGTGGCGCTGGAGCGGCTGGCCCATATCGGCATCTTCGACCCGGCCCTGGGTGGCGACCCGTTGCTGTTCCAGCACCTGTTCTGGTTCTACTCGCACCCGGCCGTGTACATCATGGTGCTGCCCGCGATGGGCGTGGCCAGCGAGATCATTCCCTGCTTTGCCCGGCGGCCCGTGTTCGGCTATCGCGCCATGGCGTGGGCCATCGTCGGCATCGCCAGCCTGGGCTTCCTGGTCTGGGGCCACCACATGTTCGTCAGCGGACAGTCGTACCGCGCCAGCGTCACGTTCTCGCTGCTGAGCTTCCTGGTGGCCGTGCCGTCGGCCATCAAGGTGTTCAACTGGACTGCCACGCTCTACAAGGGCCGCATCCGCCTGACGGCGCCAATGCTCTATGCGCTGGGCTTTGTCGGGCTGTTCACGATCGGAGGGCTGACCGGGCTGGTGCTGGCGGCACTGGCGCTCGACGTGCACCTGACCGATACCTACTTCGTGATCGCGCACTTCCACTACATCATGGTGGGCGGGGCCGTCATGGCCTACCTGGGCGGCCTGCATTTCTGGTGGCCCAAGATCACGGGCCGCCTCTACCCCGAAACCTGGGCCCGCATCGCGGCGGTGGTGATCTTCGTCGGTTTCAACCTGACGTTCTTCCCGCAGTACCTGCTCGGTTTCGAGGGCATGCCGCGCCGCTATCACGCCTATCCGCCCGAGTACCAGGTGCTGAATATCCTGTCGTCGGCGGGCGGCTCGATCCTGGCGATTGGCTACCTGATGCCGCTGGTGTACCTGATCCACTCGCTGTTCGGGGCGGCCCGCGCGCCGGCCAATCCCTGGCACGCCACCGGCCTGGAGTGGCAAACGCCGTCGCCGCCGCCCACGCGCAACTTCGCCCAGCCGCCCCGGGTGCGGCGCGACGCGTATGCCTATGATCCCGTCACCGGGCAGGAGTCGCCGCAATGAGCGCTCCCACCTTCCAGTTCGACAGTGGTCCCCAGCATCGGCTGGCCGCGCGCCTGGGCATCTGGATCTTCCTGGGCACCGAGCTGATGTTCTTCGGGCCGCTGTTCGCCGGGTACTACTACGTGCGCTTCACCGACCTGGCCGGGCTCACGTTGGCCGCACGGCACACTGACCTGCTGCTGGGCACCGCCAACACCGCCGTACTGATGACCAGCAGCCTGTGCATGGCGCTGGCGGTCGCGGCGGCGGAAGCCGGCAACCGGCGCGGCGCCGTGCGAATGCTGTGGGCCGTGGCGGCGCTGGGGGCGACCTTCCTCGTCATCAAGGCGGCCGAATACGCGAAAGACATCGCCTCGGGCTTTGTGCCCGGCAACGCTGACGGCGCCGGCGGCCACGCGGGGCAGCTGTTCCGGCTGCTCTACTACGCGATGACCGGCCTGCACGCCGTGCATCTGTGCGTCGGGCTCGCGCTTGTCGTCGGCTTCGCCATGGCGATTCGCGCGGGGCGCGAGACGTCGGTCAACCTGGCGCGCCTGGAGATCGTCGGCCTGTACTGGCACTTTGTCGACGTGATCTGGCTGTTCCTGTTCCCCATCCTCTACCTGCCGGGCCGGAGCGTGACATGAAAACCGAAACGCGGCGCCTGCTGGGCATCTGGCTGCTGCTGGTGCTGTTGCTGGCCGTCACCGTCGGCACCGCCTTTATTGACCTGGGCGTCTGGAACGCGCCGCTCAACCTGGCGATTGCCGCCCTCAAGGCCCTGCTGATCGCTGCCAGCTTCATGCACCTGGCGCGCGATGCCACCGTGCTGCGGCTCGCGGCGGTGGTGCCTGTCGCTATCCTGGCAATCCTGTTCGTCCTGACGCATGGCGACTACGCCAGCCGGCCCAGGCTGCCTGCCGCATGGCAGCCGCCGGCGGCCACGGCCCGCTAGCCACGCGGGTGTGCAAACCTTACCGGAGCCGGCACTTTCTACGCGGCCGGCCCCAGGCACGCAGTCGCCCGCGCCATCCGCGTGCTATCGGCACGAGTGATGCATGGCGATCTGCAAACGATGGAGCTGGCCATGTCGATGACTGTTGCGGATTTTGTACTCAAGCGCCTGCGTGAATGGGGCGTCCAGCGCGTGTTCGGCTACCCCGGGGACGGCATAAACGGGCTGATGGGCGCCTTCGGACGCGCCGACAACGCGCCCGAGTTCATTCAGGCGCGCCACGAGGAACTGGCGGCGTTCATGGCCTGCGCCCACGCCAAGTTCACCGGCGAGCCCGGCGTATGCCTGGCCACGTCGGGGCCGGGCGCCATCCACCTGCTCAACGGGCTCTACGATGCCCGCATGGACCACCAGCCGGTGGTGGCCATCGTCGGCCAGCAGAAGCGGTCGGCGCTGGGCGGCGACTACCAGCAGGAAGTCGACCTGACCACGCTGATGAAGGACGTGGCGCGCGATTTCGTGGCCATGGCCGTCGATCCCGCGCAGGTGCGGCATCTGGTGGATCGCGCCGTGCGCATCGCCGTGGAACGCCGCACCGTGACCTGCATCATCATCCCCAACGACGTGCAGAACCTGCCCGCCGTGCCTGAGCCGCCGCGCGAGCACGGCACCGTCCACACCGGCATCGGCTACACGGCGCGAGCGCTGGCGCCGCAGGAGCCCGACCTGCGCCGCGCGGCCGAAGTGCTGAACGCGGGCAGCAAGGTGGCGATGCTGGTGGGCGCCGGCGCGTTGAACGCGACCGACGAAGTGATCGAGGTGGCGCGCCGGCTGGGCGCCGGCGTGGCCAAGGCGCTGCTGGGCAAAGCCGCCGTACCGGACGACCTGCCCTTTGTCACCGGCTCCATCGGCCTGCTCGGCACCAAGCCAAGCTGGGAGCTGATGAACGGCTGCGACACGCTGCTGATGGTCGGCTCCGCGTTTCCGTATTCGGAATTCCTGCCCAAGGAGGGCAAGGCGCGCGGGGTGCAGATCGATATCGATGGCCGCATGCTGAACCTGCGCTATCCGATGGAAATCTGCCTGGAAGGCGACAGTGCGGCCACGCTGCGCGCCCTGCTGCCGATGCTGGAGCAGAAGACGCTCGACTGGCAGCAGGAAGTGGAACGCAACGTGGCCGAGTGGTGGCAGGTGCTGGAACAGCGCGCCGCCGCCGAGGCCAATCCGATCAATCCGCAGCGGGTGTTCATGGAGTTGTCGCGGCGGCTACCCGACAACTGCATCCTGACCTGCGATTCGGGATCGGCCGCCAACTGGTATGCGCGCGACATCAGGATCCGGCGCGGCATGATGGCGTCGCTGAGCGGCGGGCTGGCCACGATGGGCCCGGCCGTGCCGTATGCCATCGCGGCGCGCTACGCGCACCCGGAACGTGCCGTGATTGCCATGGTGGGCGACGGCGCGATGCAGATGAACGGCATCAGCGCCCTGATCACGATTTCGCGCGACTGGAAGCGCTGGACGGGCGGCTCGCTGACCATCATCGTGCTGAACAACGGCGACCTGAACCAGGTGACGTGGGAGCAGCGTGTGATGGAAGGCGACCCGAAGTTTGCCGTGTCGCAGGACCTGCCGGCGTTCGGCTATGCGGCCTTCGCGCAGATGCTGGGCCTGCAGGGCATTCGCGTGGACCGGCCCGAAGGCATCGGCCCGGCGCTGGACCAGGCGCTGGCCGCCAACGTGCCGACCGTGCTCGAAATGGTCACCGACCCCGACGTGCCGCCGCTGCCGCCGCATATTTCGGTGAAGCAGGCGCGGGCCTATATCTCGGCCATGCTGCACGGCGATACCGATGCCGGCGGCACGCTGCGCGCCACGTTCCGGCAGGTCTGGGAATCGCTCACCGCGCCGTCGAAGCGCCGCACCGACAAGGATGGCACGCCGTGATGGCCTGGATCAGGACCATCCGCCGCCCAGCGCACGGAACGCCGACACGGCCGCGCGGGCGTTGTCGGCCCGCACCTTGGCCTGCTGGTCGCGTGCGGCCAGCAATTGGCGATCTTCGTCCAGCACCTCGAACAGGCTGACGGCGCCGCCCTTGTAGGCATCCTCGGAAGCATTGCGGGCGCGCTCGTGGGCGCCGACCTCCTTGTCCAGTTCCAGTCGCTGGGCGTCGAGTTGCGTCAGCGATACCAGCGCATTCTCGACGTCGGCCGTGGCCTGCAGCATGGCCTGGCGATAGTTCGCCAGCGCCTCGGCGTAGGCGCCTTTCGCGCCGGCCACCTCGGCATCGACACGTCCGAAATCGAACAGGCGCCAGCGCAGGCCCGCCGTGGCGGCCGGCTGGAAGGCCTGCGCCGTGAACAGCTTGCTGGCCGACAGGCTCTCGAAGCCGAGCAGCGCCGACAGTGACACCTTCGGGTAGTACTCGGCGGTGGCCACGCCGATACGCGCGTTCGATGCGGCCAGTCGGCGCTCGGCCGCGATGACGTCGGGCCGGCGCTGCAGCAGGTTGGCCGGCCCTTGCGCCAGGGCCACCTGCGGCACCGTCAGCGCGCTCTGCGAATTGCGCAGTTCGGCCGCATAGGTGCCAGGCTGCGCGCCCATCAGCACGTCCAGCCGGTTCAGCTGCGTTTCCAGTTCGATGCGAAGCGGCGGAATCGTGACGCGGGTCTGGGCCAGCTGGGCCTCGGCCTGTGCCTCTTCGCGCTCCGCGCCGATGCCATCGGCCAGGCGCAGCCGCACCAGATCCAGCAATTTCTGGTTCGTGGCCACCTGCTGCTCGGCAATGGCGATGCGGCTCTGCGCGGCGCGCACGCGGAAATAGGCGTCGGCGGCCTCGGCGGCGACCAGGATGCGAACGCCCAGATGGTTGGCTTCGGCTGCCTGCAATTCGGCGTCGGCGGCTTCGGCGCCGCGCCGCAGGCCGCCGGCCACATCGATTTCCCACGTGGCCGCCGCGCCGACCGAGTACAGCGTCTGGCCGCGCGTGTACCCCGGAAACTTGCTGCCGATCTTGCCCAGCGGGCTTTCCAGCGACTGGCGCTGCTTGCTCACGTCGCCATAGGCACTGCCCTGCGGCAGCAGTTCAGCGCCGGCAAAGTTGGCGGCCGCGCGGGCCTGTTCGACGCGCGCCACCGATGCCGCCATGTCCAGGTTCTGATCGAGCACGCGCTGGACAATCGTGGTCAGCACCGGATCGTTGAAGCCATCCCACCACGTGTCCAGCGACACCGTCTGGCGCGCATCGTTGACGGGCGCTAGCTCCGCTGCATGCTGGAACGTCGCCGGCGTATCGACCGTCGGCGCGTGGTAGTCCGGCCCCACGGCCGCGCAGGCCGCCAGTCCGAAGATTGCCGCCACCGACGCCGCCAATGTTGCCGCCTGCCGCAGCCGTCCGTCTTGTGCCTGTTTCGTCATTTCGAATTCCTTTCCGTTGCCCGCCACGAAAATGTCGCTTGCAGGATGATAGTTACTAGCCTAGACTAACTTTCATCTTGATAGCAACATGTTTTTTCGGGAGGTGACTGCGATGCAGAGAAAGTCACACAAGGAATCGGCCTGCCCCACGGCCCGCGCCGTGGAGCGGGTTGGCGACACGTGGTCGGTACTGATCCTGCGCGAGGCGTTCTACGGCGCCACCCGTTTCGACGATTTCCAGAAGCGGCTCGGCATCGCGCCCAACATGCTGACGCGCCGGCTGACCAAGCTGGTCGACGAAGGCCTGCTGGCGCGCCGGCCCTACAGCGCCCATCCGCCGCGTGACGACTACGTGCTGACGCCGCGTGGCCGCGACTTCCGGCCCGTGCTGCTGATGCTGATGGACTGGGGCACGCGCCACTTCGCGGACCAGGCCGACACCGTCCAGCTGGTGGAACGCCAGACCGGCCGCGCCGTGCGCATCGCGCTGATCGACGCCGACACAGGCCAACGCATCACCGATACCGATCACTACATCGCCCCCGGCCCGGCCGCCAGCCCGGCGCTGCGGGCGCGCCTGGAACGCTCGGCCGAGGCACAGGCCGCACAGGCCGAGGCCGGAGCGGACCTTCCGGCAACCCCCATCGAATCCCCCTTCAAGCGCCTGACACGGGCGTTCTCTCAGTACGGAGCCTTTCATGACCAGCAGCACCCCAACCGCCGATCGCGTGCCGGCCGATACGACCCCACCAAGGCCGGCCCCGGCAAGAAGGCGCTGCTGATCCGCACCGGCGGCGCGCTGATCGCGCTGGTCGCCGCCGGCTACGGCTATCACTGGTGGACCGACGCCCGCTTCGTGCAGGACACCGACGACGCCTACGTGGGCGGCGACGTCACGCTGATCGCGGCCAAGGTGCCCGGCTACCTGACCGAGGTGCTGGTGACCGACAACCAGGCCGTCCGCGCGGGCGACCTGCTGGCGCGCATCGATAACCGCGACTACCGCGCCGCCGTGGCCAAGGCCGAAGGCGCCGTGGCCTCCGAGCAGGCGCTGATCGGCAATCTCGACGCCCGCGCCAGGCTGCAGGACGCCGTGATCGCCGAGGCCCGCGCCAACGTGGCGGCCACCGATGCCGAGACCGTTCGCGCGCGCGACGACCAGGCGCGCTACGCAAGCCTGGTGGCCAAGTCCGCCGTGTCGATCCAGAGTTCGCAGAAGGCCGATGCCGATTTCAAGCAGTCGCTGGCCAACGGCCAGAAGGCCAAGGCCAGCGTGGAAGCCGCGCGTCGCCAACTGGACGTCATCGCCACGCAACGGCAGCAGGCCGAGGCCGCGCTGGCGCAGGCGATTGCCGAGCGCGACCTGGCGCGCCTGAACCTGGGCTACACCGAACTGCGCGCGCCCGTGGACGGCACGGTGGGCAACCGCCGCGCACGCGTGGGCGCCTATGCGCCAAGCGGTGGCCAGTTGCTGTCGATCGTTCCCGCGCGCGGCCTGTGGGTCGATGCCAATTTCAAGGAAGGCCAACTGGCCCACATGAAGCCTGGCATGCGCGCCACCATCGTGGCCGACGTGATGCCCGGCAAGGTGTTCCATGGCCGGCTGGAAAGCCTGGCCCCGGCCACCGGCGCGCAGTTCAGCGTGCTGCCGCCCGAGAACGCCACCGGCAACTTCACCAAGATCGTGCAGCGCGTGCCGGTACGCATCGTGCTGGACGATGCCGATGCGCGGCTGGGCCTGCTGCGCCCCGGCCTGTCTGTCGTCGCGGAAATCGACACCCACGCCGAGCCGGCAACGGCGCGGCCGCAGGCCCAGGCCGGCGAACCCGAGCCGCAGCCGCAGCAGAAGCCGGCAGAGGCAGCGAGCCAGTCATGAATACCGCCGTCTCCTCCAGCCCGCCCGTCGCGCCCGGGCCAGCGGCATCGCCGCTGATATCGCCGGCCGACATGCCGATGTCAGCCCGCGTGCTGGCTTTCGCCACGATGTGCGTGGGCATGTTCATCGCGCTGCTCGATATCCAGATCGTGTCGGCATCGCTGCGCGATATCGGCGGCGGCCTGTCCGCCGGCACCGACGAAACGGTCTGGGTGCAGACCGCCTACCTGATCGCCGAGATCATCGTCATCCCGCTGTCGGGATGGCTGTCGCGGGTGATGTCGACGCGCTGGCTGTTCGCCGCCTCGGCCGCGGGCTTTACCGTCACCAGCCTGCTGTGCGGCATCGCCTGGAACATCCAGAGCATGATCGTCTTCCGGGCCGCGCAGGGCTTCCTGGGCGGATCGATGATCCCGATGGTCTTCACCACCGCGTTCGCGTTCTTCCAGGGGCGCCAGCGCGTGGCCGCCGCCGCCATCATCGGCGGGCTGGCCTCGCTGGCGCCCACGCTGGGTCCCACGGTGGGCGGCTGGATCACCGACAACTACTCGTGGCACTGGCTGTTCTTCATCAACCTGGTGCCGGGCATCTTCGTCACGGTGGTGGTGCCGATCCTGGTCAAGATCGACCAGCCCGACTGGTCGCTGCTCAAGGGCGCCGACTATCCGGGCATCGTCATGCTGGCGCTGTTCCTGGGCTGCCTGGAATACACGCTGGAGGAAGGGCCGCGCTGGGACTGGTTTGGCGACCAGACCATCCTGACCACGGCGTGGATCTCGGGCATCGCCGGCATCGGTTTCCTGTGGCGGTCGCTGACGTTCGCCAACCCCGTGGTGGATCTGCGCGCGCTGAAAGACCGCAACTTCGCGCTGGGCTGCTTCTTCTCCTTCGTCACCGGCATCGGCATCTTTGCCACGATCTACCTGACGCCGCTGTTCCTGGGCCAGGTGCGCGGCTACAGCGCGCTGCAGACCGGCCTGGCCATCTTCTCGACCGGGGTGTTCCAGGTGATGTCGATCCCGCTCTATGCGTTCCTGGCGAACCGCGTGGACCTGCGCTGGCTGCTGATGTTCGGCCTGGCGCTGTTCGCGCTGTCGATGTGGAGCTTCGCGCCGATCACCCATGACTGGGGCAGTGCCGAGCTGATGCTGCCGCAGGCCATGCGCGGCATGGGCCAGCAGTTCGCCGTGGCGCCCACGGTCACGCTGACGCTGGGCGCGCTGCCGCCCGCCCGGCTCAAGCTGGCGTCGGGGCTGTTCAACCTGATGCGAAACCTTGGGGGCGCCATCGGCATCGCCGCCTGCGCGACGATCCTGAACGACCGCACCAACCTGCACTTCCTGCGGCTGGCCGAGCATCTCAATATCCGCAACGAAGCCATGGCCGAGTTCGTGAACCAGTCCAGCGCCCGCCTGGCGACGCTGAGCAACGAGGTCAACGACGGCAACGCGGCAGCCATCCGCCAGTTGTGGGCGCTGACGATGCGCGAGGCCCATACGCTGACCTATTCCGACGCGTTCATGGTGATCCTGGCCTGCTTCGTGGTGGCGATTCCGCTGGTGCCGCTGATGCGCAAGGTGATGCCGCCCAAGGCGCCGTCGGCCGACGCGCACTGAGCCGGGGTATCGACGAGCTGCCGGCGGGTCCAACACCATGGCGCGACAACGACTACACTGACCCACCACCAAAGGAGACAGCATGACAACGACAAGCGCTGCACAGACCCACCCGAAGGTTGCCCTGGTCATTGGCGCGGGCGATGCCACCGGCGGCGCCATTGCCCGGCGCTTTGCCCGGGAAGGCTATATCGCCTGCGTCACCCGCCGCACGGCCGACAAGCTGCAGCCGCTGGTCGACGCCATTCGTGCCGAAGGCGGCCAGGCGTTCGGCTACAGCAGCGACGCGCGCAAGGAGGAGGACGTGGCGCAGCTGTTCGAGCAGATCGAATCGGAGCACGGCCCGATCGAGGTGCTGGTGTTCAATATCGGCGCCAACGTGCCGAGCAGCATCCTGGAAGAGACGCCGCGCAAGTACTTCAAGATCTGGGAGATGGCCTGCTTCAGCGGCTTCCTGAACGGGCAGGCCGCCGCGCGCCGGATGGTGACACGCGGACGAGGCACCATCCTGTTCACCGGCGCCACGGCGGCGCTGCGCGGGGCCGCCAATTTCGCGGCCTTTGCCGGCGCCAAGCATGCGCTGCGCGCGCTGGCGCAGAGCATGGCGCGCGAACTGGGGCCGCGCAACATCCACGTGGCCCATGTGGTGGTCGATGGCGCCATCGACACCGCCTTTATCCGCGATACGTTTCCGGAGCGCTACGCACTGAAGGACCAGGACGGCATCCTGGACCCGGACCATATCGCCGAGAACTACTGGTACCTGCACGCCCAGCCACGAGACGCGTGGACGTTCGAGCTGGACCTGCGGCCGTATATGGAACGCTGGTAGGCGCCGGCGGACCGGCGCCCGCCGGCTAGGCCGCCTGCCGGCCCTGGTAGACCTGCAGGTGGCAGAAGGCGATGCGGCTCAGCGGCAGGTCAATGCCGGCCTGGGCGGCGCGCGCGATCAGGTCGCCAACGATGGCGTCGGCCTCGATGCGCGGGGCGCCCTGGGCAATGTCGCGCATCATCGACGCGGCCCATGTCGATGTCTCGTCCAGCAGCCGGCTGCGCACGTCGGCCAGCACGCCTTCTGACAGGGCATGGCCGCCCAGTTCGGCCACGCTGCGGCATTCGTCGATGGCCTGCTCCATCAGCGCCCGGCCGTCCCGCGTCCTGACGATATCGCCGACCGTGCCGCGCATCAGGCAGGTCATCAATGCGCCGGCGGCGATCATGGCCCACTTGTTCCAGAGCTCCTGGTCGATATCCGTTGACAGCGCTCGCACGCCGGGTGTGCGGGCCATCAATGCGTGGAAACCGGCCGCCAGGGCCTGGGTGTCCTCGCTGCGGGCGCCGACCACGAGCTTGTCGCCGCGTCCGGCATGGGTGATCGCGCCATCGGGCGCCAGCGTGGTGGCGATATACGACACGCCGCCCAGCACGTGGCTGTGGCCAAAGCGCCGGTCGAGCGCGTCGTAGGCCGACAGCCCGTTCAGCAACGGCAGCACCGCCGCGCCACCAGCCATGGCCGGCGCGATGGCGTCCATGGCCGCATCGAGGTCGTAGGTCTTGCAGGCCAGCAGCACGACATCATGGCCGGCGCTGACATCATCGGCCGTCACCGTGCGCACCGCGCCCTCGAAATTGCCCAGTTCGCTGCGCACGCGCAGCCCGTGCCGCGCCAGCGACTCGGCCCGTTGGGGCCGCACCAGGAAGGTGACATCGGCCCCGGCCTCGATCAGTCGCGCGCCGTAGTAGCCGCCCATGCCACCGGCACCCAATACCAGAATCTTCATGGCCGGTCCTCAGGAAAGGGTTTCCAGCGCGAGCGCGATGCCCTGCCCGCCGCCAATGCACAGCGTGACGATGCCGCGCCGGATGCCATCCGCCTGCATCGAATGCAGCAGGCGCGTGGTCAGTACCGCGCCGGTGGCGCCGATCGGATGGCCATGTGCGATGGCGCCGCCGTCGACATTGATGATGTCGTGCGGCAGCCCGAGTTCTGCCGCCACGGCCAGCGGCACTGCCGCAAAGGCCTCGTTGATCTCGAAGCGCTCGACGTCGCCGAGCGACCATCCCGCCCGTTGCAGCGCCTGGCGCACCGCCGGTACCGGACCCAGGCCAAACATGCCGGGCTCGACGGCGCCCACGCCGTAGGCCACAAGCCGCGCCATCGGCGCCAGGCCGCGCCGGTCGGCGTAGGCCCGGTCGGCCACCAGGACAGCGGCGGCACCGCTGTTGATACCCGGGGCATTGCCGGCCGTGATCGTGCCATCGGGACGGAAGGCCGGCTTCAGGCGCGACAGGCCCTCCAGCGTGGTGTCGTGCCGGGGCGCCTCGTCGACGTTGAACGCCACGGTGCCCTGCCGGGTCTTGAGCGGCACATCGACAATCTGCGTGGCGAAGCGCCCTTGCTTCTGGGCGTGCGCAAAGCGGGACTGGGAGCGCTCCGCCCAGCGGTCCTGCGCGTCGCGGCTCAGTTCATAGCGGGCCGCAAGGTCTTCGGTATGCCAGCCGGAATGCTGGCCGGAAAAGGCGTCCTGCAGACCGTCGAGCAGCATGCTGTCGTGCAGCGAGGCATCGCCCATGCGATTGCCCCAGCGCCCCGTCGGCATCAGGTAGGGCGCGCGGTCCATGTTCTCCATGCCGCCCGCCACCGCCAGGTCCATGTAGCCGAGGCGCACCTCGTCGGCCGCCGTGGCGATGGCCTGGGCGCCGGAGCCGCATACCCGGTTGACCGTCATGGCCGGCACCGATACGGGCAAGCCGCCGCCCATCGCCGCCTGGCGGGCCGGATTCATGCGGTTGCCGGCCTGCACCACGTTGCCGAACACCACACCACCCACGCCACCCTCCCCGGCCGCCTCGATGCCGGCGCGGTGCAGCGCCTCGCGAATCACAACCGCGCCAAGCTCCGTGGCCGGGGTGGCCTTGAGCGATCCATTGAACGCCCCGATTGCGGTCCGCACCGGGTGACACAGCACTACGTCTCTTGCACTCATCGCCATCTCCATGCAGTTACTTGCATAACGATAGCTTCGACTCTACCTCAGTTTTCATGATGGGTGCAATCTATCTGACGCCTCCCGGGCGCGGATCGTCCCCGGCCCGGATCTGCGCGATGACCACCAGGATCACCGCCGCATTGGCCGGCTGCTGGGTCTGCGCATGGACGGCGCGGGCGTGGCCGGCCTTGTCACCGAGCACTGCGGCGAACAGGTCCGAGGCGCCATCCACCACGGCGGGCTGGTCGAGCATGCCCGGCGCGCTGGCCACGTATCCCTCGACCCGCACGATATGGTCAAGGCGCGCGAAGCCGCCCAGGTGCGCGTGGATCTGTGCCAGCACGTTCAGCGCCGCCAGCTGCGCGGCCTGCTTGCCTTCGGCCACCGTCAAATCGCGGCCGACCTGGCCCTGCCAGACCACCTTGCCATCCTGCAGCGGCAACTGGCCCGAGATAAACAGCAGGTCGCCGGCGCGGCTGACGGCGGTATAGCTGCCAAGCGGCTGGGGCGGCGGCGGCAACGTAAGGCCGAGTTCGGCCAGTCTTGCTTCGACGGACATGGTGGCTCCTCTTTCGTGGGTTCAGGCGTGTTTGCTGCACCGGCGCGGCGCGCCGTTCGCGTGGAACCCACTATAGAAGCCACCCGGTTGCCGATAAACGGGCCCGGCAGAACATGAATTGATCCATCGAGGAACAAGTGCGCCGTCCGCCATGGGGCGGCGCGGGGGCCGGGTCAGAGTTCAGCCCAGCGGCGAAGCAGGTTGTGGTAGTGGTTCACCAGCGCCAGCACGGCGTCCTGGTCGTCGCCCAGGCGCTGGCGGATGTCGATGATGGCCAGGTCCAGTTCGTGGAGCATGCCGCGCTGGCCGTCGTCCTTGACCATCGACTGTGCCCAGAAAACGAGGCCCAGCGCGCCCCGCGCGTCACCGGCGTGACCGAATGCAGCGACGACGCCGGATAGACCACCATATGCCCGGCCGGCAGCTTGACCGTGTGCGACCCGTACAGGTCCTGGATGACCAGTTCGCCGCCGTCGTACTCGTCGGGATCGGACAGGAACAGCGTGCTCGACACATCGGCACGGATGCGCATGCCGCCGGTGCCCGGTACAGTTCGGATGGCGTTGTCGACATGCGTGCCAAACGTCATCGCGCTCTCGTAGCGGTTGAACATCGGCGGCAGTACGCGCAGGGGCAGTGCCGCCGAGTGATAGGTGGGGCTGCGGCCCAGGGCGTTGAGGATCAGTTCGCCCAGTTCCCGAGCCTCGGCGCTGTCCACCGGCACCTGCAGGTTGTGCTTCGACCGGGCGGCGAGGTCGCCGGCCGTGACGCGGCCATCGACCCAGGCGGAGCGCTCCAGGCGCTCGCGGCAATGGCGGATCTCTTCGGGCGTCAGGACATCGGGAATCTGGACAAGCATGGGAGGCAATCAGGTCAGCGGAGTTGGCGGCTCGACCCGGCAGCTCAACCGGACAGCTCAACCGGGGCAGATCGGCCACGAAACCGCCATGGTAGCGGCTTCGCGGCCCCTGCAACCGCCGGATCAGAAGGTCATGCCGACATTGAGCAGGAGCGTGCGGCGCGACGTAGGCACCGCGCGCACCGCGCCGAACGACGACTGGTAGTTCAGGTGGTTGGTCAGGTTATAGCCGTTCAGCGAAATCCGGTACTTGCCCTGTTTGTACGCGATCATCGCGTCCAGTGCGAAGTTGTCCGGCATCCTGGTGGTATTCGCCGAATCGGCATAGTAGCCCGTGGCGTACTGCAGGCCACCGCCGATGGTCAGCTGGCCCGGCACCGGCAGCAGCGAGTGCGGAATATCGTAGGCCGTCCACAGCGTGACGTTGTGGCGCGACACGCCCGGCGCCGTGTTGCCCACCGTGGATGCCGTGGTCGCCGACGTGACCTCGCCGTTCAGGTAGGCGTAGGCCACATTGGCCGTCCAGCCGCCCACGATGCGGCCGCTCAGCCCCAGTTCCAGGCCGCGGATGCGGCGGCCTTCGCCCGAATCGGAGAAGCCGTTGGTGATGTCGCCCGTGGTCGGGTCCACCGTGTAGGCGTTGTACTTCTTCGTCTGGAACAACGCGCCGGTCAGGCCCAGGCGCTTGTCGAGGAAATCGAGCTTGGCGCCCACTTCCACCGTATCGGCACGCTCGGGCTCGTTGCTGACGCCGTTCTGCGGCACCTCGGTTGCCACGCCGCCAACGGCCACGGCGATATCGGTGCCCACCGGCCGGTAGGTGCGCGAGAACGACGTGTAGAACATGTAGTCCTTGGTCGGCTCCCAGATCGCGCTGATGGCCGGGCTCAGCTTCTTCGCGTCGGCGCTGCCGCCCAGCGACGACGCGCTGGTCGAATACTCGCTGCGGAAGTAGTCCCAGCGCAGGCTGCCCAGCAGCGAGAACTGGTCGTTCAGGTACACGCGGTCGCTCATGAACACGCCGATGTCGGTGGCGTTGGCGTCGCGCGTCGAACTGTAGGCCACCGTGGCATTCGGGCTGTTGTAGAACGCCGGATTGACCACGGTCTGGTTGTTCATGCGGCCCGTCCAGGTGCCCTGGTCGCGGTGGTCGCGCTGGTAGATCGTGTCCAGGCCCACCATCGCCTTGTGACGAATGCTGCCGGTGTGGAACTCGCCCTTGGCGCTCAGCACGTTCTGCACGCCCCAGCCGCGCTGCAGGTAGGTCACGCCGCCGCCCGCCGCGTACGGCAGCGCCAGGTTGCGGCCCGACAGCAGCGTCTGCAGGTTGGCGTAGGTCAGCGCGGCGGGGTTCGTCGACGAGAAATCGCGCTCGTAGAAGCTGAACCGGGTGTCGTTGCTGATGGTGATGCCGTTGTCGAGCTTCGTCATGAAGTTCGACGAGACGATGTGCGCGTCGGTGGTATCGCGGTCGGTATTGCGGATGTACGACGTGGACGACGACACGCCCGGCACGCCGTACTGGGTCAGCGGCCGGTAGTAGCCGTCGGCGCCCTGTGCCACGGACACGCCGTAGTCGGGCGCGCCGCTGCGGTGCAGGTACGAATAGTTCAGGTGCCACTCGGTGCTGGTGCCAAGGCCGGTGCCGAAGTCGATGGCCACGCCGCGACGGTCGTCGTCCACGTGGTCGCGGTCGGCCACGCGGCCGTTCTGGAACATGCCGTTGATGCGCAGCGCCGTGGTGTCATTGAGCTTGAAGTTGCTGTCCAGCGTGGTGCGGTACGTGGCATCCGACGCCATGCCCTGGTCGATGCTCGTGCTGGTATGCCGGTTCGCCTTCTTGGTGGTCTGGTTGATCAGGCCGCCCACGTTGCCGACGCCGAAGCTCTCGCCCGACGGGCCCTTGATGACCTCCACGCTCTCGGTATTGAACGCATCGCGCTTGTAGGCGCCGAAGTCGCGCAGGCCATCGACGTAGATATCGCCCTTGGCCGACAAACCCCGGATGCGGAACTGGTCTCCGTTCTGGCCGCCATTGCCCTCGCCCGTGGAAATCGTGATGCCGGGCACGTTCTTGAGGATTTGCTCCAGCGACGTGGCGTGCTGCTGCTCGATCACCTCCTGCGGCACCACGTTGATGGTCTTCGGCGTTTCCTTGACCGTCTCGGGCAGGCGCGAGATGCCGGTCGGCGCCTCGTTGGCGTTGCCGATGCCCTGGCCGGTGACCGTCACCTGCGGCAGCACGTTGCCGCCGGCGGTGGCGGCAGTGGTGGCAGTGGCGGCCGCCTGCGCGTGGACGGCGAGCGGGACCATGACCAGCCCCGCGGAAGCGCCTGAGACCAGCAGGCGGATGGCTTTCGAGATGTTTTTTGCTGCACGGCGTACTCCAGCACGATTTGAGTTTCGGACCCGACGTGCTGCCGTGTTTCGGCTGAACCTCCAACACTCCCCGTCAAAGTGGTGGCACAACACCCCTGCCGGGCGGCAGGCATGGCAATCACGTCAAACGAGAATGATTGCTATTTGATGTTGTGCAGGTTTGCTCGATTGTGGCGAATTGTGGCAGCCGCCACCTTCCGCAATCTTTGGCGCGCCGGTTAGTTGGGCAGATCGATCAATGCCCGCAGGCCGCCTTCCGGCCGGTTTTGCAGCGAGATTTCGCCGCCATGCGCGCGGATGCACGACCGGGCGATGGCCAGCCCCAGGCCCACGCCGCCGCTATCCATGCTCCGCGCCGAATCCAGGCGCGTGAACGGTTCGAAGACGCGTTCAAGCTGGCCGGGCTCGATGCCGGGCCCGTCGTCCTCGATCTCGATGCGCAGCGAACGGCCGACGGTATCGGTCAGGATCCGCACGCAGACATTGCCGTGGCGCACCGCGTTGTCGATGACGTTGCCCAGCGCCCGCTTCAGATGCACGGGCCGGCAGCGGTAGAACATGCCTGCATCCACCTGGCTGGTCCAGCTCACGCTGCGGCCCTGGATGGTCTGGTTGTCCACGACCTCTCGCACCAGGTGGCAGATCTGCACGTCCTGGGTGGGCTCCTGCAGCGCCTCGTCCCGCGCGAAGCGCAGCGTCTCTTCCACCATGACGCCCATGTCGTCGATGGTCTGCACCATCGCGTCGCGCAGCTCGGCGTCGTCGATCAGCTCGGCGCGGATGCGCAGCGACGTCAGCGGCGTGCGCAGGTCATGCCCGATGGCGGCAATCATCTGCGTGCGTCCGTTCACAAAGCGCACCAGGCTTTGCTGCATGTCGTTGAACGCCTTCGTGATCTCGCGCACGCCGCTGAGCCCGTCGGCGGCCGGCAGGATGACCTGCTCGCCACGGCTGACCCGCTTCGACGCCTCGGTCAGCCGCCTTAGCGGTGCCATGATGCGCCGCCCGAACAGCAGCGCGATCAGCACCGTCGGCAGCATGCCCACCACCAGCGAGAAACTCAGCACCCGCGACCAGTGCGCCGGCAGCATGGTCGGCCAGTGCCGGCTATGCAGCCATTGCCCCTGCGGCAGCCGCACGTCGACATCGAGCGCGGTGGCCTGGGTGCCGCGAAACGCCTTTTCGAGCCAGTTGCCGCGATCCTCGGCGGCTGTTCTTGTGGCGCCGGGCACGGGCTCGGTCTGTCGCAGCCGCACGTACACGGGCGCGCCTTCGGGCACATCGAGCAGGCGGCGCAGGCGCAGCGCCAGTGCCTGTTCCTGCCCGGTCATGGCCGTGGCGGCGCCGTCTTCGCCCGCGTCCGGTTCGACCGCCAGCGCGAACGTCGAATCGGGCAGGCTGATTTCGTCGAGCCATTCGCCAGGCTCGTCGGCCCGCCCGGCCACGCGGTAGGCGGAAAGAATCCGGGTTTCGATGGTACGGACCGACAGCGGGTGGATGGTGACGTTGTCCGCCCGCCACCAGGACAGCACGAGCACGGCGATCAGATGCGCCGCCAGCATGGCCACCAGCCACAGGGCCACCAGCTGGCCCGACAGGTTTCGCGGAAACAGCTTCATCGGTGTTCGAGCGTGACGCGCGTGGCCAGCAGGTATCCGTCGCCACGTACGGTCTTGAGCATGCCGGGGCGCCGGGGGTCCGGCTCCAGCTTCTTGCGCAGGCGGCTCACCTGGCTGTCGACGCTGCGGTCGAACGCCACGGTTTCCGAGCGCTGGGTCAGGTCCAGCAGCTGGCTGCGGCTCAGCACGCGGTTGGCGTTTTCCACGAACGCCCGCAGCAGATGGAATTCGGCGGTGCTCAGCGGCACGACCTCGTCGGCCGGATTGCGCAGTTCCCGCGTGGCGGTATCGAACGTCCATCCGCTGAAGATAAAGCGGACGTCGGGCTGGGCCAGCGGCTCCGGCGCCACGGCCGGCAAGGCGGCACGATTGCGCCGCAGCACGCTGCGCACGCGCGCCACCAGCTCGCGGGGATCGAAAGGCTTGACCACGTAGTCGTCGGCGCCGATCTCCAGCCCGGCGATGCGGTCCGCCTGGTCGGTGACTGCCGTCAGCAGGATCACCGGCGTGCCCACGTGTTCCGACACATAGCGGCACAGCGACAGGCCGTTCTCCCCGGGCAGCATGATGTCGAGCACGATCAGGTTGAAGGTTCGCTCGTCCAGCCGCTGGCGCATGGCCTTGCCGTCCCCCACCGCCTCGACGTCGAAATCGAAACGACGCATATAGGTGGCCAACGGATCACGAATGTTCTTGTGGTCGTCGACGACCAGTATCCGGGGGCGTATGTCCATGCCTAGCTCAGTTTTCTTTAAAAGGTCGCGAATTAATGTCCGGCTAACGAACGTCGGCTAGCCTGCGCGACGTTTCCACTGCGGTCCGAAGCCCGTCCCGCCGGCCGATTTCCATCGGACAGACGTCCGGTGCCCCGGGACGCATGTCCCGGGTCGGCCCGTCCGCCGTTGTCATGCGATGGCGGCAGCCGCTAGCCTGCGGGGCCGTGCGACGGAAACCGAGCGCCCTGACATTCCGGAAATGCCTCGCGAAAAGCATCCCTTGTCCATCCAGCTGCTGGAGACGCACCGCCTCGCGGCCAATGCCCCGCGCGTTGCGCTCATGGAAATCCTGCTGGCGTCGCCCGCGCGGCATCTGACTGCCGAGCAGCTTTGCGCGGCCATGCTCAAGCGCAACGACGGCCAGTCGATCTCCTCGTTCAAGAAGGCGATCTACGACCTTGCCGACCAGGGTCCGCTGGCGCGCGTGGTGGTACCCGACCGGAAGAACCGGTCGATCGCGTTCTACGAACTGGCCGACCAGCTGGTGCATCGCCACCTGTACTGCACCCACTGCGGCAGCCTGACCGAAGTCTTCGACGCCGCCCTGGAGCAGCACGTCCGCCAGAACTTCCTGGCACACGGACTGGTGCCCGCCAAGGTCGATCTCGCCCTGCCAGGGCTTTGCGCGACCTGCCAGGCGGCGCTGGCAACCCCTGTGCGCCCAACGGACCGGCCGGGCCGGCTGGACCATCGACCCGTCCCCGCCCCGTCAACCCCACTCAACGGCTGACCGGCGGCACCAGCAGGTCTTCGAAGAAATAGGCCGCCAGCTGGTGCCGGCCATCGAGCTTGGCCTTGGCGTAGACGTTGGCGGCATGCTGGCGCACGGTCTTGGCCCCGCTCTCGCGCACGCCGGCTATCTCCTCCAGCGACAGGCCCTTTACCAACAGCAGCGCCACGTCCTTTTCCGCAGGGGTCAGCCTCCAGGCCTCGAACTGCATCTGCATCGACTTCAGGAAATCCCGCGTGGACTGTTGCGACGCGACGTCGCGTTCGGCGTGCGCGCGGGCGGCCGCGTCAGCCGAGGCCTTCAGCGTCGCAAATTCACGCGCGGCGCGCCGGCGTTCGCGAATCACCAGATACAGGATTACCAGGAAGGCCGCCGTGGCGGCGAGCTCGGTCAGCAGGTGATAGGACGGGCCGCTATGGAACAGTTGATACAGGTCCCAGGCCTGATAAGCCGGGAACACCATCAGCAGGAAAGGAAGTTTGTAGGGCATCGACGCGCGTCAGAATAGACACCTGCGGGCAGACCGTAACAGCCCCGACACAGGCGCCCGTAAATGTAACTGATTCTCACTTATATCGAAAGTCCTTCCGCCGGCCCGGGTGTGCCCCCGCAGGCTTGTGGCATCGCATACACTTCCGGCAATGGCGTGCAGCCACTATCGCGCAGCGACTCCATGAAGCGCCAATTCGACGATCTACAACTGGGCAGCATCGAGCTGTTCTGCCTGGCGGCCGAACTCAGCAGCTTCACGGCGGCGGCCGTGGCGGCCGGTGTGACGCCGGCAGCGGTCAGCCGCAGCGTGTCGCGGCTGGAAGAACGGCTCGGGGTCAGGCTTTTCGTGCGCACCACGCGCCAGATCCGGCTGACCGACGAGGGCCGCATCTATTTCGACGAGACCCGCCAGGCGCTGGCCCAACTGGTGGACGCCGAACGCCAGATCAGCGGTCAGCACGCCACGCCGGCCGGCCGCCTGCGCATCAGCCTGCCCACGCCTTACGCGCACTACCGCGTGCTGCCGGTGCTGCCGGAATTTCGCGAGCGATATCCCGACGTGGAGATCGACGTGCATATCAGCAACCGCAACGTGGACTTTGCCGACGATACGTACGACCTGTCCGTGCGTGGCCGGGCGCCCGACGACTCCACGCTGATCGCGCGCAAGCTGGAAGATGCGGAAATGGTGGTGGTGGCCACGCCGGCCTACCTGAAGCGCCGTGGCACGCCGAAGTCGCTGGACGACCTGCTGGCGCATGAGTGCATCCAGTTCGAACGCCCCAGCAGCGGCCGGCGCATTCCGTGGACGTTCCGCCAGGACGGCGAGGATATCGACGTCATGACCACCGGCTCGATTGCCACGTCCGAAGACGCACTCGGCGGTGCCACGCTGGCCCGGGCCGGCGCGGGCCTGTTCCAGACCTACCGGTTCGTGGTCGAGCAGGACCTGCGCGAAGGCACGCTGGTGCAGGTACTGCAGGAATTTGGCGGCAGCACGCGGCCGTTCGTCCTGCTCTACCCCATGCGCGGCATGTCTCCCGACGGGTGCGCACGTTCGTCGATTTCCTGGTCGACAAGTTCTCCGCGTAAGCGCCCCTTCCTTTCTTTCGTGCCCCGAGCACTGCCGCACCATGCCGCGCCAGCACACTTGTTACCGCCGCGCATAAGTGTTTGTGCGCCGGTGCCGTTCCATAGCTGGCTTGCCTCACCTACATTTCCAGCCATCGACCACGTCGGTTCGATTGGCAAGAAGCCAAGGTCAACCAGATCCAAGAGGCAAATCATGAGCAACACGCAAACCACCCCGCAACGCAAAAGGTCGCCATCATCACCGGCGCTTCACAAGGCATCGGCGCAGAACTGGTCAAGGCCTATCGCCAGCGCGGCTACCGCGTCGTGGGCACGGCGCGCAGCATCCAGCAACCCGACGACGCCAATATCCTCGCCGTGCCGGGCGACATCGCCGACCCCGACACCGCCCGCCGGGTGGTTTCGCAGGCCATCGAGAAGTTCGGCCGCGTCGACGCCCTGGTCAATAACGCCGGCATCTTCATCGCCAAGCCGTTCACCAGCTACACGGCGGAGGACTACGTCACCAAGACCGGCGTGAACCTGGCCGGCTTTTTCTACATCACGCAACTGGCCATCGCCCAGATGGAAAGCAGGGCAGCGGCCACGTGGTGAGCATCACCACCAGCCTGGTCGACCATGCGATCCAGGGCGTGCCGTCGGTGCTGGCGTCGCTGACCAAGGGTGGCATCAACTCGGCCACCAAGTCGCTGGCGGTCGAATATGCCAGGCGCGGCATCCGCGTGAACGCCGTGGCACCTGGCATCATCAAGTCGCCGATGCATGCCCCCGAAACCCATGAAGCGCTGGGTGCGCTTCACCCGATGGGCCATATGGGCGAAATGAGCGATATCGTCGAAGCCGTGCTGTTCCTGGAGTCGGCACCGTTCGTCACCGGCGAGATCCTGCACGTCGACGGCGGCCAGAGCGCGGGCCACTAAGTCGACCCGCTCCCTTCACCCCGCTCCCTCCCTTCACCCCGCTCCCTTCGCGCCGCACCCGGCCGTTTTCCGGGAATCGGCAACACGGCCCGCCCCTTTCGGCGGGCCATCTTGCATTTTTATAAGGGTAAACCCTGATCACGGCATCACATAAGTGCCTGCGTGCTCTCCTAGACTGGAAGCTTTCGCCACACGAAAACCAGAAGGAAGACCATGGCCACGATCGAAGTCAAGGTGCCCCAGCTGTCCGAATCCGTCTCGGAAGCCACGCTGCTCCAGTGGAAGAAGAAGCCCGGCGAGGCCGTCCAGCGCGACGAAATCCTGGTGGAGCTGGAAACCGACAAGGTCACGCTGGAAGTGCCGAGTCCGGAGAATGGCGTGCTGGCGCAGATCGTCAAGCCGGATGGCGCCACCGTCCATGCGGACGAAGTGATCGCCGTGGTGGACACGGTGGCCAAGGCCAGCGCCTCGCAGCCTGCGGCCGCCGCGCCGGCACCGTCGCCATCCTCTGCCCCGGCGCCCGCTGCCGCCCCCACACCGTCCCCCGCTGCTGCCCCTGCCCCGGCGGCCGGCGCGTCGACAGGCGGCGCCAGCGCTTCGGCCAAGGCCGACTTCGACGTGATCGTGATTGGCTCGGGGCCTGGCGGGTATATCGCCGCCATTCGTGCCGCGCAGTTGGGCAAGACCGTGGCCTGCATCGAGGAATGGAAGGACGAAGCCGGCAAGCCGCGCCTGGGCGGCACCTGCCTGAACGTCGGCTGCATCCCCAGCAAGGCGCTGCTGGCGTCGTCCGAGCATTTCGAGCACGCGCAGCACGGCATGGCTGACCATGGCGTGTAGATCAAGGGCGTGTCGCTGGACCTGGCGCAGATGATCCGGCGCAAGGCCGCCATCGTCGACAAGTTTACGGGCGGCGTGGAATTCCTGTTCCGCAAGAACAAGGTCACCTGGATCAAGGGCCATGGCAAGTTCAAGGGTCGCGCGGCCGATGGCGTGGTCACCGTGGAAGCCAGCGACGGCGGCGACGCCAAGGCCTACACGGCCCGCAACGTCATCATCGCCACCGGCTCGAAGGCGCGCCATCTGCCCGGCATTCCCGTCGACAACAAGATCGTGTCCGACAACGAAGGCGCGCTGTCCTTCGATTCCGTGCCCAGGAAGCTGGCGGTGATCGGCGCAGGGGTGATCGGGCTGGAACTGGGGTCGGTCTGGCGCCGGCTGGGTGCCGAGGTGACGATTCTGGAAGCGCTGCCGGCCTTCCTGGGTGCCGTCGACGAGGCCATCGCCAAGGAGGCGGCCAAGCTGTTCAAGAAGCAAGGGCTGACGATCCACCTTGGCGTCAATATCGGCGAGGTGAAGACCAAGGGCAAGGGCGTGACCATCGCCTACAAGGACCAGGCCGGCGCCGAGCAGAAGCTCGAAGCCGACCGCCTCATCGTCTCGATCGGCCGCGTGCCCAACACCGACAACCTGGGCCTGGACGCCGTGGGCCTGGCCGCCGACGCGCGCGGCTTTATCCCGGTCGACGACAACTGCCGCACCGCCGTGCCCGGCATCTATGCCATCGGCGACGTGGTGCGCGGCCCGATGCTGGCCCACAAGGCCGAGGACGAAGGCGTGATGGCCGCCGAAGTCATCGACGGCCAGAAGCCGCACATCGACTACAACTGCATTCCGTGGGTGATCTACACCGAGCCGGAAATCGCCTGGGTCGGCAAGACCGAGGCGCAACTGAAGGCCGAAGGCCGCGAATACCGCACCGGCCAGTTCCCGATGCAGGCCAACGGCCGGGCCATGGGCATGGGCCGCCCCGACGGCTTCATCAAGATGATCGCCGACGCCAGGACCGATGAACTGCTGGGCGTACACATCATCGCGGCCAACGCCTCGGACCTGATCTCGGAGGGCGTCGCGGCACTGGAGTTCAAGGCCGCCTCGGAAGACATCAGCATGATCTGCCACCCGCACCCATCGCTGTCCGAAGTCATGCGCGAGGCCGCCCTGGCGGTGCAGAAGCGGGCGTTGAATATGTAAGGGTGTCGTGCAGGGCAACGCCTGCTTCCGCGCGACATTGGGATGTGCGGAAGCAGGACGCCTCGAACCCTCGCGTTAGTCGGATTCTTCCGAGCGCGAGCGGACCATTTCTTCGAACACCTCCCGCCCCTCGCCGACATGGCGCCAGAAACAGGCTTGCCAGGCAGTATTGGCATTCGCCAGAAACGCCTCCTGCTTGTCCTTGTCGAGCGATTCCCAGTAAGGCGCCCAGTACACGAGCCACCAGTACTCCATATTGCCTTGCATCATCCCGAAAGCAGATTCGGCCAATTCTGGAAAGGCGACCCACGGCGCCGGCGGCGCAAGGTCCATCGCAATCACGCGTTGGCACACTTCCACGTCGTTGGTGGAAATTTCCGCACATATGCCGTTGAATTCTTCATAGGTATGAAAGATCAAGCGGTTTCCCGCGTCCGTGCGCCCTGCATATGTGTTTTTCCCAACCAGGGCATAGCCAGAAGTCACGACTTCACCCAATGCCTGTAATTTGTCCGGCAGCAGATGCATCCCGGTGCTGACAGCTTCCATAGACCTGTCCCGCAAATCCAGAAACCGAGGGTAGGCGCCCAGCGACTGGAAAGCCTCTTCGTCTAGCGGACGGCCAAACATGGCCTGTACGTCTTCAAGGGAAATGCCGCATATCGCGCGATAGGCACGCTGCAGAGACCGCTCCCTTTCGCGACGAGCCCGTTTCTCGGGATGCATGGGCCTGAGATCGCCGAGCGTTTCGAAAATCTTCTCCAGTATCGTTCTTGCGCTACGCATTCAAAAACTCTTGGCAAAGTAAGGGGCCATTGTCGTCAGCCGCATCAGATTTTTGACTTGTCACCGTTTTCCCGCTTTCGGTAAAGCTCTCGCATGGATTCGTCGGCCTCGATGCGACTTCGCCACGGTTTGTTTGCACGAGAAAGATATGCCTCCCGGCCCTCCGGACTGAGCGATTCCCAGAAAGGGTCCCAATACTCGTTCCACCAGTATTCGATATTGCCCATCAGCATTCCAAAAGCGGTCTCCGCCAACTCTGGAAAAGCCACCCACGGCTCCAACGGCTCCAGGTCCAGCGCGATCACGCGCCGGCAGACCTCCACATCGTTGGTGGAAATGCCGACGCAAACGCCGTTGAATTGCTCATAAGTGTGGAAGATCAGGCGGTTCCGGGGATTGTCACGCGCTGCGTACGTGTTCTTGCCGATAAGGTCATAGCCGCGCGTCACGACATCGCGCACTGCCGATATCCTCGCGGGCAGCAAATGCAGCCCCGTACTGACCGCTTC
Source organism: Cupriavidus sp. EM10 (assembly GCF_018729255.1). NCBI lineage: Bacteria > Pseudomonadati > Pseudomonadota > Betaproteobacteria > Burkholderiales > Burkholderiaceae > Cupriavidus > Cupriavidus sp. EM10. The sequence continues at coordinate 462,398 of NZ_CP076061.1, forward strand.
CATGCGCCGGTCTCGTAAATCCAGAAACTCGGGATAGCCTTGCAGCGACTGGAATGCGCCGTCGTCCAGTGGACGGCTGAACATGGCCTGCACTTCCTCCATAGACATGTCGCACACCGAGCGATAGGCGCGCTGCAAGGTTCGCTCCACATCGCGCCGGAGCCGCCGCTGCGCCCGCTTCTCGGGATCCATGGGTCTGAGTTCGCCGAGAACTTCAAGGATCCTCTTCAATGCTTTGCGAGCGCGGCTCATTCGAACACCCTTTCAGCCCAGTAATCCGCACCGTAATAGCCCATCGCTCCAAAAATCACTCCCCCGATCAGCCCCGTGACAATCAGGCCCGGCCCGGTCACCACCCCATACGTCGCCGTTACGGAATCACCTAGCTTCGCGCCGTTCCTCAGCGCATATCTGATGTCTGCCATTCTGGCCCCTCAGTAAAGTGAGGAGCCATTCTGGTCAGCGCCTGGTATCCAGGTAAATCGCAATCCCCTTGAATCGCGTGCATCGAGGTCAAGGAAGCCGGCATTGGCAGAAACGCCAATCACTCCACCGCCGACACAAATCGCTTGCGATACTCCGCGGGCGTAACGCCCACCACGCGCAGGAATGCCCGGCGCAGCGTATCGACGCTGGAGAATCCGCACTCGGCGGCGGCCTGCTTGGGCGCGATATTGCCCTCTTCCAGCAGTTGCCGGGCGGCGGTCACGCGTGCGGCTTCGACCCAGTTGGCCGGCGTCACGCCCACTTCGTCCTGGAACAGGCGCGACAGGTGCCGCGCGCTGACGCCGATTCGTGCGGCCAGGCTGGGTACGTCGTGCGCGGCGGCGGGATGAGCCGCCACCCAGCGTTGCAGTTCCTGCAAGGCGGAGCGGTTTGCTGCGGCGGGGGCCTGGCGGCGGCTGAACTGGGCCTGTCCGCCTGGTCGTTTAAAGAACATCACCAACTGGCTGGCCACTTTCAGGGCGATGTCGCGGCCCAGGTCTTCCTCGATCAGCGCCAGCGCCAGATCCATGCCCGCTGTCACCCCGGCCGCCGTGCGGACCTTGCCGTCGCGCACGTGGATGGCATCGGCGTCCACGGTCACCTTGGGGAAGCGCGCCGCCAGCGCATCGGCGGCGGCCCAGTGGGTGGTGGCGCGGCGGCCGTCGAGCAGCCCGGCTCCCGCCAGCAGGAAGGCGCCGCTGCAGACCGATCCGTAACGCCGCGCTGCGGGCGCCGTCCGGCGGATCCATTCGAGCACGAGCGGCTCGGCGGGCGCGTCCCCTGCATGAGGCGCGCCGGCTACCAGCAGCGTGTGAAAGCGCGACGGCGACGCGGCCGACACATCGTCCTCGATCACGATATCGGGCAGCAGCCGGGCGCCTGACGATGCCGTAAGTGGCCCGCGCCGCACCGCCACCACCCTCATCTGGTACGCCGTGACGCCTGCCTGGACGTTGGCTTCGGCAAACACGTCCAGCGGGCCGGATACGTCCAGCAACTGGACGCCTTCGATGGCCAACAGGCCGATGGTACGGGTAGCGGGCATGGCGCAATGGGGTCAGTGAAGCCGCGATCGGCCCAGTGTGTCCGAATCGCCGTGGTATGTCCATATTCGTCGTGTTACGACGATTGAAGACATGCTACGCCCGCTCCTAGACTCGAAGCAACCCCCACCGAACAGGAGCCACCATGCGTTTCACCACCGGCGACATTGCCATTCCCGACAGCCAGTTGGCCCGCGAAATCACCGAACTCGTACGCGACACCGAATCGCCGCTGCTGTTTCACCATTCCAGCCGCGTCTACTACTGGCGGCCCTGGCCGGCCTGCAACGGGGCCTCCAGTACGATCCCGAACTGCTCTACGCAGGCGCGATGTTCCACGACATGGGCCTGACGCATGCGCACAGCAGCCCCGACAAGCGCTTCGAAGTCGATGGCGCCAACGCGGCCGCCGATTTCCTGCGCAGCCGAGGCATTGGTGAACGGGAAGTGGAAAAGGTCTGGACCGCCATCGCGCTGCACACGACGCCCGGCATCCCGGAATTCATGGCGCCCGAGATCGCACTGGTGACGGCAGGCGTCGAAATGGACGTGCTGGGCATCCGCTACGAGACGTTCGCCGAGCCCGACCGCGAGACCGTGGTGCATGCCCACCCGCGCACGCCTCATTTCAAGGAAGACATCATCCAGGCGTTCTACGACGGCATCCAGCACAAGCCCGATACCACGTTCGGCAACGTCAAGGCCGACGTGCTGGCCGACAAGAACCCGCACTTCCATCGCGGCAACTTCTGCAGCGTCATTCGTGGGTCGGCCTGGAAAGGCTGACGCTTCACGCCGACCGATGAGCGTCAGGCAGGGGGGCAGCCGACATAGCGGCCCACCACGTACGTCAGCATCTCGCGGCTGACCGGCTTCGTCAGCACCAGGTCCATGCCGGCGGCAAGGCACTCGCGACGCGTCTTGCTGTCGGCCGTGGCTGTCACCGCAACGATGGTCACGCGATGGCCGCCACCGCGCTGCTCGGCATGGCGAATCGCTCGCGCCAGACCCACGCCGCCCATCCCCGGCAGGCTGACATCGGTCAGCAGCAAGGCCGCGCCGCGCTGCAAGGCCGCCCAGGCACTATGGCCGTCTTCGCAGGCCACGACCTCGAAGCCGCCAATGGCCCGTAATTGCTCGACGAGCACCAGCAGGCATACGGGATTGTCTTCGGCGACGACGATGCGCGGCATCGTCGTCAGGGCAGACGCGGAGGCAGTGGTATTGGACACGGGTCACGGCGGTCGAAACGGGCGATGACCTATTGTCGACGGGATGCCGCCGCGCAGGCTGCTGAAATTTCCGCAATTGCATGCGGAAACGTCTGAAATCGATCAGTCCACCCGGTTTCTGAGGGTGTCGCCCGCTGACCAGCGCCGCAGATTGTCCAGGAAGATGTCGACCACGCGGGCGGCGTTGCCGTCCGAGAAGCCCGCGCTGTGCGGCGTGGCGATGACGTTCGGCAGCGACCAGAGCGGCGACGTCGCCGCCAGCGGCTCGTGCGCGAACACGTCGAGATACGCGCCGCCGAGTTGCCCCGCGCGCAGGGCATCGATCAGCGCCGCCTCGTCGACCACCTCGCCCCGCGCCACGTTCACCAGCCGTGCGCCGGCAGGCAACCGCTGCAAGGCGGCGCGGTCGACCAGCCCGCGCGTACGATCGGTCAGCGGGCACGCCAGGATCAGCCAGTCGGTGCGCGGCAGGACCGCATCGAACTGGTCGAACGTGACCGCGTCGAAGCCGGGTTCCATCGGCGCCACGCGCTGCCTGACCACCGTCACCGCCAGCCCCAGCACCCGCAGCACCGCGCCGATCTGCTGTCCGATCGGGCCCCACCCCACGATGGTGGCGCGCTGGCCCTGCAGGTCACGCGGCAGCCCGCTGCCAATCAGCGGCGCCCAGCGCGCCTCCCGTTGCGCCTCGATCAGCTGCGGCAGATGACGGGCCAGCGCCAGCAGACCGGCCAGGGCCGTCTGGGCCACTACCCCGGCGTTGGCGCCCGACGATGTGGTCACCGTCACGCCACGCTGGCGCAACTGGCCGAAGATGGCCCGGTCGGCGCCGGCCGAGTGGGTATGCGTCCAGCGCAGCGACGGCGCCTCCAGCATCGCCGTATAGAAGCGTTGCGTGGCGGGCAGGATCTCGTGCTTGGTCGACAGGCCGGTCACGTCGCGCGACACGAAGGCCACGTCGGCGTCCACCGCACGCGGGTCATCCACCCTGGGCACTGCCACCGGCTGCCAGCTGGCACCGGTGGCGGCCATGGCGGCGTCGATGGCCGCGCCTTGCGATTGCAGTGCGGTGTCGGACAGCAGGATGCGCAGGACTTCGGCGGACATGGCGTGCCTCAATCCACCGTGGCGCCGGAGGCTTTCACCACGGCCTTCCACTTCACGTATTCCTTGCGCGTGAAGTCGCCAAACTGCTTCGGCGATCCGCCCACCGGATCGGCCCCTTCGCGGATCATCTGTGCCTGCAGCGACGGCAGTGCCTCGTTGACGGCCTGGTTGATCTTGGTGATCACGTCCTGCGGGGTGCCCTTCGGCGCGAAGAAGCCGAACCACGAGCCGGCCTCGAAGCCCGGGAAGCCCTTTTCCGCAACCGTCGGCAGGTCAGGCAGCGAGCGCGAGCGCTTGGCGCTGGATACGGCCAGCGCGCGCAGCTTGCCGGCCTGGATATGCGGCATCACCGACGGGATGGTTGCGAACATGAACTGCACGCGCCCGGACAGCAGGTCGTTCAGCGCATCGGCGCCCTTGTACGGAATATGCGTGGCCTGCGTGCCGATGCGCTCGGTCAGCATGAAGCCCGACAGGTGCGACGACGTGCCCACGCCCGTCGAGCTGTAGTTTAGCTTGCCGGGGTTGGCCTTGGCATAGGCCACGAACTCGTCGAACGACTTCACCGGCAGCGACGGATGCACCACCAGCACATTGGGCACATCGGCAATCTGCACCACCGGCACCAGATCGGTCAGCGGGTCGTAGTTCAGCTTCTTGTAGAGCGTCTGGTTGATCGAGATCGGGCCCACGGAGTTGACCAGCATCGTGTAGCCATCGGCAGGGGATCGCACCACGAACTCGGTACCGATATTGCCGCCCGCGCCGGGCCGGTTGTCCACCACGAACGACTGCTTGAAGCGTTGGGCCAGTTGCTGGCTGACGCTGCGGGCCAGCATGTCGGTGGTGCCGCCGGCCGTGAAGGCCACCACCACGCGCACCGGCTTGGTCGGATAGTCGTCGGCGGCGCGGGCCGGCGATACCACGGTCACGCCGGCCGTCAACGCGCAGGCCAGTAGCCACGTCGTGGCGATCTTCCGGGGTGCCGTCGACGCTATATGGGTGATGGGGGTCATGCTTGTCTCCGTTCCAGTCGTTGTCGTTATGTCGTGCTTCGCTTCGGGGGCTCAACCGAAGTCGTACAGCCGGGCCGGGTTGGCCACCAGCACGCGGTGGCGGTCGGCCTCGTCGGGTATCCAGCGCGCCAGCAGGTTGAACAGCTCGCCGTCGTCGGGCATCTGCGCAGGATCGAAATAGTTGATATGGGGCCAGTCGGAGCCCCAGACGATGTGGTCGCGATTGGCCGCCAGCAGCGCGGCCACGAACGGGTCCACCTCGCGGTACGGCGACCCGGCCGGCTGCAGGCGGTCGGCGCCCGATATCTTGGTCCACGCCACGCCCTCGGCCAGCAGCGCGCACAGCGCCTGGAACCCCGCATCGCCCACGCCGCGCGACGTGGCCATGCGGCCCATGTGGTCGATCACCAGCGGCAGCCCCAGCGCTTTCAGGCGCGGGCCCAGTTCCACCAGGTCGGGCGCATGGATCCAGATCTGGGCGTGCCAGCCGCGCGCCTTCAGGCGTGAGGCCAGCGCCTCCAGCGCGTCGATGCCCACGCCGTTGCGATACACCGCATGGCCACCGATCTGGTACAGGTTGAAGCGCATGCCGCGCACACCGGCGTCGTGCCAGGCGTCGAGCTGGGCGTCGCTGACATCCGCCGCCGCCACGGCGATGGCGCGCAGCCGGGTCGGGTACTGGCGCAGCGCGTCGATGACCACGCTGTTGTCGGTGCCGCTGGCGCTGGCGGTGACCAGCACGCCGCGCGTCAGGCCCAGTTCGTCGAGATGGGCGATGAACGCCTCGGCCGGATGCTCGGCCGGCGTGTAGCTGCGGTCATCGGCCAGCGGAAAGCGGGCATAGGGCCCGAATACGTGGGCGTGGCTGTCGCACGCGCCGGCCGGCGCGCGAAACGCCGGCGGCGTGATGGTTGCCAGGGGCGGCAGGCAGGGACGGGTCATGGGTTCTTCCTGATCCTGTTACTCGGCGGCCTTGAGGCGGCCGGCGGACGCCAGCGACTGCGCGCGGGCATCTTCCTTCTGCAGCGACGCCAGCAGTTCCTGCGGCGACGATGCCTGCGCCACGCTGCCCACGTGCTGCAGCCGGCTCTTGACGCTGCCTTCGGCCAGCGCCTTGCGCAGCGCGGCGTTGATGGTGTCGATCACGGCTGGCGGGGTGCCCGCAGGCGCCAGCAGGCCGGTGGCCGTGGTGGCCTCGAAGTTGGCCAGGCCGGCTTCGCGCAGCGTCGGCACCTTCGGCAGCGTTGCATCGCGGTCACGCGACATCACGGCCAGCGCCCGCAGCGCGCCCGACTGGATATGCGGCGCCGAGCTGGTCAGTTGATCCACCACCATGTCGATCTGGCCGCCCATGAGGTCGATCAGTGCCGGCGCCGAACCCTTGTACGGCACCTGGTTGAGCCGGATCTTCGCCGCATCCTCCAACTGGAGCAGCGCCATGTGATTGGTCGTGCCGGGGCCGGCGTGCCCCGCGGCCAGCTTGCCGGAGTTTGCGCGGGCGTACGCCAGCAGCGCCTCGACGTCCCTGAATCGCGTATCGCCGCTCTTGACCACCACGACCAGCGCGGTGGTCGACACCAGGCCCACCGGGCTGAAACTGGCCAACTTGAAGTTGGTGCGGGTCATCTTGGGCAGCACCACCACCGCATTGGGCGTGGTGACCAGCAGCGTGGAGCCGTCGGGTTCGGCACGGGCCACCGCCGAGGCACCGATCACGCCGCCCGCGCCGGGACGGTTGTCGACAATCACATTGCGGCCCAGGTTCTGTTCCAGCGCGGGGGCAATGGCGCGTGCCACGACGTCCAGGTTGCCGCCGGGGGCGAACGGCACGATCAGCGTCACGGGCTTGCTGGACAGCGGTTGCGCGCGGGCGCTGAGTACATAAGGGGCGGCGCCCAGCGCAAGAATCTGCGCCAGCATGGTTCTGCGATTCATTTGTCTACTCCAACCTGCCAATGCGAGGGCTTTCTTCGGTATGGTTTTTTGTCTGGCCTGCTCCCTCTCCCACTTGTGGGAGGGTTGGGGAGAGGGCGTCGAGGTTCTGCTCGCCGGCTGACGGTGTTTGAACCGCTTTGCCCTCTCCCCGGCCCCTCTCCCGCTTTGCGGGAGAGGGGAGAAAAACAGCGGGATAGCTGGCTCAGTCGCGATAGCTCGGATCCAGCCGGTCCAGCTTGCGCAGCAGTGCGGGCCATTCCATCAGGCCGTACGGACGGCGCGTGCCGGGCTGATAGTTGTTCCAGGTTTCCTCCAGCACGTCGGCCGGCACTTCCTGCAGGGGCGTGTTGCACGACATGGCCGCCACCTGCGAGCGGCAGGCCAGTTCCAGCCGGTGCATCCAGTTGAAGGCCTCGCCCACCGAATTGCCCACGGTCAGCGCGCCGTGGTTGCGCAGGATCAGCGCCTCGCCCTTGCCCAGGTCGGCGATCAGCGACTCCTGCTCGGCGGTGTCCAGCACCACACCCTGGTAGTCGTGATAGCCGATCTTCAGGAAGCGCATGGCGGTCTGGGTGATCGGCAGCAGGCCGCAGGCCAGCGACGACACGGCCATCGACGCCCAGCTGTGCGTGTGGATCACGCAAGCCACCTCGGGACGCGCGTGGTGCACGGCGCTGTGGATCACGTAGCCGGCTTTGTTGACGCCGTAGTTCAGCGGACCGAAGTCGGGCGTCGACAGGATCTTGCCCGCGTGGTCCACCTTGATCAGGCACGACGCGGTGATTTCCTCGTACATCATGCCGTACGGGTTGATCAGGAACGCGTCGTCCTCGTCGGGCACGCGCACCGAGATATGGTTGGCCATCATGTCGGCCATGCCATAGAGCTCGACCAGCCGGTAGCAGGCGGCCAGGTCCACGCGCGCCTGCCATTCCGCCTCGCTGCACTGGCCGCGCATCGACGGGATGTTCAGCACACCGGGTTTCGTCATGATGTGTCTCCTTGGTGGATTCCGTATCCGGATTCTGTGGATGCTGTTCAGTCCGAGCCCAGCGCGAGATCGCTGGGCCGGCGTTTTTCGATGTGGAACTTGAGCAGGGCCGCGCTGCGGAAGATGCCATGCGCAAACTTGCCGTAGGGCAGCGTCAGGAACAGCGCCATCACGATGCCCAGGTGAACCGCCAGCAGCGCGGCCATCGCACCGGTATCGCGCAAAGCCAGCAGCGCCAGCCCGCTTGCGCTGGTCAGGAACAGCAGCGCGATAAAGCCACGGTCCATCGGCTTCTGCCTGGTGTCCATCGTGCGTTCGTCGCGCTTCAGGTTCAGCCACAGCAGCCCGGCCGGACCGATCAGCAGGCCGATGCCGCCCGCGATGCCCAGCAGCACCGGCAGGCTGGTGACCGGATACGGCGCGTGCAGGTCAAGCAGGTAGTGGTAGAGCGTGGCCACGGCAGTGGCCGCGAAGCACAGCATGAAGCCGTAGAACGTGAAATGGTGGAAGCGGCGGCGCAGCAGCGTGAACGCGTCGTCAGCGTTGTTGCAGCCCTGCCCGTGCCCACCGTCCAGGTACTTCAGCTTCAGCGCATCGTGCACTGCCCCGCCGGTGGCGGCGCCGCGTTCGTCGCCGTTGCGCGTGCCCGGCGTCACCTTGCGCCAGAAGCGCGTCACGCCGATGCCGAGCGCGCCGCAGGCAAACAGGAACACCACGCCGAACATCGCCGCCAGCAGGTTGTGCGGGAAGATCGCGTAGAAGTTGCCGGCCAGCGGCTCGTGCAACAGCGTGCCGCGCACGGCCAGCACCATCAGCAGGAACAGCGCCAGGCCGCCGGCCAGCGCCAGTGCCATCGTCATGCCGGCCCGGCGGTACAGGCCGCCCAGCGCGGCCGGGAACGCATAGTCGCCGTAGGTCTGCACCCGCACCTTGGCCATGGCCTGCGGGATGTTGACCGCAAATTCGTGCGGCGGCGCGTACTGGCAGGCGTGGTAGCAGGCGCCGCAGTTGTGGCACAGGTTGGCCAGGTAGTGGATATCGGCCTTGGGGAATTCCAGCCGGCGCGTCATGGCCGGAAACACCGCGCAGAAGCCCTCGCAGTAGCGGCAGGCATTGCAGATCTGCAGCGTGCGGGCGACTTCGGCCTCGTCGGTGGTCAGGGGCAGCGCACCGTTGGCCAGCGCCGCCGCTTCGCGCGTCAGCGCTTCAAGATGTTGCATGTTCCTCTTCCCGTGATGCCTGAGTTGCCGGGCCAGCGTGCGTGCCCGCCTTGGCGGCCCGCGCCGCCTGGGTGCCCGCGATGCGGCCGAATGCCGTGCCGATGGCCATGCCCACGCCGGCCGTATAGCCCTTGCCCAGCACGTTGCCGGCCATCATCTCGCCCGCCACGAACAGGTTCCGGCTGGGCTTGCCGTCGAAATGCACAGCCGATTCCTCGTTCACCTTCAGGCCCAGGTAGGTGAAGGTGATGCCGGGACGCAGCGCGTAGCCGAAGAACGGCGCGGTGTCGACGGGGCGGGCCCAGTGCGTCTTGGCCGGCGTCACGCCCTCGGTGTGGCAGTCGTCCAGCGTGGTATGGTCGAACTTGCCCACGCGGCAGGCGGCGTTGTAGTCGTTGATGGTGCGCAGGAAGGTGGCCTCGTCCAGGCCCAGCTTGCGCGCCAGTTCAGGCAGCGTGTCGGCCTTCACGCCCGGGAACACCGGCGGCATGAAGCGGCCCACGGCCTTGGCGTCGATGATCGAATAGCCGATCTGCTGCGGCTGCTGGGCCACCAGGCGGCCCCAGATCGCATAGCGCTTGGGCCAGAAATCCTCGCCCTCGTCGTAGAAGCGCTCGGCGTTGGCGTTGAGCACCACGCCCAGCGATACGCAGTCGATACGCGTGCAGATGCCGCCGTCGTACAGCGGCGCGCGGGCGTCGATGGCCACGCAGTGCGATTGCGACGGGTCGCCGATGGCGTCGGCGCCCTGGGCGATCATGTGCTTGAGCAGCACGCCCATGTTGAAGCGCGTGCCACGGATCAGGAAGTTGTCGGCCGGCCATTCGCCGCGCTCGTTCTGGCCCCAGGCCTCGCGCAGCCATTCGCGGTTCGATTCGAAACCACCCGCCGCCAGCACGCAGGCGCGGGCCTCGATGCGCTCGCTGCCGATACGTGCCGCCACAAAGCGGCTGCCATCCAGCTCGATGGCATCGACCGGGGCGTTGTAGCGGATCTGCACGCCCAGGCGCTCGGCGCTGCGGAAGTACGCATTGACCAGCGCCTTGCCGCCGCCCATGAAGAACGCGTTGGTACGCGCCACATGCAGCGCGCCAGACAGCGGCGGCTGGAAATGCACGCCGTGGCTGCGCATCCAGTCGCGGCAGGTCGACGACGCGCGGATGGCCAGCCGGGCCAGCCTCTCGTCGGTCAGGCCGCCGGTGACCTTGAGCAGGTCCTGCCAGTATTCCTCTTCGGGATAGGCGTCCACCAGCACGTCCTGCGGCGCGTCATGCATGCAGCGCAGGTTGCGGGTGTGGGACGAATTGCCGCCGCGCCATTCGCGGGGTGCGGCTTCCAGCAGCATCACGCTGGCGCCGGCCTCGCGGGCCATCAATGCGGCACAGAGGGCAGCGTTGCCGCCGCCGATTACCAGGACGTCGATCATGCGCGGACGCCCTGCCTGCAGGGATTGTGAGTGGGGATGGACACGACTTTCTATGCCTTCGTGAGTCTGTCCGTGACTCTATCCGCCGGGCGGAACGCTGCTAAGCCCTTGTCCGGCATGGGGGTATCACGATTCGTGATGGCTACCCGTCACCCCCTTCTGTCCATCCCCGGGACGGTCAGAACCCCACGGCCTGCCCGTCGCGCCGCGAGTCCGATGCGGCGATATAGCCATGTTCGGCCTTGTAGATCAGCTGGGCGGAGCCGAATTCCAGGCTGTCGCGCGGCGCCACCTCCACCCGGTGACCGCGCTCGCGTAGCGCCGCCACCACGTCGGCCGGCAAATGGTGCTCGACGTTGACCACCGGCCCGTGCTCCACCCGGAAGCGCGGCGCGTCGCTCATCGCCTGGGGTTCTGCCCGAAGGCGGCCAGGCGGGCCATCATCTGGACATGCCCTTGCGCCTGCATCGACCCGCCCATCACGCCGAACGACATCACCGGGGCGCCGTTGCGCGTGACAAAGCCCGGGATGATCGTGTGCATCGGCTGCTTGCCCGGGGCCACGCAATTGGCATGGCCCGGCTTCAGGTTGAAGCCCTCGCCCCGGTTGTGCAGCGAGATGCCCGTGCCCGGCACCACCACGCCCGAGCCAAAGCCGCGATAGTTCGACTGGATGAACGACACCATCGAGCCCGCCGCGTCGGCCGCTGTCAGGTACACGGTGCCGCCGATCTTCGGCATGCCGGCCGACGGGGTGCCCGCGCGCTTCGGGTCGATCAGCGCGGCGCGCTCGGCCAGGTAGGACGGGTCCAGGAACGATGCTGGCGCGTGCTGCATCGTCGCCGGGTCAGATACGTGCCGGTGCAGGTCGGCAAAAGCCAGCTTCATGGCCTCGATGCCGACGTGATAGAAGTCGGCGCTATCCACGCCCATGCCTTCCAGATCGAACCGGTCCAGGATGCCCAGGCCGATCAGCGCCGCGATGCCCTGCCCGTTCGGCGGGATTTCATGCAACGTGTAGCCGCGAAAGTCCTGCTTCATCGGCTCGACCCAGTTCGGCTGGTGCGCCGCCAGATCGGCGGCACGCAGCGCGCCGCCCGTTTCCTGGGCGAACGCGACGATGCGCTCGGCCAGTTCACCCCGGTAGAAGCTCTCGCCATCGGTCTCGGCAATCTTGCGCAGCGTGGCGGCCTGCTCGGGAAAGCGCCAGCGCTCGCCCGCCTGCGGGGCACGCCCTTCGGGCATGAAGGCCTTGGCGAAGCCGGGCTGCTCGCGCAGCACGGGCACCTGGGCCGCCCACTGGCGCGCGATCTGCGGCGACACCATGAAGCCCTGCTCCGCATATTCGATGGCCGGCGCAAACAGCTGCGCAAAAGGCAGCTTGCCGAAGCGCGCCGACAGCGCCTTCCAGCCGGCCACCTGACCCGGCACCGTCACGGTGTCCCAGCCCACCGACGGCATGCGGTCGCGCCCGGCGAAGTACTCGGGCGTCCAGGCCGCCGGCGCGCGGCCGCTGGAATTCAGGCCGTAGAGCTGCCCTTCGTGCCAGACCAGCGTGAACATGTCGCCGCCGATGCCGTTCATGACGGGCTCCACCACCGTCAGCGCGATGGCCGTGGCAATGGCGCTGTCGATGGCGTTGCCGCCTTCGTAAAGCATGCGCAGGCCGGCCTGCGCGGCCAGCGGCTGGCTGGTGCTGACGGCGTTGGCGGCCAGCAGCGGCATCTTCTGGGACGGATACGGGAAGGACCAATCGAAAGGCAACATGGGCGGAACAGGTAAGAAGGTAAGGACATGGCGCCCCGTGCAGGCGGCGCCACGAAAGTTTGCTGCGGCGTGTTACTGCAGGGCGACGCCCGACTGCTTGACGAGCTTCTCGGTGCGCGGGATCTCCGCGTTGATCATCGCCGTGAAATCCTTGACGCTGCCGCCGCGCGGCTCGGCGCCAGTCACGGCCAGCTTCTCGCGGAAGTCCGGCGCGGCCAGCAGCTTGTTGATCGACGTGTTGAGCTTGACCACCACGTCGGCCGGCGTGCCCTTGGGTGCCACGATGCCATACCACGGGGCGATATCGAATCCGGCAAAGCCCTGCTCGGCGATGGTGGGGATCTCGGGGGCCTGCGGCGAACGCTTGGCCGTGGACATGCCCAGTGCGCGCAGCTTGCCCGCCTTCACGTACGGCAGGCCGGTCATGATGGTGTCGAAGTACATCGACACCTGGCCCGACAGCAGCGCCGGAATGGCCTCGCCAGCGCCCTTGTACGGCACGTGGACGATGTCGATGCCGGCCACCGCCTTCAGCATTTCACCGGCGATATGCGACGTAGTGCCCGTGCCGAACGATGCGTACGACAGCTTGCCCGGATTGGCCTTGGCATAGGCCACCATCTCGGGCAGCGTCTTGAACGGCAGCGACGGATTGGACAGCAGGATGTTCGGCGTGATAGCCACCACGGCAACCTTCTCGAACGCGTCCGGATCGTAGCTCAGCTTCTTGTACAGGAAGCGGTTGGTCACCATCGACGCCGGCCCGGACATCAGCAGCGTATAGCCGTCGCCCGACGCACGCGCGGCGACCTCGCTGCCGATCATCGCGGCCGCGCCGGGGCGGTTTTCCACCACGAAGCTCTGGCCATATTCCTTGGCCAGCCCGGCACCGAGCTGCCGCGTGATCAGGTCGGTCGCCGAGCCGGCCTGGAATGGCACCACGATGCGCACCGGCTGCGTGGGCCAGTCGCGCGCGCCCTGCGCCAGCGCCAGCGACGACGCGGCGAACAGGCCGATGGAAAGTAGTGATCGGAAAGAAGAGAAACGCATGTCTGTACCCTCATTGATTCGAACGATGGTCATCCGCGAGAACGTGTCGGATGCCGCCATTCCGTCCGCAATTTGCGTGCCACTGGCAACGCTGCGTCGTTGACACGAGCCCCGTCCGCCCCCTTCAGTTCGATGAAGTTTGCGGGTGTGGCGCACCGGTTTGGTTAGCGTTTCCGGTGCGCCCGCAGGCTGGTGTTGTCTCCTGGTGCCAAGGCACTATTGGTGTGCCCGGCGCTCTCTTTGGGTTGGCTTGCTGCGGCCCTGCGCTCTCAGTCGATCAGCGCCTTTGCCAGCACGGCCAGCGCTGCATCGAACTGCGCCTGCGGAATCGTCAGCGGATACAGGAAGCGGATGACGTTGCCGTGGGTGCCGCACGTCAGCAGGATCAGGCCCGCCTCCATCGCGCGCGTCTGCACGCGCCTGGCATGCTCGGCGCTGGGGGCGCCCGTTGCCGGGTCGACGAACTCGGCGGCGATCATCGAACCGAGACCGCGCACTTCGGCCATCGCCGGACACTGCGCACGCAGGCCTTCCAGATGAACCTGCAACTGCGCGCCCAGCTGCGCGGCGCGCTCGCACAGGCGCTCTTCCTCGATGGTGTCGATCACGGCATGGGCAGCGGCCACGGCCAGCGGATTGCCTGCGTACGTGCCGCCGAGCCCGCCGGGCAGCGGCGCATCCATGATCTCGGCGCGGCCGCACACGGCCGACAGCGGCATGCCGCCCGCCAGGCTCTTGGCCATCGTGATCAGGTCGGGCTGCACGTCATGGTGTGCCATGGCAAACAGCTTGCCGGTGCGGCCGAAGCCGGTCTGCACTTCGTCAGCGATCATCACGATGCCGTGGCGGTCGCATACCGCGCGCAGGCCGCGCATGAAGTCGGCGGGTGCCGGCTGGAAGCCGCCTTCGCCCTGCACCGGCTCCACGATGATGGCGGCCACGCGCTGCGGATCGATATCGGTCTTGAACAGCATTTCCAGCGCCTGCAGCGCTTGCGCGGTGGTCACGCCGTTCAGCGCACCGGGGAACGGCGCATGGAAAATGTCCGACGGGAACGGCCCGAATCCAACCTTGTACGGCACCACCTTGCCGGTCAGTGCCATGCCCAGCAGCGTGCGGCCGTGGAAGCCGCCGGCAAACGCGATCACGCCGGGCCGGCCCGTGTGGGCACGTGCGATCTTGATGGCGTTCTCCACCGCCTCGGCGCCGGTCGTGAACAGCGCGGTCTTGTTGAGTCCCGTGATTGGCACCATCGCGTTGATGCGTTCGGCCAGCGACACGTAGCTCTGATACGGCACCACCTGGTAGGCGGTGTGGGTAAAGCGTTCCAGCTGGGCCGCCACGGCCTGCATCACGCGCGGATGCCGGTGCCCGGTGTTCAGCACGGCAATGCCGGCCGCGAAGTCGGTGTAGACGCGGCCCTCGACGTCCCACAGTGTCGCGTTCTCGGCGCGGTCGGCGTAGAAGTCGCACATCACGCCCACCCCACGCGGGGTGGCAAGGCTGCGGCGTTGGTTCAGTTCGATGTTTTTCATGGTCGATGGCGAAGGTGGCAGGTCGGCGCCGGCAGCGGCGGTTCCGGGCATCTGTCCGGCACTGCGCAGCGATTCCGCACATTTCAATCACATTTGGCCCTACAATCCAGCGCCACTTTCATAAATCCAATGGTGCCAATTGAAGTCGATCTGCGGTGACCTGCTGCTCCAGCGCCTGGGGCCCGATGGGCTGGCGGCCTTTGGCAAGCCCCTGAACCGTGGCCTGTACGCGTGCATTCGCGGGGCGATTCTCGACGGCAGCCTGGCGCCGGCCACCCGCCTGCCGCCGCAGCGCGACCTGGCGGCGGAGCTTGGCCTGTCGCGCAATACGGTGATGTTCGCGTACGAGCAACTGCTGGCCGAAGGCTACCTGCGCGCCCGCACCGGCAGCGGCACGTTTGTGGCCGATACGGCGCCTGAAAGCTACCTGAACGCCACGGCCGCCACGGTGGCCGAGGCTGGCCCGCGCGAGATGCCCGGTCTGTCGGCCCGTGGCCAGCGGCTGATCGAAAATGCGTCGGCGTCGCCCACCCAGTGGGGCGCCTTCATGCCCGGCGTGCCGGACCTGCGCCGGTTCCCGCACCGGCGCTATGCTCAGATTTCGGCGCGGCTGTGGCGCAATCCCCAGCCGGAATGGCTCAGCTACAGCCACGGCGGCGGCCTGCCGGCGCTGCGCGAGGCCGTGGCCAACCACCTGCGCGTGGCGCGTTCGGTGCGATGTGATGCGGGACAGGTGTTGATCACCGAAGGCATTCACCAGGCCATCGATCTCGTCGTACGGCTGCTGGGGTCCCCGGCGACCAGGCGTGGGTGGAAGAGCCCGGCTACTGGGGCATTCGCAGCGTGCTGCAGGTGTGCGATATCGGCATGGTGCCAATGCCGGTGGACGACGACGGCCTGACGCTCCCCGATACGGTGGCCGAAGCCCCGGCGCCGCGCTTTGTCTTCGTGACACCGTCGCATCAATATCCGATGGGGGCGATCATGAGCCTGAAGCGGCGTCGCGCGCTGCTGGAATTCGCGCGCCAGCACGGCAGCTGGATCGTCGAGGACGACTACGACAGCGAGTTCCGCTTCTCGGGGCAGCCCATCCCGTCGCTGCAGGGCATGGAGCCCGATGCCCCGGTGATCTACATCGGCACCTTCAGCAAGACGCTGTATCCGGGGCTGCGCATGGGCTACCTGGTCCTGCCGCGTGCGCTGGCCGCATCGTTCCAGACCGCGCATGCCGACCTGTACCGCGCAGGCCACCTGATGACTCAGGCCACGGTGGCCGAGTTCATGCAGGCCGGCGACTACGCCGCGCACATCCGGCGCATGCGGCCACTCTACGCCCGGCGCCGCGCCATGCTGGCCGACCTGATCGAACGCTACCTGGGGCCCGGCGCGCTGAACCGCCAGGGCAGCAACGCGGGCCTGCACCTTGTGCTGCGGCTGCCCGACGACGCCGACGACGTGGCCATTGCCGCCACGGCGCGCGACCGGGGCATCATCGTGCGCCCGCTGTCACGCTACTACCTGGGTCAGAACGTCCAGAAGGGGCTGCTGCTCGGCTATGCCTGCGTGCCGGAAGAACATATCGGCCCGGCGTTCGACGTGCTGCTGGGCTGCCTGCCGGGCCGATTGCCTACAATCCAGTAGCAATCGATGGCCGGGAGCACGGCGATGGGTCTTTTCGGATGGATGCGCGAGCACACGACGCACGCGGACAACCCGGGCAAGCAAGAGCTGGCCGAAATCGCCGAACTTGCGGAGCGCGTTACGCGGCTCAATCCGCGCCTGCGGCTGGTCTCGCACCATGAGCGGAAGCTGCGGCCAGCGCTGGCCCAGGCGCTCACGCACGTGCGCACGCTGGTGCGTGACCTTCCTGCCCCGCGCGAGGCCAGCGATCATGCGTGGGGCATCGACCCCTGTATCCACGCTTTCTTCGGCACCCCCCACGATGTGGCGCTGACCTTCAGCCGATCTCCCGACCTGCGCGACTACTTTGGCGCATCGCCCGCCAGGCAGACGGCCACGGCCGTGCTGGGCATGACCATGACCGAGCGGCGCACGCTGGGGGTGGCGCTGGAAGGCGATGTCATGCGCTCGGAGGTGCCGCAGACCCATATCAGCTTTGGCGAGCACCGGGTCACGATCATCGCCGATACGGATGCGGCCTTGCGCGACGAGATCGTGCGCCGGATGTTCGATCAGCTGGCGCTGGAGTCCCTGGCCCGATTCACCGCGGGACAGTCGCATCGCGACGCGCTCGACCGCGAGCATGGGTTCCTGGTGGCGCGCCTTCGGCTGTTCGAGCGCCAGGGCACGGGGATGCGATCGGTGGTGTGCGGCGATGGGCCGGTCAGCGCCACCGAGGCCGCGTCGCTGCGCGAGCAGATCGCCGCCAACGAGCAGGCACTGGCCCAGTTGCCCGCGGCGCCCGGCACCCTGGAGCGCCAGCTCGAATGCCTGGCCGAAACGCTGGCGGACGCCCCCGCCAGGTTCTCCATCTCGCGTCGCCCGCTGCGGCTGAGCGCGACGAACGTGCTGCTGGCATCGGACGACACGGCGCCGGCCAGCGACATCGAACTGCTGACGGCCCACGTTCCGGGCGATCCGCCGCTGGTGCGGGCTTTCGCGCTGGTCACCTTCGCGCGCGGCGACATGGTGTCGCCGCGCGCCCTGCTCGACGAGGCGGAACGCCACCTTTGAGCACCCCGCTTTTTACAGCGGCATCGGGCTGGGGCTGGCGCCATGGGCGCTCTCTGGCACGAAGCGTCCCAGCACATGGCCGGACATGCCCTTGGCCAGTTCCTCCTCGCCATAGAACACGGTGCCGAAGCCTTCCTTGCGCAGCAGCTTCGACTCGTCCTCGCTGTGGGTGCGCAGCACCACCTCGACATGCGGATTCAGCGTGCGGGCCGTCTCCACCATCTGCCGCACGTACAGCGGCTCGGGCACGGCCACCACCAGCATGGCCGCATGGGCGATATGCGCCTGGATCAGCACGGCCGGGTCGGCCGCATTGCCCGACACGGCCGCGAAACCGGCCTTGCGCAGGCTTTCCACCAGTTCCCGGTTCTCGTCGGCAATCACAAAGGGGATGCCGCGTTCCTGCATGGCGCTGGCGATGCGGCGGCCGACGCGGCCATAGCCCACCAGCACCACCTGGCCCTCCAGGAACTTGCGCTCGGTGGTCATCGGCAGCTCGGCATACGGATCGCCGCGCTGCTCCAGGTTGCGGGCCATCTGCGAACGGGCCAGCACCCAGCGCCGCACCGGCTCGATGGCTGCGAACAGCAGCGGATTAAGGGCGATGGAGATCAGCGCGCCGGCCAGGATCAGGCTCATGCCCTCTTCCGGCAGCAGGCCCAGCGTCACGCCCAGGCCGGCCAGGATGAACGAGAATTCGCCGATCTGCGCCAGGCTGGCGGACACCGTCAGCGCCGTGTTGAGCGGATAGCGGAACGCCAGCACCAGCACGAAGGCGGCCAGCGACTTGCCGAGGATGATGACCGCCACCACCGCCAGCACATGCAGCGGCTGCTCCACAAGGATCTCGGGCTTGAACAGCATGCCGACCGACACGAAGAACAGCACCGAGAACGCATCGCGCAGCGGCAGCGATTCTTCCGCCGCCCGGTGGCTGAACTCCGATTCGCGCATCACCATGCCCGCGAAGAAGGCGCCCAGCGCGAACGACACGCTGAAGATTTCCGCCGCGCCATAGGCAATGCCGATCGCCACGGCCACCACGGCCAGCGTGAACAGTTCACGCGAGCCGGTCTTGGCCACCTGCCACAGCAGCCACGGCAGCACCCGACGCCCCGCCACCAGCATCAGCGCGATAAAGGCCACCACCTGCAGCAACGTCTGGAAGATCGTCATGCCCAGCGACTGCGACGCCTGCGCGTCCGCATTCACCGTCCCGCCCAGCAGCCCGGCCAGCGGCGGCAGCAGCACCAGCACCAGCACGGTTGCCAGGTCTTCCACCACCAGCCAGCCCACGGCAATCCGGCCGTTCATCGATTCGAGCACGTTGCGCGTCTCCAGCGCCTTGAGCAGCACCACCGTGCTGGCGCACGACAGCGACAAGCCGAAGATCAGCCCGGTGCCCCAATCCCAGCCCCACGCCCAGCCGATGCCCATGCCAAGCAGCGTGGCCAGGCCCATCTGCACCACGGCGCCCGGTATGGCGATGCGCTTGACGGCCAGCAGGTCGCTCATCGAGAAATGCAGGCCCACGCCAAACATCAGCAGCATGATGCCGATCTCGGACAACTGGGACGCCAGGTGCACGTCGGCGACAAAGCCGGGCGTGCCGGGGCCGATGATGATGCCGGACACGAGATAGCCGACCAGCGCCGGGATCTTCATGCGCTCGGCCAGGAAGCCGAGCACGAGGGCGATGCCGAAACCGGCGGCAAGCGTGGTGATAAGGGACAGGTTGTGATCCATGGGTCTGCGGGGTCGGGAGCGCGGGTCGGAGGGCGGAGGGGCAAAGAGCGTTCCCGAATTGTAACTGCGACGCCGGCATCACATTGCAAACCCGCAGCGGGAATATTCGACAGACAGTGGATGCGCACGCGCCGTTCCCTCGCCGGGAACCAAACGGGTAGAGGAATCGGGACAGACGTGGACCCGGCCAGCGGGCATCCGGGCCGGCCTGCCGGCCGGAGTGGTCAGGGCTTGCCGTCGCCAGGCTCGATGATCGGCCGCAGGAGCGTGAAGTCGTTGGGATAGAACGGCGGCACCTCAGATGGGCTTTTCTTGCGCGCCACCTCGACAAAACGGCGGTCGTCCTCGATGGCCAGCATCAGGTCGAAGCGCTTCACGCCGGCCGCCTTGGCCCGTTCCACATCGCGCTCGCTCTTGGCCCGGTAGGCAATGGTGCGCATCAGCAGGTCGTAGAGCAGCCGGGGGCGGCGCTCCACGGCCGCTTCGGCGTCCTGCCGCCGCCGTGCCAGCACGGCCTGCCACAGCGTGGCATCTTCCAGCCCAAGGGTATGCTCGGCGATGGCCACCAGCTGCGCCTTGGTGGCGCGCGGCGAATACTGGATGCCCTGCGCATCCAGGAAGGCCCGGATATCGCCCGTACGCTGGCCCAGCAGTTCCTCGGTGCGCGACTTGGCCTTCTGGGGCTGGTCGATGTCGGTCCAGTGCGACGGGAAGGCGCCCATTTCGCGGAAGGTCGCCGCCCAGTCGTCATACTCGGTCCACGTCCAGTCGCGCCCCCGGAAATACCCGGCATACACCGGCTCGAAGTAGCCCGCCATATTGAGGCCGTCGGAGCCGCTGCGCTGGACGATCGCCAGGATCTCGGCCGCCTCGGCCTCGGTAACGCCCACCACGGCCGCCATCACACGATGAAAGACGCGTGCGTAGGAGCTGGTTGTATCCTGAACATACGGCGCACGCGGCGCGGGCGTCGGCGCCGGCGTGGCTTCGGCCGGGCCGCGTCGGGCCTTGCGAAAGAATCTGAATACGGCCACTTTTCTTTATGTGTGCCACTGGCAACACTATATCGGTTGATCCGTGACATTTTGCATATCTACAAGGAAAGCGAGGCGCGATGCGATCTGCCGATTGCCATGCCGGGCACGCCGGGCTTTTCCTGTTGCAGCGCGTGCTGCCAGCGTTGCTGCTGGCCCTTGGAGGCCTCTTTCCCGGCAGCGCGCCGGCCATGGAATTCCGCATCTACCACCAGCCCGAACTGAATCGCCGGATGGTCATTGGCGAGGGCCGCATCGAAGATGGCGACGCCGGCAAGTTCCAGGCCGTTGCCCGGATCGCCGACCGCGATGACGAAGGCCTGGTCGCACTGATCCTGAACAGCCCCGGCGGCAACGTCGAGGCCGCATTCCGGCTCGTCGACGCCATGGACAAGGTGCGTGTGTACACGATCGTGCCGGACAGCGCCCGGTGCGCCTCGGCGTGCGCGTCGGTGGTCTTTGCTTCCGGAGAGCGCCGCAGCGTCCTTGGCTCCGGGCTGCTGGGCTTCCACAGCTGCTACAAGCGCCAGGGCGCCGCCCTGCTGTCAGATTCCCTGTGCAACGAGATCGTCGCGGCAAACGCGATGCAACGGGGCGTCACACATGCCGCCATCAACCGCTTCGTGACGGACTATGACGCGCACGACATGGCCTGGGTCGGCCGCAACGTCGTGTGCCGGTCGCTGCAAGGGCTGTGCAAGCCCGGGCGCATGGAGAATCGCAACGACTCCCACGCGGCACTGAGGCGCAGTCTCGACTGCAGCAGGCTGGCGTCGATGGCATCGCAACTGGTATGCGGTGACACCGAACTCGCGAGAACCGACAAGGAACTCGCCGACCTGTACGGCCGCAAGTTCGCGTCGGCTGCCAACAGGACGCGTATCCGCGACGACCAGCGGGCCTGGCTACGCGACGAGCGCAACCGGTGCAGCGACAAGGCCTGCCTGCTGCGCGCCTACCGCAGCCGGATCGACGCATTGAAACGAACCTGAGACGCCGCCAGGCGCGTCCCGGATCCGGTCGTGTCCTCAGCAGGTGCGCTATCCGCCTATCTGCCCGGCCTCGCTGCGCAGCAGGGAAACGAAATCGAGCAACATCTCGTCGGCGCCGCCGCGCCGCCACACCACACCCACGGGGCCGAACGATCCGACATCGGCCAGCGGCAGGATCGAGACCAGCGCGCGGCTCTGCAGATGGGCCGCCATGGCCGCCGAACAGACCCCGACATAGGAACTCCCGCGCAACACCGACTCCAGCACCACGATCGATCCGGTCTCGATCTTCGGCTTGATGCCGGCGCCCCCGCGCTCCAGCAAGGTATTTTCCAGCCGCACCCGCATCAGCGTATCGCGCGGCGGCATCAGCCACGGAAAGCCGAACACATCTACCCAGCTCACACTCTTTGCCGTGGCGAGCGGGTGGCCGGGGCCGACCACGATGGCAATGTCGTCGGCAAACAGCACCTCGTGCTCCAGATGCTGGCCGTAGGCGCGGACATCGATCGATCCCACCACCAGGTCGTACTCGCGCTCCTCCAGGCCGCTCAGCAGCGCGTTGAACACGCCCTCCGTGACCTGGAACGACACATCGGCGTGCCGCGCCTGAAAGGCCAGCACGGCCCGGGGAATCAGATGGGCGATGCCGGCCGTGACACTGCCGATATGCACCCGCGCCACGTCGCCCTTGGCCAGCGACAGCAGTTCGGCATTGGTCCGCCCCACCTCGCCCAGCACCCGCAGCGCCAGCTTGCGCACCGCCTCGCCGGCCGCCGTCAGCTTCATCTGCTTGCCGCGCAGTACCAGTTTCGTGCCGACCAGATCCTCCATCTCGCCCAGCCAGTGCGACATGGCCGACTGCGTCATGTGCAGCCGCTGGGCGGCCAGCGTCAGGGTGCCGGCCTCATGCAGGACCAGGAACGATTCCAGGTGGCGCATCCGCAACCGGCGCGCCCACGCCACGGTGTCCGGGGACTGCAACATGAACAAACACTCATACAAGGTTCGGAACATTTCATTGGCCGTCCCGCGCATCCGGCGCCAATATTGACGCTTCTGCGGCCGCGGAACAACCCATGGAACCACTGATCAAGAAGGACACGACATGAGAAAAATCTCCATCATGGGGAAACTGCTGGCCGCGATGCTCGCAGCGGGTGCATCGGCAACGGGCTGGGCGTGCGGGGAAGCGGGCAACACGCGGCCGATCAAGCTGGTGGTGTCGCAGCAGGCCGGCGGCAGCACCGACACGCTGGCGCGCATGTGGGCGGAGACCGCCTCGAAGGAACTGGGCACCACCGTGCTCGTCGAGAACAAGGCCGGCGCCGGCGGCGTGATCGCGGCCAAGTACGTGCTGTCCCAACCTGCCGACGGGTGCACGCTGTTCCTGGCCGGCGTCTCGCAAATGGTGCTGAACAAGTTCGCCTATGCACCCCTCCCGTACAAGCCCGAGACCGACTTCACCCCGGTGTCGGTGCTGACCACGGTGCCGTTCGTGCTGGTGGCCAATCCGCAGACCGGCTTCCGCTCGCTGGCCGATCTGGTGGCGGCTGCGAGGGCCAAGCCGGGCAAGATCAACTTCGCGTCGTCGGGCAACGGCAATTCCACCCACCTGGTGGTGGAGCTGTTCCAGAAGAACCAGAACATCCAGATGACCCACGTGCCATACAAGGGCGAGCCCGATGGCGTGGTGGCCACCGTCGGCGGCCAGACCCAGGTCATGGCGCCGGTGCTGAGCACGGCCATGCCGCAGATTCGCGCCGGCAAGCTGGTGCCGCTGGTGCTGTTCGCGCCAAAGCGGCTGCCAGACCTGCCGGAGGTGCCGACGGCCTCCGAACTGGGCCTGTCAGGCCTGGATGACCTGGGCTGGATGGGCGTGGCCGCCCGGGCTGGTACATCCCCGGAGGTGGTCAAGCGCCTGCACGCCGCGTCGCAGGTGTTCCTGGCCGACAAGGGCACGCTCGACAAGCTGAAGACCATGCAGGTAGTGCCGATGCCAGGCCCGTCCGGCATGCTGATGCAGATGACCGTGCGCGACACCGCCAAGGTGCAGGAAGCGCTGGGCTCCGTCGACTTCCAGTCCAGGTAAGGACCACGCCATGACGAATCCTGGAATGGTGGTCTGCCCGCAGCCGGAAGCGGCCGAGTCGGGCGTCGAGATCCTGAAGACCGGCGGCAACGCCGTGGATGCCGCCGTGGCCTGCGCGCTGGCGCAGACCGTGGTCGATCCGCTGATGTGCGGCATCGCAGGCTTCGGCACCGGCGCGGTCTACATGCGCGACGCCAGGGCCCACGAATACTTCGACTTCCACGCCACGGCCCCGGCCAGCGCACGGCCAGACATGTGGGCCGACCTGCTCGAAGGCGAGGCCCGCGACGGCTTCGGCTTCTTCATCAAGGACCGGCTGAACGACATCGGCTACCAGTCGATTGCCACGCCCGGCACGCTGCGCGGCCTGGAGGCGATGCACTCGGCCTACGGCCGCCTGCCGTGGCGCGAGGTGGTGGCACCGGCCATCGCCTGGGCGCGCGACGGCTATTTGGTGCGGCCCGGCATGCATGCGTTCTGGATGGACGAGGCCACGCTGGGCCGCGCCAGCAATCGCGAGCGGCTGGCCTACAGCGAATTGGGGCGGCGCATCTACTGCCGCGAGGACGGCTGGCCGCGGCCCATCGGAGCGCCCATCGTCAACACCGACATGGCCGACGTGCTGGACGTGATCGCCCGCGAAGGCGCCGACGCGTTCTACCAGGGATCGATTGCCGACGCCATCGTCGCCGACATGCAGGCCAACGGCGGCCTGCTGGGCCGGCAGGACCTGTCGGACTACCGCGTGATCCGCCAGAAGCCGCTGTTCGGCCGCTATCGCGACCGCGTCATCGCCACCAACCAGCCGCCGGGCGGCGGTGCGATGCTGCTGGAGATGCTGCACGCGCTGGAGCAGTTCGACCTGGCCGCGATGCCGCACAACTCGCCCGAGTACATGCGCATCGTCTGCGAGGTCATGAAGCAGGCCACCGTCGACAAGGACATCCACCTGGGCGACCCCGCCTTTGTCGATATCCCGCTCGACCGCCTGCTGTCGGCCGAGCGCGCCGCGCAGACCGCCGCCGCCGTGCGTGCCCATGAGAAGGTGTCGGTCACGCGCGTCAACCCCGGGCACGCGGTGCCGCGCGATACCACGCACCTGTCGGTGGTCGATGGCGACGGCAACTGCGTGTCGCTGACCCATTCGCTGGCCATGCCGTCGGGCGTCATCACGTCCGGCCTCGGGTTCCTGTACAACGGCTGCATGGGCGTGTTCGATCCCCGGCCGGGCCGCGCCGGCAGCATCGCGCCGGGCAAGCGCCGCTTTACGTCGTCGTGCCCGACCATCGTGTTCCGCAACGACCAGCCGGAAATCGTGCTGGGCGCGCCCGGCGGCACGCAGATCGCGATGGGCGTGCTGCAGGTGATCCTGAATGCCGTGGACCATGGCATGCCGATCCAGGAAGCCGTATCGGCCCCGCGCTTCTCGTCGACCAGCAATGCCATCGACGTGTGCAACCGCATTCCGCGCGCGGTGTGCCGGCAGCTGGAACAGCAGGGCTACGAGGTGATCCGCAACCCGTACAACTACACAATTGGATGGGTGCACGCGGTACATGTCGACGGCACCACGCTGCGCGGTGGCGCCGACCCGGGGCGGGATGGCGTGGCGTACTCGACCGACTCGCTGATGTAATGCGGCCCGGGTGTGCGATACCAGACCGTCAGCCGCCGCGCCTTGCCAGCACCTCGTCTCGCGGTCCGGCATCGACCACCCGGCCGGTCTCGACCACGACGATGGTGTCGAACCGCGCCAGCAGGCTGGGTCGATGTACCGACGCGACGATGCACGCCGACGGGAAGGCCGCGAACATGCGGTCGAACACGCGGGCTTCGGCCTGGGGATCGAGCGCGCTGGTCGGTTCGTCGAGCAGCAGCAGCGAACTGCCCTGCGCGGCCAGGGCGCCCCGCGCCAGGGCCAGCCGCTGCCGCTGGCCGCCGGAGAGGTTGGCGCCGCGCTCGCTGAGCGGGCTGGCCAGGCCATCGGGCATGCGCTGCAGCACCTCGTCGAACACGCCCGTATGCACGGCGGCGTGCAGCGCCGCTGCATCGGCCGGCTCGCCGAAGGTCAGGTTTTCTTCCACGCTGGCCTCGAACACCTCCGCTTCCTGCGGAATCAGCGTGGCCAGCGCGCGCAGTTCGATCCAGTCCTCCGCCATGCCGTCGCGGCGCAGTTCGCCGTGCTGCGGACGGTAGAGGCCCGCCAGCGCCCGCAGCAGCGTGCTCTTGCCGCCGCCGCTGGGGCCGATCAGCGCAACGCGCGCGCCGCGCCGCAGTTGCAGGTCGATGCCGTGCAAGCCGCCGCGGGCATCGTCGGCGTAGCGCCAGGTGGCGCCGCGCAGCTCCAGCGTCTGCCAGGGCGCGTCGGGAATCACGGCCGGCACCGCCGCGTCGGGATCGCCGGGTGTCGCCCAGATCGGCTCGGCGCTGCCGTAATCGGTATGCATGCGCGCGAAGCTCTGGAAGTTGGACGCCATCGCGCCCACCACCGTCGCGGCCTGCTGCGCATACTGGTAGATCATGAACACCGTGCCCAGCAGCACGGCCTGGCCCGGCTGGCGCTCCTGCAGCACGTACACCACCACCAGGATCCACGTCAGGCCCATGCCCAGCAGGTCGACGGCAAACCATTTGCCTTCGTTGACCACCACCGCGCGGCGCAGCGGCGCCATCACGGCCGCCATGCGATGGTCCAGCAGCTTGCGCGACGCGGCCTGCAGCCGCAGGCCGATCACCGTGCCGGCGTTGCCGACGAAGTCCAGCAGCGCGGCGGCATAGCGACGCTCCGCGTCATTCTCGGCGCGGGCCAGCTGCATCAGGGTGCGGTCGAACCGCAGGATAATCAGCGCGACGACCACGTAGCCGGTGACCGCGATCACGCCACTGGTAGGCGACAGCAGGGCCAGCGCGACGATCGGCCCCACGAAGTTGAACGCGCTCTGCAGATAGCCGAACTGGTTCTGCGCGAAGTCGGACAGCGCCCGGCTGGACTGCACCACGCGGTGCTGCAGCTCGCCCGAGTGCCGGCCATCGCGCCACGCCAGCGGCGCCGATGCAATGCGCGCGTAAAGCAGATCGGACAGCCGCTCGCGCACCCGCACGCCCACGTTGCGCTCCAGCACCCGGCCCGGGCCATGCAGCAGCCACGACAGCAGGTAGATGCCGATCAGGTAGACGATCCAGCGGCCGGCCACTTCCATCTGGCCCTGCTGCAGCGCGTTGATGGCCTGCGCGGCCAGCCATGGCATGGTCAGCCGCAGCAACTGGGCCGCCGACAACAGGCCGGCCGCGCCCAGCATCTGGCTGCGCACGCCGTGCGCGTGGCGCCAGAGCGCGCGATAGAGGTCGCGGGCCGCGCTGCCAAGGCCGATGGCGGGCGCACGGGCGGGGGTGTGGGTCGAACCGGAGGACTCGGACGAATCGGACATTTCGGGCGCGGTCATGCGGTCGGGTCTCCTTTGGCCGGGGCGCGAAGCCTGCTATTGTGCCAAGCCCGCCGGCTGGTGTCTGGCGTCATCGGCAACATGGCGACCGCGCCCGCATGGCACGCATCCTGCACACCCTGTCCCCTGTCGGCCCTCCGGGCCCGGATTCGAGGAGGACACCCATGCATCAAGGCGACGTGCAGGACCGCGAAGAAAAAATGCAGAAACTGCGTGGAAACCGGCGCTATACGTGGACCCATCCGGTCATTCTGATCGCAATTGCACTGATCATGGTCGGCTACGCGGCCACGTTCTGGTAGCCATTGCCGCCCCCGGCCGGGCCGCGACAGCCCTGGCTGGAATATGCAGGCGATGTAAGGATTACCGGCGGCACCGAAACAGAACAGCCGGAGACTGGCTCCGGCTGTTCTGCGTTCTGCTACCGCTGGACGGGATCAGGCCAGCGCGGGCACGCCGCCACGGGCAAAGCCTTGGACGTCGCCAGCGCGCGACTGGCCCCGGCGCTCCGCCAGCCGGAACACCGCCACCGACGACAGCAGGCTGCGGCTCTGCTCGTCAAGCGCCGTGGCCGCGGCCGCCGCCTCTTCCACCAGCGCGGCGTTCTGCTGCGTCACGGCGTCGATCTGCGTCACGGCCGCGTTCACCTGCTCGATGCCGCTGGTCTGTTCCGTGGAGGCCGCCGAGATATCGGCCACCAGTTGCGACACCTGCCGCACGGCCTCCACGATCTCGTGCATCGTCTGGCCGGCGCTGTCGACCAGCGACGAGCCTTCCCGCACCTTGCTGACCGAGCCTTCGATCAGCTCCTTGATCTCCTTGGCGGCCGACGCACTGCGCTGGGCCAGCGAACGCACTTCCCCGGCCACCACGGCAAAGCCACGCCCCTGCTCGCCCGCTCGGGCCGCTTCCACGGCAGCGTTCAGGGCCAGGATATTGGTCTGGAACGCGATGCCCTCGATCACGCTGATGATGTCGACGATGCGACCCGAACTCTTCGAGATATCGCCCATGGTGTTGACCACGTTGCCCACCACCTGGCCGCCCTTCTCGGCCAGCGACGATGCGCTCTGCGCCAGCTTGTCGGCATGGCCGGCATTGTCGGCGTTCTGCCTGACGGTCACGGCCAGTTCCTCGATGCTGGCGGCGGTCTGCTCCAGCGCTGACGCCTGCTCCTCGGTGCGTTGCGACAGGTCCACGTTGCCCTGGGCAATCTGGCCCGAAGCAGCGGCCACCGCTTCGCTGGACGACTTGATGTGATGGACGATATCGGCCAGCGTCAGGCGCATGCGGTTCATCGCATGCAGCATGCTGGACGTATCGCCCGGCTTCAGTACGACTTCCAGCGCGAGGTTGCCGGCGGCCACCTCGCCGGCAACCCGCGCCGCGTAGGCCGGCTCGCCGCCCAGCTGGCGCACCAGGCCGCGCGCCAGCATCAGGGCCAGCACGACGACCAGCACTGCCATCGTCAGCAGCGCGCCGATCATCAGGTTGCGCGCCGAGGCAAAGACTTCCTCCACGTGCCTGCCGCTGGCTTCCGAGCCGGCCACGTTGAGCTTGACGGCCTTGTCGAGGCTGGCTTCCAGCTGGCTGCGCACCTGGAACGATTCGCCGCGCAGCATGGTGACCGCGCCCTGGCGGTCGCCGCCGCGCGACAGCGCCAGCAGCTTGTCATGCACGGCCAGGTACTGCGTCATCAGGGCCGTCATCTCGCGGTATGTGAGCCGCTCGGCTTCCGTGGCCAGCAGGCTGGCGAAGACCTTCTCGGCTTCGCGGAAGGCGTCGAGCTGAGTGCCCATCAGGGCCTCGTAGCGGCGGAATTCTTCTTCCGAGGCTGACAGCACGTGCTGCATCTCGGAAGTGCGATAGGCGTTCAGCTGGCTCTTCATCTCAAGGGAATGGCGCACCGACGGCATCCAGTTGTCCTTGATATCGCGCGCGGCATCGCCAACGCGTCCGAGTTCGAACAGTGCGAAGCCGCCCATGGCGCATGTCATCGCAAGCACGACCGCGAAGGCCGACATGATGCGTTGGAAGACGGTCATTCGTTGAAAACGTTGCATTGGCGTTACCTCCGGGTTTCTGATTTATTGGCTGGGCATGATGGTGTTGTCCGCGAAATATCCCGTTCGGCCGTATGCTCGGCCTCTCCAGTCATCGTCTAACGGAGCGTTGTCGTATCAACTGAACGGTGAAATGGCCAGATTCAGGCCCTTCCGAAGTGGGGAGAGCGGAGGGGTTCCGCCGGGCCGGCTAGCTATCCAGCAGCCGCGCCCCGCGCCACTCGCCCGAACGCACCAGGCCGCGCGCCGTGTCGGCCAGCACCACGCGCAGGGCCAGCGCCGCCGGCGACAGTTCGTCGTCGGACAGGCTGCAGAGCAGGTTCTGCCGCCCCGCCTGCGGATCGTCGATCTGCGCCAGGTGAAAACGCGTTTCGGCGTCGGGATAGCGCCCCACCGCCGCCCACGGCTGCAGCGTGGCGCCGAAGCCCATGTCCACCGCTTCCATCAGCATGGCCAGGGAATCCACCTCCTGGACCACGCGCGGCGCGACCTTGGCGCGGGCGAATGCGGCGTCGAAGGTGCTGCGCAGACCGTGCACGCCGGTTGGCATGATCAGCGGCACGTCGGCCAGATCGGCCATCGTGCGCTGCGCCGGGGGGTCGGCCTTGCCCTGGGGCAGCGTCTGGCGCGACTGGATCAGGAACAGCGTTTCCTCCAGCAGCGGCAGCACCGTCCAGCGGCGGGCGGCGTGGGTGCCGAACAGCACGGCCAGGTCGAGCTGGCGCGCGTTGAGCATCGCGGTCAGGTGGCCCGACAGGCTTTCGACGATATGCAGCCGCACGTCGGGGTAGCGCTCGCGCATCGCGCGAATCAGCGGCACGCCGATCACCGACGCCGTGGTCGGCGCCAGGCCCACGCTGACCGCGCCGGACAGGCGAGCCTGATGCGCGGCGCGACGCGCCTGCTCGGCGTGCCGCAGCGTCAGCTGGGCTTCGTGGAAAAAGGCCAGGCCGGCCTCGGTGGGGGTCACGCCCTGCGGCGTGCGGCGCAGCAGGCGGGTGGCAAGTTCGCTCTCCAGGCGGCTGATTTGCTGGCTGACCGCCGACTGCACCATGTCGAGTTCCAGCGCGGCACGGCTCATGCTGCCCAGCTCGACCACCCGCACGAAATACTGAAGCTGGCGCAATTCCATCTGGTCCCCCGGCTGGGCCGACTCGCCCGCGCCAGCGGAGATCGGCTTCGATGTTGTTGGGGTCTTATACCAGATTCTCCGGCGATGAACCCGCTCGCCGTCGCCTTTTCATCTCCATAAGAATCAAGCGCTTACATGGTCGGTCGCCCCCCCGCCGCTTCGGGCCGGCTCGCCAGCTACGGCGCGCGTGCGGCGGGCTGTTGCCGCCCCTGGCTGGGCGCGGGATAGACTTCGTCGGCGCGGGTAAACGACTCGCGCGGTGGGGGCGGCGTCGCGGTGGTGTCCCGTGGAACGCCCTCGCATCCGACCATCGCCGAGGCAAGCAGCACCACGGCCAGGCCGCTCGCGAGACTGCGAAACACCACGCGTTTCGTGGACATTCCCGGTGTATCGGACATTTGCGCTCCCAGAACCGTTACCTGAAGCATAGCTGTCTTCGGCACGCTTGCCAGAAAGAAAAGCCGGACGGCAGTACCGCCCGGCTTTCCCGGTTCACCATGAAGCAGGCTCACGCTCTTTCGCGCGGCCCGGCGCCGCGGCGCATCACGCCTCGTCGGCGCCGCTGTACCAGTCCACGGTCTGGTCCAGGTAGACCAGGCCCTTGTCGGCCAGGCCGGGGCGCATGTTGTACATGTCCACGCCCAGCACGCCGGACGCCAGCTTGTCGCGCTTGGCTGTCTCCAGCGCCTCGCGTTCGGCGGCCTTGCGGGCGATGTCGGCCGCGTGCGGACGCGCCACCACGACCACCCCGTCGTCGTCCGCGACGATCACGTCGCCCGGACGCACCTGCGCGCCCGCAAACACCACCGGCACATTGACCGCACCCACGGTTTCCTTGACGGCGCCTTGCGCCGACACCGCGCGGGACCACACCGGGAAGCCCATCGCAACGAGCGTCGACACGTCACGGCAGCCCGCGTCGAGAATCAGGCCACGCGCGCCGCGCGCCTTCAGCGACGTGGCCAGCAGGTCGCCGAACACGCCGTCCGTGCAATCGCTGGTCAGCGCCACCACCAGCACGTCGCCGGGCTGGATCATTTCCACGGCCACGTGGATCATCCAGTTGTCGCCCGGATGCATCAGGGCCGTCACGGCGCTGCCGGCGATGGCCATGCCCGACTGGATCGGGCGCAGATACGGCTTCATCAGGCCGGTGCGGCGCTGGGCCTCGTGCACCGTGGCCACGCCGGACTTGCCCAGCGATTCGATATCGCGCGCCTCGGCGCGCAGGATGTTGCGATAGGCAACGTTTCTCATGCCAGCACCTCCGTCACTTGCGGGAAGACGCGGGCATAGCCCTCGCCGTACTGAATCTTGCTGTCCGAATTGCGCGTCGCCTGCGCACCGCGCTGCAGGGCCACCCGCGTGTAGTACTCCCACAGGTGTTCCTGCGCGGCCATGGTCGTGAACGCGCGCTGCTTCTTTTCCCAGACCGACGAGATATCCAGCAGCACGTCGGGCTTCCAGTTGCACTGCTCGGGCTGGTGCGGCTCGAACAGGAACACCGGCGGCGCGCCGATCACCGGTACCTCGGGCTTGTAGCCGTGCGCCTGGGCGATGACCCGCGCTTCCTGCGCCACGTGCGTGGCCAGCGGGTGGTCGAAGTTGTAGATGTCCTCGCGCGAATGGCTCAGCACCAGCTCCGGGCGAATCTCGCGGTAGATATCGGCCAGCCGCAGCAGCGCGGCGTCGGGCACGCGCAACGGGTAGTCGCCCAGGTCGAAGCATTCCAGCGTGCCGCCCAGGATGTCGGCGGCGCGCTGTGCTTCTTCCAGGCGCGCCGCCTTGACGCGCTCGATGGTCATGCCCGGCTGGCGCCACATCTTGGCCGATTCGCCACGTTCGCCGAACGACAGGCAAACGATGCGCACGTGGTAGCCGCGTTCGGCGTAAAGGGCAATCGCACCGCCCGCGCGCCAGACAAAGTCGGCCGCATGCGCGCTCACCACCAGGATCGACGGCTGCTTGGATCGGGGTTGGGACATCGTAACTTCCTTAAATCTGTGGCTGTGAGAACGTCAGTCCGCGGTGATGCCGGCCTTGCGGATCACGTTGTTCCACGTCGCGGTCTCGGTCTTCACGAACTGGCCGAATTGCTCCGGGCTGCCCGATACGATCGTCACGCCAAGCTGGCCCAGCTGCTGCTCGACTTCAGGATCGGCCAGCGCGGTGTTGGCGGCGGCGTTCAGTTGCTTGATGACGGGCGCGGGCGTCCTGGCCGGTGCCACAAGGCCCCACCATACCGACGCGGTGAAGTTCGGCAGCCCCTCTTCCTTCGAAGTCGGCACGTTCGGCAGTTGCGCCGAGTGCTGGGCGCTGGCCACCGCCAGCGGACGCAGCGTGCCGGCCTTGATATGCGAGATCACTTCCAGCGGATTGATCGGCATGAAGGTGATGCGCTCGCCGATCAGGTCGGTGATGGCCGGCGCGCCGCCCTTGTAGGGCACATGCAGCACGTCGATACCGGCCGTGTCCTTCAGCATTTCACCGGCCAGATGGCCCGAGCTGCCGTTACCGGCCGATGCATAGTTGAGCTTGCCGGGCTGCGCCTTGGCCTGGGCCACCAGGTCCTTCAGCGACTTGAACGGCGACTTGGCAGGCACCACTACCACCAGCGATGCCTCGCCAATGCGCGCCACGGGCGCGAAATCGGTGGCCGGGTTGAAGCTGAGCTTGTTGAACAGCGCCGCATTGGTGGCCAGGCTGTTCGACGCCATCATGATCGTGTAGCCGTCGGCCGGCGCCTTGGCGACGAAATCCATGCCGATATTGGTGCTGGCGCCGGGCCGGTTGTCGACAATGATCGGCTGCTTGAGCAACTGGCTCATGCGCTGGCCCACCGAGCGCGCCACGATATCCACCGCGCCGCCAGCCGCGTACGGCACCACCAGGCGGATCGGCTTGTCGGGGTAGCTGTCGGCACGCGCCGCCGTCGCGCCCAGCGTCAGGGCACCCACCATCGCGGCCATCAGCGCTGCCAGTACCGGGCGGCTCCCGCCCTGCAGATTACGAATACGAGCGAACCCGCGCAGCATGCATGTCTCCAGTTGTTGTGAGGATGTGCTCGCATTCTGGGCGGGGCCCGTGATACTGTCCAATACGTTTTCAGATGGCTTGTTATTCCGAATCACTATCATGGACTTTCGCCAACTTCGTTACTTCGTGGCCGTGGCCGAGGCGTTGAGCTTCAGCGAGGCCGCCCGCCGGCTGCATGTGAGCCAGCCGCCCTTAGCGTGCAGATCAAGGCGCTGGAGGAAGAACTGGGCAGCGCGCTGCTGGAGCGCTCGCGCCATCACGTGGCCCTGACCCCGGCCGGCGAGCTGTTCCTGGACAAGGCACGCGCAGCGCTGGCCAACCTGGATCAGGCGCGCGAGGTGGTCAAGCAGGTGGCGTCAGGCGAGGCCGGCGAGATCCGCGTGGGATTCACAGCATCGGTACCGATGCAGGACATGTTTCCGCGCGCGGTGCACGCCTTCCGGGAGGGTCACCGCAATGCGAAGCTCGAGCTGGTCCATATGTCGACGGGGCAGCAATTGCAGCAGCTGGAGAACGGCGAGATCGATATCGCGTTCCTGCGGCCGTCGCCGCAGTTCCGGCCGCCCGCCAGCATCGCCGTGCGCGAGGTGCTGGCCGACCGTCTGGTGGCAGTGGTGCCGGTGGCGCATCCGCTGGCGGCAAGCGCGCAGGAGATCGATATCGGCGCGCTGTCGGGCGAACGCTTCCTGCTGTTCCCGCGCGGCCTGGGTTGCGGCCTGTTCGACCACGCGACCACGCTGTGCAATCGGGCAGGCTTCGCCCCAAACGTCGCGCAGGAAGCGCGCGAGGCCACCACGATCATCGGCCTGGTGGCCAGCGGCGCAGGGATTTCGGTATTGCCGCAGATCTATGCGCGCACGGGCATCCCCGGCGTGGCCTACCTGCCCATCGCCGGCCTGGACGCGGCCAGCCGCATCCTGATGGCACATCGCGCAGAGGCGCTGTCGCCGATCATGAAGAAGTTCGTGGGGTATTTTTGAGGAAGGAGATACTCGTGGTCTGATTCCCCTCTCCCGCTCGCGGGAGAGGGGTTAGGGGTGAGGGTAATGCGGCTCTGCTTGCCGACATATCGCGATTTGCACCGCTGAGCCCTCACCCCGGCCCCTCTCCCGCCATGCGGGAGAGGGGAGCAAACCGAAAGCAGATTTAAGCCACTGCCGGCTTGACCAGCCCGTCAGCGCGGAACATCGACTTGATGCCGCGTACGGCCTGGCGAATGCGCGATTCGTTTTCGATCAGGGCAAAGCGCACGTACTCGTCGCCGTAGTCGCCAAAGCCGATACCCGGCGATACCGATACCTTGGCCTTGGCCAGCAGCTGCTTCGAGAATTCCAGCGAACCCAGCGCGCGATAGGGCTCGGGGATCCGCGTCCAGATATACATCGACGCCTTCGGGATGTCGACCTGCCAGCCGGCCTCGATCAGCCCGCGCGCCAGCACGTCGCGCCTTGCCTGGTACTGGGCGGCGATCTCCTTCACGCACTGCTGGTCGCCTTCCAGCGCGGCGATGGCGGCAACCTGCAGCGGCGTGAACGTGCCGTAGTCGTGATAGCTCTTGATGCGCGTCAGCGCGGCCACCAGGTCGGGGTTGCCCACCATGAAACCAATGCGCCAGCCCGCCATGTTGTAGCTCTTGGACAGCGTGAAGAACTCCACGGCGATGTCCTTGGCGCCGGGCACCTGCATGATCGACGGCGCCTTCCAGCCGTCGAACACGATGTCCGCATAGGCCAGGTCGTGCACCACGAAGATGTCGTGCTTGCGCGCCAGCGCGATCACGCGCTCGAAGAAATCCAGTTCCACGCAGGCCGCCGTCGGATTCGACGGAAAGCCCAGCACGATCATCTTGGGCTTCGGGTAGCTGCCGCGGATCGCGCGTTCCAGTTCGGCAAAGAAGTCGATGTCCGGCGTC
Source organism: Cupriavidus sp. EM10 (assembly GCF_018729255.1). Classification (NCBI taxonomy): domain Bacteria; kingdom Pseudomonadati; phylum Pseudomonadota; class Betaproteobacteria; order Burkholderiales; family Burkholderiaceae; genus Cupriavidus; species Cupriavidus sp. EM10. Next base: position 497,350 of record NZ_CP076061.1, read on the forward strand.
AGCGGCACCGAGCGGATATCGGCGCCGGCGATGACCGCACCGTAGATATGGATCGGGTAGCTCGGATCGGGCACCAGCACCGTGTCGCCCCGGTCCAGCGTGGCCAGCATCAGGTGCGCCAGCCCTTCCTTCGACCCGATGGTGACGATGGCTTCCTTGTCCGGATCGATATCCACGTCGTAGCGGTCACGGTACCAGTGCGAGATGGCGCGGCGCAGGCGCGGGATGCCTTTCGACGCCGAATAGCCATGCGTATCGGGCCGCTGTGCAGCCTCCACGAGCTTGGCCACGATATGCGGCGGCGTGGCCCCGTCGGGGTTGCCCATGCTCATGTCGATGATGTCCTCGCCACGGCGGCGGGCGGCCATCTTGAGCTCGGCGGTGATGTTGAAAACGTAGGGGGAAGACGATCGATGCGCGCAAAGCGGCGCTTGCCGGATTCGGCAGTCATGGAGGAGTCCTTTACGTAAGCGCCCGGAACCGTCCGAGCGACGTCGCAGCCGTTGTCTCGGCCACTGGGGACTGATATTAGCCAGCCGCGCCCGTTTGCACAACGGGCCGGCCGCAAAAAATCAGGAAATCAGAACATGCCGCCCGGCGGGCTGGTGGGCCGGTCGGCGGGCAGATTGCGCACGATGCAGTCCAGCGCGTCGGCATTGGGCTTGCTGCCGCCCATCGCGCCCGCGATCGAATCGCGATACTGGGGCACCGTGATGCGGTTGTAGTACAGCCGCGACGTCTGGTCGAGCCAGTAGACGTAGTTGCTGTCGCTGTCGTCCGAACCGCTGCGCAGCCATTCGCCCAGCGGCTGGCTGTTCAGGCGCGTGTTGGCACAGACGTTCTGGATCTTGTCGAGATAGTTGTTGAGGCCGCGCGCCTCGTAGTTGCGGAACGAATCGGGCGCGCAGGCGGCCAGTCCGATCGAGGCAGTCAGCATGGCAATCGGCAACAACGGGCGAAGGCTCGGCATGGCAGGTTCCGTGGCAATGAGGGTCTACGCAGTGTAGCCGTGCCGCATCGCCCCGCAAACCACACTTTGGGTTAGTCGTCGATCGTTTCGTGAACGGCCGCGTTGCCACGCTTCCAGTAGGCCGACGCCCGGATGCGCGTCTTGTGGATGCCGCGCTCCTCCACCAGGTACTTGCGCACGTCGCGCATCGCCGCGCCTTCGCCGGCCGCCCAGACGTAGCCCTCGCCGGCCGGCAGGCTCAGCCAGCGCAGCGTGGGCACCAGCTGGCTGCCCTCGGAAGCGGGCTCGCCGTCCTCGGCACGATGTTCGTCCCGATGAATCCAGTGCACCTCGGCATGCGGCCCGGTGGCCAGCGGAATGCGCGCAGATTCGTCGGCCACCTCGGCCACGACGATCACGCGGGCATCCGGCCCCAGTTCCTCGATACGGCGGCCGATGGCCGGCAGCGCCGTATCGTCGCCGATCAGCAGGTGCCAGTCGAACGCGCGCGGGATCACGAACGATCCGCGCGGGCCGCCCACGCCCAGGTACTGGCCCGGCTGCGCCTGCGCGGCCCAGGTGGATGCGGGGCCGTCGCCATGCAGCACGAATTCGATATCAAGTTCGCGGGCGGCATTGTCGTAGCGGCGCGGCGTGTAGTCGCGCGCCTGGGGGCGCGGCTGGTCCTCGGGAAATTTGATGCCGTCCGGTCCCACCTGTGGCAGCACCGGCTTGTCGGTGCCGCCTTCGGGAAAGAACACCTTGACGTGGTCGTCGAACGATCCGGAAACAAAGTCCGCCAGGTCATCGCCGCCCAGCGTCACGCGCAGCAGTTGCGGCGACACCTGGCGGGTGCGCAGCACCTTGAGCAGCCGCATCTTCAGCGGATGGCGCACGCGTTGTACGGTCAGGTCTCGGGTATCGGTCATCTTCACTCCGGTTGGTTGGCGCCGTGCTCGCCGCGCTCAATTTCGTCGGCCGCGCGTTCGAGAATGGCCGCGATGCGGCGCTGCTCGTCGGCCGTGGCGCCGCTGCGCATCATCAGGGCCTGCTTCAGGCGCCCGCGCGCCTGCACCAGCTCGGGCGCCCAGCCGCCCTCCTCGACATCGCGTTGCGGCTGGCCGCTCATGGCGCGACGCATGAAATCCATCTTGCGCGCCACGTGCTGCAGGCGCGCTACCATCTGCTCCAGCCGCGCGCGATTCTGGTCCAGATAGGCGCGGCCCGCTTCCGACAGCTGGTAGCGCTTCTTGTTGCCTTCCAGGTCCACCGTGGCGTAGCCGACGTCTTCCAGGAAGGTCAGCGCTGGATACACCACGCCCGGGCTCGGCTTGTAGAAGCCGCCGGTGCGGGTTTCCAGCGCCTTGATCAGCTCATAGCCGTGCGATGGCTTCTCGTCGAGCAGCGAAAGCAGCAGCAATTGCAGGTCCTCGGCGCTGAACTTGCGGCCACGGCGCAGGTTTTCGCCGTCGAAACCGTCGCCATCGCCGTCGAATCCGCCACCGCCCTGCGACCAGAAACCGCCGCCCCGGCCGCCCATCATGCCCATCAGTTTCATCGCCATCATGGCGCGCATGCCGCGATGGTGCTTGCCGTGATGGCCGCAGTGGCCGCTTGTGTGGTGGTGCCCGTGCACCCGATCGAAATGGTGTCGCATCGTTCACTCCGTTATATCGTAAGACATATCGTAAGATATATATCGTACGATATATAGTCAAGGCGAATTCTTGATGTCGACGCGCCCAAGTTCCTGTCACAATGCAAGTCACCCGAATATAACGAGCACACCACAACGGAGACAGGCAATGACCAGGCAGGTGGAATTCTTCTTTGACTTCGGCAGCCCCTACTCGTACCTGGCGTACAAGGAATTGCCGCGCGTGGCGGCGCGGACTGGCGCCACCATCGTGTGGCGGCCCATGCTGCTGGGCGGCGTGTTCAAGGCCACGGGCAACCATAGCCCGATGGAGATTCCCGCCAAGCGGCAATGGTCCGACGGCGATCTCGATTGCTGGGCGCGACGCTATGGCGCGCCGTTCCGGCTCAATCCGCACTTTCCGATCAATACGCTGGCGCTGATGCGCGGCGCGATCGGCTACCAGCGCAAAGGCGAGGCCGAGTTCCACCGGTATGTGGACGCAATCTTCACGGCGATGTGGGAAACGGGCAGGAACCTGAACGATCCGGTCGAAATCGGCAAGGTGCTGGTGGCGGCGGGGCTGGACCCGCGCGAGGCGCTGGCGATGCTGGACGACGCCGAAGTCAAGGCCGACCTCAAGCGCGTGACCGAGGAAGCCGTGGCGCGCGGCATCTTTGGCGCGCCCAGCTTCATCGTGGGCGACAAGCTGTACTGGGGCAACGACCGGCTGCTGTTCGTCGAGGAACAACTGGCCGGCTAGTTCTCCATCGCGGAATCAGGCCAGCCGGAACGTCGCCACGGCGGCGGCCAGCTGGTTGGCCTGCGATTCGAGCGAATCGGCGGCGGCGGCCGCCTGCTCCACCAGCGCGGCGTTCTGCTGGTTGACCTGCTCCATCTGCGACACCGCTTCGCTGACTTGCGTGATGCCGCTCGACTGCTCGATCGATGCCGCCGAGATCTCGCTGACGGTATCGGCCAGGCGCTTCACCGCCGCCACGATTTCCTCGATCGTGCTGCCGGCCTGCTCCACCTGCTGGCTGCCCGCGTCCACCCTGTCCACCGACGAATCGATCAGGCCCTTGATTTCCTTGGCCGCATTGGCGCTGCGCTGCGCCAGGCTGCGCACCTCGCCAGCCACCACGGCAAACCCGCGCCCCTGCTCGCCCGCGCGCGCCGCTTCCACGGCGGCGTTCAGGGCCAGGATATTGGTCTGGAACGCAATGCCGTCGATCACGCCGATGATGTCGACGATCTTCTGCGAGCTGGTGTTGATCTCGCTCATCGTATGCACCACGCCGCGCACCACCTCGCCGCCGCGTGCGGCCAGGTCCGCCGCGTTGCGCGCCAGGGAACTGGCATGCGTGGCGCTTTCCGCGTTGTTGCCGACGGTGGACGTCAGCTGTTCCATGCTGGCCGCCGTTTGCTCCAGCGCCGACGACTGTTCCTCGGTACGCGAGGACAGGTCCGTGTTGCCGGCCGCGATCTCGCGCGCGCCGGTGGTCACGGCATCGGAGCCCGCACGCACCTTCGACACCGTCTGCGTCAGGCCCGACTGCATGCGCGACACCGCATCGAGCAGCTGGCCGATTTCATTGCGGCCGGCCTGCGGCACCTTGATCGTCAGGTCGCCATCGGCCACGCGCATGATCAGGTCGCGCGCCAGGTACAGCGGCGTCACCACCAGACGGCGCAGCGCCAGATGCACCACCACGATCAGGCCGGCGGACATCGCCAGGCCCACGCATACCAGCAGGATCACACGGTTCAGCCGCTGGCGGCCTTCGCCCGCCGCGTCGTCGTTCAGCTTCTCGGCAAACTGTTGAAAGCGTTCCACTCCGGCCGAGTATTTGGCGCCGGACGACGTGATGTCCTTGTCGTTGATGGCCGCATAGCCGTCCGGATCGCCCTTGCGTAGCGCATCCAGGCCCCGCTGCACCACATCCATGTGGGCGCGGCCGGCGGCGATGATGTCGTCGCGCGTGGAAGCATCCTGTTCGGGGAAGGCAGCAGCTTTCTCGAACTTTTCCAGCTCGTCCTTCGACTTGCCGATCGACTTGGTGGCGCTGGCCAGCGCGTCATCGTTGACCTGGCCGCTGGCCTTGGCCGAACTGTACGCGCGCGTCAGCGCGGAGCGCGCGCGTGTCATGTCCTTGTAGGCGTCGTTGAGCAGGATCGCCCGCGACGAAATCAGGTGGATGCGTTCGGCGGCATCGCTGCTGGCGCTCAGCTGACTGACACCCAGCACGGCGCCAAACACGATCATCAGGCCAAAATCACAAGCGTCGCCAGCAGGCCATGGCGAATACTGAGGTTGTTCATCAGGGGGCTCTACACGTATGGGTTCAGCCCAGCCTTAACGTCCCCCGTTCTTAAACCTTGAGACGCACGATGCACAGCCTTTGCGTTACATCAAATTGGAGGCAGGACACGTGTCTCATACGGCACCCCAGACTGGACATCTCGCACACCGTGGTACGCTGTGGCTCGCCTTTCACCCGTGCCGCAAACTCCCCCTCTCTATCGTCATGACCATCGCCTTCGATCTGCCGCCGACCGCGCGGCCGGGCCAGCCCGCCGATACCATCGACACCCCTTCGCTGGTCCTGGATCTCGATCTCTTTGCCGCCAACGTCGGCCGCATGCAAGCCGCCGCCGACCGTGCCGGCATCCTGCTGCGGCCGCATGCCAAGGCGCACAAGTGTCCCGACATCTCGCTGGCGCAGATCGCCCGGGGCGCGGTGGGCATCTGCTGCCAGAAGGTCAGCGAGGCCATTCCGTTCGTGCGCGCCGGCGTGCGCGACATCCATATCAGCAACGAAGTGGCCAGCCCCGCCAAGGCGGCGTTGCTGGCCGAACTGGCACGGCATGCCACGCTGAGCGTGTGCGTCGATGACCTCGCGCAGGTCGGTGCCCTGGCCGCAGCCACGGCGGCGGCCGGCAGCAAGCTTGGTGTGTTCGTCGAGGTCAATGTCGGCCAGGGCCGTTGCGGCGTGACCGACCCGGCGGCGATGCTGGCGCTGGTGGAACGCATCGCGCAGCATGGCCAGTTGACGATGCGCGGGCTGCAGGCCTATCACGGCGGCATCCAGCACCTGCGCGGCTGGAACGAGCGGCGCGATGGCGCGGCGCGGGCGGCTGATCGCACGGGCAGCTTCATTGCGCGGCTCGATGCGGCCGGCGTGCGCTGCGACGTGGTCACGGGCGGCGGCAGCGGCAGCGTGGAGTTCGACCTGGCCAGCGGTGTCTATACCGAGATCCAGCCCGGTTCCTATGTCTTCATGGATGCCGACTATGGCGCCAACGACTACGCGGGGACGCTGCGCTTCGACCACAGCCTGTTTATCGCCACGGCCGTGATGAGCGTTGCGGCCGGGGATCGTGTGGTGGTGGATGCCGGACTGAAGTCGATGGCCGTGGATTCCGGGCTGCCATGGATCTGGACCGACGGCGCGCGGTCGACGTCGCTCGACTACGTGGCGGCCAACGACGAACACGGCATCGTGATGCCGAAACAGGAAGACCTGACGGGCAAGCTGCCCGCGCTGGGCAGCCGGATGATGCTGGTGCCCGGCCACTGCGATCCCACGTTGAATCTCTACGACGAGATCGTGGGCATCCGGGGGGACGTGGTGGAAAGTGTCTGGCCGATATCGGCGCGCGGGCTGAGCCGCTAGCCTCAGGCCCCGAGGTTCAGGCGGACTGGGCTACCAGTTCGACCAGGTCGGCAGGCACCCACGCGGCGCCGGTCCATTTTTCGAATCGCAGATCGTCCAGAGGCACGTCGGTCAGCGTGCCGATCCAGTCGGTGGGCGCCGCGCCGCAGCGCAGGCCGCTGGCCACCATCGTCATGGCCTCGGGCACGTCGATATCGGCCACGCGCGTGACCGTTGGCCACGGCAGCAGGCGCATGTCGTGCTCGGGCAGGCCAAATCGGTAAAGACCGAAGCGCGTGTGCAATGCGGCACGCGACAACGCCTGCCTGGCCTGACTCAGCCCGTCGTCGCGCGTGGCGGACGGGTCCCATTGCTGGTTGCGCGAAAACCAGAGAATCCCGTCACCGGATCGTGGTGCCGAGCCATGTGCGGCGGCAGGCATCAGCCGGCCCGAACGCGCAATGGCGACCAGCGGGGTACCTACCGTGTAATGCCAGACGTAACCGGTTTCGTTTTCCATATGCAGCTCCTGCGAACGCCCTTTCCGCCTACCACTTTGGTGGCGGCATGCCCCGTTTACAAGCAAGGTCACGGCATGTTGCAACCGCAACAAGGATCGAGCAAAAGGTCTCGTTACGCGCGTCACTTCCCTGCAGGCCAGAACTGGCGCGGCTTCCCGAAATTCTGCGAATGTCGCTGCTTTGGCGCACCCGTCTGCGATTTGAGGGAAACGTCTAAAACCTTAGCACACGACGTGGTGCATCGCAGCAGAAATTACGTGGAAAAAGGCCGGCGAAATGGCCGGCCCGGCCATCTCCGCGCCTGTTTGCTTTGTATGCAATGTCTGGACATTGGCCGCAAAAATCCCCGATAGCGATATCGGAAATCTTGTCTCGCATGTCACCCGGGTGACCTGTCCGCTGCTTACGCTGCCGGACGCATCGCACGCCACGCGCTGCAACTTGCCATTCCCCGCACGAGACACCGACCATGACCGAAGCCCTTCGAACCGTTGCCCGGCGCCGCCCGCTGGGCATGCTGGCCGCCCTGCTGCTCTGCACGGCCCTCACTGCCTGTGGCGGCGACAGCGACAGCACGCCGCCCGCGAACAATCCGGGCAGCCCGGGCACCGGCACGCCCGCTGCCAAGCCGCAATTGAAGTGTGCGCCCTGATTGCCGCGCCAGACCCCGTACGCCATCCACAGACCGCGCATTTGACGCCTCAGGGCAATCCGACATGACTTCCAGCAGCCGACGCAATTTCCTCAAGATGGCCGGTGGCAGCGCCGCCGCCACCGCCGCACTCGCCGCCTTTCCGCCCGCCATCCGCCGTGCCCTGGCCATTCCTGCCAACAACGCCACCAAGTCCATCCGCGACGTGGAATACGTGGTCGTGCTGATGCAGGAAAACCGCTCGTTCGACAACTACTTCGGCACCATGAAGGGTGTGCGCGGTTTTGGCGACCGCTTCACCATCCCGCTGCCGGGCGGCCGCAACGTGTTCCAGCAGACCTATGCCAGCGGCAACATCAACCGCGTGGTGCTGCCCTATCACCTTGACCAGATGGCCGGCAACGCCCAGCGCGTGAGCGGCACGCCGCACAGCCAGCCCGACGCCCAGGCCGCCTATGACCTGGGCCGCATGAGCGCGTGGCCGACGGCGAAGAAGACCCAGTCGATGGGCTACTACACCGAGCAGGAACTGGGCTTCCAGTTTGCGCTGGCCAATGCGTTCACGCTGTGCGATGCCTACCACTGCAGCTTCCACGGCGGCACCAACACCAACCGCCTGTTCCACTGGACCGGCACCAACGATCCGGCCGGCACCCACGGCGGCCCGGTGATCGACAACAGCGGCGATTCGCTCGACGCCACCGGCATCAACTACACGTGGACGACGTACCCGGAGCGCCTGCAGGCGGCTGGCGTGAGCTGGAAGCTCTACCAGAACATGCCGGACAACTTCACCGACAACCCGCTGGCCGGCTTCCAGCAGTACCGCGCCGCCAACGCCGCGCGGGGCAATGCCGCCGATGGCTCGCCGTATCCGGCCTACACGCCGGCCGACGACGCCACCAACCCGCTGTTCAAGGGCATCGCCAACACCATGCCCGACGGCGGCTTCCTGCAGGCGCTGCGCGATGACATCGCGGCCGGCACGCTGCCGCAGGTGTCGTGGATCGTCGCCCCGGCCACCTATTCGGAACACCCTGGGCCGTCGAGCCCGGTCCAGGGTGCCTGGTACACCCAGCAGGTGCTCGACGCGCTGACCGCCAACCCTGACGTGTGGAGCCGCACCGTCCTGCTGATCAACTTCGACGAAAACGACGGCTTCTTCGACCACGTGCCGCCGCCGTGCGCGCCGGCGCTGGACGGCAAGGGCCTGCCGGTGGGCCACTCGACGGTGGACGCGTCGACCGAGTACTACAGCGTGGACAAGACGCCGTTCGGCCCCGGGCCGCGCGTGCCGATGTACGTGGTATCGCCATGGAGCCGCGGCGGCTGGGTGAACTCGCAGGTGTTCGACCATACTTCGGTGCTGCGCTTCCTGGAGCAGCGGTTCGGCGTGGCCGAGACCAACATCAGCGCGTATCGCCGCGCAATCATGGGCGACCTGATGACGGCGTTCGACTTCGTCAACCCGAACGCCAACGTGGCGCTGGGCATCACCCCGCTCACGCAGTCCGGCGCCGACGCCGCGCGGGCCGCCCAGGATGCCAAGGCCCAGATTCCCGCCCCGACCGTTGCGGCCCAGACTATGCCCACGCAGCCGCGCGGCACGCGTCCGTCGCGCGCCCTGCCGTACTCGCTGCACACCAGCGGGCTGGAGCAGCCAACGACCAACGCGTTCCGCCTGCACTTCAGGAACGACGGCCGGCAGGCTGCGGTGTTCCACGTCTACGACCGCCTGCACCTGGGCAACGTGCCGCGCCGCTATGCAATCGAGGCAGGCAAGGAATACTTCGAGGACATCGACGTCGGCGCGGACGGCGGCCGCTACAACTTCTGGGTGCTGGGCCCGAACGGCTACCACCGCGCCTTCGTGGGCGATGTCAGCGCGCAGAAGGCCGCCGGCGGCGGCGCCGCGCCGGAGATCCGCGTCTGCTATGACGAGGCCGGCGCCGAAGTCTGGCTGACGCTGATCAACCGGGGCTCGGCCAACTGCACGTTCACGGTCAAGCCGAACGCCTATCGCAACGATGGCCCCTGGACTTATGAAGTACTCGCCGGCAAGGAGCTGGAGATGCACTGGCCCGTCGGCTCGCAGGGCAACTGGTACGACTTCACCGTGACCACCCAGCAGGGCGGGTTCAGCCGCCGCTTTGCCGGCCGGCTGGAAAACGGCACGCACACCACGTCGGATCCGGCGATGGGCGTTTGAGCCGGCAGCGCTTGGCGCCTGGTTTCTCCCCTCTCCCGCGCGCGGGAGAGGGGAGCAAACCGGAGGGAGCAAACCGTCCGACCAGCTTCGTCACCCTGTCATATTTCCGCCTTATAGTCCCCGGCTATTGCTTTACGTCCCCGGGAGTTCCATGCTTGGCGACCTGCTGATGACCTTCTACGAGGTTGCGCGACAGGGCAGCATCACCACGGCCGCGCGTCAGCTGCGCGTGAGCCAGCCCACGGTTACCGGCCGCATCCGGCAACTGGAGGAGCTTTACGGCGTGGAACTGTTCCATCGCCGGGCCAGCCGCGTGGACCTCAGTGACATTGGCGTGGCGCTGATGCCGCTGGCCGAGCAGATCATGCAGCAGGAAAGCAATGCCGACTTCCTGCTGCGCAACGCGGGCAACCTGCGTTTCGGCAACCTGCGCATCGGGGCCACCGGGCCCTATTACATCCTGCGCAGCGTGGCAGCCTTTCGGCAACGCTATCCGGCCATCGACATCAGTATCGAGATCGGCAACTCGCGGCAGATGATCGAGGCGCTGTACGAATACCGCATCGACGCCGCCGTGTCGTCGCATGCGCTGGACGACGACCGCCTGCACCGCGTAACGCTGGCCGCCGACCCGATGGTGCTGGTGGTCCACCCGGTGCATCCGCTGGCGCGCCGGCCACGGGTGGAAGTGGCCGAGCTGGCGACCTGCCACCTGCTGGTGCGCGAACAGGGGTCGATGACGCGCGAGGCCACCGAGGCATCGCTGCGCGCGGCCGGCACCGGCATGCCGCAACACACGGTGATCGGCAGCCGCGAGGCCATCTGCGAGGCGATTCGCCATAACCTCGGCGCCAGCGTCATGCCGGTGGGCGAAGTGCCGCGCGATCCGGCCCTGGTGGCCGTGCCGTTTGCCAGCGCCGCCCCGGTCATCCACGAGTATCTGTATTGCCTGAACGGCCGGCGCCATACCCGCCTGGTGGGCGCCCTGCTCGATTGCCTGGTGACGTCCGCGGGCACGGCCGCTCAGCATTGCGAAGCGCCGCCCCCAGCGCCTATATTGAACTGACGCTTCCAAAAGTCCCCCGCCGATGACCGGTCCGGTCCCTTCCAGCTTTCCAGAGTACGATCAACTGCTGACGCTGCTGGAGCTGGGCGCACCGTGGTTCGACACCCGCACGGCATGCCATGTCGACGCGCTCGACCGCACGTTCGCGGTGCCCGTCGCCAGCCTGGGCACCAGCGCGCCCGATGCGCCGGCCATCGGCATCTTCGGTGGCATCCATGGTCTGGAGCGCATCGGCACGCAGCTGGTGCTGGACTACATGCGCTCGCTGCTGTGCCGGCTGAGCTGGGACGACCTGCTGCACCGGCAGCTCGAAAGCGTGCGGATGGTGTTCATGCCGATCGTCAATCCCGGCGGCATGTACATTGCCACGCGCGCCAATCCGAACGGCGTGGACCTGATGCGCAATGCCCCGCAAAATGCCGATGCCAAGGTGCCGTTCCTGGCTGGCGGCCAGCGCATCGGCAGTTGGCTGCCCTGGTATCGTGGCCGCGCCGGGTCGCCGATGGAAGCCGAAAGCCAGGCGCTGCTGCGCGTGGTGGAAGCCGAACTGCTGCCCCGGCCCCTGAGCTTTGCCGTGGACTGCCACTCGGGCTACGGCTGGCGCGACAGCATCTGGTTTCCGTACGCGCGCACGCACGCGCCCATGCCGCACCTGCCGGAGATGTATCTGCTCAAGACCATGTTCGAACAGGCCCACCCGCACCACGGCTATGCCTTCGAGCCGCAAAGCCACCAGTACCTGCTGCACGGCGATCTCTGGGACTATGCCTACGACCGCACGCCGCCGGCATGCCTGTTCCTGCCGATGACGCTGGAACTGGGGTCGTGGCTCTGGATCAAGAAGAATCCCCGCCAGCTGTTTTCGCGGGCCGGCATCTTCAATCCGATCAAGGCGCACCGCACCGCCCGCGTGCTGCGGCGCCATGTGAGCCTGTTCGACTTCCTGGGCCGCGTGGCGGTGGCGCCCGACCGCTGGCTGCCGCAGGGCTCGCACCGCCAGCTTCTGCTGGAGCAGGCCCGCGCCCACTGGCAGAACGGCAAACCCGCGCCATGAGCGGCTGGATCTTCCTGCGCGGCCTGACGCGCGAGTCGCGCCATTGGGGAGATCTGCCCGAACGGTGGTCCACCCACGGACTGCCGGCGCCGTTGATGATCGACCTGCCCGGCAACGGCGGCGCGCGCAACCTGCCGGTACCCGCCAACGTGCGCGGCATGACCGAAGCCGTGCGCGCTGCTGCGGGCGCCACTGGCCGTAGCGGCCCCTGGAACATCCTGGCGATGTCGCTGGGCGCCATGGTGGCCACCGACTGGGCCCAAGCCTGGCCCGGCGAAGTCGGCGGCCTGGTCCTGATCAATACGAGCATGCGGCCCTTCAGCCATCCCGCCGAGCGGCTGCGGCCGCGCAACTGGGCGGCGATGCTGGGCATGGCCCGCCACTGGCACGACCGCCCGCGCTGCGAGCGCGTCGTCCACCGGCTCACCTGCGAACGGCTCGATTCCCGGGACGCCGATCTGGCACGCTGGGTCGAAATCGGCCAGACCGCCCCCGTCTCGCGCCAGGCGGCATGGCTGCAGTTGCTGGCGGCCGCGCGCTTCCGTGCCCAACGCCAGGCGCCGGCCTGCCCCACGCTGGTCGTCTCGTCCGACGCCGACCGGCTGGTGAACCCCCATTGCTCGGTACGCCTGGCGACAGCCTGGGGCGTGCCGCACGCGCGCCATCCATGGGCCGGGCACGACCTGCCGCACGACGATCCGCAGTGGCTCTGCGAGACGGCGGGCGCATCGATGCACCGCTAGTCAGGTCTTGACGGGCGTTCTGCCCCGCCAATCCGACACCTGAAAGAGCCTTTCACATCGTGAAATCTGGGCGGCTACTCGCCATGCCTGGCGATTTCGTTCTGAGAAAAAGCCTTCCACATCGCAAAATATGACTCATAACCTATTGATTTATAAGCACAAACAAAGTCTTATGTCTTATATAAGAGTTAGTGGCACTGCAGCAAAAGGCCCATACAATGATTCCCATGCTGCTTGCTTCGAGACACGTGGCGGCACCCGAACCCCTTACCCAAACGCGCTTACTTCTCAGGAAATCGACATGTCCCAATACCAAGACGACATCAAGGCAATTGCTGGTCTGAAGGAATCCCACGGCAGCGCCTGGAACGCCATCAATCCCGAGTATGCCGCCCGCATGCGCGCCCAGAACCGCTTCAAGACGGGCCTGGACATCGCCCGCTACACGGCCAAGATCATGCGCGCCGACATGGCTGCCTATGACGCCGATCCGTCCAAGTACACGCAGTCGCTGGGTTGCTGGCACGGTTTCATCGGCCAGCAGAAGATGATTTCCATCAAGAAGCACTTCAAGAGCACCGAGCGCCGCTACCTGTACCTGTCGGGCTGGATGGTTGCCGCGCTGCGTTCGGAATTCGGTCCGCTGCCGGACCAGTCGATGCACGAGAAGACGTCGGTCACCGCGCTGATCCGCGAGCTGTACACGTTCCTGCGCCAGGCCGACGCCCGTGAACTGGGCGGCCTGTTCCGCGAGCTGGATGCCGCCCAGGGCGCCGCCAAGGCCGCCATCCAGGAAAAAATCGACAACCACGTGACCCACGTGGTGCCCATCATCGCCGACATCGACGCCGGTTTCGGCAACGCCGAAGCCACGTACCTGCTGGCCAAGCAGTTCATCGAAGCCGGTGCCTGCTGCATCCAGATCGAGAACCAGGTGTCCGACGAGAAGCAATGCGGCCACCAGGACGGCAAGGTCACCGTGCCGCACGAAGACTTCCTGGCCAAGGTGCGCGCCATTCGCTACGCCTTCCTGGAACTGGGCGTGGACGACGGCATCATCGTGACCCGTACCGACTCGCTGGGCGCCGGCCTGACCAAGCAGATCGCCGTGACGCACACGCCGGGCGACCTGGGCGACCAGTACAACTCGTTCCTCGACTGCGAGGAAATCTCGGCCGACACGCTGGGCAACGGTGACGTGGTGATCAAGCAGAACGGCAAGCTGATGCGCCCGAAGCGCCTGCCCAGCAACCTGTTCCAGTTCCGCGCCGGCACGGGTGAAGCGCGCTGCGTGCTGGACAGCATCACGTCGCTGCAGAACGGCGCCGACCTGCTGTGGATCGAAACCGAAAAGCCGCATATCGAGCAGATCGCCGGCATGGTCCGCGAAATCCGCAAGGTCATCCCGAACGCCAAGCTGGTGTACAACAACAGCCCGTCGTTCAACTGGACGCTGAACTTCCGCCAGCAGGCCTACGACGCGATGAAGGCAGCCGGCAAGGACGTGTCGGCCTACGAGCGTGGCCAGCTGATGAGCGCGGAGTACGACGATTCCGAACTGGCCAAGGCTGCCGACGAGAAGATCCGCACGTTCCAGGCCGATGCAGCGCGTGAAGCCGGCATCTTCCACCACCTGATCACGCTGCCGACGTACCACACCGCCGCGCTGTCGACCGACAACCTGGCCAAGGAATACTTCGGCGATCAAGGCATGCTGGGCTACGTGGCAGGCGTGCAGCGCAAGGAAATCCGCCAGGGCATCGCCTGCGTCAAGCACCAGAATATGTCGGGCTCGGATATCGGCGACGACCACAAGGAATACTTCAGCGGCGAAGCGGCCCTGAAGGCGGCCGGCAAGGACAACACGATGAACCAGTTCTGATATCTGTATCAGTCCTGTCGCAATTCAGTCGTGCCAAAGCGCCAACCCATCGCGGGTTGGCGTTTTTTTCGTACACCGTATCCACCCCCAAAAGAAACCGCCCGATGGCTCAACACCATCGGGCGGTTTCTTTTCTTCAGCGATTCAGTTCGATCCCGGCCCTTACAGCGACCCGCAAACCACCTGGGAATCGAGCAAGGCCTTCGCGCGCTGGTTGCACAGTGCGCCCAGCAGCGTCTCGGCGGCGGCATCCAGGCGTTCATGGGTGCCGAACAACCGCGCCGCGATCAGTCCGCTTTGGAGCGATCCATAGATCACCTGCGCCAGCATGGCCGGCGGCACCGGATACGGCGTCTCGCGCTCGCGCTGGCCACGTTCCAGCAGCCTCGCCAGCCACGATTCGTTGATGTGATAGAAATCCTTCAGCACATGGTGCACCGACTCGGGCAGGCTCAGGATCTCTGTGGACAGCATGCCGGCCAGGCAGATCTGCCCCGAGCCGCAAGTCTGGCGCAGCGGATCCAGATACTGGCGTGCCTGTTCCAGCACCGGCAGGCTCGCATCGATGCCGGCCAGCCGCTCGGAAATCCGCTTGCTGTATTCCTTCACGGCTTCCAGGACGAGATCGTCCTTCGACGGGAAGTAATAGTGGATGCTGGAGGTCTTGACCCCCACCAGTTCGGCCAGGTCGCGATAGCTGAATCCATTGAAACCGCGGCTGCGGATCAGGACCAGCGTATGTTCGAGCAACTGCTCGCGGACAGGTTGGGTTTTCATGGCTGCAACTTTATCTACACGAAGATAGATACTCAACCGGGATTTTCCCGGAGTCAACCGTCAGGCGATTCGGGCCAGTGCCTGCACCACCACTGTGATGGCTGCACCACTAATGGCACAAAGCGTCAGCCTTCCGCCCAGGACCCGGGCATCGTGTCCGATCGCTTTCATGGTAGTTCGCCTACAAAAAAGCAGACGGACACCCTTGTGGGGTACCGTCTGCGTGGGGTCATCGCCAGATCATGGCGATATATCTGTAATCAGGCCAGGTTCAGGCCACGGCGCCATCGGTGTACACGTCAACCGTGCGGGCACCGTCGAAGTACGGGTTGCGCGGGCCATTGCCACGGGCGCCGTCCAGGTACGGGTCGACCTTGCGGGCCGGGCTGGCGGAAACGCCCTTGGTGTCCAGGCCGGCGACGAAGCGGGCACCGTCCAGGTACGGATCGGCGGTGCGGGCACCGTCGGTGTAGGCATCGCGCTTGCCGATGCCAGCCACCAGGCCGTCGCGGTTCGTCACGCGGGCACCGTCGGTGAACGCGTCACGGTTGCCGATGCGGGCGCCGTCGGTGAAGGCATCGCGGTTACCGATGCGGGCGCCATCGGTGAAGGCGCTGCGTTGATCGTTCACGCGGTACGTATAACCGTAGGCTTCGCCGCGGGGTTGTGCGGCTTGGGCGGCGCCCGTCACGAAAGCGGCTGCGAGGGCGGCGGCGGTCAGGATGGTCTTGGCGTTCATGATGCTCTCCTTGCTAGGCCAGGCGATCCGGTTCAGGTCGATCGCGGGGCAATGGGTCTGTGCTTCAATTTCAGCGGCCTTCTTTCTGGTCCTCACCGTATCTGCTATCTACTGCTAGATAGAGGACCAGGGCTAAAAAGAAGACCGCCTCCGGTTACTGAACTGCCTGATGATGCTCGGACCGTTTCGCTTTGCCTGCCCCGTTTTTTCCGGTTCGGCCCTGCGTCGCTGTCCATGACTCGAATACTATCTACCTGTAGATAGATGCGCAAGGGGAAAGTTGGAATTCGGCCCATAAAGATTTCTATAGGCCCGATTGAGGTGCTTAATTCTGAAGTCAAGTCGTTGATTATCAAGGAATAACGGGACGGAAAGCGGCGGCGCGGCATCGGGCCGCCCTTCCTATTGGCACCACAAGTGCTAGGGTTATCCCACCTGCCTGCCAAATCCCATCGCCCCATGCCGTCGATCCCCTCCGCGCAATCCGCCCATTTCAACTACCGGCGCTGGTTTGCGAGCGCGCTGGGGCTTGCCGGACTGGCTGTCGTCGCTGGCGTCGGCCGCCTGCTGCTATACCGGGCGATCGAACGCGAGGCCTTCGTGCCAGGCCAGATCGGCACCCTGTTGCCCGACGACCTGGGCGTGGCGTCGCGGCAGTTTACGTTCGACAGCGGCGGCCGGGCGCTGCACGCGTCGTGGGTGGCGGCTACCGATCCGGCCGCGCCCGCGCTGGCGGTCTTCCATGGCGACGAGGAATGCCTGGCCGATTGGGCGCCCGTGCAGGCATTGCTGCACGCGGCAGGTATCAGTTCCTTCGTATTCGATTACAGCGGCTATGGCGCCAGCACCGGCACGCCCAGCGTAAGCCACCTGCGCCAGGACGCCCTGGCCGCCTTCGCCCAGTTCCGCGCGGCCACGCCGCAGGCCGCGCGGCATTATGTGATGGGATATTCGCTCGGCAGCGGCGTGCTGCTCGACGTTCTGGATGAACTACGACCTCTGCCCGATGGGCTGGTCATTGGCGCAGGCTTCTGTTCGGCGCGCTCCGCCGCCGTGGCCACCGGCCTGGTGCCGCGCTGGCTGGCCTGGGCGCTGCCGAACCCGTGGGACAACATCGCCCGGCTGCGCGTGTCGAAGCTGCCCGTCATGCTGGTTCACAGCCGGCGCGACAAGACCATCCCGTTCCGCCAGGCCGAGCACCTGGCCCGCGCCGCGCCGGGCCCGAGCCGGCTGGTGGTATTCGAAGACCTGCCCCACAACGCCGCCATCGAAACGCCCTTCATGAAGACGTTCTGGGCCCCGGTGATTGGCTGGCTGCAGGGCGGAAAGCTGTAGCCCTCTACGGCGAGGGCAGGACGACGATTACAGCTTGAACTCGCCCACCACCTTCTGCAGTTCCTGGGCCTGATCGGCCAGCGCCGCCGACGCCGCGGCGGCTTGCTCCACCAGCGCGGCGTTCTGCTGCGTCACGTCGTCCATCTGGGATACGGCCACATTGACCTGCTCGATGCCTTCGCTCTGGTGCTCCGATGCCACGGCGATCTCGCCCAGGATCTGCGTCACGCGGCGCACGGCCTGGACGATCTCGTCCATGGTGTTGCCGGCCTGGCCGACCAGCGCCGAGCCGTTTTCCACCTGGCGCGCCGAATCGCTGATCAGCACGTTGATTTCCTTGGCCGCCGCCGCGCTGCGCTGGGCCAGCGTGCGCACCTCGCCCGCCACCACGGCAAAGCCGCGCCCCTGCTCGCCCGCGCGTGCCGCTTCCACGGCGGCATTCAGGGCCAGGATGTTGGTCTGGAAAGCGATGCCCTCGATCACGGCGATGATGTCGGTCACCTTGCGCGAGCTGACACTGATGGCGTCCATCGTCTGCACCACGTTGCTGACGATGGTGCCGCCCCGCTCCGCGATGCCCGAAGCCGACGCCGCCAGGCCGTTTGCCGTGCGGGCGCGCTCGGTGTTCTGCTTCACCATGGCCGTCAGTTCGCCCATGCTCGACGCCGTTTCCTCCAGCGTGGCCGCCTGTTCCTCGGTGCGCTGCGACAGGTCGGTATTGCCCACGGCAATCTGCTGCGACGCCGACGAGATCGAATCGCTGGCGCCCTTGATGCGCGTCACCAGGTCGGTGAGCATGTCTTCCATCTCGCCCAGGCCGCCCAGCAGGCGGCCAAAGTCGCCGCCGCGCTCGGTCTCGAAATCCTTGCTCAGGTCGCCCGCCGCCACGGTCTCGGCGATGAATTCGGCCTCCTTGAGCGGCTCCTCGATCGCGCGAGTCAGCCGGAACCAGCAAACCACGCTGAACACCAGTACCACGATTGCCAGCGTCCACAGCCAGCTGCGCGTGCTGCCATCGGCCACCTGGCCCAGCGCCAGTACCAGCATGGCCGCCACCAGCAGCACGTTTACCCCAAATGCCGCGCCCATGCGGGTGCGCATACTCAAGTTGTCCCAGGCCATGATCGGTTCCGCTCCTCGATTTCCGCCCCGCGTTGTCCGGGGCTATCGATGGGCTAACGGCTGGTCGGCCCTGAAACTTTAGGGGCCCTGCAGCGAATCGGCGGTCTGAAGGTCTGCGCCCCAGGCCTGCGCCAGTTGCCCGCAGCGTCCCAGCGGCAGCGCCTGCCGTTCGACATCGACCACCACGACGTGATCGGCCCACGCCGGCCGCGCCGGCGACTCCGCGCTGCGGCCATCGGTCAGCAGCCACAGCCAGCGTTGCTGGGCAGGCCGGCGCCTGGCCTGCCAGGCCAGCAGCTGGTCGGCCCGCGCCGTGCCCAGCGCCAGCGGCGTGCCGCCGCCACCGGCAATCGGGCGGATCCAGTCGTCGTTCCACGGGCGGGCGCGCGACGGCGCCAGGCGGACTTCGGCGTGCCGGCCCGCAAAGCAGACCAGCGCCACGTCGGCGCGCGCCTGGTAGGCCCGCTCGACCAGCCGCGTCAGCACGCCCTTGGCCAGCGCCAGTTGCTCGCCATGGGCCATCGAGCCGGAACAGTCGAGCACAAAGCAGTGCAGCACCCCGGCGCGCGCATCGGCACGCCGGAAGCGGATATGGGCGACGTCCAGCGTCGCCTGCCGCTTGGCGGCCAGCGTGCGCGGCCAGTGGACGCGTGTACCGGCGATGCCGCCGTGCGCGGCATGCCGTGGCAATGGTGGACGGAGGGCTTGCCACCGATGGCCGCCCGTCCGGTCCAGGTCCGGGCCGGATGGCCGCCGGTGGCTCAGGCTTTTTTGGCGGTAGCTTCCCGAAAGGCTTCAGCGGCTTGACCTCGGCGATGCCGGGGGCATGGGGCGGTGGCAGCGCGCCCCAGGGTCGGCGGGTTCGCTGGACTGCGGCGCGGGCGTCGGCGCCTGTGCCGCAGAGCTCTGCGGCGGCACGCCGGCATGGCGGCGGTGATGGAGCACCAGCTCGGCCACTGCGTCCACATGGCCGGTATCGATGGCATCCGCGCCCCGCCAGGCCGCCAGCGCGCGGGCGGCGCGCAGCATTACCAGGTCGGCCCGCACCCCATCCACGGCAGCCGCCAGACAGAGCGCGCTGACGCGGTCGTGCACGGCATCGCCGAACGACAGCGCGGCAAGGGCCGCCCGGGCACGCGCGACCTGGCTGGCCAACGCCTGCTGGCGTGGGGCCAGTGCTGCGCGAAAGCCCTCCGGATCGGTATCGAACGCCAGCCGCGCCCGCACGATCGCCTGCCGGGCGGCCGGGTCGTCGTAGTTCGACAGGGCCAGCGCCAGCCCGAAGCGGTCCAGCAACTGCGGCCGCAGTTCGCCCTCTTCCGGATTCATCGTGCCCACCAGCACGAAACGCGCCGGATGCTGGTGCGAAACGCCGTCGCGCTCCACCACGTTGACACCACTGGCCGCCACATCCAGCAACTGGTCGACCAGCGGATCGGGCAGCAGGTTGACTTCGTCGACGTACAGCACGCCATCGTGCGCGCGCGCCAGCAGGCCCGGCTGGAACCGCACCTCGCCCTGCTGCAGCACGTGGCCCAGGTCCAGCGTGCCGGTCAGCTGTTCCTCGCTGGCGCCCAGCGGCAGCGTCACGAACTGGCCGTGCGGCAGCAGTTCGGCCAGCGCACGCGCGGCCGTGGACTTGGCAGTGCCGCGCGGGCCGGTCACCAGCACGCCGCCGATGCCGGGGTCCACGGCAGCCAGCAGCAGGGCCTGTTGCAGGGCTTCCTGTCCGACCAGCGCGCTGAACGGGAAAATCGGGCGCAGCGCGGCGTGGGCGGATCGCACTGATTGGGTGGCTTGGGTGGCTTGGGCTGAGTCGGTCATTGCATCCCTTCCAGACGCTGTTCGTTGTCGAGCAGATGGTGGGCGATGCGCTCGCGCTGGTCGCCCGGTTCCTGCCACAGTCCGCGCTCCATCGCTTCGAGCAAGCGCTCGCAGATGCCCTGCAGGGCACGCGGATTGTGCCGCGCCAGAAAGTCGCGCGTGGCGTCGTCATGCACATACGCGTCGGCCACCAGCGCGTACTGGTGATCGCCCACCACGCGGGCGGTGGCGTCGTAGCCGAACAGGTAGTCCACCGTCGCCGCCATTTCGAACGCGCCCTTGTAGCCGTGCCGCTTCACGCCGTCGATCCATTTGGGATTGACCACCCGTGTGCGGATCACCCGGGCGATCTCCTCGCCCAGCGTGCGCACGCGCGGCGCCGCCGGGTTGGCGTGGTCGCCATGATAGATGGCCGGCTGCGAGCCGCCCAGGTGCCGCACGGCGGCCACCATGCCGCCCTGGAACTGGTAGTAGTCGTTGGCGTCCAGGATGTCGTGCTCGCGGTTGTCCTGGTTCTGCAGCACCACGTCGATCTCCGCCAGCCGGGCCGCAAACGTGTCGCGGGCCTCGACGCCGTCGGCGCGCTGCCCATAGGCATAGCCGCCCGCATGCAGGTAGGCATGCGCCAGGTCGCCATCGGTCTGCCAGCGCCGGCCGTCGATCAGCGTCTGCAGGCCCGTGCCGTAGTCGCCCGGCCGTGCGCCGAACACACGCCAGCTGGCGCGTTCCAGCGCCGTGTCGGCATCGACGCCCTGTTGCGCCAGCGCGCGCTGTTCGGCCAGCACGCGGGCGCGGATCGGGTTGACGTCTTCGGGCTCGTCCAGCGCCGCCACCGCGCGCACGGCGGCATCGAAGATCGCCACCAGGTTGGCGAAGGCATCGCGGAAGAAGCCGGACACGCGCAGCGTGACGTCCACGCGCGGACGGTCGAAGATGGCCATCGGCAGGATTTCGAAATCGACCACGCGATGGCTGCCATGGGCCCACTTGGGCCGCACGCCCAGCAACGCCATGGCCTGCGCGATATCGTCGCCGCCGGTACGCATGGTTGCCGTGCCCCAGACCGACAGCCCCACGGCGCGCGGATACTCGCCATGCTCCTGCAGGTGCCGCTCGATCAGCTGGTCGGCCGCGCGCAGGCCCAGCGTCCACGCCGTACGGGTGGGCACGGCGCGCGTATCGACCGAATAGAAGTTGCGCCCGGTGGGCAGCACATCGGGCCGTCCGCGCGACGGCGCGCCACTGGGCCCGGCTGGCACGAAACGCCCCGCCAGCCCGCGTTCGAGCTGCAGCAGCTCCTGCGGACCGCAGGCATCCAGGCGCGGCGCCACCTGTTCGCGCAGCCGCGCCAGCACCGCTCCCGATTGCGGCCCCAGCGCCTCGTCGTCATCGAGCAGCCGCAGGGCCAGCGCTTCGAGCCGCTCGCGCGTATCGCCATGATGGCGCCATGGGGCATCGTCGATGGCGGCCAGCACTTCGGGCCGAGGGCCGGTCCACGGTGCCGACCAGTCGGCGTCGAGCGGGTCGAAGCCGTCGCCAAGCGACAGGTCCGCCGCCAGCGCCTTGAGCAGGCTGGCGCGTCCGTCCTGTCCGTCGCCAACCGGAAAGCGCCCCAGCGCGGCAAGCGTGTCGCGGCGCTGGCGGCCCTGCGGCGACCGGCCGAACACATGCAGGCCATCGCGGATCTGCGACTCCTTCAGCTCGCACAGCCAGGCATCGGTACGGTTCAGCAGCGCGTCTTCTTCCGCGCCGCTGGCCGGGGCGTCGATGCCCAGTTCGCGGTGCAACTGCTGGCCGACGATCGATTTCAGGATCTCGCGCCGCAGCAGCTTCGCGCGGCGCGGGTCAACCGTCAGCGCCTCGTAGTATTCGTCGACCTGGCGCTCCAGGTCCTGCAGCGGGCCGTAGTTCTCGGCACGCGTGAGCGGCGGCATCAGGTGGTCGATGATCACGGCCTGCGCGCGCCGCTTCGCTTGCGCGCCCTCGCCGGGGTCATTGACGATGAACGGATACAGGTGCGGCAGCGGCCCCAGAATCGCATCGGGCCAGCAGGCTTCCGACAGCGCCACGCTCTTGCCCGGCAGCCATTCCAGGTTGCCATGCTTGCCGACATGCACCACGGCATCGATGCCAAACGTATGCCGCAGCCAGAAATAGAAAGCCAGGTAGCCGTGCGGCGGCACCAGCTCGGCATCGTGATAGCTGGCGTAGTCGTCCACACCATAGGCCCGGGCCGGCTGGATGCCGACGAACACGTTGCCGGTGCGCACGCCGGCGATCATGAAGCGGCCGTCTCGCACCATCGGATCGGCGTCGGGGGCGCCCCAGCGGGCGGCGATGGCATCCTGGTTGGCCCGCGGCAATTGCGCCAGCCAGCCCAGGTAATCGGCCATCGCCACGCTCTGGAACGCGGGGCGCCACGCATGCTGCGCCAGGTCGTTGGTCACGCCGCGCGTCAGGCCCTGCATCAATGCATCGCCATCGGCGGGCAGGGGGCCCACGGCATAGCCCGCATCGCGCAGCGCGGCCAGTATCCGCACGACCGACGCCGGCGTGTCCAGCCCGACGCCATTGCCGATACGCCCTTCGCTGGCCGGATAGTTGGCCAGGATCAGCGCCAGGCGCTTTTCGGCGGCCGGCAGCGTGCGCAGCCGGCACCAGCGGCGCGCCAGTTCGGCCACGAAGGCGATGCGTTCGGCATCGGGCCGGTAGCGCACCACGTCGACCTCGGTATGCGGGCAGCGGTACGCCAGCCCCTTGAAGCTGACGGCGCGCGTGATGATGCGGCCATCGACTTCGGGCATCGCCACGTGCATGGCCACATCGCGCGTGCCCAGGCCCTGGCTGTCGGCCAGCCAGTCCTCGCGGTTGCCGCCGCTCAGGATCACCTGCAGCACCGGCGCGTCGTTGGCCAGCGGCGGATCGGCGTCCCCGGCATTGTCGAGCGACGCGACCGAGAACGCCGTGGTGTTGAGGACGAGAGAAACGGCGTGCGTGTCGCACAGGCGCTGCAGCACCTCGCGGCAGATCGGCTCCTTGAGCGAGCTGACGGCCAGCGGCAACGGGCACAGGCCTGCGTCGAGCAGCGCCTCGGCCATTGCATCGAATACGTCGGTATTGCCGGCCTGCAGGTGCGACCGATAGAACAGCAGCGCCACTACGGGCGCGCCAGCCAGGCCGCGTGCCGCCCACTCGCGCTGCCAGTCTTGCACCGTGGCCACGCCATGATCGCGATGGTAGAGCGCGGCCTGCGGCAGCACCTGTGCCGGCAGCACGGGCAGCGTGTGGCCATAGGCATGCTGGCCCAGGCAGCGGAAGAACTGCTCGGCGTTGCCCGCCCCGCCCTCGCGCAGATAGCGCCAGAGCTGGTGCGACAGCGCCGGCGGGGCGTTGCCAAGCCGCGCCAGGTTGTCGTCCTCGTCCAGGTCGCCCGAGAACATCACCAGCAACTGGCCGCGTGCGCGCGCCAGTTCGGGCAGCCGTTCCAGCCCGTAGGCCCAGTCACTGGCGCCGCCCAGGTGGTCTACCACCACCACGCGGGCGTGCTGCAGCACTTCGTCGATATAGAGATCGAGCGACGCCGGCTGGCGCAGGTACATCTGGTTGGCCAGCCGCACGCTCGGGTAACCGGCGCCAAGCCGGGGCACGGCGGCGGCCAGCAGCGACAGCGTGGTATCGGCCGCGCTCAGGATGACGATGTCGCCCGGCGTCTGCTCGATGCGCAGCACCACGGCGCTGTCTTCGACAAAGCCGCCGGGCCGGGTGGACAGCAGGTGCATCGCTCAGATTGCCTTGGCCGCTCGCCGCTCAGCGCGCCAGCGCGGCATCCAGCGCTGCCTGCAGCACGGCGCCGTCCAGGTCCTGGCCGATCAGCACCACGCGCGTGCCCTGCGGCTCGCCGGCGCGCCAAGCGCGGTCGAAATAGCTGTCGAAACGCTGGCCCACGCCATGCAGCACCAGGCGCATGGCCTTGCCCGGCAGCGTGGCAAAGCCCTTCACGCGATAGATCGTGTGCGCGGCCACCAGTTTTTGCAGCGCGGCAACCAGTGCGTCGCGGTCCACCGTGCCGGCATGCACCACCACCGAATCGAACTCGTCGTGGTGGTGGTCGGCGTGGTCGGGGTCGTCGGCGCTGCCGTGGTGATCGGGACGCAGGTGGATGGTGTCCTCCGAGGCCCGGTTCAGCCCCAGCAGGCTGTTCACGTCCAGCGAGCCAGCCTGCGCCGGCACGATCTTGACCTCGGCCGGGATCTCGGGGCGCACCAGTGCTTCGACGCTGGCGATCTGCGCGGCGTCCATCAGGTCGGTCTTGTTCAGGATGACCAGGTCGGCGCTGGCCAGCTGGTCTTCGAACAGCTCGTGCAGCGGCGATTCATGATCCAGGTTCGGATCGGCGCGGCGTTGCTCGTCCACCGCCGCCGGATTGGCCGCGAACTGGCCTGCGGCCGCGGCGGGGCCATCGACCACCGTCACCACCGAATCCACCGTGAAGGCGTTGCGGATGCTGGGCCAGTGGAAGGCCTGCACCAGCGGCTTGGGCAGGGCCAGGCCCGACGTCTCGATCAGCACGTGGTCGATCTGGTCGCGGCGCTCCAGCAGCTGTTCCATGACCGGGAAGAATTCCTCCTGCACCGTGCAGCACAGGCAGCCGTTGGCCAGTTCGTACAGCTGGCCGGTGGGCTCGCCCGCGTCGTCGCAGCCGATGCCGCAGCCCTTCAGGATTTCGCCGTCGATGCCCAGTTCGCCGAACTCGTTGACGATCACCGCGATACGGCGGCCGTTGGCGTTGTCGAGGATATGGCGCAGCAGCGTGGTCTTGCCGCTGCCGAGGAAGCCCGTGACGATGGTGGCGGGGATCTTGGAGGTTTGCATGCGGGTTTCGGGCTGGATTTGCGAAGGCCGTCAGGATACGGCGATACGGGGGGGCTGTCTATTTGGGGGCTTGGTTGGTGTGGAAACGCTTTGCCCTCACCCCCGGCCCCTCTCCCGCTCGCGGGAGAGGGGAGAACACCGTGGGCGGATCAAAAGCTGTTGGTTTGCTCCCCTCTCCCGCCTGCGGGAGAGGGGCTGGGGGTGAGGGGCAAGCGCATCAACCACCACTGCCGCGTACTATCGCCTGCCCCGACGCCAGCCGGCATACGCGCCGGCCCCCACCGTCAACATCCCAAGCATAAGAGCAAGCATCAGGTGCCGCACCCGCTCGGCAGAAGCCGCCGGCACTGCAGCGGGCTGCAGCGCCAGCCGCTGCCCGGTCACGTGTTCCGTGCCAGCCCGCGCGGCTGGCGGCGCAACCGCCGGCTCCGCCTGCACCGGCGCGGCTTTTGGCACCGGCGTGACTGACCTCGCAATCACCCTCGCAGTCTGCTCCGCCCCCACCACCGCATCCGCCAGTTCCCGCCCCAGCCCCTTCATGTCGATCCGCGCGGCCTTGCCCTGCCGGGCGATATGCGCCATCAATACCGGATTGCCGCAGGTATTGGCCGTGCATGACAGCCCGTCGCGCCGCGTGCTCTCGGCGTACTGGCGCAGCAGTTCGCGGCGCTCGGCATCGGTGAAGCGGTAGCTGCCCTGGCGGTCCACCTCCAGCAGGCGCGCCAGGATGCCCTGTTGCGCATGCGGATTGGCCGTGCGAAAGAACGCATCCATGCCCATGCCGAGCTTGTCCGCAACGTAGACGTCGTAGGTCTGCTGCCAGAAGGCGCCCGGCATCTGCTCGGGCACCGTGGCCTGGAAGCCGTACAGGTGCTCCACTTCCTTGTACATCTCGCGGGCGCCCGCGTAGCCCGAGCGCTGCATCGCGGCGATCCACTTCGGGTTCCACTGGCGCGCGTTGAGCTCGGTGGCCAGCCACGTGCGCGCGTCGACGGTCTGCGTCTGCCCCTCGCGGCGCAGGTTGTGCAGCCATAGTGGCGGCGCCGTGCCGCTGACCGCTCGCGTTGCGGCCGTCAGCCCGCCCGCGTACTGGTAGGTGTCGTCGTTGTCCAGCGCCCCGTAAAGCGTGCTGGTGCGGGAAAACAGCACCGCCTGGTTCGATTTCAGATGGCTGGCCAGCGCGGCCGGCGCCGATTCGCCCCAGCCATCGGCCGAATACGCGAAGTTCATGTAGCGCAGGTACTGGCGGGCCAGGCCATCGGCCGGCCCCTGGGCGTCGCGGCTCTGCTCGACCATCTGCTGCACGCCGATCGCGTAGTTGCCGGGCTTGGCCGCGAATACGCGCGCCCGCGCCAGCCTGCCGGCCTGCCCAGCCTCCACGCCCTGCCGGACCAACTCTGCAGCGACGTCCCGGTCATGGCGGCTAATTGCATTATCGCCAGCGGAAGCGGCCAGGCGGGCGGCCTTGTCAAGCAGCGCGATCTTGTCGCCAAACCCGTCGCGATAGATGCCGGATGTGGTCAGCAGCACGTTCACGCGCGGCCGGCCCAGTTCGGCGTCGGGAATCAGCCGCACGTCCTCGACGTTGCCGCGCGCATTCCAGACCGGCTCCACCCCCATCAGGTACAGCGCCTCGGCTTCCATCGCGCCCTGGTGGCGCTCCGTTTCGCCATACCAGAGCACCATCGACACCGATTCGGGCCACTTGACATGCTCGCGCCGGAAGCGCTCCAGCGTCTGCCCCGCCATGTTCTTGCCTAGCGCCCAGGCCGCGCGGGTCGGGATGCGGGCGCCGTCGAAAGCGTGCAGGTTGCGGCCAGTGGGCAGGCTGTCGGGCACGCGCACCGGATCGCCCAGCGGCCCGCTGGGCAGGTAGCGGCCCGACAGCACCGTCACCAGCCCGTCCAGTTCCGCCTGCGGCGACGCGCGCAAGTCGGCCAGCCATTGCCGGCCGGCATCGAGCGCGCGGCGCGTGTCATCGTCGGAAGCCTGCGGCTGGCGCCCCTGCACAAGATCGGCCGCCCAAGCGTGTAACTGCGGCGTATCGGCCTTGGTCCGGACGCCGAGCATCAGCGCCAGCGCATCGGTCTGGTCGGCCTGCGTCGGCATCTGGCCCAGCGCGTGGATGCCCAGCGGCATGGGCTCGGCCTCCACCTTGTGCAGGAACGCGTGCACGACCGGCTCGATGGTGTCCCACGCCGCGTTCGCGTCCAGCCCCAGTTGCTGGTCGAGCTTCAAGGTGCGGATCTGGTCGCGCGCCTGCGCCCGGTACTGGGCCGACAACTCCGGCGCGCTGTCCCGCGTGGCATCGGCCTGCTCGATGGCTTCGTCCAGCGACGCCAGCGCGAGCGGCTGCCCGGCCGATGCCAGCAGCGGCGCCAGGTGGCTCACGAGTACCGCCGCGCTGCGGCGTTTGGCCTGGATGGCCTCGCCGCCGCCATCCTGGATATAGACGTAGGCATTCGGCAGATCGCCCAGCAGGACTTCGGATGCATCGTCGCCAGACTGCCCCACCTGCTTGCCGGGCAGCCATTCCAGCGTGCCGTGGCGGCCGACATGCACGACGGCATCCGCGCCGAACGCGTGGCGGTACCACAGATAGGCCGCCACATACGAATGCGGCGGCGGCGTGATCGTGTCGTGCGCGTCGTCCATCGCCCGGGCAAACGTGGATCGCAGCGGCTGGGGGCCGATGAACACGTTGCCGAAGAACAGCCCTGGCACCACGAACGCCGGTTCGCCGTGGACGCCATGCGCCAGCATCAGCGGATTGCGCTCGGGCGGCCCCCACGCGCGCAGCACGGACTCGCGGAACGGCGCGGGCAAGGTATCGAACCAGCGGCGGTATTGCGTCAGCGGCACCAGCTTGACGTGCCCGGCGCGCACCATATGGTCGAGTTCGCCGGGCGACCAGGTTTCCACGTTGCGGCCGTTGGCCTCCAGCAGCGCGGTCAGCGTGGCGGTGTCGGGCATGTCGTGCCCGGTGTCGTAGCCGGCCGCCTGCAGCCGGCGCAGGATCTGCGTCAGCGATGGCAGCGTCGCCAGGTAGCTGGCGCCGATGTTGCCGCGTCCCGGCGGATTGTTGTAGTAGAGCACCGCCACATGCTTGCGCGCCGATGGCTTGTCTTGCAGCGCGATCCAGCGCCGCACGCGCGCGACCACGGCATCGACGCGCTCGGGCACTGCCGCGCTGGCCTTGGCGCCGTCGCGATCTTCCTGCGTGGCGAACAGCACCGGTTCCGTCGCGCCGCTGCGCTCCGGCGCGCCCAGCAGCAGCGGCAGGCGTTCGCCGGCGATGCCGCGCACATCGGCATGCCAGGCCGCCGCGCTGTCACGCGTGGCAATCAGGTTGATGGTGTGCAGATTGTGGCGCGCCAGCCAGTCCTTGTCCTCGGCGCGCGGAATCGTGAGGTTCAGGGCCAGCAGCACGCGCAACGGCGTGGCGCCGTCCTGCGTCAGCAAGGCATCGAGGCTCGACACCGGCCAGCCAAACACCGGCACGGCGCCGATGCCCTGCTGCTCCAGCGCGGCCACCAGTGCATCGATGTGTGCCAGGTCGCGCTGGCGGTAGTTGGTGGCGTAGAACGAAATGCCGACCAGCGGCGCGTCGTCGCCAGGATGCGCGGCGGGCCGGTACCAGCGCAGGTAGTCCGCCAGCGAGGCAAAAGGTTGCGAAGCACGCGGGTGATAGATCGCGGCCGCCGGCGCGGGCTTGACCGGCGGCACGGCAATCGGTGCGACGCCGGCGGCGCGTTGTCGTGCCGCCACGGCCACGGCGAGCGCTGCGGCCAGATTGTCGACGCCACCCGCTTCCCAGTAAGGCTGGATGGCGGCGTTCAACGCGGCATCGGTGTGGATGTGCCAGGCTGCGTCGGCCACGTCACTGGGCACGGCCGACACCAGCGCGCCGCGCGCCTGCGCCTGCCGCACGCCCGGCGCCATCTGCCGCAACACCGCGCCGGGGACGAACCACGCCTGGATGACATCGGCCCGGGCCAGCGTGGCGGCATCGGGGGCAGTCGTCGTGAAGGTGATCTCGGCAATGTCGTTGCCGTGCGCGGCGCGGAATGCCTCGGCGGCGGCCGGCAGCAGGTGCGTTTGCGATGCCACCACCAGCACGCGAACCGGCGCACCCCAGGCCAGCATCGGCAGGATCAGCCACAGGCCGAGCAAGAACGGCAGCAAGCGCCGCCACGGGGCAGGTATTGCGGACACGGCAGAAGCTGACTGAGGGGGCGTCACAACGAACGGAGCGGCGTAAAAAGGGACGCCGGCGCGGCATTCTACCCGCCGGGCCATGCCGCCGGCCATGCCGCTGTCACGTCGTCGTCATCGGAACCGTAACGATCCCGGCGCGCCTGTTGCAGGATGTTGACGCCCTGTGGTTTTTTTACCGACGACAGATTTTTGCCAGGCCTACCGGCGATAAGCCTTTCAAACGGCAGCTTTCGCCACAATCGGCAAGTTCGCCGCAAGGCAGGATGTAAAAAGCACAAAGCCGGCACTTGCCCCACGGCAAATCCCGGCTGATGGGCGGTAAACCTACCGCACCGTACGGGCGACGGCAATCATTCTTGTGGCCGACCCCACATGATTCATGGTGACCCATCGTGTACCTTGCGGCGGATCGTCTATATTTGACCGCATGGCGCGCACACAACCGAAAATGACTCACCAGCCGTACGACAGCCCCGGGAGGTAACTGCCATGCGTTCGCTTGCAAACTTGTTCAGTCCGCCGACGCCAGAGAAGATCGCCGAGAAGGAACTGCAAGACATGAGGCTGACGCTTTTCCAGGCAGAACGTCGCCTGCTTGAAGCGCAGATGCAAGTCGATTACTACCGCAACATGATTGCCTTCCTCGAAGAGGTACACGCCACGGGCGTGGAAGGCGTGGCCGATCGGCGCTTTGCGTCGCCGCCGCAACCTGAAATGCCCCAGCTGCAGGCGGCGCCCGCCCGCAGCACCCCGGGCCTGGCCACGATTCCGATCGTTCCCACGGCCGCCTGACCCCATCGCACAAGCCCTGGGATGTCGCACGGACGCCCTGGCGCCCGTGCGATACTGGCCGCTTTCCCGCACCCACTGGAACGGCCATGAGCTTGCTGCCCGCGATTGAAATCGAAACCGCCCCCCATCCGACCCACTCAGTGATCTGGATGCACGGGCTTGGCGCGGACGGCAGCGACTTCGTGCCCGTGGTGCCCGAGCTTGGCCTGCCCGATACGCTGGCCGTGCGCTTTGTGTTTCCGCATGCCCCGGCCATTCCGGTGACCTGCAACGGCGGCTATGTGATGCCGGCCTGGTACGACATCTACTCGCTCGACGAGGCTGGTCGCAAGGCCGATGTGAAGGGCATCGAGCAATCGCGCGACGCCATCCGCGCCCTGATCGATCGTGAAAACGCCCGTGGCATTCCGACGGCCAACATCGTGCTGGCGGGATTCTCGCAAGGCGGCGCCATCGCCTACACCACGGCGCTGACGCATCCGCAGGCACTGGCCGGCGTGATCGCGCTGTCCACTTATATTCCATCGCCCGAACTGATCGCCGCCGAAGCCACGCCGGCCAACGCCGCCACGCCGATTTTCGCCGCCCATGGCACGGCCGACGATGTGGTGCCGCTGGCACTTGGCACCCGCGCGCGCGACTTCCTCACCGAACGGGGCCAACCTGTGACGTGGCACGCGTACGGCAACATGCCGCACTCGGTCTGCCTGGAGGAAATTGCCGATATCGGCGCGTGGCTGCAGGCACGCTTCGGCTGACGAGCCACACAGGGGATTGCGCTACCATTGCGCGCCCGCTTTTCATCAGAATTTCGCCAAATGATTCCCGCCTCGCCTCCGCCCCGCATCGACTTCAACACCCGCAAGGCGCTGATGTTCGCGCTGATGGCCGAACGGCTATCCGCCTTCTACGAACACGGCCAGTGGATGACCGAAGCGCAGGGCGCCACACTGGCCGGCAACTGGCTGTCGCGCTCGAAGCTGCAGCTGGCGCTGTCGGAACGCCGGCTGCTGTCGGACCTGAGCGACCAGCTGGCCCGCCAACTGGCCGCAACGCTGTCGCGCGAGGCTGGCCTGTACGCATCGCACGAGATGATGGAAGCGTTGGATCCTAACTACCAGTCGGCCTTCGCCCACGACATGCTGGATGAATGCGAGAGGATGTTGCGGGAGAATGGCGTGGAGGAATAAAAAGTTACTTATTTGCAACTTTTCTCCGCGTCCGTCGCCCGAATTATTGACTTTTATCCCGATTTCCATAAATTATCCAACTCAGGATAATTCTGGATAAAAACGGGATGCGCTACTTCAGCAGGCCCGAGCTTGCCTCGGAACTGGCCACGCAATTGCAGGGACTGGCGGTGTTTGGTGACGCCCAGAACGGGCTGTTTCTGGCCGCGCCCCGGCGCACCGGCAAGTCGATGTTCCTGCAATACGACCTGCGCCCTGCCCTGGAGGATGCCGGCGTACTGGTGATCTATGTTGATCTCTGGTCGGACCAGCGGCGCGACCCGGGCGAACTGATCGCGGAAGGCATCCTGCATGCCCTGGCGGAAAACCAGGGCGTCGTAGCGCGCACCGCCCGCAAGGCACGGCTGGAAAGCGTGACCATCGCCGGCACGCTGAAGATCGACACGTCAAAGGTGGGCAGCGTCGATGGCGCGACCTTGCCGCAGGCGCTGCAGGCACTGCACCGGAAATCGGGCAAACCCATCGCCTTGCTGATCGACGAAGCCCAGCACGCGCTTACCAGCGAATCTGGCGAAACCGCCATGGCAGCGTTGAAGTCGGCACGCGACCAGATGAACACGCCCGAGTCCGTCGCGCTGATGCTGGTCATGTCGGGCTCCGACCGCGACAAGCTGCTGCGGCTGGTCAATTCCACCAGCGCCCCGTTCTACGGCTCATCGATCCACCAGATGCCCACGCTGGGCAAGAGCTATGTGGATCACGTTGCGGCGCTGATCGGACAGCAACGCGGCGAACTGCAGCCGGTTGATCACCTGGCCTTGCTCGAAGCCTTCCAGCTTTTCGGCTATCGGCCGCAGTTCTTCCATGCTGCCATCGGCGAAGCACTCAATCCGCTGGAAGCCGATCACGGCGAACGGTTCGAGCAACGCGTGCTGGCAGCTGCCCGCAGACGAAAGACCGAGGACACGGCGCAGATGAAGGCCGACTACCTTGGCCTGAAGCCGCTCGAACAGGCCGTGCTGTGGCGCATGCTGGCGGCCGGCAGCAAATTCCGGCCCTATGATGCCGAGTCGCTGGCCTCCTATCGTGCGCATTGCCCGGGCCTGACCGTCTCCCCGCAGAAAGTGCAAGCGGCGCTGGAAAGCCTGCGCGACCGCACGCCGGCCCTGGTCTGGAAATCGGCGCGCGGCGAATATTCCGTGCAGGATTCCAGCATGCTCGAATGGTTCAGGGACCTGAGCGAGCGCGGCGGCTGGCCGCCGTCGGAAACCTGAACCCTAGCGCGCCTGCACCGCCGCCCGCTTCACGCTTTTGGGATTCAGCCGTTCGGCGTCGAGCCGGCGGAACACCAGCGCGGACAGCAACGTGATGATGCCGACGGACAGGAACGCCAGCCGGTAGGCCGGCGCCGCGACGCCCAGCTTGGCCGAAAACAGGCTGACGAGCCCGCCGCCGATGGTGACGCCCAGCCCGATGGCCAGCATCTGCACCATCGAGAACAGGCTGTTGCCGCTGCCGGCGTCCTCGCGCGTCAAACCCTTCAGCGTCACGCTGTTCATCGCCGCGAACTGCATCGAGTTGGCCGCGCCGAAGGTAGCCAGTTGCACGATCGACATGGCCAGCGGCCAGCCCGGCGAGATCGCCGAGAACGACGCGATAGACGCCCCCACGATCACCGTATTGACCAGCAGGAACGTGTCGTAGCCAAAGCGGTTCACCAGCGGCACGATCCAGCGCTTGGAAATGGTGCCGGCAATGGCCACGGGCAGCAGCATCATGCCCGAGTGCAGCGGCGAATAGCCCAGTTGCAACTGGAACAGCAGCGGCAGCAGGAACGGCACCGCGCCCGATCCGATGCGGCACACCAGGTTGCCGATCAGCCCGATGCTGAAGTTCGGTTCGCGGAACAGCGCCAGCCGGAACAGCGGCGTGGCGTGGCGGCGGGCGTGGGGGATGTAGAGCAGCGCGCTGGCGATGCTGATGGCGGCCAGCAAGGCACTCCAGGGGCTATGCGCACCGTTTTCCAGCGCCAGCGAGAACGTGACCATGCACAGCGACAGCAGGCCGCAGCCGACCCAGTCGAACGGCGGCGCCACGCCGGCTTCACCGGCCGGCAGATAGCGGCGCACCGCGAACAGCCCCACCATGCCCACCGGCACGTTGATCAGGAAGATCCAGTGCCACGATGCGCTCTGCACCAGCCATCCCCCAGCACCGGCCCGAAGATGGGCCCCACCTGCCCGGCAATCGACACGAACGCCAGCGCGGCGATGTACTGCTCGCCCGGGATATTGCGCAGCACGGCCAGCCGGCCGACCGGCAGCAGCATCGAGCCGCCCACGCCCTGCAGCACCCGGGCGATGACCAGCTGCGTGAGCGTATGGGCCGTGGCGCAGAACACCGAGCCCAGCACGAAAATCAGGATGGCACTGAAATAGACGCGCCGCGTACCGAACTTGTCGGCCAGCCAGCCCGATGCCGGCGTCAGCATCGCCATGGTCAGCGTGTAGGCCACCACCACCGGTTTCAGGTCGAGTGGCTTTTCGCCAAGGCTGTGCGCCATCGACGGCAGCGCGGTATTGACGATCGTGGTGTCCAGCGTCTGCATGAAAAAGCCGGCGAAGACGATCCACAGCATGGCCTTCTGGGAAAAGGCCTGTTCGGCGGCGGGGGCGGAGGTATTCATTGGGGAAGATCCAGCGGTAAGGCCTGCCCGGGGAAAACCCGGACATCTGCCAGCATGGTACGCAGCCGGCACCCCATCGGGAACCCCTCTGGGTTTATTGACTGTCATCGGCTATTCCGATGACAATCGGCCGATGCTCAATCCCGTCTGGATCCGTACCTTCGCCACCGTGGCCACCGCGCACAGTTTTACCGATGCTGGCCGCCAGCTTGGCCTGTCGCAATCGTCGGTCAGCGACCACATCCGCCGCCTGGAACAGAGCGTCAACCGGCGCCTGTTCGTGCGCGATACCCACTCGCTGGCCCTGACCCCCGACGGCGAGGCCTTGCTGGTGCATGCCCGGCTGATCCTGGAATCGCTGGCGCGCGCCGAGCAGCAATTCAGCGCGCCGCGCCTGCAGGGCCGCGTCCGGCTCGGTTGCTCCGAGGACCTGGCGCAAGGGCCGCTGCCCAATGTGCTGGCGGCCTTCCGCGCCACGCATCCCGACGTGGAACTGGAAATCACGATTGGCATGACCAGCAAGCTCTACGAATGGATCGAGGCCGGCACACTGGACCTGATCATCGGCAAGCGGCGGGAAGGGGAACGGCGCGGCGTGCCGCTGTTTCGCGGCCAGCTCGAATGGCTGGCGCGGCCGGGCACGGTGGTGGATGTGGGGCAGCCGTTGCCGCTGATCCTGGTCAACGAGCCCAGCGTCACGCGGTCGGTGGTGCTCGATACGCTGGCCACGGACGGCTGGCGCTGGCGCGTGGTCTGCACCAGCAGCAGCCACTCGGGCTGCATCGCCGCCGCGCGCGGCGGGCTTGGCATCACGGTCCGCGCGCAGAATCTGACTGGCGGCGGGCTGGTGCCGCCCGTCAATGTCGACGCCCTGCCCGCGCTGCCGGACGTCGAATTCATCACGCTGGCCGCGCGGCGGCTGTCGCGCCCGGCGGAGTCCCTGCTGCAACTGATCCGCAAGAGCGACCTGCGGGCGCGCATGGACTGACTCGTCCCCTGCCGCCCCCTGACGTTCAGCCAGCCGGCAGCAGCGAACGCAGCGCCTGCCACGACGTAAGCAGGTGATACGGCGTGGTCGACGGCATTTCAGCGCGCACCACGGCGCCATCCGGGGCCAGGCACTCGTGCCAGCCGCCCGCATGCAGGAAGCGCTGGCGGAATTGCTCGATCCAGGCTTCCAGCTCGGCCAGCGCCGCCGTGTCGTTGTCGACCGACGCCTTCACCATCAGCGCCCGCGCGAACTCGGTCTGCGCCCAGATGCGCTCGGTGGCGTCCAGCGCCGCCCCTGGCCGTCCAGCGCGGCACATACGCCCAGCGTGCCATCGGCCACGCCATGGCGCCGGGCAAATGCAAACGCGCGGGGCAGCGAAGCGGCGAGCGGGCCGT
Organism: Cupriavidus sp. EM10; assembly: GCF_018729255.1. Lineage (NCBI taxonomy): Bacteria > Pseudomonadati > Pseudomonadota > Betaproteobacteria > Burkholderiales > Burkholderiaceae > Cupriavidus > Cupriavidus sp. EM10. The sequence goes on from NZ_CP076061.1 coordinate 532,659, forward strand.
CGGCAAACAGCGCCGGGGCCGTCATCACCAGCGAATACCACTCGAACTGATGGCCGGGCTCGATCCGGTTGCCCACGGTGCCCTGCGGCAATTCGGCCACGCAGCCGTCAGCCGGGTCGACAAAGCGCGCGTGCACCGCATCGACGAGCGTCTTCAGCCGCTGCGCCAGCCAGGGTTCGCCGGCAACCTCCAGCACCGACAGGTAAGCCTCGGTCAGGTGCATGATCGGATTCTGCTGCACACCGCTCTCGTTCGGGCCGAAGTTCTGGGCCAACGCCGCGTGATAGAGACCGTTGCCATCGGCAAAGCGGGCCTCGATCACGTCGATGGTGCGGCGCATGGTCTCCAGCGCCGCCGCGTCGCCGCTGGCGCGGTAGTAATGTGCGCAGGCAAAGACCACGAAGGCGTGGGTGTACAGGTCGCGCGTGGTGTCCAGCGGGGCGCCCTGCGCGTCGATGCTGTAGATCCAGCCGCCCGCGCCATCGCCGAAATGGCGAATCAGCGAGTTGAACAGCGTTGCGGCGTGCGGCAGGTTGCCCATCGTCGCAAATACGTACAGTTGGCGGGCGCAGGCCATGGCCCGGTAGCGCTTGTCGGGCAGCGGCTGGCCGGACACGCCGTCCAGCGCCTCGTGCGCGAGTGCCATCGACGCGTTCCAGCCAGCGCCGGTCCAGGCCGGCAGGACGGCGGTGTCGAAATGCGCCAGCAGCGCGGCAATGCGATCCGCAAGAGTGGCGGTAAGGGGCGTGGAAACAGGCATGGTAGAGGTCCGGTCTTCCGTCCCCAGGGCGCGCCATGGCACCCGGGAACCCAAGGCCGCACACGATATCAGGACCGATGCACTCAGCATAGGCCGCCGGCGCCGCACCGCATCAATTCCTGCTGGAAATGCCGTGCGCCGGTGCTATGTTGAAAGTCCACCGGCGCCGACCGGCCCGGCGGGAATCAAGCAGTACCGCAGGAGTGCCGCCATGCAGACCCATCCGATGTCCCTGTCCGACCAGCGTCGCACCCTGGTCATGCACGTCATGGAAGACCCACCCGGCCGCTACACCTGGCGCATCGTCGTCGAGGAAAAATGCGGCGGCGCCGATTGCGACAGCACCATCGAGGCCCATACCAACTACCCCTCGCACGCCGAAGCCGAAGCCGCCTGCTGGGCCGCCGGCAATGGCATGCTCGACGGCCCCCGCACCACAAGCGAAGTCACCGCCACCAGACTGCCCCACTGACCATTGCAATGCGTGATTTTGCGTGACATTAGGTGACGATGCGACCCAATGAGCGCTTGAAGCACCGCTTGACCCCTTGAACATGGCCGGTGCCCGCCATAGGCTGGAAGCCCGTAGGGAGAAAAGCGATGGACAAGCCGACCGTTAGCCCCAACCGCTTTGTCGAAATCCTGAACGAGCGGCTGACCCAGCATCCCCTGTATCGCGAGGGAATGCATGTCTACGCCATTCCGGCGCATTCGGACAACCCGCGCAGCCTGGTCTGCGTGGGTCCGCGTGGCACCGAGGGTATCTGCGCCACGATCGAGAACATCGTGCGCGGCGAGTGCGATGTCTTCCCGGACATCGCCCAGGAATGGCATCGGCCGCCCCGCCCGCAGCGCGCGCACCACGCCCGCTGAGCGGACCCTCTGCCCGATACTGACAGGCCCCGGCCGGCGCCTCCCGCCGGCCGGACTGTCTTTCCCGACACAATCCTGCATCAACCGCCCCGGCTGGATACAATGAGTGCCGCTATCCCTGCCCGGAGCGCCGATGAAAAAGCATTCGAAATCGATGGCGAGGTGGACGGTCTGCCCGTTGCCCGCGCCGAATCGATCCCGGAAACCAGTGAGGCCCGCGCTGCCGCCGTTGCCGCCACCGTGGCCCGCACGGCCGTCGAGCAGGCCGACCACGCCATGCGCCACTGGACCGATCCGCTCGACGGGCCGGTGCGCATTGGCTCCCCCGGGCACCTGCGCATGTTCTGCAACATGCTGCTGCAGACCCACAACCCTACAAGCCATCCGTCATCGACTGGCCGAAGCTGCCGCCCGACGCGCTCCGGCGCGTGACCTCGCTGCCGATCTGGGATATCGCCGTGCAGACCGAAGGCCGCGCCTCCGTCCGGGTGCACAGCTTTGCCGCCCGCCAGGGCGATGCCCTGCTGCGCAGCGCGCTGGAAATGGATGCCAACGAGGAAGCCCGCCACAAGGTGGTGCTGTCAAAGCTGGTGGAGGCCTACGGCATCGCCCTGGCGCCCGAACCCGAATACCTGCCGCCCGCCGATGCCGAATGGGGCTGGCTGGTGACCGGCTACAGCGAATGCATCGACAGCTTCGCCGCATTCGGCCTCTTCGCCGCCGCCAAGGATTCGGGCTTCTTTCCCGCCGAACTGGTGGAAACCTTCGAGCCGGTGATCCAGGAAGAAGGCCGCCATATCCTGTTCTTTGCCAACTGGGTGGCCTGGTACCGCGCCAGCCTGCCCTGGTGGCGTCGGCCGGCCTTCGCGCTCAAGGTCATGCGCGTGTGGCTGTTCCTGATCCGTGAGCGCATCGGCCTGGCCAAGGGCATCGACGTCAAGGCCGACGGCACAGCCCAGGACGCCAACTTTCCGATGAACGCGGCCGGATCGCTGGGCCAGACGCTGTCCGCCGGCGCCATGATCGACCTGTGCCTCGTCGAGAACGAACGGCGCATGGCGGGGTATGATGCGCGGCTTGTCCGGCCAACCACCGTGCCCCGGCTTGCCCGCCTGGCACGGCGTTTCATCAAATAAGACCCATGCTGCTGTTTGGATTGTCCCTGCTGACCCTGGTGGTCTGGTGCGTGCTGGTATTCGCCCGCGCCGGCTTCTGGCGTGTGCGCAAGCCCGCGCCCTCCCCCGAACCGGCCAGCTGGCCGCCCGTGATCGGCGTGATTCCGGCCCGCAACGAGGCCGACGTGATTGCCCGGGCCGTGACCGGTGTCCTTAACCAGCAATATCCCGGCCGCCTGCAACTGGTGGTGGTGGACGACCACAGCCACGACGGCACGGCCGATATCGCCCGCGCTGCCGCCGTTTCCATCGGCAAGGGCGATGCGCTGACCGTGATCCCCGCGCGCGACCTGCCGGCCGGCTGGAGCGGCAAGGTGTGGGCCCAGTCCGAGGGGCTGGCCGCCGCCGACCAGCGCATGCCCGACGCCGCCTTCGTCTTCCTGACCGATGCCGATATCTGGCACGGCCCGCAGACCATCCGCGAACTGGTGGCCCGTGCCGAGCACGAACGGCGCGACCTGACATCGCTGATGGTGCGCCTGCGCTGCGAATCGTGGTGGGAACGCATGATCGTGCCGGCTTTTGTCTTCTACTTCGCCAAACTCTACCCGTTCAAGCGCGTGGCCGATCCGCGCAGCAAGGTAGCTGGCGCGGCCGGGGGCTGCATGCTGGCGCGCCGTTCGGCGTTGGCCCGGATTGGCGGTTTCGCGGCGATTCGGGGGGAGTTGATCGACGATTGCAGCCTGGCGGCGAAGATCAAGGCGGGCGGCTCGATCCGGCTGGACCTTGCGGACGACAGCGTGTCACTGCGCCCCTACGACGACTGGCAGAGCCTGTGGAACATGATCGCCCGCAGCGCCTATACCCAGCTGCACTACTCGCCGCTGATGCTGGCGGGCGCCACGCTGGGCATGATCCTGACCTACCTGGCCCCGCCCGTCCTGGCACTTGTGGGTGGCGCTGCGGCATGGCCGGCCTGGCTGGCCTGGATCCTGATGGCCGTCAGCTATCGCCCGATGCTGCGCAAATACGGTCAGCCTGCCTGGCTGGCGCCGCTGCTGCCGGTGACGGCGCTGTTCTACCTGGGTGCCACGCTGGATTCGGCGCGCCGTTTTTACCTGCGCCGTGGCGGCCAGTGGAAAGGCCGCACCCAGGCGCCGGTCCGCTCCTGAAGCTACTTCAGGTAGCCGTTGTCGCGGAACCAGTTCAATGCATCGCTCAGCGCCTCTTGATAGGGGCGCGCCGTGTAGCCCAGTTCCCGCTCGGCCTTGGCCGAAGTAAAGAACATCCGGTATCGCGACATCTTCAGGCCGTCAACGGTCACGAACGGCTCCTTTTTGGTGAACTGCGCCACGGCTTCGGCCACCCGGGCAATCGGATAGAGCGGCCAGCGGGGCAGTTCGATGGTCGGCGCCTTGCGCCCGGCCATGCCGCAGATATCCGCCAGCATCTGGCGCAGCAGCACGTCCTGGCCACCCAGGATATAGCGCTCGCCGATGCGCCCTTTGTCCAGCGCCAGGAAATGACCGTTCGCCACGTCGTCCACGTGCGCCAGGTTCAAACCGGTATCGACGAATGCCGGAATCTTGCCCGTGGCCGCCTCGACGATAATCCGTCCGGTCGGGGTCGGCCGTACGTCACGCGGGCCTATCGGCGTGGACGGGTTCACGATCACGGCGGGCAGCCCCTCGGCCACCAGCCGCTCCACTTCGCGCTCGGCCAGCACCTTGCTGCGCTTGTAGGCGCCAATGGCCTCGTGCCCCGCCATGGCGGCGGTTTCGTCCACCGGCCCCATGGCGCCGGCCACCCGCAGCGTTGCCACGCTGCTGGTGTAGACGATGCGCTCCACCCCGGCGTCGCGGGCGGCCTTCATCGTCGTGACGGTTCCGTCCACGTTGGCACGGACGATTTCCTCGGGATCGGGCGCCCACAAGCGATAGTCGGCCGCCACGTGGAACAGATAGCGCACGCCCGCCATGGCCCGCGCCATCGACGCCGGATCACGCATGTCGCCCTCCACGATCTCCACCGGGAGGCCGGCCAGATTGGCGCGCGGGCTGGTGGCGCGCACCAGCACCCGCACCTGGAAGCCCCGCTCCAGCGCCTGGCGCATGACGGAAGAACCGAGGAAGCCCGAGGCTCCTGTCACGAGAATGCAATTGTGAATTTCAAATCCCCTATGGGCGTTGCGGACGCATTGAACGAGAATCCGCCGTTATACCAGCAAGCAGCGCCGCATTTTCACCGGAATGCCGTGTTGGCTACAGCCAACGCGGCGGCATGAAAATCCGACCCGGTATATAGTACCTACCGTGAAACGGAAAAGTGATTCCGGAATACCAAAATAACTGATGTCTTCGAATCTTCACAAGAGGGTCGGGGGGCCGTCTCCATGCAGGTGATACTTGCCCAACCCAGGGGCTTTTGCGCCGGCGTGGTCAGAGCGATCGAAATCGTCGACCGGGCCCTGATCAAGCACGGCGCCCCCGTTTATGTCCGCCACGAAATCGTCCATAACAAGCATGTTGTGGAATCGTTGCGGCAAAAGGGCGCGCGCTTCGTCGAGGAACTGGACGAAGTGCCGGGTGACGCCGTCACCATATTCAGTGCGCATGGCGTGGCCCGGAGTGTGATTGCCGAAGCACAACGCCGCCAGCTGCATGCGATCGACGCGACTTGCCCGCTCGTCATCAAGGTGCATAACCAGGGACGCCAGTACGCGGCTGCCGGGCGCCACGTGATCCTGATCGGCCATGCCGGCCACCCCGAGGTGGAAGGTACGATGGGCCAGATTCCGGGCAAGGTGCTGCTCGTCCAGGACGAGTCCGAGGTGGCGCGGCTGGACCTGCCCGCCGACGCACCTGTGGCATATATCACCCAGACCACGTTGTCCGTGGACGACACCCGTAATATCATTGCGGCGCTCCACCGGCGATTTTCGGATCTGGTGGGGCCCAGCACGCGCGATATCTGCTATGCCACGCAAAACCGGCAAAGTGCAGTCAGGGAATTATCCGCGCGGGTGGATGTCATTCTCGTGATCGGCGCCACCAACAGTTCGAATTCGAACCGGCTGCGCGAAATCGGCACGGAAAGTGGCGTGCCGAGTTACCTTGTCGCCGACGGCAGCGAACTGGACCCCGCCTGGGTCCGTGATGCCGGAGTGGTTGGCATTACCGCGGGGGCTTCGGCACCCGAAGAGATGGTGGAAGACGTCATTGCCGCCCTGCGACGCCTTGGTCCGGTCGATGTATCGGTCATGGAAGGTATCGAGGAACATGCCGAATTCCGCCTGCCGGCTGAACTAGCCGATGCAACGCTGGCCCCAGGGGCCAGAAGAACAACTGATATCAGTGACGCCCAGCTTGCCGACCACACGGCGGCCGGCTGAACGCACACTGAACCTGACAGGAAGCACCCCTTGGCCATCCCGTTTCTCCAGGTCGCCCGCGTAGGCGCCTACATCGCACGCAAGCATCTGTCCGGGCAAAAGCGTTACCCGCTCGCCCTGATGCTCGAACCCCTGTTCCGCTGCAACCTGGCCTGCTCCGGCTGCGGCAAGATCGACTATCCGGATCCCATCCTGAACCAGCGCCTGTCGGTGGCTGAGTGCCTGGAAGCCGTGGATGAATGCGGCGCGCCCGTGGTGTCGATCGCCGGCGGCGAGCCGCTGCTGCACAAGGACATGCCCGAAATCGTGCGCGGCATCATCGCCCGCAAGCGTTTCGTCTACCTGTGCACCAACGCGCTGCTGATGGAAAAGAAGATCGACCAGTACGAGCCGAGCCCGTACTTCGTCTGGTCGATCCACCTGGACGGCGACCGCGAGATGCACGACCACTCGGTCAACCAGGAAGGCGTGTACGACCGCTGCGTCGAAGCCATCCGCATGGCCAAGGACCGTGGCTTCCGCGTGAACATCAACTGCACGCTGTTCAACGATGCCAAGCCGGACCGCGTGGCCAAGTTCTTCGACTCGGTCAAGGCAATGGGCGTGGACGGCATCACGGTGTCGCCTGGCTACGCCTACGAGCGCGCCCCGGACCAGCAGCACTTCCTGCACCGCGGCAAGACCAAGCAGCTGTTCCGCGACATCCTGGCCCGCGGCAACGCCGGCAAGAACTGGGCGTTCAGCCAGTCCACGATGTTCCTGGACTTCCTGGCCGGCAACCAGACCTACAAGTGCACGCCGTGGGGCAACCCGGCACGCACCGTGTTCGGCTGGCAGCGTCCGTGCTACCTGGTCGGCGAAGGCTATGTGAAGACCTTCAAGGAACTGATGGAAGGCACCGACTGGGACGCCTACGGGGTTGGCAACTACGAAAAGTGCGCCAACTGCATGGTGCACAGCGGTTTCGAGGCCACCGCCGTGGCCGACACGTTCTCGCATCCGCTCAAGGCGCTGGGTGTAACCTTGCGCGGCGTGAAGACCGACGGCCCGATGGCCCCGGACATCCCGCTGGACAAGCAGCGCCCCGCCGAATACGTGTTCTCGCGCCACGTGGAGATCAAGCTGGCCGAGATCGGCAACCTGAAGAAGGCCCAGGGCAGCCGTGCCGCGGCCGTGCAGGCCGAGCAGGTTCACTGAGCACCATGAAAAACGGCCGTTCGATCTCGATCGACGGCCGTTCCGGGAAAAACCGGGACTGGGAAACCAGCCCGGTTTTTCATGCCTGGCGCCTGGCTTCAGGCGCGTGCGTTGTGATTGTTCAGATACTTGATGAGCCCGTCGATGCCGTCGCGGGCCACGATGTCCGCGAACTGCTTGCGGTACACCTCGATCAGCCACGCGCCCATCATATTGATATCGTAGATTTTCCAGCCGTCGGTGCCTTTCTGCAGGCGGTAGTCGATCAGCATTTCGTCGCCGTTGTTCAGCACGCGCGTGGCCACGACCGCGTCATTGGCGTTATTGCCAGACTTGGCGGGCTTGTACGAGAACTTCGGGCTTTGCTCGCGCAGTTGCGACAGGGACACGGCGTAGCTGCGCACCAGCAGTGCCGTGAACTGTTCCTGGAGCGTTTTTTGCTGTTCCGGGGTGGCCTGCTTCCATGCATTGCCGACCGCAAGCCGGGTGGTGCGCCCGAAATCCGTGTAAGGCAGGAATTCGCGCTGGACGACAGCGGTAATTTTTGCAAGATCGCCGGCGCGGGTTTCGGGGTCCGACTTGATCTTCGTGATCACGCCCTCGACGGCGGACTGCACGAGCTTGTCCGGCGCGGCGCTGGTGTTGACCTGCGCGTGCGCGGCAGACATGACGAACACCGCGGCGATCGGCGCGATGATGGCGGCGGGGAGGATTCCGTAACGGTTCATGACTCATCGAAGCAATACGGCCGGGTTGGCCAGTCGGCCCAGTATATAGCGGATCGCGCCGTTGCCTTGCTGCGGCGCGCATGGGGCGGCGGGTGCGGAATGCCCCGCTTCAACCGCTATACTCCGGGTGCCGCCCATGCGCCCCCGCCGCATCGGACGCTGAAGATACAGGACTCATGATCAGACCGCTGCTGGTTCGCACCGTCAAATTCGCCACCGTTCACGCCTGGCTCGTGATCGGCATCACCCTGCTGCTCACCATCGGCAGCGGTGTCTATGTGGCGCGTAATTTTGCCATCAATACCGATATCAGCCGCCTGCTGGAATCGGACGCCCCGTGGGCGAAGAACGACGCCGCCATCAGCGCGGCCTTTCCGCAGCGCGACAAGATGATCCTGGCCGTGGTGCAGGCCCCGGCCAAGGAACTGGCCGATGCCGCCGCCAACGAACTGGCCAACGCGCTGCGCCAGCAGCCAAATCGCTTCAAGGCCGTCGGCCAGCCGGGCTCGGGCGCGTTCTTCGAGCGCAACGGCCTGCTGTTCGCCGATACCGCCAGCGTCCAGGACATGGCCGGCAAGCTGGGCCAGGCGCGCCCGCTGCTGAACAATCTGGCGCATGACCCCACGCTGCGCGGCCTGTCCGACCTGCTTACCACCACGCTGAACCTGCCGCTGCAGCTGGGCCAGATCAAGCTGTCCGACATGGACCGGCTGCTGGGCGAAAGCGCGCGCACCATCGACGGCGTGCTGGCCGACAAGCCGGTGGCCCTGTCGTGGGCCGGGCTGGTGGACGACAGCCTGAAGCCCAATGCCGACGGGCGCGCGTTCAGCTTCGTCACGCTGTCGCCGGTGCTGGACTTCAGCGACCTCAAGGCCGGCTCGGGCGCCAGCGATGCCATCCGCGCCGCCGCCGCGCAACTGAAACTGACCGAGCGCTACAACGCCGTGGTGCGCCTGACCGGCCCGCAGCCGCTGGCCGACGACGAATTTGCATCGGTCAGCGAAGGCGCCGTGCTCAACGGCGTGCTGACGCTGATCGTGGTGATCGGCATCCTGTGGATGGCCTTGCGCTCCGCCCGCCTGATCACGGCGGTGCTGGTCAGCCTGATCTCCGGCCTGATCATCACCGCCGCGCTGGGCCTGATGATGGTGGGCGCGCTGAACATGATCTCGGTGGCCTTCGCCGTGCTGTTCGTCGGGCTGGGGGTGGATTTCGGCATCCAGTTCGGCGTGCGCTATCGCGCCGAGCGGCATGACCACGGCGACCTGGACCAGGCCCTCACGCTGGCCGCCCGCGACGTGGCCGGCCCGCTCACGCTGGCCGCGGCGGCCACGGCGGCCGCATTCTTCTGCTTCCTGCCGACTGACTACCGCGGCGTGGCCGAACTGGGCAAGATCGCCGGCGTCGGCATGTTCATCGCCTTCGCCACCACGTTCACGATGCTGCCGGCCATGATCCGGGTGCTGGCGCCGCGTGCCGAGGAAGAGATGCCCGGCTTCAGCTGGCTGGCCCCGGCCGACGCGTTTTTCGAACGCCATCGCAAGGGCACGCTGGTCGGCGTGCTGGCCGTGCTGATCGGCGGCGCCCCGCTGCTGCCGCACCTGCGCTTCGACTTCGACCCGCTGCACCTGAAGGATCCGCATTCCGAATCGATGTCGACGCTGCTGGCGCTGAAGGACGCCCCGCAGGCCGGCACCGATGACGTCAAGGTCCTGGCGCCGACGCTGAAGGACGCCGAAGCCACCGCCACGAAGCTCAAGGCGCTGCCCGAGGTGTCGCGCGTGGTCACGCTGAAGACGTTCATTCCCGACGACCAGGCACCCAAGCTGGCCATCATCGCCGGCATGGCAAAAAGCCTGATGCCGGTGCTGACGCAGCCGACCGCCACCCCGGCCACCGACGCGCTGCGCGTGGCGTCGCTGCGTAATGCATCGCGCCAGTTGTCGCTGGCCGCGCTCGATCATCCGGGCCCGGGAGCCGAATCGGCCGAGCACCTGTCGCGCGCGCTCAAGCAACTGGCCGACGCCACGCCAGCCGTGCGCGACCGCGCCGAACTGGCCGTGGCCCTGCCGCTGCGCCTGGCGCTGGGCACGCTGCAGCTTGCGCTGCAGCCCGAGCCGGTATCGCAACAGACGCTGCCGCCCGAACTGGTGCGTGACTGGCTGGCCCCGAACGGCCAGGCGCTGATCAACGTCAGCCCGAAACTGCCGCCGCCGGGCGCGAAGAACGAGGCCGCGCGCGAGGCCGCCCTGAGCAAGTTCATCGCCGTGATGGCCCGCGTGCAGCCTGACGCCACGGGCGGCCCCATCGCCATCAAGGGATCGGCCGATACGATCATGACCGCCTTCATCCATGCCGGCCTGTGGGCGGTGGTGTCGATCACGGTGCTGCTGTGGATCACCCTGCGCCGCGTGGGCGACGTGCTGCGCACCTTGATTCCGCTGCTGGTATCGGGCCTGGTCACGCTGGAACTGTGCGTGGTGTTCGGCATCTCGCTGAACTTTGCGAACATCATCGCGCTGCCGCTGCTGCTGGGCATTGGCGTGGCGTTCAAGATCTACTACGTGATTGCCTGGCGCCACGGCAAGACCAAGCTCCTGCAGTCCAGCCTGACCCACGCGGTGCTGTACAGCGCCGGCACCACGGCCACGGCCTTCGGCAGCCTCTGGCTGTCGCACCATCCGGGCACGGCCAGCATGGGCAAGCTGCTGGCACTGGCGCTGATCTGCACGCTGGCCGGGGCGGTGTTCTTCCAGCCGATCCTGATGGGCCGCCCCCGTCGGGAACTGAACGGCCGTGCGGAACCGCTCGGCCCGTCGCTACCCCTCTCACGGTGGCTACGACCATGGCACAATCTGCCGATAAATCTGGAGGGTCGGATTCTGGCAAGTCCCGGCGGTAGCCCGGACGCCCACCGGCGCCGTTCGGATGGACGTGTCCCGGCGCTGCCAGCTGCGCCGTCCCCCCATGACAAGAAACAAACAAGACTGTCTCGAACATGCTCTCCCGTATTTCGCTCCTGCGCGCCGCGGCGCCTGAAACGCCCCGGCTTGCCACCGCCCTGGCCGCCGCATCGCTGACCCTGCTGGCCACCGGATGCGCCACGGGCCCCAACGCCAACCCGGCAGACCCGCTGGAGCCGATGAACCGGGCCATCTTCACGGTCAACGACAAGGCCGATACCTACGTGGCCCAGCCGCTGGCCAAGGGCTACAAGGCCGTCACGCCCGAACCGGCCCGCCTGGCCGTCACCAACTTCTTCAACAATTTCTCGGACGTTGGCAATTTCGCCAACAACGTGCTGCAGGGCAAGCCCGTGGAAGCGGTGGAGACGATGATGCGCGTGGCGGTCAACACGGTGCTGGGCCTGGGCGGCCTGATCGACGTTGCCACGGCGGCCGGCATGCCGCGTCATTCCACGGACTTCGGCCTGACGCTGGGTACCTGGGGCGTGCCGGCCGGCCCGTACCTGGTGCTGCCGCTGTTCGGCCCGAGTTCGTTCCGCGACGGCGTGGGCGTGGCCGGCAACATCTTCCTGGACCCGGCGCACTACTTCGACACCGCCTGGCGTTATTCGATGTTCGGCATCAACGTGGTCAACACGCGCACCAACATGCTGGGCGCCACCGACCTGCTGTCGCAGGCCGCGCTGGACAAGTACGCATTCGTCCGCGATGCCTACTCGCAACGCCGCCAGTACCTGCTGACCGGTGGCGGCGACGCGCTGCCGTCGTATGACGAGGACGAGGATTCGTCGGCGCCCGCGCCGGGCGGCAAGGAAGCGCCCAAGACCCCGGAAGGCGCTGCCAGGCCAGAGGTGCCGGCCACGCCGGCCACGCCGGCCCCGGCACCGGGCATGGCCAAGTAGCCAGCTAGCGAAATCGCCAAAAAAACGCCCACGCCGGGGCACGACGTGGGCAGCAAGACCACGGATGCGGTGTCCGTGGCCCGACAGATCGTAGGCAATTTCTGCACAAGGGATTGCCAACAATTGTGTCGGCAAGGGCTTGCGGACGGCATCGCCGGACGATCGCCGGCCCGATGGCAGCGCCCGGCGTCAGCCGGCGCGCGAGCGTAGCGGCAGCCAGATCGAGAACATGGCGCCCTCGCCCGCTGCACTGCGCAGCATCACCCGTCCACCGTGGCGTTCCGCCACCGTTTTCACAAAGACCAGACCCAGGCCGCTGCCCGATGGCGCATCGCTTGCCGGCGCATGCACGCGGCTGAACGGCCGGAACAACCGCGCCTGGGCCTCGGGCGCGATGCCGGGGCCCAGGTCGGTCACCTCGATGGCCATGTAGGGCCCCAGCCTGCGCAGGCCCACCGTCACCGGCGCGCCGTCGGGACTGAACTTGATGGCATTGCTGACCAGGTTGGCGATGGCGCGCACCAGCAGCGCCGGCGCTGCGCGCAGCGTCACGCCATCGCCGTCCAGATCCAGCCGCAGTTCGATGCCTCGCGTCTTGGCCAGCGCCCAAAGCTCGTCGGTAGCGTCCAGCACCAGCGCCGTCAGGTCCACCTCGGCAAAGGCCAGGCTTTGCGATTCGGCCTGCGCCAGCCGGATGAAATCGTCGGCCAGCGCCAGCGTGCGGTGCGCGTGCTCGCCGATGCGGCCCAGCAGTTCGGCCTGCGTCAGCGCGCGCCCGGGCCGCGACTGCAAATCGATCAGCGCCAGGATCGACGCCTGCGGCGAGCGCATGTCGTGCGACAGGAAGTGCAGCGTCTGCTCGCGCTGGCGTTCGGCGCGGCGCACGGTCGTGATGTCGATCAGGCTGACGATGACGCCCGCCGGGCGCCCCGCCTCGCCATGCAGCGGCGCGCCGTGCAGCAGGTAGCGGCGGTCGTCCTCGGTGGCCAGTTCCACGCCGTGGGAGTCGGATGACGACATCACCGGCGCGTCGGCGTCCAGCGCGCCGCACAGGGCGTCCCAGTACGCCAGCCCGGGGCCGGGCACCGGGAACAGCGTCTCGATGATGTCCGGCAGGCCCGGGCGATCCAGCCCGCCGTAGGCGTCCGCGTAGGCATCCGCATAAGCGCCGGCGGACGGCAATTCTCCCAGTCCGGCCGGTTGCGGCAGATCGTTGATGCCCTGCAGCACGACCGGCACCAGCGCCACCGCCCGCCGGTTGGCCACCAGGATGCCGCCGTCCAGGTTGCAGATCACGGTGGCCTCGGGCAGGCTTTCCAGCCCGTCCGACAGAAAGCGCCGCATGTCGCGCAGCCGGGCCGTCATGTCGTACACAGCCTGCATGCGGCCATCGAGCGAATGATCGACGCGCGTCGGCGCCCCCAGCAGGCCGGGCTCGCGCACCAGGCGCGCCAGCTCCTCGGACAGGAACCGCAGCGCGGCTTCCTGGCGCCGCCAACTCCACAGGGGATAGATGAGCAGGCAGCCAAACACGGCCGCCGACGGGGCGAACCACAGCTGCATGCTGCCCACCAGCATGATGCTGCCGCCGATCAGGGCCGCCACCAGCACGGCCACGGCAATCAGCGCGTCGCGCGGCGTCAGCATCCACGCCGCCAGCGCGGCCAGCAGCACCGGCAGCAGCGTGGCGAACCACCCGGCCAGGTCGTGCACCCGCACGATGCCCGTCCCGTCGCGCAATGCCTGCAGCACGTTGGCCAGGATCTCCACGCCGCTCATGCCGCGCCCTTCGCGCGACACCGGCGTGGCGAATACGTCGCCGATGCCGCTGGCCATCGCGCCCACGATCACGTACTTGCCCTGGAAGTAGCCGGCGCTCAACTGGCCCGACAGCACATCGAGCACCGACACGCGCGCGAACGTGCCCGGCGGCCCCGCAAACGGAATGCGCAGGCGGTCCTGGCTGACCCAGCCGGCGCTGTCCACGCGCCGGACGCTTTCGTGGCGGAATGACTCCGGCGATGGCGGCGACGGCTGGCCGTATGCGGCCATCATCGCGGCGAAATGCCAGACCGGGGGCGAGTTGCCATCGCCCTCGCGCAGGTACACCGAGCGCGCCACGCCATCGGCATCGGGGCTCATGTCGATATGGCCGACAGTCGCGGCAAAAGCATCGAGCGGCCGGCGCATGACAGGCCCCGCCACGCCCGATTCCGCCACCGCGGGCAGGATCACGTTGCGGGCGCGGGCAATCGCCTGGGCCAGTTCCATGTCGTCGGCCGGATAGCGGATATCGGGCTCGGACAGGATCACGTCCAGGCCGATCACGCGCGGCTTGTCGGCGGCGATATGGTCGATCAGCGATGCCAGCACCGTACGCCGCCAGGGCCATCGGCCGATGGCCCCGATGCTGGCATCGTCGATGGTCACCAGCACGATGTCGTTGCGCGGGGCGTGCGGCTGGCTGGCGATGGCGAAGTCGAGCAGCGCCAGGTCAGCGCGCTCGAACCAGTTGAAGCGCGCGACCAGCGCCGTGACCACCACCACGGCGGCCAGCGTCAGCACCCATTCCACGCGGGTGCGGCGATGAAAGAAGGCGGCGGCCCGGCTAGCGGATACCGGTCTTGGTGCCACGGTCCGTGCCTCCCCACATCACCACGCTGCCAGGCGGAACCAGGCAGGGCATGCCCAGCCAGCACCGTCTACGCATCGGCGCCCCCGGCGGCCTCGAAGCGATAGCCGTGCGAATAGACCGACGTCAGCCGCACCCCGTGTTCGGGACGCAGCGCCAGCTTGATGCGCAGGCGCGAGACATGGGTATCGAGCGTGCGCGAGCCCGCGTCCATGGCACGGCCCCAGACGGCCTGCTCGATCACCTCGCGTGACAGCAGCCGGCCGATATTGCGGAACAGGAACAGCGCCAGGTCGAATTCACGCGGCGAGAGGTCGGCAATCTGGCCGGCCAGCGCGATGGTGCGGCGGCGCGCGTCGACCACGTAATCGCCCTGCCGGATCAGTTCGTCGTCGTGCACGGCATCGGGATAGGCGCGGCGCAGCAGCGCCCGCACGCGCGCCACGAATTCGGCCGGGCGCAGCGGCTTGGCCAGGTAGTCGTCGGCGCCCACGCTCAGGCCGGCGACGATGTCGGCCTCGTCGACACGGCTGGTCAGGAACAGGATCGGCGGCAGGCGGCCCGAGTGCTGGCGCACCCAGCTGACCAGTTCGTAGCCGCTGGTGTCCGGCAGTTGCCAGTCCATGAGGACCAGGTCGAATGCCTGATCGCGCAGCGCGCGCAGGAACGCGGAGCCGGTGGCAAAGCTGGTGCAACTGAAGCCCGCCTCTTCCAGTAGCTGCCGGATCTGTTCGGCCTGGGCGGCGTCGTCCTCTACTGAGGCAATTCTCATTACATCCCTCTGATGACTGCGGCCTGTGTGTCGGGCACGGCGGCGTCATGTTACCGAAACGCGCCATGCCGCGTCGAGGCTACATTAGAGGGGATACCGGGCGGAGGGTGTTGCAGGCGCGCCGCAGCAGGCGCGCTGCCTTGCGGGCGTAAAGAAAACGTGGCGCAGATGCAGACACCGCCACCGCATGAGCGGCGGCCCCGGCACATGGCGTCACATCACTGCAGCATGTAGGTCTCGTACTCCAGGCGGTCGAGCTTGCGGTCGAGCAGGTACAGCGCCAGCGCCACTACGATCAGCAGCGACACCGCGAAGCCGTAGCCATACCAGGCCGGCCCCAGCGACAGCGTCAGGCGCGTCAGCACGAAGTTCAGCACCACGAACGTACCGGTCAGCATCAGCACCTCGCGCCGGCGGTCCAGGTAGAAGTAGATGTTCAGCACGCCCAGCAGCACCACCTGCAGGCTGGCGCCGATCACGTCCACGTAGAGCAGCGGCAGGTACAGCTCGGAAATGCCCAGCAGCCGCAGCAGCCAGCCGCCCACCACGAACAGCAGCAGCGACGCGATGGCCTGCACCTTGACGATCTCGTACAGGCCCAGGCGGATGGTTTGCACCATCGTGTTGCGCATGTCCTCGATGTGCTCCAGCGAACTGCCGCCGCGCACCGCGTTGTAGAACGCGTCGTAGTACTCCACGAAGTCGGTCTCGATGCGCACCAGGAACACCGCCATGCCCGGGATGATGGCCAGGTAGGCCAGGAACACCGGGATGTCGTAGATGATCGACGCATGCAGCGGGCCTATCACGGGCTGGCCCGTGGACGGCGCGTACCAGAACATGAACTTGTCGACCCAGATGCCCAGGTTGTAGAACAGGCCGATGGCGATCAGGCTCGGGTAGGCAAAACGCCGCTGGAACACCTCGAACGACATGAACCGGTGGCTCGTGTAGTTGCGGTAGATCAGCGTGATCATGCCCACCAGCAGGCACAGCTGGCCGAACACGAAGCCGCCCAGCAGCCCTTCCAGCCCGTGCGAGCGCAGCCCCAGGGCCGCCAGCACGGTGATCGTATAGCCGACCAGGAACGTCCACACTATGGCCTTGTACTGCTTCATGCCCGACAGGAAGATGGCCGCGATCCAGATATTGCTCATGATCACGAAGCCCGCCATCATCAGCAGCCGGTACAGCAGCGACTGCTCGGGGAACGCCCAGACCGCGCAGGCCAGGCCGATGGCGCCGGCCAGCGCCGTGCTGAGCAGCGCCACGGCGTGATAGTTCGACAGCACCAGGTCGGCGCGCTTTTCGAACAGGCGGTCGGACGTGAAGCGCGTGAACGACAGCTGCATCGGCCCGGTCAGTATCAGGCTGCACGCTATCAGGTAAGTCACCGACACCTGGAACTGCGTGATCAGCGCGCCCGGGATCACCCAGCCGATCGACAGCAGGCCGATCAGCAGGATGCCCAGGATCGACAGCACCCACGGGCCCGAGCTGATCACGCCCGCATAGGCATACGCGCTGAGCATGCCCGACAGGCTGTCCCGCCGGAGCATCTTGCGAAGTTCGAATCCAATGCCGGCCATCTCAGCGTCCTCCTGCCTGCGCGCCGTGGTGCACCGGGCACTTCGCGGGGCTGGCGCCATGCTCGCGGCGCGTGTTGTCCGGCATCGCCATCAGCTCGGTATAGAGCGTGCGATAACTGCCCACCATCTGTTCCTGCGTGTAGTACTTTTCCACGCGCGCAATGCCCGAGGCCTGCGCCGCCTGCCAGCGGTCAGGATGCTGCAGCAGCCCCAGCGCCGCATTGGCCAGCGCGGCCGGGTCGGCAATGCGCACCACGTCGCCCGCGGCTCCCAGCGCGGCATCGTCGCCGGGCAGCCCGAAGATCAGCTCGCTGCACGATCCCACGTCGGTGGTCACGCACGGCACGCCGGCGGCAAAGCCTTCGAGCACCACCAGCGGCAGCGCCTCGGAGATCGAACTCAGCACCAGCACGCCCACCTTCGGCAGCAGTTCGTCGATCTTCTGGAAGCCCAGGAACTTCACCTTGTCGCCCAGCCCAGGCTTTCGGCCAGGCTGCGGCATTCGCGCGCGTATTCGGCGTCCTCGTCCTCGGGGCCGGCAATCCAGCCTTCGGCCTCTGGGTACTCTCGCACCACGGTCAGCATGGCGCGGATAAAGGTCTTGATGTCCTTGATCGGCACCACGCGGCCGATCAGGCACAGCACCGGCGGCACACCGGGCGCGCGCTTGTCGCGCAGCGCCGACAGGCGCGGCAGGTTGATGCCGTTCGGGATATTGCGCGTGCGCTCGGCCACCGCGCCGTCCAGCACCTGGCGGCGGCGGTTGCCCTCGTAGAGCGCCGTGATCTCGTCGCCGGCCTCGTAGCAGACACGGCCCAGCGTCTCGAAGAAGCGCACCCAGAGTTCGCGGAAATAGCTGATCTGGGAAATGTCGCGTTCGAAGATGTTGCGGTTGTCGCGGATCCACTGGCTCTGGAACAGGTCGATCTTGCGTTCCTTGGTGTAGATGCCGTGCTCGGACACCAGCAGCGGGCGGCCGTTGCGATGGCGCAGCATCGCGCCCAGGAAGCCCGCGTAGCCCGTGGACACCGTGTGATAGACCTTGGCCGGGATCAGGCCGTCGGCAATCCGCACCAGCTGCCACAGCGGCTTGTGCATGATGCGGATGGTCCAGAAGTAGTCCGTGAACGACGGGTCCGTGCAGAACTGGCGGTACTGGCTCGTGATCGTGTCCCAGGCGCGCTTGCTGTACAGGAACGCGTCCTCGGACAGCGCCCCGCCCTCGCGCAGCTGCGGCATCAGTTCGCGGATCAGGTCGCCGGCCTCGGCTTCCTTGCCCGGCTCGCGCAGCAGTTCGTGCAGCGCATCGGACTTGTCGAACGCCCGGGCGTCGCCCGGCGTGCCATGCACCAGCGGCGGCGGCGGAAAGTCGTACAGGAAATGGGTTTCCAGGTGCACGACGTTCTCGGGCAGCTGGTAGACCATGTCGCCATAGTCCTCGCGGCGGCTGCCGATGAAGACGATGCCGAAGCGGATATCGGGAAACGCGCGGATCATCTGGTTGACCCAGCTCGACACGCCCCCGCTTACATAGGGGAACGTGCCTTCGAGCAGCAGCATGACGTCGGCGGACGTTCCCTTGACCAGAATTTCGCTCATGATTGCCAGTACCGCAGCAGGGGCCGCACCAGCGGGAGCGGCGAAGGACTGTCGAAAGCCGCCATCAGGCGGCGCACCGCGGCATAGTCGCGATCCAGGTAGGCGGCCTCGGCCAGCAGCGGCAGCACGCGCTCCTGCGCGAAGCCCAGCGCTTCGGCGCGGCCCAGGAATTCGCGCGCTTCGCCGGGCGCGTTGCGTGTCAGCGCCAGGCGGCCGCGCATGTACCACAGCGCCGCGTTGCCGTCGTCGATGTCCAGCGCGGCGCTGGCGTAGCGCTCCACCTGGCTGGCGGTGTAGCGGTACACGTCGCCCTGCACCAGGTTCTGGTAGATCAGTTCCCAGTACAGGTCGGCCAGGCGCTTGTTGATTTCCAGCTTCGCCTGCGGCGTGTCGGCCGATTCCAGGCGCGGCAGCTCGGCCAGGATCTTCTGCGTCAGCTGCTTCTCCGCGCCATCCAGCATGCCGTAGGCCAGCAGCCGGATATCGTCCGTGCTGTCGGCCAGCAGTTCGCGCAGCACAGGGCTGGCGGTGCGCGTCGGCATCGATTGCATCGCCACCAGCGCCGTCATGCGTTCCGGCAGCGGCGCCCGCGTGTTGCCCAGCTGGGCGCGCAGGCGCGCACCGCCGCCATGCGTCACGCGCTGGATCAGGTGCGTCACGAATTCCGGCAGCGCCACCGAGGCAATGCCGGCGCTGTCGCGCCGCTGCGGAAACAGCTTCGAGAACAGCAGGCTGCCCGCGCAGACCAGCGTCCCGCCCAGCGGCACGAAGAAACAGAATGCCGCCATGTACGCGTAGCTCCAGCCGAACGGCGTGCGGAAGCGGCGCGGCAGCAGGCGCCACACCGCCAGGCCGAGCAGCGCGGCGGCGATGACCTGCAGGCCCAGGAACGACAGCAGCAACGGCAGCCCCGTACCGCCCTGGAACAGAAGGTACAGTGCCGCGATCTGCGAGGCGGTGCCGCCGATGGTCAGCTTGCCCATGCGTCAGCCCGCCTGCGTCTGGCCAGCGGACGGGCGGACGCCCGATCCGGTCGGGTCGGCCGTGACAGCTGTCGCAGCGTTCCCATCCCCATCCTTGCCGTCCAGATGGCAGCGGTGCAGCAGGCGCACCAGCGCCTCTTCCGAACCGTTGGCCGGCACCGGCAGCGTGTACACGCCGATGTGCGCGCTGGCGAAATCGGTGCCGAACTGGGCGCGCAGCATGTCTTCGATCCGCACCAGGTAGGCCGACACGGCCTGGCTGTCCGACAACGGCATCAGCGTCAGCATGGCACGCTGATGCGCGCCACGCGCGGGCCAGGCCACGTCCAGCGCCCGACGGCTGCGCACCACCTGCTCGAACAGCGCGTCGCGCGCCTCGTCCAGGTCGAACACCAGCGCCACCACCGAACTCTGGATGCCGGTTTCCCGGCGCAGGCGCGACAGGCGCGCATAGTCCAGCGCGAACGCATACGGAATGGCCGGGGCCAGTTCCTGGATGCCGTGCGTGGCCTGGGCATGTTCGACGCCGTCGGCGTAGTAGCCCATCAGCACCATCAGCAGCTGCAGGTTCTCGTACGTCAGCGACAGGAACGGCATGCGTTCCACCACCAGCATGCCGATCAGGCGGTCGGAACCGGCCAGCACCGGCGCCACCGCTACATAGCGGGTCTCGGCATCCTGCTGCAGGCCCGTGGTACGCAGGTGCGCCAGTTCGCGCGTCTCCATGCAGTGACGCACCAGCGGATCGTCCACATCCAGCGTGAAGCCGGGGCCGATGGCCGCCACCGCGCCGGGCAGGACCGTCTCGCCCGAGCACGCGAACAGCGCCGCGCCTTCGAGCTGGCAAGCCTGCGCCACCACCTGCAGCATCGGCTGCGCGCCGGCCAGCAGCTCGGCCTTGCCGCCGCGCGCCGCGTCCTGCATCGCCACGGCACGCAGCTGCGACAGCGTGTCGCGCAGCGTGGTCGGGCGGGCCAGCAGGTCATTTTCGAGCCGGGCGTGCGAAATGCGCAGCAGGTAGTGGTTCTTGGTCAGCGCGGAGAGCCGTTCGTCCAGATAGCGGTTCACGGCGCGCGCCCGCGCCAGGCGCGTGTTCCACACGTCGCCGAACTGCCCGGCCACCAGCACCAGCAGCAGGCCGCCCAGGAAGAACATGCGCGGGAACGCTTCGGCATGGCCGCCCAGGCTTTCGAAGAAGAACCAGCCGCCCAGCAGCATCAGCACCGCGCCCACGCCCACCAGCGTGCCATAGCGCAGCGCCAGAATCACCGGCAGCAGCCACGCCCACGGAAAGCCCAAACCCAGCAGCAGCGGGTTTTGCGGCAGGATCGCCCAGGTGATGGCCATGGCCACCGCCATCACGACGATCATCTCCAGCACAGCCGCCGCCCCGCCTCCCGCGGGCGCCAGCCAGCGCGCAAAGCGCCCGCCAAGGCTGATGCCCTGCCCCTGGCGAGTCGTCTGGCGCGTTTTATCCGCGGTGTTAGCCACGCTTGTCACCCGTCCTTTTTTCCAACCGGTTCAACTCAACCCTGCATCAGCGGTGCCAGCAGGCGGCGCAGCAGCTTCTGGGCCACGCCCGACAGCGACTCGCGGCTCCAGCCGGCGTTGCTGCCCGTTGCCGACCAGACCACCTGGCCGGTCGCCACGTCGATCAGCTGCAGCGAGATGCCCACGGCCGGCTCGCCGTCCACGCCCACCTTGTAGCGCCATTCCTGCACGGCACCGGTCAGCGCATAGCGCGCACGCTCGCCGCGTGCCCATTCCAGCGCCTTGCCCACCGACTCGCGCTCGGCCGGCTCGAACAGCGTTTCCGGGTTCAGCGCGGCCGGATAGCGCTTCAGGTTGGCCACGCCACCGGTCTTCAGCAGCGATTCCGCGATGGCTTCGGCGCGCAGGCCGGCCTGCGGCGTCTCGGTGTAGTTGACGATCGGCAGCACGACCACGGTGTCGCCGGCGGCCATCTGCGGCGCGCGGCCCACATCGGTCACGGCACAGCCGGCCAGCCACAGTGCGGCGCCGACGGCGGCACCCCAAGCCATCAGCCGGCCCATGCGGGTATTGGTCCTGTTCATCGTAGATCCCCCTCGTTATCTTGAAAATCTGGAAAAAATCAGTAGAGCCAGCGATAGCGCAGGCCAACTTCGGTCAATGGCGTGCCCGTGGTGCGGGCTGCGGTGTCGTGCGAGACATACAGCGAAAGATGATCGTTGCCGAACACCGACCCGGCCACGCCCACCTGCCCCCGGAAGTTATGCCCGGCGCGCGTGTCGTACAGCGCACCGGCTTCCATGAACGGCCGCCACTTGCGGGTGTAGTCGTCGATCAAATCGGTACCGAAGCCGAACAGCACACCAGCCTGGGTAAAGCTCTGCGGCATGTAGAACGCCGGCGTGGCCTCGTCGTCGCCGGCCGGCAGCAGCCGCTGCATGGTCGACGACAGCGTGCCGCCATTGGTGCTGTAGATGCCGCGCGTGCCGACGATGCGCACCGTGTAGTCGGGATACTGCGTGCGGATGCGGTAGCCGGCCTCGAAGTCGAACACCATGCCGTGGCCCAGCGCCGTGCGGTCCTGGCCATAGATATGGTTGTACTGCGCGCGCCCGCTGATGAACTCGCGCAGCCCCAGCCGCCACGTGGCACCCAGTTCCACCACGTCCTTCATGCCGCCCACCCGCAGCTGTGCCGATTCGTCGGCCGGCTGGTTGTAGCCCAGCGTACCCGTGTACTGGATGCGTCCTTCCTGGTTCCAGTTGCCGGTCAGGCGGGCCGTGGTGAAACTCTGCAGCCCGTCCCGGCGGCCGATGCCCAGCAGCCAGTTCTTCTGGGTGTCGCGATAGCTGAGCGCCAGTTCGGCACGGCGGTCCGATGCCGGCACATTGTCCAGCTGCGTACGGTCGGCGCTGCGCTGGTCGCGGAACACGCCGCGCAGGTTCACGGCATAGCCGTCCCACAGGCGGGCCCCGCCGGCCAGGCTGTACTCGTAGTATTCAAGCGGCTTCTGGCGCTGGAACGTCACGCGCGGCTCGATAGCCTGGACGTTGGCCAGCAGCGCGTCTTCAAGCGTCTGCTGCAGCGTGTCGTCGGTGCGCGCCAGTTCCTGCGTCTCGAAGGCCTGCGTCTGCGCGGCGGCCAGGCGGTCCAGCTGCCGGTTGGCCTCGATCTGGCTCGTCACCGGCACGCGGCCGGCCTGGCGTTCCATGATCCGGTCCAGCTGGTCCATGTCGTTGTTGTCCAGCGCGATGGCAATCTCGGCATATGCGGGCCGCTGCAGCCGGTCGGCGTATTGCCGCGCCAGCCACGCACGCGCAAGATCGTTCGATTCGGACGACATCGCCCATGCCAGCGCCGCCTCGCGGCCGGCGGCCGAAAGCTGGCCCTGGCGGCGCTGTTGCGCATCGGTCAGCGCGGCCGGAGGCGCCTCGTCCAGCGACGGCAGGCCCGGCACATTGCCCAGTTGCGACGTCGACTTCGCACCGCCCGGGGCACGCGGCGCGCGGCCACTTCGGCGCGATCGGCGCGCAGCATCTCGATCACCAGGCTGCGCGACACATCGGCCGACGCAAAGATCTGGCCCAGCGCCACCACCTGGCGGCGCAGGTCGGCGCGGGCGGGGCCATCCTGCGCGTCGTCCTCGTCATCGCGTTCCGATGCGTTGACCCAGTTCTCGCCACCGGCGCCCCACGTGTGATGCAGGTCGATCCATGCCTGCCTGCGGATGCGCCAGGCCGTCGACGTCTGGCCGATGGCCTCGTAGGCGTCTGCGGTCAGGCCCATCCAGAGCGGATCGGGATTCTTGCCCTGCGGCATCTTGTGCAGGTAGTGCAGTGCCGTGCGGCCATCCTGGAAGCGCATGGCCCCGGCGGCGTACGCGCCCCACAGGCCAGGATCGCTCTCCGCGCCGGGCTTCAGGCGCTGCATCACCGCGCGCACTTCGCTGTCGGTGCCGGTGTCGACCAGCGCCCACAGCAGCGCGCCGAAGGTTTCGCTGTCGGCATCGGCCTGCCCGGCGGCGCTGCGCAGGTCGGCCAGCGCGCGGTCGCGGTCACCGATCTGGCGCCAGTACTCGGCGCGGCGCATCAGGAACAGCGCCGACGATTCGGCTTCGCGCCGCTGCTCGGGAGTCAGGTCCGCCAGCAGGCGGTCGATGCGGCGCCAGGCGTGGGCGCGCGTGTAGTAGTACACCGCCAGCTGGAACTGGTCGAACTTGGCGCCCTTGCGCCAGCCCGCCTCGGCAATGCGGCCAGCATCGATCGGCGAGCGATCGTAGTACTGGATCATGTTCGAGAAATCGGCTTCCTCGGTGTCGCGCACCTCGGCAATGCAGTCGTTGCGCGCGGCGCCCGGCGGAAACTGCAGGCAGTGATCGTCATGGGTCTGCGCCATGGCGAGCATCATCTGGCGATAGCCGTCCTTGAGCAGGTCCTGTCGCTGCGTCAGGCGGGCCAACTCGGTGTACGTGCGCCAGTACAGCAGGTCCTGCGGACCCGCCTGGCTGCGCGCCGGCAACAGCGCGTCCATCGCCTCGTTCAGCTTGCCCCGCACGAACAGCATGTTGGCGCGCTTCATCGCGTAGCGCGGCCGGGCCCCGAAGCGCTTCTGCAACTGCCCGTAGATCTCGAAGGCGCGCTCGTCCTTGCCGGCGCGCTCGGCCAGGTCGGCATTGCGCTCCATCACCTGGCGCGCGTTCGGGCCGTTCGACAGCCCATCCAGGAACGCCATGCCGGTCTCGGGCTCGCCCAGGCGTTCGTAGGCGGCAATCACCGCGTCGATCGTCTTCAGGTCGCCGCCCGTGGCACGGTGGCGCAAGGCAGCCAGGTAGGCGCGGTCGTCGTTGAGCCCCGGCGCCAGGCGCATCACGTTGTTCCAGGCGCGCTCGTCGTTGGTGGCCTGCGCATATTCGAGCCAGCTCTGCAGCGCGACAGTGGGCTGGCGGTTCCATTCGGATACCTGCGCCAGCCGCTCGCGCCAGACCGGCTCGTTCGGCAGGCGGCGCACGGCAGTCTGTGCCACGCTCTGCGCCTGGTCGAGCTTGCCGGCGGCCAGGAACACCCGGTAGGCCAGGTCGTAGTCGTCGGCGTTGAACGACTTGCCCGCTGCCACGGCGGCGGCCACTTCCTCCTTGGCGGTGGCCTGGGCTTCGGCCTGGGTCGGATTGCCCGGACCCGGCTTGGGCAAGGCCTGGGCCAGCAGCGGTGCCGATGCGGGTTCCGCATGCACGCGGCGCATGCCGAAATCGCGCATCTGGTCGCGCATGGCCACGCCACGGGGGCCGTCCAGGAACACGTAACCGCGCGCCAGCCACGGTTCGGTGTCCGATACGCGGCGGATTTCGGGCCGTGCCTGGGCTTGCGCGGCATCGCGGTGCAGTTCGGCCAGCGCGATCCGAGCTGCCCCGGACGGCTTGTTGGCCGACAGCTTCAGCAGTCGCTCGACGTACTTTGCCGCCACGTCGGGCTTGTTGGCGGCCAGCGCCAGCTTCGTCAGGTAGCGCAGCACGTCCGGATCGTCCAGCAGCTTGCCGCCACGGCGCTCGGCCTCGACCAGGGCTTCGTCCAGCAGGTTGCCCGACTGCAGCGTCTGCAACGCCTGCAGGAACAGCGTGCGCTGCTCGTACAGGTTCTTGCTGCGCGCCTGCGCGTCGAACAGCGCCTGCGCGGAATCGCGATAGTTGCCCCCGGCCAGCGCGATGCTGGCCAACTGGCGGTTGTAGAAGTCCAGATTGGCCGGATCGCGCTTGCCCAGCGCGCGGAACAGCACGCCGGCAGCATCGGCATCGCCGATCTGGCGCGATTGCGTGGCCAGCGTCTGCAGGTCGGCCAGCGACCAGCGGCGCATCGCGCTGTCGGCGGTGGCCTGCTTGAGCAGGTCCTTCATCAGCGCCAGGCGCTCGGCGCGCTCGGGCGAATCGGGCTGCGCCGCGTAGGCGCGCTGCTGCGTGATCTCGATGCGCGTGCGCAGGATATGGCCGGTCAGGTCCTGGCCCTGCACGGCCATCATGCGTTCGAGCATCTTCTCGGCGTCGTCCAGGCGGCCGCTGCGCGCGTACTGTTCGGCCAGCACGCTCATGAAGCTCGTATCGTTGGGCGCCACGCGCGACCAGGCTTCCAGATAGGCCACGGTCAGGCCATCGACGGTACGGCCCTGGCCAAGCAGGCGCTCGCGCAGCGTTTCGCGCGGGAACATCAGCGCCAGGCCCACCCCCACCATCGCGGTAAAGGTCAGAACCAGCGCCGGCGGCAACAGCCGCTCGCGCTCAGGCGCCGCAGCGGACTTCGACTTGTTGCTGGACATGGATCGGATCATTCACCGCAGGGGTATCGAAACGCAGCGTGTTGTTCTCGCGCACGCCACGGGCGGGCTTGCCATCGATCGTCACGCTGCACTGGCCGGCGTTGGCAAGCCGGAAGAACGGCTTGTAGTAGCCGGAGAATGCGAAGCGGGTGGTGCCGCCGTCGCGGCGCCAGTCGCGCACCAGGCCGTTGGCCTCGGGCAGTTCGGGCACCGTCCGCGACGACGCCTGCACGAAGCTGAAGCGCGCATTGCCGCCGTCCAGGTGCACATAGACGCCGCCGCCGGGTGCCGGCGACGAGCCGGCCACGCCAGTGGCCGTCGCCACGTCTGGCACGCCGGCACCGGTCCAGCGCAGGTTGCGCAGGTTGCCGTCGCCGCGCACGATCCACGCGCCGCTGGCTGCCGCGCCATCGGTGCCATCGCCCAGTTCCCGCGCCACGGCCATGCCTTGCCAGTCCAGCACCTTGAGCACGTAGTCGGTGGAGTGCATCGGCAGCAGGTTCTGCGTCAGCACGTAGTCGTACACCTTGCGCAGCGCCTTCAGCGACGCCGCCTTGGTGCCGGCGTAGCTGTGGTAGTAGATGTTCACGGCCTTGAAGCGGTACGGCTTCTCGGTCATCTCCCAGGTCTCGATCACGCGCTCGAAGCCGTAGTACGGACCGCGCCACAGGTTCGTGTAGACGTTCTCGTTCTGGTTGGTCGCGAACACCTGGAACGTGTGGTCGGCCTTGTGGATGCCCAGCGGCGCGATGGCCGTCCAGGTGGGGTTGCTGCGCGTGATCAGCGTGTCGCCCCCGTTCATGTTCAGCACGCCGGCGGCATCCGTCAGCTTGATGGCTTCCGGCGGGGCCTGGCAGTCGCCGGGCCACAGCAGCATCTTCACCGGCTTGTTCGGCGACAGTACCTTGTTGATGTAGTCGATGGAGCCGCCGATCTCGCGGTTCAGGTCCATCTTGTAGCCGGGAATCGCCAGGTGGAATTCCTCGTCACCCTCGGTGACCTTGGCGTCGCTGGGCTGGCCCGGGACGGTGCGCCCCCATTCGAACGGATGCGAATAGGTGTGGCTGGCCACCTCTACATAGGGCTGCGCAAAGATCTTGCGCGCGATGGGCTCCAGTTCGGCGGTCAGTTTCGGGTACATGCCCGTCTTGCCGACTTCGCCCTCGATCACCGACATGGTCATCGGCAGGCGATAGCGGTCGAAGATTTCCCGGAACAGCACCTCGCCGGAGAAGCCGCCGCCGGGGATCTCGGCCTTCGAGGCAAACCCGTCGCCGTCGATATGGATCGTCAGCAGGCGGCGCCCGCTCTCCGTGGTGGTGTCGGGTACCGGCATCTGGCGCAGGCGCAGGGCCTCGCGCAGGAAGTCGAGCGGCTGCACGATCCAGCGGTCCTGGTCGCTCGAGGAATTCTGGCGGATCGCGTAGTTCTGGCGCACGGCGTAGGGGCCGGACACGTAGCCGCCCCATTTGGTAATGGCGGCGGCGTCGTAGGTCACCGTGCCGGCGCGCAGGCGCAGCAGCGAGCGCGTGCCGGCGGCACCATCCTCCACTTGCACGGCCACCGCCTCGGATGCATCGGGCGCCACGGGCTGCTCGAAACCCATCATCTTGTCCTGCGACACGATCTGCACCGGGCCCGCCAGGCGCCCCTTCACGGTCTTCAGGCCC
Organism: Cupriavidus sp. EM10; assembly: GCF_018729255.1. Lineage (NCBI taxonomy): Bacteria > Pseudomonadati > Pseudomonadota > Betaproteobacteria > Burkholderiales > Burkholderiaceae > Cupriavidus > Cupriavidus sp. EM10. Next base: position 560,130 of record NZ_CP076061.1, read on the forward strand.
AGCGTCCGCAGCAGCGGACTGCTTGCGGGCATGCCGAATCCGTTCATGAACGCCACCGGAATGCCCTGCTCGGCCAGCTGTTGCAGCCAGGGCTGGTAGCGGCCGGCATTGCGCGAGAAGTAACCATTGGACCAGACCACCACGCCCGCGTAGCGGTCGGGCGTGATCTCGGGCAGCGGGTCGCGCGTCTCGGCGAAGTCGACCCGATAGCCCAGGTAGTTCAGCGGCATCGACACGAAACGCACGCCTTCGCTGTTGTCGATCGACACGCCCGGCTGGCTTTCCTGCAGCACCAGCACGCGGCGCGGCATCACCTCGATCCGGCCCGTGCCCACCGTCTGCAGGCCCGAATCGGTCACGTACGGCGTGATGCCCTGCGCGCCGATGCGGCGGGCGGTATCGCGCTGGCAGGTGCGATCGGCCGGCGGGCAGTAGTCGATCGAGATGACCGGCAGCTTGTACTGGTCGCGGATGATGCGGGCCTGGTTCAGCAGCCAGTCGCGGTCCTGCTGGCTGACCTCGGTGTAGGCGCGCTGCGCCTGGTTCCAGCCCCGGAACAGCGATTCGAACACCACGCCATAGGCCAGCGAATACGTCTGCGGCAGGATCTCGAAGCCACGGTTGAACAGCAGCTTCGCGTCCGGATAGCGGGCCTTGATGGCCTGGATCACGCGCACCATGCCGGCTTCCTGCCGGGCGCGCTCGGCGTCGGTCCTGGCCACCAGGTGGTACGAATCCATCGTGTCGATGAAAAGCCCCGGTAGCCGCGATCCCACAGCGGTGCGATGACCTTGTCGACGTAGAACGCGGGCCAGCCTTCGGCGGCCTGGTCAACCACCCGGGCATTCCACGCGTCGTTGCTGCCGGTCAGCCATGCCTTGGGGATGTCGTTGAAGTAGGCGCGGCTGGGCAGCACCTCGCCCAGGCTCACGTAGGCGAACCAGGCGGTATTGGGCGTCTTTGCCTTGCGCGGGTCGAAGCCGCTGTCGGGCTCGACCACGGCCACGTCGAACGCCTGCAGCAGATCGACGGGCGGCGTGCTGCCATAGTGGAAGGCCACATTGGGGGCGGCGGGGGCGCTGGCGGCCTGGGACACCTGGGGCACCTGGACCGGCTGGGCAGCCTGGGCCAGCGCGTCGGCCGACGGCGTCAGCGCGCCCAGCACGACGGCGCCTGCCGATGCCACGACGGCCACGGCCAGCATCGCGTGACGGCAAACCCTCGCCACGGCGCGGCGCGGCGCATCGTGGCCAACCTCATGGAAAAGTCCCCGGATTAAACGCTGCAATGGCTTCACTCGTTGTTGTCCGCTTTTTCTTTGTTGGTATAGCGTGCGGGCGCTACTGCGCGCCCCGACGCATCCCCGTCGTACGACGCACGCCCCGCATTATGCCGTCGACCCCATCAAACTAGTGTTTTTACTAATTCCACGGGCAGGTCGGATGCTAGGCCATTCGCCGGACCGAGATTGTCAAAATTGTGCCGACGCCGTGGTGACATACCACCGACACAGGCGCGTGTCACCCTGCCCGGTTTTGGCACGGCATGGACCTGCATGAAACGGAAGACGCGGCAGGAAGACGGCCGGCATTGTGCCGGCGACGGGTACCCGAGGGCCCGTGCCTCATGGACTAGTTTTGCATTGACATCTGATACCCGTTCTCGGAACTGGCGCCGAAGCGCGCCTGGATTTTCCCGGCGCGCTTCGGCAGCGGCCACCGGTTTTTCGTTATGACGCGCATTGTCACGGCATCATCCATTGGTAGCCATAGTCCATATGGAGTAGCGTTGGCGGAACGATTTTGTGGCATACATGACAGCGTGGCGCCGCTGGGGATACCGCAGCGCAGAACTGTCGGTACCACAGATACGGAAATGCGTGTTCTACCATCAGGCCATTCAGGCTGATGTCAGACAAACGCTCAAATGATCTAGAAATCGCTAATATCTGCTGTTCGCATGCCGAAATACCGTTAGGGGCATAGTCTGATTGACACGCGAGAAAAAACCGTCAGAATGACTGCTCGCATGTGCACCGGCCTGTAGCGTTATGGCTCCGGTTCGTTGTGGGCAACATGCTTGGTCGGGCAATCACGCTCATTTGAAATTCAAGGTTGGATAGAAATATGGAAACCGGTACCGTTAAGTGGTTCAACGACGCCAAGGGCTTCGGCTTCATTACCCCGGACGCAGGCGGCAACGACCTGTTCGCGCATTTCTCGGCGATTGAAGGCAATGGCTTCAAGTCGCTGAAGGAAGGCCAGAAGGTCCGCTACGTGAAGGCGATGGGCCAGAAGGGCGAACAGGCCACGAAGATCCAGGCCGTCTAAGCCTGAATGGCCGGGCCATTTATCTGGCCTGGGAAAGCCCCGCTTCGGCGGGGCTTTCTGCTTTTATGCCGGCCGATAATGTATTGCCTTGCTGACGTTTCGACCGGTTGGTCGATTAATAGGCAAATGGCATGGACGATCGGGATTGCGACTGTCGCGCTATTTATAGCCGCAACAAATATCGTGCATGCCGAATCGCTGCACAACTTTGGCAACGATCCATTCATGCGTGTTTCAAGCGCCGTGGCGGATTGCCCCGAGCCGGCCGGACCGAGGGTTTCCGAGGAGGAATGGAAACGCGAGGCGCACCACCGCATCGAGGAAGGCAACCACTGTTATGCAGAAGGGCGCTGCCGGCTGGCCAACGCGTACCAGTACGACCGGGAAATCGCCGAATCGCTGCAACGGCGGCTGGACGATCTGCGCCGCAGGCTGCCTGCCTGGCAACACAGTTCGTTATGGATCATGGTGCGCGGACGCTGGCTGACCGTGCAAGGCTGCGTGGCCCCAGGTTTCGATCGGGCGAAATTCATGGCGGCGATGCGCGAAATACCGGATGTCGAGAAGGTGGTCGACCAAACCACGGCCACGCCGGCAAGTGGCGTACCGTACGCGCGATATCAGGTGAAAAGCGCCGCATCAGCCGCAAATGCCCCGAATCAATGATGTTGCTATAATCGCCCGACCCTGAAAACCCCGTAACCAGGCGGCTTCCGATGAGAACCGCCTGTTATCTAGCGTGCCGAGGAAACCCGTGGCCGGTACTGAAATCGCAACGCCTGGCGCCCCGCTCGCCGGACCCGCCGTGTCTTCCGGTAGCTCGTTCCATACCGCCATGCGCATCCTGCCGCCGTCGCAGCGGCAGGCCATGTTCGAGATCTACGCGTTCTGCCGCGCCGTCGACGACATTGCCGATGGCGATACGCAGCACGCCGACCGCCTGGCCGCACTGGAAGACTGGCGCGCGGACATCGCCGCCTGCTACGCGGGCAACGCGCCCGCCGCGCTGCGCTCGCTCGACGAGCAGATCAAGGCCTTCAACCTGCAGCAACAGGATTTTGGCGCCGTTATCGACGGCATGATCATGGACGTCGTGAGCACGATCGTGGCACCCGACGCCGCCACGCTGGACCTGTATTGCGACCGCGTGGCCAGTGCCGTGGGCCGTCTGGCGGTGCGCGTGTTCGGCCTGGAAGAACAGCCGGGCATCGAACTGGCTCATCACCTGGGCCGCGCGCTGCAACTGACCAATATCCTGCGCGACCTGGACGAGGATGCCGAGATCGGCCGGCTCTACCTGCCCGCCGAGGCCCTGGCCGCCGCCGGCATCCCGGCCGGCACGCCGCGCGCCGTGATCGACCATCCGGCCATCGACACGGTCTGCCGCGGCATTGCACGCGACGCCCAGGCGCACTACGACGCATCGGCCGCCATCATGGCGCGCTGCCCGTCGCGCGTGGTGCGCTCGCCGCGCATCATGTACGAGGTCTATCACGAGATCCTGACGCGCCTGCTGGCCCGAGGCTGGCTGGCCCCGCGCACGCGGGTGCGCGTCAACAAGGCCAAGCTTGCCTGGATCGTGCTGCGGCATGCCATTGCGTGACCCTGCGTTTTTTGCCGATGTGATGCGAGCGGCCATGGCCGCCGCATCGCCATGAGAGAAGTGCCCCCGAATCGATGAACCAGGCTGCAACGATCACCCGCCCGCAAGACGACGTGCTGAACCGGCGCGCCGTCGGGGCGTCCCTGCCCGATCCGCTGGACGACGGCATCGCGCACGCCGTGGATGCGCTGCTGTCGCAGCAGCAGGACGACGGCCACTGGGTCTACGAACTCGAAGCCGATGCCACCATTCCGGCCGAGTACATCCTGATGGTGCATTACCTGGGCGAGGCGCCCGACCTGGCGCTCGAAGGCAAGATCGCCACGTATCTGCGCCGCATCCAGAATGCCGACGGCGGCTGGCCGCTGTTCCATGCGGGCGCATCGGACGTCAGCGCCAGCGTAAAGGCGTACTTCGCCCTGAAAATGGCCGGCGACGACCCCGAAGCCGACCACATGCGTCGCGCGCGCAGCCGCATCCACGCGATGGGCGGGGCGGAGGAAAGCAACGTGTTCACGCGCACGCTGCTGGCGCTGTACGGCGTGATGCCGTGGCGGGCCGTGCCAATGATGCCCGTGGAAATCATGCTGCTGCCCGAGTGGTTTCCGTTCCATCTGTCGAAGGTCTCGTACTGGGCGCGCACGGTCGTCGTGCCGTTGCTGGTGCTGAACAGCCTGCGGCCGCAGGCGCGCAATCCGCGCCGGATCGGCATCGACGAACTGTTCGTGCGGCCGCGCCAGGCCATGGGCCTGCCGCGACGCGCGCCGCACCAGAGTCCGCTGTGGGTGGGCGTGTTCCGCGCGCTGGACGCCGTGGTGCGCGTGGCCGAGCCGCTGTTTCCGCGCAGCATGCGCCAGCGGGCCATCGAGCGCGCCCGGAAGTTCACGGTCGAACGCCTCAATGGCGAGGATGGCCTGGGCGCCATCTTCCCGGCCATGGTCAATTCGGTGCTGATGCTCGACGTGCTGGGCGTGCCGGCCGACGACCCGGACCGTGCCATCGCGCGCAAGTCCATCGACAAGCTGTTGGTGGTGCGCGACGACGAGGCCTACTGCCAGCCATGCCTGTCGCCGGTGTGGGACACCTCCCTGGCGGCGCACGCGCTGCTGGAAGTGGGCGAGCCGCGCGCGATTGCCGCGGCGTCACGCGGGCTGGACTGGCTGGTGCCACTGCAGGAGCTTGAGCTGCGCGGCGACTGGACCGTGCGCCGCCCGGACGTGCGGCCCGGCGGCTGGGCCTTCCAGTACAACAATGCGCACTATCCCGACGTGGACGACACCGCCGTGGTGGCCGCGGCGATGGACCGCGCCGAGCGCGGCGACTGTTCGAATCGGTACACCCCGGCCATTGCCCGCGCCTGCGAGTGGGTCATCGGCATGCAGAGCAGCAACGGCGGCTGGGGGGCGTTCGAACCAGAGAACACGCACCTCTACCTGAACAATATCCCGTTCGCCGACCACGGCGCGCTGCTGGACCCGCCTACCACGGACGTGTCGGCACGCTGCCTGGCGATGCTGTGCCAGCTCGGCCAGATGCCAGCCAACAGCGAACCGGCGGCCCGCGCGCTGCGCTACGTGCTGGACGAACAGGAAGCCGACGGCAGCTGGTTTGGCCGCTGGGGCACCAACTATATATATGGCACCTGGAGCGCGCTGTGCGGCCTGAACGCGGCCGGCATTGGCGCCGACGCGCCCGAGATGCAACGTGCGGCGCAGTGGCTGGCATCGATCCAGAACGCCGACGGCGGCTGGGGCGAATCGGGTGACAGCTACAAGCTCGATTACCGCGGCTACGAGCAGGCGCCCAGCACGGCGTCGCAGACCGCCTGGGCCATGCTGGGCATGATGGCTGCCGGCGCCGGCGATCATCCGGCCGTGGCGCGCGGCGTGCAATACCTGCTGCGCACCCAGGCCAGCCACGGCTTCTGGAACGAGCCGGAATTCACGGCGGTGGGCTTTCCGCGCGTGTTCTACCTGCGCTACCACGGTTATGCGCGCTTTTTCCCGCTCTGGGCGCTGGCGCGCTTCCGCAACCTGTTGCGCGACGGCAATCACGCCGTGGCCTGGGGACTGTGAACGCCGTGGCAGCCCCGCAGTCGCCCGTGCTGGTGGTCTGCGGGATGGACTTCGAAGCCCGCATCGCGGCCAGCCCCGATGTGGAAACGCTGTACGGCCAGCGCGGCGTGATGCTGGCGCGGGCGCTGGACATCCGGCTGATGCAGGGCTGCGCCGGCGTGATCAGCTTCGGCGTGGCCGGTGGGCTCGACGCCACGCTGCCGCCGGGTGCCGTCATCGTCGCAAGCGCCGTGCGCGGCGGTCAGACGTCGTACAGCACATCGCCCTATTGGACCGCCGCATTGCGGCGCGCCCTGCCCCACGCCGAAAGCGGTCTGCTGGCCGGCTCCGACACCCCGGTGCTGACCGTGGCCGACAAGACCGCGCTGCACGACGCGCACGGCGCGCTGGCTGTCGACATGGAATCGCATATCGCCGCCCGCGCCGCCCAGACGCACGGCATCCCGTTTGCCGCGCTGCGCGTGGTGATCGACCCGGCCGACCGCGCGGTGCCGCCCCTGGCATTTGCCGGCATGGCCGACGACGGCAGCACCGACGTCGGCGCCGTCATCCTCGGTTTGCTCAAGGCCCCGCACCAGCTCGGCGGATTGCTGCGGCTGGGGCGCGATGCGTCGCTGGCCAGGAAAGCGCTGGCGGCGGCGCGTAGCGCCGTCGGCGCCGATTTCGCATTTCCCGCACTCGCCGCCGCCTGACGCGGCGCGCCCGTCTGTTCCCTCTCCCCGCCCTTCTCCCGCGACCAGCGGGAGAAGGGCGCACGCCCGCGCCCTGCTCCGATCCCCGACTTGACAGCCCTCCCCCATCGCTCCTATTCTCATGATCATTCTTTCTTTAAGATCATCGTTCTATCTTACAGAACATTAGAAACACGGAGACATGCATGACGCTGCGCCGCACTTTCCTTCATTCGATGCTTGCCCTGGCCACTGCGCCGGTGCTGATGGCCGGCGCCATCGCCGCTGACGCCTACCCTGCCCAGCCCATCCGCCTGGTGGTGCCGTTCCCGCCAGCGGGTGGCACCGACGTGCTGTCGCGCCTGGTGTTCAACAAGGTGGGCATGGCCACCAAGTGGACCGTCGTGGTGGAAAACCGCGCTGGCGCCGGAGGCAACATCGGGCTGGACCTGGTGGCCAAGGCGAAGAACGACGGCTACACGATCGGGATGGGCCAGACCGCCAATCTGGCGATCAACCCGACCCTGTACCCCAAGATGCCGTATGACGCGGTGAAGGATTTCACGCCCGTGGCCCTGGTGGCCGCGCAGCCGGTGGTGCTGATCGTGCGCCAGGATGCACCGTACAAGACGCTGGCCGATCTGGTGAACGCCGCCAAGACCAGGCAGCTGTCGATGGCATCGGCCGGCACCGGCACGGTCGGTCACCTGACCGGCGAGATGTTCCAGCGCCGCGCCGGCATCAAGGCGCTGCACGTGCCGTACAAGGGTGCGTCGCCCGCGCTGACCGACCTGATGGGCGGCCAGACCGACTTCTACTTCGCCACGCCGCCCATCGCCATGCCGATGATCAAGGCCGGCAAGCTGCGTGCGCTGGCGGTGACGTCAGGCAAGCGCGTGGCGCTGTTGCCCAACGTGCCCACGGTGGCGGAACAGGGCTATGCTGGTTTCCAGGCCGAGGACTGGAAGGCGCTGGTGGCGCCGGCCGGCACGCCGGCTGACGTGGTGGCCAGGCTCAATGCCGAGGTCAACAAGGCGCTCAAGGACAAGGACACCATCGCCAAGCTCCACGACGAAGGCAGCGAGCCGCGCGGCGGCACGGCGGCAGACCTGGGCGCCTTCATCAAGAGCGAGAACACGCGCTGGGGCGCGATCGTCAAGGAATCGGGCGCTCGCGTCGACTGATCCGCGTCGACTAACCATTTCCTGGCAGGACAGTATGTACAAGCCGCTTCGCAATATCCGCGTGCTCGACCTCACCAACGTGCTGGCCGGGCCCTTCTGCTGCCACCAGCTGGCCCACATGGGCGCCGAGGTCATCAAGGTGGAAACGCCGGGCACCGGCGACCTGGCGCGCCAGCTGGGCGCCGACGCCGAACTGAACCGCAACCTGATGGGCGTGTCGTTCCTGGCACAGAACCCCGGCAAGCGATCGATCACGATCAACCTCAAGCACGCACGCGGCAAGGAAGTGTTCCGCAAGCTGGTGCAAAGCGCCGACGTGGTCGTGGAGAACTTCCGCCCTGGCGTGATGACCCGGCTGGGCCTGGGTTACGACGACCTGAAGCTGGTCAACCCGCGCCTGATCTACTGCGCGATCTCGGGCTTTGGCCAGGACGGTCCGCTGTCGGACCTGCCCGCCTATGACCAGATCATCCAGGGCATGTCGGGCGTGATGAGCATCACCGGCGACAAGGACAGCGCGCCGCTGCGCGTGGGCTATCCGGTTTCCGACACCATCGGCGGCATGACGGCCGCCTTCGCCATCGCCGCCTCGCTGGCCGACCGCGATCGCACCGAGGGCTATTTCCTGGACGTGTCGATGCTCGAAGCCACCATGGCCACGATGGGCTGGGTGGTATCGAACCACCTGGTGGCCGGCAAGGACCCGGTGCCGATGGGCAACGAGAACATGACGGCCAGCCCTTCGGGCACGTTCCGCACCGGCGACGGCCCGCTCAATATCGCCGCCAACAAGCAGGAGCAGTTTGAAGCGGTGTGCCGCGTGGTCGGCCGCCCCGACCTGGCCACCGACGCGCGCTTTGCCGAGCGGCAATCGCGCCTGGCCAACCGTGCTGCACTGACCGCCGAGCTCGAAGCCGAACTGGCGAAGAAGCCGGCGACGGAATGGTGGGGGCTGCTGAACGAGGCCGGCGTGCCGGCAGGCCCGGTAATGAAGGTGCCCGACGTGCTCGCGCATCCGCAGGTGCGTGATCGCGGCATGATCGGTGACTTCACCAACGTGCCCGGCGTGGGCCGCGACATCCGGCTGGTCCGCACGGGCTTCAAGGTCAACGGCACGGCGCCGTCGGTGGATACCCCGCCGCCGCAGCTTGGCCAGCATACCGACGACATTCTTGGCGAACTCGGCTACGCCGCCGACGACATCGCCACCCTGAAACAGGAGCGCGCACTATGAGCGAAGCATTCCCGATGGACGCTGGCCGGCAGGCCTCGCAGGACTGGTGGCGCACGAACATCATCGACATGAAGCCCGGCGAGATCCGCTACCGTGGCTACCCGATCGAGCAACTGATCGGCAATGTGTCGTTTGCCCAGATGATCTGGCTGATGCTGCGCGGCGAACTGCCCGAGAAACGCGAAGGCGAACTGCTCGACGCCGCCCTGATGGCCGCCGTCGACCACGGCCCGCAGGCGCCCAGCATCGCCATCGCCCGCATGGCCGCCACCTGCGGCGTGGGGCTGAACAACGCGATGGCCTCCGCCGTCAACGTGCTCGGCGACGTGCACGGCGGCGCCGGCGAACAGGCCGTGGAGCTGTACCAGGACATCGCCCGGCGCTTCGACGAAGGCGTACCCTTCGACGACGCCGTGGCCGCCGGCCTGGCCAACTACCGCGACCTGCACGGCAAGTTCGTATCGGGCTTCGGCCACCGCTTCCATCCGCTGGACCCTCGCGCCCCGCGCCTGCTGGAGCTGGTGGACCAGGCCGCCAACGCGGGCGTGGTGTCGGGCCGCTTCGCCGCCATCGCCCGCGCCGTGGAGAAAAAGCTCGGCGAAGGCCGCGACAAGCCGATCCCGATGAACATCGACGGCGCCACGGCCGTCATCTACGCCGAACTGGGTTTCCCGGCCCCGCTGGCACGCGGTCTGTTCTGTCTGTCGCGCTCGGTGGGCATCCTTTCGCACGCCTGGGAGCAAACCCAGCAAGGCGGCCGCAACAAGGGCCCGATTCCACGGCAGTTCCTGTGGACGTACGACGGGCAACCGCAGCGGGATGTGCCGACCGAATGACCGGCCTTGCTCCCTCTCCCGCCTGCGGGAGAGGGGAGAAAATCCCGGGTGATCCATCCCTAGTGAAAATCCCGGCTCCCCACCATCAATCTCCCCAGTAGCGGACTCAGGTCCACCAGTTCCTGCGCCACCAGGTGCCTGACGTCGCCTTGCCGTTGCCAGGTGCCGATCACGCCCAGCAGCGTGGCGCCCAGCACTTCCTTGCGTTGGCGTTCGACGAGGTCGGGCCAGATGATCACGTTGATCGATCCGGTCTCGTCCTCGATGGACGTGAAGATCGTGCCGCTGGCCGTGGAGGGTCGCTGGCGTACCGTCACGATGCCGCAGGCGCGCACGCGGCGGCCATTGCCCAGGCGCGACAGCTGCTGCGCGGTGATGTACTTGAGCGCGTTCAGCCGGCGTCGCAGCAGCGTCAGCGGGTGACATTTCAGCGATAGCCCCAGGCTCGCATAGTCGGCCGCCACGTCCTCGCCGATCTTCGGCTCGGGCAGCGCCAGCGCCTGTTCGCGCGGCGGCGCCTCGTGCAGCAGGTCGCGATGGGCGGTCTGCACCGCCGCGCCGCGCGCATGCCAGCGGGCCTGGCGGCGATGGCCGGCCAGCGACGCCAGCGCGTCGGCGGCTGCCAGTACGTCGATATCGTGCGCATCCAGCCCGGCGCGGCGCGCCAGGTCTTCCACGCTGTCGAAAGGCCGTTCGGCGCGCGCGGCCTCGATGCGCAGCGCGGCGCCCTCGCGCATGCCTTTCACGCGGTTCATGCCCAGCCGTACGTCGCGATAATCCTGCCCCACCCGCACCGGCTCCAGCGCGCTTTCCCAGCCGCTGATCGTCACGTCCACGGGCTGCGTCACCACCTTGTGGCGGCGCGCGTCCTGCACCAGTTGCGATGCCGAATAGAACCCCATCGGCAGGCTGTTGAGCAGCGCGCACAGGAACGCGTCGGGATGGTGGCACTTGATCCAGGCGCTTACATAAACCAGCTTGGCGAAGCTGGCCGCATGGCTTTCCGGGAACCCGTACTCGCCAAACCCCTCGATCTGCTTGCAGATGGCCAGTGCGAACGATTCCGGATAGCCGCGCGACGTCAGCGCCCGCACCAGCGCGTCCTGGTGCTTCTTGAGATCGCCACGGCGACGCCAGGCGGCCATCGAGCGGCGCAGCTGGTCGGCCTGTCCTGGCGTGAACCCCGCCGCCTCGATGGCCAGCTGCATCACCTGTTCCTGGAAGATCGGGATGCCCAGCGTACGGCCCAGCACGCGCTGGATCACGTCGTTGAAGTAGGTCGGCAGCTTGCCCGTGCGGCGCAGGTCCTCGCGCCGTTTCAGGTACGGGTGCACCATGCCGCCCTGGATCGGCCCGGGCCGCACGATGGCCACTTCCACCACCAGGTCGTAGTACTGGCGCGGCTGCAGGCGCGGCAGCATCGACTGCTGCGCGCGCGATTCGATCTGGAACACGCCGACGGTGTCGGCCTTGCAGATCATCTCGTAGGTGGCGTCGTCCGTCTCGGGCAGGTCTTCCATGCGCGTGGGCAGGCCGGCGCGGTCGGGCTCGGGGTTCGGGATCATCGCCAGCGCGCGGCGGATGGCGGTCAGCATGCCCAGCGCCAGCACGTCCACCTTGAGCAGACCCAGCGACTCCAGATCGTCCTTGTCCCACTGGATCACGCTGCGGTCCTTCATCGCGGCGTTCTCGATCGGCACCAGCCGCGACAGCTTGTGCCGCGCGATGACAAAGCCGCCCACGTGCTGCGACAAATGGCGCGGAAAACCGCGCAACTGCTCGGTCAGGCTGGCCCATTGCCGCACGGCCGGCGAATCGGGGTCCAACCCGTAGCGCGAGATCCGCTCGATGAACTCGGTGCCGCCATCCCACCACGCCTGGCCCTTGACCACCTGTTCGACCACGCTCGGATCGATGCCAAGCGCACGCCCCACATCGCGCAGCGCACTGCGCGACCGATACGTGATCAGCGACGCCGCCAGCGCGGCACGCTCGCGACCGTACTTCCTGTAGATGTACTGGATCACCTCTTCGCGCCGCTGGTGCTCGAAGTCGACGTCGATATCGGGCGGCTCGTCCCGCTCGCGCGACAGAAAGCGGCCGAACAGCAGATTGGCCTGCTCGGGGCTCACCTCGGTGATATGCAGGCAATAACAGACCAGCGAGTTGGCCGCCGAGCCGCGCCCCTGGCACAGGATGCCCAGGCTGCGGGCGTGGCGCACGATGTCGTAGACGGTCAGGAAGAATGGCTCGTAGCTCTTTTCCTCGATCAGCTGCAGTTCGCCTTCGAGCTGATCTTCCCACTCGGGCGCCATGCCGTGCGGAAAGCGTTCCTCAATGCCCTTCTTGACCTCCTGCCGCAGGTAGCTGATCGGCGTGAAGCCATCGGGCACCAGTTCCTCGGGATATTCGTAGCGCAACGTGTCGAGCGAGAAGCGGCACTGGCCGGCGATCTGCAGCGTGCGCGCCAGCGCCTCGCGCGGATAGAGCCGCGACAGCACCTGGCGCATGCGCAGGTGGGCTTCGGCATTGGGCGCCAGGGCCATGCCGCAGGCCGGCAATGGCTGGCCGAGCCGGATGGCCGTCAGCACATCGGACAGCGGCTTGCGCGAGCGCACATGCATGTTGACCGCGCCGCTGGCCACCAGCGGCACGCCAGTATCGCGCGACACCTGCTGCAAGCGCTCGCGGTGCAACGCTTCGGCGTGACCCTGCAGCAGTTCGAGTGCGATGGATACGCGGTCGCCGAACACGTCGCGGCACCATTGCGCCTGCGCGCGCAGCACATCGGCATCGGCGCAGTAGTCTGGAAGCAGGATGGCCAGGCAGTCGGGCATGCCGCGCAGATGGTGCTCGCCGGGCTGCGGATCGGCGATATCGGAGGGGTACAACACGTAGCTGCCCTTGTCGGCGCGCCGGCGACCCAGCGTGATGAATTCGCTGAGGTTGCCGAAGCCGTCGCGGTTCTGCGCCAGCAGCACCAGCCGGGGCGGCGGCATGGTGTCGCCTGGCGCCGCCGTCAGCGTGAAGCGGCTGCCGATGATCAGGTTGAACGCATCGGCAGCCGCCGCCAGCGTCTCCAGCATCGCGTGCCGGCGCGCGGCGGCATCGGGGTCGTGGCCGAAGCCGGCCGGCGCCTCGGGTTCGTCCTCGCCATCGATGTCGGCATCTTCCTCCTCCTCGATGAAGGCCACGATGTCGTCCACGTCGTCCACGTCGCCCGCCCCCTGCCCGGCCGCCAGCCGCCGCGCGCTGCGCGCCACGGCCTCCCACATGTCCTCGCGCAATACCTTGATGGCGTGATGCGCGCGCGCGGTGCCGGCCACGGAACACTCGTCGGTCAGCGCCAGCCCGCTGTAGCCAAGCTGGAATGCACGCGAGATCAGCTCCTGCGGGTGCGATGCACCGGTCAGGAACGTGAAGTTGGAAATGCAGTGCAGCTCGACGTAGTCGGGCAGCAGCGGCAGGAAGGAAGACAATCCGGGCAACATCGCCAAACTCTCGGACACTCGAACGATCAGGCAAACAGGCCGTGCAGGAACCAGCGGTATTCGCCGCCGTCTTCCTGCCCGTCGCGCGTGGGGCGGCCGGGGCGTTCGCGATAGACCCAGCAGCGCAACCCGTCGGCGCGTTCGGCAATGAAATAGTCGCGCGTGGCCAGGCCGCCATCCCACCAGCCGGCCTCGATGCGCTCGGGCCGCGTCAGCATCACCAGCGGCCCCTGGTACACGGGGCGATGCTTCTCCACGCGCAGCGCCTGCGGGGCTTCCAGCAGCCACAGCGGCCGCTCCGGCGGCAACGCGCCCGGGGCCGGCGCACGCGGGGGCGTCTCGCCCACCGGGCACCACTGGTTGGCGCGTTCGGGGCGATGGTCGGCCAGCGGCTGCGGCTGCAGCACGTTGTCGCGGCCCAGGCGGGCCACCAGCGTGTCGAGCAGCCGGCCCAGCTCGGCCGGTTCCGCGCCGGGCTCCGGAAACAGCGAATCGCTTTGCGGCACGCAGGTTTCCATCGTCTCCACGCGCAGGCCCAGGCCACCCACCGGCGCATGAAAGCGCACCTTGTCGAGCTTCTCGCGCAGCAGTTTCGACAGATGCAAGGGATCGCGGCTCGGCTGCGCCAGCGCCAGCGGCACCGGCGTGCTATCGGTGTCCTCGCCCAGCCGGTAGCGTTCGTGTTCCAGGACCAGCACGCAGCGCGTCACGCCGGCCTGCTGCGCCGCCAGCCAGCCCGACAGCGCCAGCAGCAGCCGCTGCGCCCCGGCCAGCACGCCTTCGGCCGATTCGATGCGGCCAGGCAGTTCCATCCGTTGCGCAAACGCGGGCGGCGCCTCGAACCATGCAAAGCCCGACGGGGCCTTGCCATAGGCCTGGTCCAGCCGCGCCAGCAGTTCGGTGCCGATGCGGCGCGACAAACCCGCACGCGGCAGCTGCCGCACCTGCCCGAGCGTGCGGCAGCCGATGCCTTCGAGCCAGTCCGGATCGGTGTATGCCTGCAGGCAGGTCACGGGCAGGCGGTCCAGCAGGCGCACCATGCGCGGCGCCTGCACCGCACGCCGGGCGGGACGAACGATGCCGCGCGGCGTCTTGCGCAGCGGCTGGCGCGCCAGCCATGCCGCGCCCTGCGCCGTGGTGCCGCTGCCGATCTGCACGAACGTGCCCAGTTGCCGCACGCGGCTGCGGATCGCCCGACACAGCGCGCGATGCCCGCCGAACAGGCGCAGGCTGGCCGTCACGTCGAGCATCACCGTGGCCGATTCGGGTTCGGCGTCAATCGTCACGGCCGGCGTAAAGTGCAGCAGCGTCAGCGCCACCGATGTCACCAGGTCGGACTCGGCGGACGGGGCGCGTTCAAGCTGCACCACATCGGCCGACAGTGCCTGCACGCCGCCACGCCGCATGCCATAGCACACGCCCAGCGCCGCGGCCGGGCCATTGGCCAGCACCACGCGCTCGTGCGCCATCACGGCCACCGGCAGTTGCTGCAGCGTACCGTTGCCATGCGCGGCGGCGCCTGCGGCGGGCTCAGGCCAGCTCGGCTGCAGCGCGTCCAGCGGCAGGCGCGGCAGATGCACCGCGATCCAGTACGTCATGGGCAATCGGGTCGATACCCGCCGGGACGGCGGGCGTGGGAACGGCAGGCATGCCCGTGCGCCGGGGCACATGGGCCATGCCTTCGAGCGGCAACAGCAACGGGGTATCGCGCACCGGGCCGCGCCGCTTGTGGAAGACGATCGACATCAGGTTGCCGGGCTGCGGCGACAGTGCCAGCCGCAGCACGGCCGGCGACGATTCGTGCAGCACCCGCATCGGGCGCAGCACCCAGACCACGGTGTCGCCGGCCTGCGCCAGCACCTGCAGGCGCCGCAGCGCCTCGGGCCGCGCGCCGGCCAGCCAGACCAGCACCGCGCCAAACGCCTGGCTGCGCAGCATCTGCTCGGCGGCCCAGAGCATGTCCGTGCGTTGCGAAGCCATCGTGGCGGCCACCGGCGGGCGCACCCAGTAGAGCTGCCGCGCGGGCAGGCGGCCATCTTCCAGGGCACCGGCCAGGCCGCCCGCATTGGGCAGGCAAGGCGGATTGACCAGCGCGATGCGCCGGCCACCGGCCGCCAGCATGCGCAGCGCCGGCATCAGCAGGCGCAACTCGCCGGCGCCATCCTGCGCCAGCAGCAGTTCCGTCACCGCACCGGCCGGCCAGCCGCCGCCCGGCAATTCGGCCGTCAGCGCGTCATAGCCGGTCGGGCAGATGGGCAGCCGGCCGGCACGGCCGAGCTGGCCCGCGCGCCACAGGCCGGGATAACGCTGCTCGAGTTCGCGCACGGATTCGCGGTGCGGATCGGCAGGCGGGGTGGATGGGGGCGCATGGTCCTCCGCCAGAAGCGAAGGCTGCTCATGCCGGGTCGGGGTCATGGCTGGATCGTCGGTCCACGCGGCTGTTGGCGCGGACATAGCAATTCGTCGAATACTGTATGTTTATACAGTATCGGGACGGGCGCAAGGGGTACGCCATCCAAGTGTCGAGATCAGCGCTTTTGATGTGATTTTTGCGTCCTTGCCACAGTTACGGGCGAAGGAATGCAAACAAGTGTCAAGTGACATTGTGAAGTGTCAGACAGTGCGGAAAAATGCGCGGCATGAAAAGGAATACGCGCGAGTGCGTGCATCTGCTGATGGAAGGCTTGCAGCGTCAGGGCCCCGTGCGCCGTGACGGGCTGGCTGACGCCTGCGGCCTGACCGCCGAGGAGACCACGCGCGCCCTGAAAGCCGCGCGGCAGATGAGCGTGATCGACCATGTTCCCTACGGCCCCGGCACCCCGCCGGCCGCCGTCTTCTACCAGCTGACCGGACGCCAGTTGCCGCCGGCCCGCAAGAGCACGCGGACGCCCCCGGCCCCCGACGACCGCTTCCAGCCCCTGCTGGAAGCCTGGTGGAACAGCAACGAACTCGACCGCGCCTGAATTCCGGGCGGGATGGCGGCCGGCTCTCTCCGGCGGTGCCCGCCGCCCGGCGCCCGTGCGGGCCACCGAGGCAGCGTGAAGGCAGTGAAGGCAGTCCTACTGCGGCAGCCGGACCTTCGGCACGATGAACTGGTTGCCCGGTGCGCGCATCACGTCGCACTGGGCTTCGCCCTTGCGCGCTTCCCCGGCCTGGTTCACGAATTCGATGCTGCCCACCACGCTGTAGACGTCTTCCGCCACGCGGCGCGAGGTGCCCTGCACCCAGCGGAACTTGTCGGGATGGGGCAGTTTGGCCTTCACGGCCTCCATGCAGGCCATCGGCGCCTCGGGCGCTTCGGGCCGGCCGCCACGCTGGCCCATTTCGATGTTGACGGGCGCATCGGCGGCGGCTGCCACCATCGGCAGTCCGATGGCCATGACGGCCAGTGACGTCGCGAGCTTGCGGCGCATGTGTGTTGTCACAGGTGTGCTCCAGAACGAAAACGGCCGGCACGCGCGATGCATGCCGGCCGGTTGCCATTGTACTGCGGCGGAAATCCCCTACACGGTCACGACATCAGACGGACATGTCGCGCGGTTCGGGCTTGCGGTCGTCGAACCAGCGGTACAGCGTGGGCACCATGACCAGCGTCAGCAGCGTCGACGTGATCAGCCCGCCGATCACCACCACGGCCAGCGGGCGCTGCACCTCGGAGCCCGGCCCCGTCGAGAACAGGAACGGCACCAGGCCCAGCATGGCGATGGTGGCAGTCATCATCACCGGCCGGAAGCGCTGCGTGGCGCCGCGCACCACGGCGTTGCGCAGCGACATGCCCGACTCGCGCAGCGACCGGATGTACGACACCAGCACCACCCCGTTGAGCACCGCCATGCCCCACAGCGCGATAAAGCCCACGGATGCCGGCACCGACAGGTATTCGCCAGTGACGAACAGCCCGATGATGCCGCCGATCGATGCAAACGGCAGCACCGTGATGATCAGCGTGGCAAAGCGCAGCGAGTTGAACAGCAGGAACAGCAGGAAGAAGATCGCGGCAATCGTCAGCGGCACGATCAGCTTCAGGTGGCCCATGGCACGCTCCATGTTCTGGAACTGGCCGCCCCACTCGTAGTAGTAGCCCTCCGGCAGCTTGACCTTGGCCTCGGTCGCGGACTGCAGTTCGGCCACGAAACCGCCCAGGTCGCGATCCTTCACGTTGATCATCACCACCACGCGGCGCTTGGCCATTTCGCGGCTGATCTGCGCCGGGCCGTCGCTGACCTCGATCTTCGCCACGCTCTGCAGCGGCACCTGCACGCCATCGGGCGCCTGCACCAGCAGCTGGC
Source organism: Cupriavidus sp. EM10 (assembly GCF_018729255.1). Classification (NCBI taxonomy): domain Bacteria; kingdom Pseudomonadati; phylum Pseudomonadota; class Betaproteobacteria; order Burkholderiales; family Burkholderiaceae; genus Cupriavidus; species Cupriavidus sp. EM10. The sequence goes on from NZ_CP076061.1 coordinate 577,843, forward strand.
GAATCGCCTGCACGTTGCTGCGGAATTCCTCCGGCAGGCGCACGGCCGCCGCAAAGCGGCGTTCGCCCTCGAAGATGTCCGTGGCCCGCTTGCCGCCAATGGCGATCTCGATGATGTCGTGGATGTCCGACACGTTCAGCCCGTAGCGCGCAATCGCCTGGCGGTCGATCTCGATCGACAGGTACTGCTGGCCCGAGATGCGCTCGATGCGGATGTCCTGCGACCCCTTGATGCCACCGGCCACGCGCGCGATCTCGCCGGCCAGGTCGCGCAGGCGGTCCAGGTCGTCGCCGAAGATCTTCACCGCGATATCGGAACGCACGCCGCTGACCATCTCGTCCACGCGGTCCGAGATCGGCTGCGCCATCACGATCTGCACGCCCGGAATGGCCTTGAGCTTGTCGCGGATGGCGTTGGCGATATCGTCCTGGGTCCAGCCCTCCGGCCACTCGTCGCGGTCCTTCAGGCTGGCGATTGGCGTCGACTCGTTCTGGCCCTGCGGATCGGCCGGGCTTTCGCCACGACCCACGCCGGACACCACCGACTTCACGCCCGGCACTTCCAGCACCAGCTTGTTGGCCTGCCGTTCGAGCTTGATCGATTCCTCCAGCGAGATGTTCGGCACGCGGTCAAGCGCCGGCACGATCGAGCCTTCCTTCATCTCCGGAATGAACGACGTCCCCAGCATCGGCACGATCAGCACCGTGGCCACGAACAGGCCCACCGCCGACAGCACGGTCTTCTTGCTGTTGAGCAGCGCCCAGTGCAGCATGCGCAGGTAGTGGCGCTTCATGAACGCAATCACGCGCGTGTCATGCTCGGCGCCGCCCTTGAGCAGGTACGACGACAGCACCGGCGACAGCGTAAGCGACAGGAACAGCGAGATCGCCAGCGCAATCGAGATCGTGATGGCCAGCGGCGCGAACATCTTGCCTTCCATGCCCTGCAGCGTCATCAGCGGCAGGAACACCAGGATGATGATGCCCACGCCCACGATCACCGGCGTGGCCACTTCCTGCACGGCCTTGACCAGGATCTCGTTGCGGGTCAGCCCGGACTTGTCCGCATGGCCCAGCCGCTCGAACGCGTTCTCCACGACCACCACCGACCCGTCCACCATCAGGCCGATGGCGATGGCCAGCCCCCCCAGCGACATCAGGTTGGCCGACAAGCCCATCCGGTTCATCACGATGAACGTCAGCAATGGCGTCAACACAAGCGTGGCCAGCACGATCACCGACGAGCGCACGTCGCCCAGGAACAGGAACAGCACGATCACCACCAGCACCACGCCTTCGAGCAGCACCTTGGTCACCGTCCACAGCGCGGCGTCCACCAGTTCGCTGCGGTCGTAGTACGGCACGATCTGCAGGCCGCCGGGGATCATGCCCTTCTCGTTGATCTCCGCCACACGCGCCTTGACCCGGCTCACCACTTCCTTGGCGTTGCCGGCGCGCATCATCATCACGATGCCGCCCACGGCCTCGGTCTGGCCGTTCTTGACCACGGCCCCCTGGCGCACCTCGTGGCCGATGGTCACCTGCGCCACGTCGCGCAGGTAGACCGGCGTACCGTTGATCTCCTTGAGCACGATGCTGCCGATATCGTCCACGCCCTTGGCCAGGCCCACGCCGCGAATCAGGTACTGCTCCGCGTAGTGTGGCAGCACGCCGCCGCCCGAGTTGGCATTGTTGCGTGCCAGCGCCTGATAAACCTGCTGCAGGCTCACCTCGTAGTGGCGCATCCGCTCCGGATTGACCAGTGCCTGGTACTGCCGCACGTAGCCGCCCTGCGAGTTGATTTCGGCCACGCCGGGGATCGACCGCAGCAGCGGGCGCACCACCCAGTCCTGGGCGATGCGGCGCTCGGCCAGTTCTTCCTGCGTCAGTTCGCGGTCGCCGTCGTCAGGGCGGTCCAGCGTGTACTGGTAGACCTCGCCCAGGCCGGTGGATACCGGGCCCAGCACTGGCGTCACGCCTTCGGGCATGCGGCCCGACACCTCGATCAGCCGCTCCATGACGAGCTGCCGCGCAAAGTACACGTCGGTCTTGTCCGTGAACACCAGTGTGATCAGCGACAGGCCGGCCTTGTTCAGCGAGCGCATCTCCTCGAGTCCGGGCAGGCCCGTCATCGACATTTCGATGGGCACGGTGACAAAGCGCTCCACTTCCTCGGGCGAGCGGCCGGTGGCTTCGGTGGCAATCTGCACCTGGACGTTGGTCACGTCCGGGAAGGCATCGACCGACAGCTTGCCAGCGGCGCGCAGGCCGAAGAAGAACAGCACCACCGCCACCACGCACACCACCAGCCGCTGCTTGATCGCGGCTTCAACAAGCGATGTCATCATGGCGGCTTACCCCTGTTCCAGGCGCTTGCGCTCGTTGTCGAGATGGAATGCGCCCTCCACGACAACGCGGTCGCCCGCCTTGATACCGCCCTGCACCACGCGCATGCCGTCGCTTTCCGAGCCCAGTTTCACCTTGGTCAGGCGATACTGGCCGGGCGCGGTTTCCACGTAGACCTGCTCGTCGTTGCCATCGCGCACCACGGCGGAGCCCGGCACCACCAGCGTGTCGATCGGCTTGCCGGCGATCAGCATGCTGGCCAGCATGGCCGGCTTCAGGCGTCCTTCCTTGTTCTCCAGTTCGGTACGGACCAGCACCGTGCGCGATTGCGGATTCACGGTGCGGCCCACGTAGATCAGCTTGCCCGTGATGCGGCCATTGGTATTGGCCAGCGACGGCACCTCGATGTCGACGGCCTGCCCTTCGGCCACCTGGGCGGCCTGCTGCTCGGGCACTTCGGCCACGACCCAGACGCGCGACAGGTCGGCCACCGTGTACAGCGCATCGGCCGGCTGCACCACCTGGCCTTGCGCCACATTGCGCTCCACCACCGTGCCGCTGATGCTGGAAAACACCGGCGAGTACGACTCGATGCTGCCGTTCTTCGCCAGCGTGGCAATGGCCTGGGCCGACATGCCCAGCACGCGCAGCTGGTCGCGATAGGCACGCATCTCGGCGGCGGCAATCGCGTATTCGCTCTGGCGCCGCTGCAGCTCGGCGCGGCCGATCACATCGGCATCGAACAGCTGGCGCGCGCGTTCGGCATTGCGCGCCTGCAGGTCGTTCTGGGCCTCGGCCTTCAGGAAGGCCATCTGCGCGGCGCCAAGTTCGCTGCTGTGCAGGCGGGCCAGCACCTGGCCGGCCTTCACTTCGTCGCCCAGGATGGCGTAGAGATCGGTCACGCGGCCGGTGACCGTGGCGCCGATGCGCGAGACGCGCTGTTCGTCGAAATCGATACGGCCCGCCACGCGCAACATCTCGCTGAACGGAGACGATACGACGGGCGCGACCTTGAGGGTCTTCTGCAGGTTTTCTTCGGCCTTGACGATGCCGGGGGGCAGCTTGGGCGCCTCGGCAACGGCTTCGGGTTCCTTGGAGCAGCCGGCCAGCGACATCGCCAGCACAACGGCGGCGGCAATGGAAAGCAGGGAATGAGAGGGACGCATGTTCAGTTCAGATTCTGGGAGACGGGCCGGGAGGGCACGACGGCAGCGGCGCCAGGCGTGGCCGACATGAGCTTTTCGATCTGGATTGCGGCGATCTGCAGCTCGTACTGGGCGTTGATCAGTTCGCTGCGCGCATTGCGCAGCACGCGCTGGGCGTCGAGATAGTCGAGGATGCCGCGCTCGCCAAAGCGGTAGGCGGCTTCCGCCACGCCCAGCGCCGACTCGGCTTCGCGCACGATGCCCGATTCCAGCGCGGTGACCTGCGCCTGCGTGATCTCGTACTGCTGGTACGCGGTGTCCAGCTCCTGCTGGAGCTCGAACTCGCGCGCCTCAAGTGCTGTGCGCGCCTGCGTGGCCTGCGCCGTGGCTTCGCCCACCGGGCCGCTGCGGCGGTCCCACAGCGGGATCGTCATCACCAGGCCGATCTGCGAGACATTGTTGTCAGGCTGACGGTCGGTGCTGGCGCGCAGCGATACCTCGGGCCAGCGCAGCGAGCGCTGGTAGTCCACGCCCAGGCGGGCGCGTTCCAGTTCGCTGCGGCGCTGGTTCAGCTCGGCGTTGTTGGCCTGCATGCCGTCGCGCAGCACGGCCAGGTTCGGCACGTCGGGCGTGTTGGCCAGGCTGCCCGTCAGCCCGTAGCGCATGGGCATGGCGCCGCCCACCTGCTGGCGCAGCGTGGCCTTGGACTGGTCGACGCGCAGCTCGGCCGTCTGCAGGGTCTTCTGCGCGGCCAGCAGTTCGGTATCGGCCTTGATCAGCTCGTAGCGCGGCGCCTCGCCCACATCCACGCGCACCTTGGCGCGCTCCTGGATCTGGCGCATCAGGTTCAGGTCCTCGCGTGCGGCGGCCAGTTCCGTCTCGCGGCGCAGCACCTGGAAATACGCCGTCTTGACCCGCGCGGCCAGTTCGGCCCGGAAGGTCTGGCGCAGGGCCTCGGATGCCTCCAGCCCACGGCCGGCCATCTGCTGGCGCAGGTTGCGCTGGTTCGGATAGTCGAACTTCTGCACGACGGCGTACGACGGCGCATTGCCGCTGGCCACGCCCGGCTGCTTGCCGGACAGCCGGCCGTACATCACTTCCACTTGCGGATTCGGATACGCACGGGCGCTGCTGATCGCGGCGGTGGCCGCGTCCACATTGGCCTGCGCGGCTTCCGCGCCCTTGTTGGTCGATTGCGCGAGTTCCAGCAACTGGGGCAAGGCGAAGGTCTCGGCCGCGGGCGTGGTGGCGCGCGGCATGGCCTTGGCGGCCAGCTTCATGCCAGGCGCCGCGGCGGCGCTGGCCGGCACGGGCTGGGCGGCCCAGGCCGGCGCCGCCACGAACGACAGCGACGCGACCCAGGTCAACGATTTCTTGGTCTTCATGTCGGAATGGTTCAAACGGTACGGCTGCCCGAGCTACCCACGACATGCGTGCCGCGTACCGGCCGGAATCAAGGCTCCGGGGGCAGACGGCAAACGCTTTCAGCCGCGACACGGACCGGTCGCGGGCATTGCGGGGCGCAAGGGCAAGGAATGAGCGCACCGTGCGGCATCAGCCGGCACGGTGGCCTGGAGACTCAGGCGAGGAGATTGGGCGGCCGGAACAGGCCTTCGGACTCGAACGTGGTACGCGCGGCGGGCGCCTGGAACAGGTCGCTCACCGACTGGGCGAGTTCGAAATTGGGCAGGACAAAGAGTGCGCTGGTTTCGTCCACCGCGTCGAACAGGTCGAGCGGGTCGAGCAGGTCGGCAGACCAGATATTGCAATAGCCGGGCGGCGGGCCGTCGTCGACGGCCTCATCGTCGGGGCCGAAGTCGGGATCGCCCGGCAGCACCAGCTGGGCGAGGTCGTCGCCCGTGGCCAGCATCGCGTAATCAGGCGCATCGGCTTCATTCGCCACATCGCCCGCCACAGCAGCCACAGCAGCCACCTGCGCCGCCCGCTCCACCTGCGGCGCGGCCGCGCGCACGTTCGCCGCTGCCGTAAAGGACAGCGCGGACAGGCACATGGCAGTCAGCAGGAAGAGAACGAAACGTAACAAGATGGGGGCGCGATTGCAGACATTTGACAGGCAAAGCCGACGGCCTTGCTGCGGCACAGCATTGTAACCGAACGCAACAATGGACTCAGGAAACGGCTATAGGTTCCTGTGGGGTTGTCATGTACATCTCTCCGCCTGTCGTGCCTGGCTTACGCCTTATGCGGCCCTGGCGGCCAGCGCGGGATAGTCGGTCAGGCCCTGCGCCCCGCCGCCGAACAGCGTATTGCGGTCGTGCGGGGTCAGCGCGGCCCCGGTGCGCAGGCGCTCGGGCAGGTCTGGATTGGCCACGAACGGGCGGCCGAAGGCGATCAGGTCGGCCCAGCCTTCGCGCAGCGCGTCGTTGGCGCGTTCAGCCGTGTACTTGCCGGCGTAGATCAGCGTGCCGGGGAATACGTCGCGCAGGCGCTGCTTGAACGCCATCGGCATATGCGGGGCGTCGTCCCAGTCGGCTTCGGCAATGTGGATATAGCTCACGCCAAGCGCGCCCAGCAGCCTGGCCGCCGCCGTGTAGGTGGTTTCCGGGTCGGCGTCGACGCAGCCGTTCAGCGTGGTCAGTGGCGCCAGGCGAATGCCGACGCGGTCCTTGCTGCCCGTGCCGTCGATCAGCGCCTGGGCTACTTCGCCCAGGAAGCGCAGGCGATTGTCCAGCGATCCGCCGTACTCGTCGGTGCGGGTGTTGGCCCCGGAATCGATGAACTGGTTGACCAGATAGCCATTGGCCGCGTGCAGTTCCACGCCGTCGAATCCGGCCGCCATGGCGTTGCGCGCGGCCTGCCGGTATTCGTCAACGATTGCGCGGATCTCGTCCACGGTCAGCGCCCGTGGCTGCGATGCCTGCACGAAGCCAGGCGCGCCATCGGCCTCGGCCACGAAGACGTTGACGCCCTGTGCCTGGATGGCCGACGACGATACCGGCGGCTGGCCATCGAGCAGGCTGACGTGGCTGAGGCGGCCCACATGCCAGAGCTGCGCGAAGATGCGCCCGCCGGCGGCATGCACGGCGCGGGTCACCTTGCGCCAGCCGGCCACCTGCTCAGGCGTGTAGATGCCCGGCGTCCACGCATAGCCCTTGCCCAGCGGCGAAATCCACGTACCTTCGCTGACGATCAGCCCCGCGCCGGCGCGCTGCGCGTAGTACTCGGCCATCAAGTCATTGGCCACGTCGCCGGGCTGGCTGGCGCGCGAACGCGTCATCGGCGGCATGACGATGCGGTTGGGCAGCGCCAGGCTGCCCAGTGCGTAGGGCTGGAACAGCGGTGCCTGCGAAGCGGTGTCGATCGACGGATTGCTCATCGGAAACTCCTGTGTGGTGCGATCGAAAAGATCGGAATGGACACAGTGTGCCGATTTGTCGTTTGCGGATTAAGCCGTGAATCGACGAAATACCTTTGAAATGGAATCAAGAATCGGAAGGGGGTGTCTTGCTCCCCTCTCCCACAAAGTGGGAGAGGGTTGGGGCGAGGGAATGGACGTTCTGCTTGCCGACTAGCCGCAATTTGAACCGCTGTTGCCCTCACCCCAGCCCCTCTCCGCACGGCGGGAGAGGGGAGAAAACAGGCGACTACGGTGTCGCTATTCCACGCATCTGCGCCGTTGGTCGTATCGAAGGGGCCGTTGTAGATCTGGTTGGCCGTGGTGACCTCGGCCGCCGTCACAGCACGACATTGCCGGTGTTGTCGCCGGTAGTGCTGTTGGAGATAACGTTCCAGCCGTGATAGAGCGAGCGTGAGCCGCCCGGCACGAAGCCGATGTCTCATGGATGTCTCCTGGAACGGGTCGCCTCTTATTGAGGCGGGGCCGGCAGCCGTGCCAGCTTCAGTCCCATTCGGGCGCCAGACCGGCGGGGCTGACCTCGCGGCCATTGCGTTCCAGCGCGGCGATGGCCGCCATGTCGCCGGCATCGAGCTTCAGGTCTCGCGCCAGCAGGTTGCTGGCCAGGTTCTCTCGCTTCGTCGACGACGGAATCACCGCATAGCCCAGCTGCAGTGCCCAGGCCAGCGCCACCTGGGCCACCGTGGCGTCGTGCTTGCCGGCGATGCGCGCCAGCACCGGATCCTTCAGCACCTTGCCGTAGGCCAGCGTCATGTACGACGTCACCGCGATGTCCTGCTCCTTCAGGAAGGCCGTGAGCTTGTGGCTCTGCAGGTACGGGCTCAGTTCGATCTGGTTGGTCGCGATCTCGCCCTGGCCCACCACGTCGATGGCCTGCTGCGTCAGCGCGATATTGAAGTTCGACACGCCGATCTGGCGCGTCAGACCACGCGCCTTGGCCTCGGCCAGCGCGGCCATGAACTCGGGCAGCGACACGCCGTTGCCTGGGGCGGGCCAGTGGATCAGCGTCAGGTCCACGTAGTCGGTGCGCAGCTTGTCCAGGCTTTCGCGCAGACTCGGCACCAGCTTGTCGGCAGCGTAGTTGGCCGTCCAGATCTTGGTGGTCACGAACAGCGCGTCGCGCTTGACGCCGCTTTCGCCGATGGCCTGGCCGACGTCGGCCTCGTTGCCGTAGATCTGCGCGGTATCGATCGCGCGGTAGCCCAGATCCAGCGCATTACGCACCGAATCCACGGCGGCCTGGCCAGTCAGGCGAAACGTGCCAACACCAAAGGACGGGATGCTCATCGGGTAACTCCTGTGAAATTGCGGACTCTTGCCGAAATGACAGCAGTATGCCGAAGCGATCCTTGCCGATTAAGCCGTGTATGGGCGAATCACTATTGATACGGAATCAACAATAGGCCATCGTGGACAACGATAGTACAGGGGCGCCGCCTTGCGTATTTGCGATTTGCGAATCGGGCCTTCGCCCGCAGCAAAGCGGGGCCGCCCCGGGTATCCATGCGCGCGAAAGCCATGTAACAATCGCGTCCACAAGACCATCCAGGAGACCTTCCGCCATGCAGCCCAGCCCGCAGGGTGCGCGGCGGCACGACGCCGGCGGCACCGAGGGGCCGCTGGCGCTGCCGTCGATGCCGTCGATCGTTGCGTCGAAACTTGTGCCGCCGGCCGGTGCCGATTCCCACCTGGCGCGCCCGCACCTGGTCGACAGCATGCTGGCCGCCCACAGCTCACGGCTGGTGCTGATCCGGGCGCCGGCCGGCTTCGGCAAGACCACGCTGATGCAGCAATACGTGGCCGCCCGGCAGGCGCTTGGGCACGCCACGGCGTGGCTGCGGCTGGACGCCGCCGACAACGACCTGCCACGCTTTCTGGGGCACCTTGCCGCCGGCCTGCGCGCGCTGGCGCCGGACACCGGGCCGGCATCTGCTTCCGCCGAACGGCTGGCGGCCAGCGTGATCGCTGCCGTGGCATCGCAGAAGACGCCCTTTGCGATCCTGCTCGACGACTTCGAATCGATCCAGAGCGAACCGGTGCTGAACTTCGTGCAGCTGCTGCTGGAGTCACTGCCGCCCATCGGCACGCTGGTGGTGGCATCGCGCACCACGCCGGCGCTGGGCCTGGGCCGCATCCGCGCACGCGGCCGCCTGCTCGAGCTGCAGCCCGGCGCACTGCGCTTCACGCTGCCCGAAGCCACGGTATTCATCCGCGAAAAATGTGGCATCCCGCTCGGCGATGCCGAAATCTCGCGGCTGCACCGCTACACCGAAGGCTGGGCCACGGCGATCTTCCTGGCCACGCTGTCGCTGCGGCAGCGCACCGACTACGGCCGCTTCGTGTCGTCGTTCTCGGGATCGAACACCGAACTGGCCGAGTATCTGGCCGAGGACATCCTGGGCGGCCAGAGCGCGGCCGTGCGCAGTTTCCTGCTGGAAACCAGCATCCTGACGCAGTTGTCGGCGCCGCTGTGCGATGCCATCCTGGGCCGCACCGACAGCCAGGCCATGCTGGCAACCCTGGAGCGTCACAACCTGTTCCTGTTTCCGCTGAGCGGCGAGCACGGCGAATACCGCTACCACAGCCTGTTTGCCAGCTTCCTGCAGCACCGCCTGCACGCGCTCGACCCGGCACGCGAGACCGCCCTGCATGCGGCGGCCGCGCGCTGGTACCAGGCAGCCGACCGGCCGGTGCCCGCCATCGACCATCTGCTGCGCGCGGGCCTGCATCACGAGGCCATCGGGCTGATGGCGCTGCACGCCGACGCGCTGCTCAACAACGGCCGCGTCAGGCTGCTGTCGCGCTGGTTTGACCTGGTCCGCGACAAGCTGCCGGACGCCGACCCGCGCGTGCGCATCAGCGCGGCGTGGGCCCTGCTGCTGAACCGCCGCTTCGACGAAGCCATGGCCACCGTGCAGCAGATCGCCGACGACACCGTGGCCGACGCGGCACGCGAAGCCGTGCAGCTGCAGGCCGAGACGCTGCGCTGCGTGCTGTTCGCCATGACCGACCAGACCGACGCCTGCCGTCGCACCGGGCTGCCGCTACTCGACCGCCTGCCGCCCGACGATTCGTTCCAGTACTGGATGCTTGCCAACTCGGTGGCGTATGGCCTGGTGTCCGCGCGCCGGCACGACGAAGCGCGCCAGGTGCTGGCCCACGCGAGCGCCGGCGGCCGGCCCGGGCACGAGCCGGGCGCCGCATTGCTGCGCAGCGTGGCCGATTGCCTGGAGAGCATCATCGACCTGATCCACGGCAGGCTTGGCCGGTCGATGGCAAGGCTGCGCACAGCGCAGCAGGCATGGCACGAGCGTCCGGATGCCGTCACAGGCGGGCGCGCTGCGGCCGGCGTGATCCTGGGCCTGCTGCTCTACGAATCGGACCAGATCGATGAAGCCGCGCGCTTCGTCAACGACACGCTGCCGTTCGCCAAGATGACCGGACCGGTCGACTCGATGACGACCTGCCACATCCTCAGCGCGCGGATCGCACTGGTGCGCGGCGACCGAGACCTGTGGCACCGCCGCCTGCACGAACTGGACGAACTGGGGCGTCAGGTGCAATCGCCGCGCGCGCTCTGCTCGGCATGGCTCGAACGCGCACGCGTGGCCACGCTCGATGGCGCGCTCGACGCTGCTGCGCAATCGCTGGACACCGCCCAGGCGCACAGCGCGTGGGAAGTGCTGGACGACGCCGGCTACGGCAACGAGGTGGACACGCCGACGGTAACGCGCTGGCGGCTCGATATCGCGCGTGGCGCCAATCGCGCGGTTTGCGATGCGCTGGCCGACGCCATTGCCACCGCCTTGGCACAGCAACGCCACTGGCGCTTGATCAAGTTGCGGCTTCTGCATGCCATGGCGCTCGATGCACTGGGGGACGAACGCGCCGCCATGGAGGCGCTGACCGCCGCACTGCGCCTGGCCAGCCACGAAGGACTGATCCGCACCTTTGTCGACGAAGGCGACCGGCTGGCCGGCCTGTTGCAGCGATGGCTCGCGTCGCAACGCGGCAGCGCGGTATCGGGTGTGTCCGGGACGTTCGTGCCGGCGCTGCTGACCCGGATGGGGGTGTCCGAAGCCGATGCCACCACCGCGCCCATCGACAACCCGGCGCCGCCCGACGACGGCCCGGACGCCCTGACGGCCCGCGAACTCGATGTCCTGCGGATGCTGTCGCACGGCCACCGCAATCGCGCCATCGCCGAAAAGCTGTTTGTCTCCGAACTGACCGTGAAGTCGCACCTGCGCCGCATCAGCGCCAAGCTCGGCGCGCAAAGCCGCACCGAGGTAGTGGCCATTGCCCGCACACGCGGGCTGCTGGACTGACTCGCTGTTTTGCTCCCCTCTCCCATGCAATGGGAGAGGGGCTGGGGTGAGGGCATTGAGGTTCTGCTTGCCGACTTGTCGGGAATGGAGCCGCCTTGCCCTCACCCCGGCCCCTCTCCCGCGAGCGGGAGAGGGGAGAAAAATCCGGTCCGTCCGAAGCCGCTGTTTTGCTCCCCAAAAACTACAGCGTCCGTGCAATCAGTTCCTTCATGATCTCGTTCGAACCGCCATAGATCTTCCCGACGCGCGCGTTGACGTAGAGCCTTGCGATCGGGTACTCGGCCATGTAGCCGTAGCCGCCGTGCAACTGCAGGCATTCGTCGATAATTTCGCAGCTCTTCTGCGTGCACCACCATTTCGCCATGGCGGCGGTTTCGGCGGTCAGTTCGCCGCGCAGCACCTTGCCCATGCAGTCATCGACAAAAGCACGCGCCACCGTTGCATGCGTCTTGCACTCGGCCAGCTTGAAACGCGTGTTCTGCATCTCCAGCAGTGGCGCCCCGAAGACCTGGCGATCGCGCACATAGGCGACGGTCGTCTCCAGCGCCCGCTCCATCGACCCCAGCGCGCCCAGCGCGATCACCATGCGCTCCTGCGGCAGCTGCTGCATCAGCTGGTAGAAGCCGCGCCCTTCCTCGTCGCCGAGCAGGTTCTCGCACGGCACGCGCACGTTGTCGAAGAACAGCTCGGCGGTGTCCTGGCCCTTCTGGCCGATCTTCTCCAGCACGCGGCCGCGCCGGAAGCCTTCCAGCCCGGCCGTCGCCACCACCACGATCGATACGCCCTTGGCGCCCTTGTCCGGATCGGTCTTGACCACCACCAGCACCAGGTCTGCCAGCAGGCCGTTCGAGATGAACGTCTTCGACCCATTGATCACATAGTGCGACCCCTCGCGCACGGCCCGCGTCTTCACGCTCTTCAGGTCCGATCCGGCACCGGGCTCGGACATCGCAATCGCGCCGACCATCTCCCCGGTGGCCATCTTCGGCAGCCAGCGCTGCTTCTGATCCTCCGTGCCGTAGCGCAGGATGTAGTGCGCCACGATGGCGCTGTGCACGTTGGTGCCCAGGCTGGTGGCCATGGCACGCGCCTGTTCGTAGGCGATGATCGCCTCGTGCGCGAACGACCCGCCCCCGCCGCCATAGGTATCGGGGATGCTGGCGCAGAGCATGCCGACCTCCCCCGCCTTGCGCCACGTCTCGCGGTCCACATGCTGCTGCTTCCACCAGCGATCCTCATGCGGCACGAGTTCGCGCTCGATGAACTTGCGGATGGCGTCCTGGAAAATCGAAAGATCGTCGGTGATCCACGGGCTCTGGGGCTTGGCATGGCAGTGCTCCTTTGCTTTCGGCGCGGTTCAGGGACGTCCGCCGCCCACCACCAGCACCTGGCCGCTGATGTAGTTCGACTCCGGGATGCACAGCAGATAGACCGCGCCAGCGGCCTCGGCCGGCGTGCCGCCGCGTCCCACCGGGATCATGGCCTCGACGTTCTTCATCAACTGCGCGTTGACGCCCACCTTGATCTCCTTGCCGGCGATGTCGATGGTCGAATTGTTGCCATCCCCAGCCACGGCTTCGGTCAGCCGCGTCTTGATCAGCCCGAAGGCCACGCTGTTGACGTTGACCTTGTAGCGCCCCACTCCTTGGCAAGCGCGCGCGTCAGCCCGTTGATGGCCGCCTTGGCGGCCGATTAGTTGGCCTGCCCGGCGTTGCCCATCACGCCCGACACCGACGAGATATTGACCACCTTGCGGAAGATCTCCTGACCGGCCTCGGCTTCGGCCTTGGCGGTCTCCCTGAAGTGATCGGCGGCGGCGCGCAGGATGCGGAACGGCGCCGTCACGTGGACGTCCATGATCGACGACCACTGCTCGTCGGTCATCTTCTGGATCACGTTGTCCCAGGTATAGCCGGCGTTATTGACGATGATGTCGAGCGCGCCGAACGACTGCAGCGCAGCCTGCACGAAGCGCTGGCCGAAATCGGCTTCCGTCACGCTGCCCGTGCAGGCCACGGCCCGGCCGCCAGCGGCCACGATCTCGCGCACCACGGCATTCGCCGGCTCGGGGTCCAGGTCGTTGACCACCACGGCGGCGCCCTCGCCCGCCAGCTTCAGCGCGATCTCGCGGCCAATGCCACGGCCCGAACCCGATACGATGGCGACCTTGCCATTCAGCTTGCTCATTGTCTTGTCTCCTTGATGTTCAGCGGCCGGGCGCGATCAGCGCCTCGCCCGTCAGTTTGATATCGCCCTGCTGGTTGCACGTGGACAGCGCGATGCGCACCGTCCCCGCTGCCTCATCCTTTCCGTCACCACGCCCGTGCAGGTGACGGCGTCGCCGACCTGCGTGATCGCCGCAAAGCGCACCGAGAAGTCACGAATCGCATCCTGCGGCACCCAGTTGGTCAGCAGGCGGCCCAGGTAGGCCATGGACAGCATTCCGTGCGCGAACACGTCCGGCATGCCGGCGCGCCGGGCAAAGTCCGAGTCGACGTGAATCGGGTTGTGATCGCCGGAAGCCCCCGCGTAGAGCGCCAGCGTCAGCCGGCTCAGCGGCTCCGCTGCGAACGATGGCAGCTGGCTGCCCACTTCGAGCGTGTCGAATCGCACCGCGTTCATGCTGTCTCCCGGCTGTTGCGAATCACGACCACGCTGCGCAAGTCGGCCACGGCCGCGCCGTCGGCATCGGTCACGCGGGTCTCGCGCACCACGAATCCCAGGGCGCCGCCCTTCTTCTCGTAGATGTCGGCGATGCGCATCTCGAAGTGCAGCCACTCGCCGGCAAACGCCATGCGGTGGTAGCGGAAGGCCTGCTCGCCGTGCAGGACCCTGCCGATGTCGATGCCCAGCAGATCCAGCGTGGCGCGCGGGTTCGGCGCTTCCATTTCCAGGCAGAACAGGAAGGTCGGGGGCACCGGCAGCGCGGGGTAGCCAGCGGCCTTGGCGGCATCGATGTCGGTGTAGCGTGCATCCGTCTGGCCGGTGGCCTTGGCGAAGAAGCGCAGGCGGCCCGCCTCCACCTCCGCCACGTGGCGCGACACCACCGTGCCGATATGTCTGGTGTCCAGCATCGACCCGCTCCTTATTGGCGCTCGTACAGCGTCACCACGCAGGCGCCGCCCAACCCGAGGTTGTGCTGCAGCGCCAGCCGCGCGCCCGGCACCTGGCGATCCTGAGCCTGGCCGCGCAGTTGCCAGACCAGCTCGGCGCATTGCGCCAGTCCGGTGGCGCCCAGCGGGTGCCCCTTCGACAGCAGGCCGCCCGACGGGTTGGTCACCACCCGGCCGCCATAGGTGTTGTCGCCATCGAGGATGAATTTCTCGGCGGTGCCCTCCGGGGTCAGGCCAAGTCCTTCGTAGGTGATCAGTTCGTTGGCGGTGAAGCAGTCGTGAAGCTCCACCACGTCGATATCGGTGGGCGACACGCCGGCCGCCTCGTACACCGCCTGCGCGGCCGCGCGGGTCATGTCGTAGCCCACCACCTTGCGCATGTCGCCTTCGTCGAACGTGCTGTTGCGGTCGGTGGTCATCGACTGCGCGCGGATGGCCACGCGCGTGTCCAGCCCGTGCCGCTTGGCGAATTCCTCGGAGCACAGGATGGCCGCCGCCGCGCCGCAGGTCGGCGGACAGCATTGCAGCCGCGTGAGCGGATCGAACACGGCGGGCGAGGCCATTACCTCTTCCAGCGTCACCGTGTTGCGGAACACCGCGAACGGGTTGCGCGCGGCGTGCTGGCGCGCCTTGACCGAGATGCGGCCGAAGGTGTCCGGCCGGATGTCGTATTCCTTGATGTAGTCGCGGCCGGCGCCGCCGAAGAACTGGGCCGCACGCGGCGCCGCGTCGTCAAAGCCCTGGATGGCTTCCATGGCATCGACGAATCGCGCCATCGGCGATGGCCGGTCCGTGTAGGCGCCCTTCAGCGCGCCGGGCACCATCTGCTCGAAGCCCACCGCGATGGCGCATTCGATGGCACCGCTGGCCACGGCCTGGCGCGCCAGGAACAGCGCGGTCGACCCCGTGGCGCAGTTGTTGTTGACGTTGATGACGGGAATGCCCGTCAGGCCCACGCCGTAGATGGCGGCCTGGCCGGCCGTGGAGTCGCCGTACACATAGCCCACGTAGGCCTGCTCCACCAGCGCGTAGTCGACCCGGGCATCGGCCAGCGCCGCGCGGGCGGCGTTGGCGCCCATGACCGGATAGTCATCGCTGGCACCGGCCTTGGTGAACGGAATCATGCCGACACCTGCTACCAACACTTTCCTGCTCATGATCGTTTCCTTGGGGATGGGGAGAATTGGGAGATATTGGGAAATAAAGAGGACCGGTTCAGCTCACCTGACGGGCCTGGCCGCGCCAGAACTGCTCGCGCAGATCGCGCTTCAGGATCTTTCCGGCGGCCGACAGCGGCAGCGCCGGCCGGAACTCGAAGCTCTTGGGACACTTGTAGCTGGCCAGCGCCGCGCGGCAGTGCTCGCGCAGCGCTGCGTCGGATGGCGACTTGCCTGCGCGCGGCACCACCACCGCATGCACGGCCTCGCCCCAGCGTTCGTCGGGAATGCCGATCACGGCGCAACTGGCCACGTCCGGGTGCAGCGACAGCACGCTCTCGACTTCGGCCGAATACACGTTCTCGCCACCGGTGACGATCATGTCTTTGAGCCGGTCGACGATAAACAGATAGCCGTCGTCGTCCATGTAGCCGCCATCGCCCGTGTAGAGCCAGCCGTCGCGCAGCGCCTGGGCAGTCTCCTGCGGACGGTTCCAGTAGCCGCGCGTGATATTGGCCCCGCGCACGACGATCTCGCCCACGGTGTTGCGCGGCACCTCGTTGCCGTCCGGATCGACGATGCGCATGGTCACGCCGAAGCCGGCACGGCCGGCCGAGCGGTACAAGCCGCTGGCGCGGCCTTCCGTACCGTGGTTGTCGGGTGGATTGACGCTGATGACTGGCGACGCCTCGGTCATGCCATAGGCGTGATAGAAGGCGATGTCCGGCATGGCGGCCAGCGCGCGGTCCAGCACGCCGGCGGCAATCGGCGAGGCGCCGTAATAGATGCGCTGCAGGCTCGAAAGGTCGTGGTCGCCAAAGGCGGGGTCGTCGAGCACGGCCTGCAGCATCGTCGGCACCATCAGCAGTTCCTCGATGCGCTCGTGCTCGATGGTCCGGAGCACCGCCGCCGGGGCAAAGCCGGGATGGATCACCTGCACGTCGCCAGCCACGATATGCCCGACAGCGCGCGCCATCGCGGCGGTGTGGAACAGCGGCGCCACGTGCAGCGACACGAACGTGCCGTGCCCGCCGCGAAACTCGGCCATGCGCGATACCGCCGACGCCCACAGGTTCAGGTGCGACTGCATCACGCCCTTGGGCTTGCCCGTGGTGCCGCCCGTGTACATGATCGTGGCCAGGTCCTCGCCACCACGAAATACATCGGGCACCGGCGCGGCCGCGGCGATCAGCGCCTCGTAGTCGAGCATGCCGTCGGGGGCATCCTGCTCGCCGGCATAGATCACCCGGGGCGGACGTTTGGCCGTGGCGACCATGCCGGCCACCATCGGCAGGAACTGGTCGTCGACGATCAGGATGCCGGTGTCGCAATCGTCGAGCGAGTAGACGATCTCGGGCACGCTCCAGCGGATGTTGACCGGGTTCAGCACGCCACCGCCCCACCACACGGCCAGCATGTACTCGATATAGCGGTCGGAGTTCAGCGCCAGCATGCCCACGCGGTTGCCGGGCGCCATGCCCAGCGACTGCAGCGCGCCGGCCAGACGGCCCACCCGGTCGTGCAAGGCGCGGAAGGTGCGGGTGCGGTCGCCAAAGACGGTGGCTCGGCTGTCTGGCGTCTGCTGCATGCAGCGATGCAGCCCCTGCGTCAGGTACATGTGTCGTCTCCTTGAAATGATGCAAACGCCGGGTACGGTGCCGGGCGATGTGTTGGGAGTCGACTGTACGGACGCGCCGGCGCCCTGTCGTGCTCCGAACGAACCAATTTGCAAGCTGCAGTGCGATTGGTCCGAACGGACCAAGACAGTCCGCGCCGCCCGATGGAAGAATCGACCCACATTCGATACCAAGGGCGACACGGGCATGAGCGGACCGCTGGCAGGGCTGAGGATTCTCGACTTTTCGACGCTGCTGCCGGGGCCCTTCGCCACGCTGGCGCTGGCCGACCTGGGTGCCGACGTGATCCGCGTCGAGGCGCCCACGCGGGCCGATCCCGTGCGGCGGCTGGCGCCGCAGCGCCACGGCGTGTCGGCCGTGCACGCCTGGTTGAACCGGAACAAGCGCTCGCTGGCGCTGGATCTCAAGCAGCCCGAAGCCGTTAAGATCGTGCACCGGCTGCTGCGCACGCACGACATCGTGGTCGAGCAGTTCCGCCCCGGCGTGATGGCACGCCTGGGCCTGGGCTACGACCAACTGCGCGCCATCAACCCCGCACTGATCTACTGCTCGATCACCGGCTACGGGCAGGACGGCCCCTATCGCGACCGTGCCGGCCACGATCTCAACTATCTGGCGATTGCCGGCGCCGCCAGCTACAACGGCCACGACCATCCCGCCCCGCTTGGCATCCAGGTGGCCGATATCGCTGGCGGCAGCCTGCACGCCGCCGTGGGCATCCTGGCCGCGCTGGCGCATCGCCACCGCACGGGCGAGGGCCAGCATGTGGATATCAGCATGACAGACGCCGCATTCAGCCTGAACGCAATGGCGGGCGCGGCGTACCTGGCCGGCGGACACGCCCCACGTCCCGGGTCCGAACGGCTCAACGGTGGCAGCTTCTATGACTGTTACGCCACCGCCGATGGGCGCCATTTCTCGGTTGGCAGCCTGGAACCGCAGTTCCTGCAGGGCTTCTGCGAGACGATGGGGCACCCCGAATGGGTGGCGCTGGCGCAGGCCGACATGCCGCGCCTGAAGCACGAGATCGCCAACGCGTTTGCCAGCCAGGCGTTTGCGCACTGGTGCGCGCTGTTTGCCGAGGTGGACTGCTGCGTGGAACCGGTGCTGACGCTCGAGGAAGCAGCCTGTCATCCGCAGTTGCGCGCACGCCGCATGGTGGTCGACGTGCCGGTGACCGGCATGGCGGACACGCTGCCCCAGATTGCCCATCCGGTGCGCTACTCGGCCACGCCGCCGGCGTACCGGCATGCCGGCGAGACGCTTGGCCGGCAAAGCCACGCCATCCTGGCCGAACTGGGCTACGGCGACGCCGATGTGGCGGCACTGGCCGCTGCAGGCGTCATCGCGCCTGGCGAGGCCTCATAAATGACCAAGGAGACAGACATGCAGCACAGCAGGAGACACTGGCTTGGCCAGGCCGCGGCACTGGGCGGCGCGGCGGCGCTGGCCACGGTGGTCAGCAACGACACCCCGAAATAGGCGGAAATCGTGCGCACGGCGCGCATCCAGCCGGATTGAAGGGTCAACGGGCCGCTTTCGAGCGCTATCGCTTCAACAAAGCCCACCTTCAACAAATGCAAATTGCCTGACCGGCGGGCGTGCCGCAAAGTCTCCCCAAACAACAGCCTGATACAGAAACAGGAGGAGACGATGCTGCGAATCATGCTTGCCGGCGCAGTGCTGGCGCTGGCCCACGGAGCGGCCCTGGCCGACACCTATCCCTCGCGCCCGGTGCGGCTGCTGGTGGGCTACGCGCCGGGCGGGCCGGTGGACACCGCCGCGCGCATCTACGCGGACTACATGGGCCGCGTGCTCAAGCAGCCGGTCATCGTCGACAACCGCGCCGGTGCCAGCGGCGCCATCGCGGCCGGCATGACCACCAGCGCCAAGCCTGACGGCTACACGCTCTACTTCGTGGCCAGCCCCACCATGACGATGACGCCGCTGATCCAGAAATCGGTCAGCTTCAAGCCGGCGCAGGACTTCAGCTACGTGGGGCTGATCACCGACTACACCAACGTCCTGCTGATCAACAAGGACTTCCCGGCCAGGAACGTCGACGAACTGGTGTCGTATGCGCGCAAGCACCCGGGCGACGTGAGCTTTGGCTCGGCTGGTATCGGGGCGTCGAACCACCTGTCCGCCGAACTGCTGGCGCAGATGACCGGCGTGAAGATGCTGCACGTGCCCTACAAGGGCAACGCCCCGGCCATGGCCGATGTCATCAGTGGCAAGGTCACGTTCATGTTCGATATCACCGGCACGGCCATCGGCCATATCAATGGCGGCAAGGTGCGCGCGCTGGCCGTCACGTCGAAGACCCGCAATGCCGCGCTGCCGAACGTGCCGACGCTGGTGGAATCGGGGCTCAAGCAATATGACCTGACCGGCTGGTATGGCCTGGTGGGGCCGCTTGGCCTGCCCGCCGACGTCACCGACCGGCTGGTCAAGGCGCAGCAGGCCGTGGGCCAGGACCCGGCCTTCCGCGCCCGCATGACCGAAGGCGGCTACGACCTGCACATCACCGGCCCGGCGCCGCTGCAGGAGCGGATCAAGAAGGAACTGGCGCTCTGGGGCAACGTGGTCAAGACGGCCAATATCGAGGTCGAATAAGGCCGGGGCCTGTTCCGCCCGGGCGAAGGACCGCTTTCCCGATGACGAATTGCGCGGCCCCCGGGGCTGCCCATACACTGCGACGAGCCAGCCACCGCCCGAGCGGGGCCGGCGCCACTCCGACATCCATTCTGCAAAGGACTTGAGCGAGATGCCGCAGGACCGAGCCATCGCGAATCGCATCAGCGACATTCCCCGCCACTGGGCGACACACGCGCCCCAAAACGTGGCCGTGTACGAAGGCGACCGCACGGTGAGCTTTGCGCAGCTGTGGAAGGCGTGGGGCTGGCGCGGGCGTACCTTGAGGCACAGGGCGTTGGCACCGGCGATCGCATCATGATCACCGGCGAGAACTGCACGGCCCTGATCACGCTGATCTTTGCGCTGTCCGAACTGGGCGCGTGGCCGGTGGTGACCAACGCCCGCCTGACCGCCCGCGAGATCGAGGTAATCCGCGCCCACTGCACGCCCCGGCTGATGCTGTTCACACACGCCGCCTCGCCCGATGCCCTGCGCCACGGCCTGCGCTACCGCGCCCGCGAGATCGCGCCGCCGGGGCTGGGCCCGCTGATGGCCGCCGACGTCGACGCCCGCAGCGAGCGCGAGCCGCAGGGGCTGGCGCATGAGGTGGCCGCGCTGATCTACACCTCGGGCACGACCGGGCAGCCGAAAGGCGTGATGGTCACGCATCGCGGCCTGCTGCACTATGCGCGCGTCACGGCCGACACCCGCCACATCGGGCCGGGCGATTGCGCCTATGCCGTGATGCCGATGTCCCATATCTTCGGGCTCGCCACGCTGCTGCTGGCCACGTTCCAGGGCGGCGGCAGCCTTTACCTGGTGGCCCGCTTCAACGTCACCGACGCCTGCGCCGCGCTGCAGCGCGAGGCGATCTCGATCCTGCAGGGTGTGCCGGCCATGTTCAGCCGCATCCTGGCGCACCTGCAGAAGCAAGGCATTGCCACGCTGCACCCGAGGCGGCTGCGCTACCTGTACACCGGCGGCGGACCGCTGGAGCCTACGCTCAAGCGCAATGTCGAAGCCGTATTCGGCCAGCCGCTGCATCACGGCTACGGCATGACCGAATATGCGGGCTCGCTGTTCATTACGCGCATGGACCGTCCGCGCAGCGACTGCTCGGCCGGCGAGATCGTCGAAGGCGCCGAACTGCGCATCGTGGGAGCCAGCGGTGAGCCGGTGCCGCCGGGCACGCCTGGCGAATTGTGGGTGAAAGGCCCCGGCGTCATGCGCGGCTACTATCGCGATCCGGCGCAGACGGCCGAAGCGCTGCGCCCGGAAGGCTGGCTCAACACGGGCGACATCGGCCGACTGGGACCCGACGGCGCGCTGTACATCGTCGGCCGTACGCGCGACCTGATCATCCGTTCGGGCTTCAGCGTCTATCCGATCGAGGTGGAATCGGTCATCAATACGCACCCGGCGGTGCGGCTGTCCGCAGTGGTCGGCAGGCCAGCGGCCGATGGCAACGAGGAAATCGTGGCGTTCGTCGAACTGCGCGAGGGCGAGACCTTCGATGCCGCGGAACTGCACGCCTATCTTGCCGAGCGCCTGTCACCGTACAAGCGTCCCGCGCAGATCGTGCGCGTGCCGGCCATCCCCACCACCGCCAGCGGGAAGCTGCACAAGCACCAGTTGCGCGGCATCGTCGCGGAGATGGCCTAGCGCCCTGCCCCTCCCCGGCCGCCTCAGGCCGGGTTGCCCGTGCCGTCTTCCACCAGCAGGTCGACCAGCTTGCGCGCGAACACCGGCAGCGCATCCAGGTCCGCCACGCAGATCTGCAGCTTGCGCTCGGCCCAGTCGTCCTCGATCTGCACGATATTGAGCGCCATGGTCTGCGCGTGGCGGCGCGCCGTGCTTTCCGGCAGCACGCCGATGCCGACATTGGCCTCGATCATGCGCCCCGCCGTCTCGAAATTGCTGACCTGGATGCGCCAGTGCAACTGGCGCTGCAGGTCGGAGGCGGCGCGCTTCAGGAAGTTGTGGATCGCGCTTTCCTCGGGCAGGCCGATGAAATCGTAGTCGAGCGTCTCGACAAAGCGCACGCGCTTGCGCTGCGCCAGTGGGTGGCTCAGTGCGGTGGCCAGCACCAGGCGGTCGAGCCGGTACGGCATCACTTCCAGCCCTTCCATGTTGACGCCGCTGGCGGCGATGCCGATATCGACCATGCCTTCCTGCACGGCCCGCACGATGTCCGGGCTGAGCCGCTCGCGGATATCGACGGTCACGTCCGGATGATTGACCAGGTACGTACGCAGCACCCCGGGCAGGAATTCGCTCATGGCCGTGGTGTTGGCGAACACGCGCACGTGCCCCTTGATGCCCGACGCGTACTCCTGCAGGTCGCCGCTCAG
Organism: Cupriavidus sp. EM10; assembly: GCF_018729255.1. NCBI lineage: Bacteria > Pseudomonadati > Pseudomonadota > Betaproteobacteria > Burkholderiales > Burkholderiaceae > Cupriavidus > Cupriavidus sp. EM10. Next base: position 599,932 of record NZ_CP076061.1, read on the forward strand.
CTGCTCGATCTGCCGCAGCACCCGGCGCGCATGGGCCAGCAGCGTTTCGCCAGCGGGCGTGACCTTGACGCCCTGGCTGCTGCGGCTCAGCAGCTTCACGCCCACCTGCTCTTCCAGGTTCTTGATGCGCGTGCTGGCCGCCGGCAGCGACAGGTGGCAACGTTCTGCACCGCGGGTCAGGCTGCTGGCTTCCGCAATATGCGTGAAGAGATTCAGATCGACCAGATCGAAGCGCATGTCGTTGTCTCCAGGGTAGCCAGCGATTATCCCCGAACGCCGGCATCTTTTCCATTCTCGCAATTACCGAGGGCCTTCGCTGCGGGCGAATGCCGGATTCAAAACATGCAAATAGCGGCGCGGCCATGCTTCGGTCAAGCTGTGCCATCGACCCCTCATGGAGACACCCGATGGCAGAAGAAAAGACCCTGCTGGTGGACATCGCCGACGGCATTGCCACGCTGACGCTAAACCGCCCCCAGTACAAGAACGCGCTGAACGGCCCGATGCGCGACGAACTGCGCGACGCCGTGCAGCAGATCCGCGCGGATCGCACGGTGCGCGCCGTGGTGCTGCGCGGCGCCGGCACCGACTTCTGCTCCGGCGGCGATATCCGGGCCATGAACGTCACCGCCGCCGACGCCGGCCGCAACCGCATGGACGACCTGCACGGCTGGATAGCGCTGCTGGTGGACCTGGATCGCCCCGTCGTGGCAGCGGTGGATGGCGTGGCCTATGGCGCCGGCTTCAGCCTGACGCTGCTGGCCGACTTCATCGTCGCCACGCCGCGCGCACGCTTCTGCATGCCGTTCATGAAGGTGGGCCTGGTGCCCGATTGCGGCGCCCTGTACACGCTGCCGCGCGTAGTGGGCATGGCACGCGCCCGGGACCTGGTGTTCAGCGCGCGCGAGATCGGCGCCGAAGAAGCGAAGCAGATCGGTGCGGTGTTCGAGATCGTTCCGCAGGACCAGGTCCACAGCCGCGCCGACCAGCTGGCACGTGGACTGGCCGGTGCGTCGCCCGTGGCCTTCGGGCTGGCCAAGCGCGCGCTGAACCAGTCGATTGGCGCCGACGTGCGCACCATGCTCGAACTGGAATCGCTGGGCCAGGGCATCGCTTTCACCACCGACTACCACCACGAGGCCGTACGCCGCTTCAAGGAAAAGGAGTCGCCGCTGTTCCAGTGGCCGGCTATGGCAGATTGACGTTTTGCTCCCATCTCCCGCAGGTTTGCTCCCCTCTCCCGCCTTGCGGGAGAGGGGCCGGGGGTGAGGGCATGGCGGCTCTATCATCGACATGTCGCGATTAGAACCTCAACACCCTCACCCCACCCCTCTCCCACGGCGTGGGAGAGGGGAGCGCATAGCGAGCGGCGGCGGTACGACCTAACCCGCCGTGATCCCCGCTGTCTGGATTACCTTGCGCCATTTCTCGATTTCGCTGTGCAGGCGCTGGCGCATCTGGTCCTGCGTGCCGGCGTCCGCTTCGGCGCCAGCCTGCAGCAGCCGTTGCTTGACCCCGGCGTCCTTCATCGCCACGTTGAAGTCGGCGTTGATCTTGTCGAGGATCGGCTTTGGCGTCTGGGCCGGCGCGAACAGTGCGGCCCAGGAATAGGCCTCGTAGCCGGGCAGCCCCGACTCGGCGACGGTCGGCACCTCGGGCAGCATGCCCGAGCGCTTGCGGCTGGCCACGCCAAGCACCTTGATACGTCCCGACTTGATATGTTGCAGCGCGGTCGGGGCGTCGCTGAACATCAGCTGCACCTGGCCGCCCAGCAGGTCGTTCATGGCCGGGCCGCTGCCCTTGTACGGCACGTGCTGCAGCTTGGTACCCGCTTCCATGTTGAACAGCTCGCCGGCCAGGTGTGTGCCGCCGCCATTGCCCGACGAGCCGTAGGCCAGCGTGTGGCCGCTCCTGGCGTAGGCGATCAGGTCCTTGATGTTATTGGCCGGCACCGACGGATGCGCCACCACGAACACCGGGAACATCGCCGCGAAGCTCACGGGCGCAAAATCCTTCTCGATGTCGTATGGAAGCTTGCCCATCAGCGACGGGTTCACCGCGTGATGGATCGATCCCAGGAACAGCGTGTAGCCGTCGGGCGCCTCCTTGGCGGCGATGCTGGCGCCGATGGTGCCGCCCGCGCCGGCGCGGTTGTCGATGACGATCGGTTGCTTCCAGATCTCGCCCAGCTTCTGGCTGAAAATGCGTGCCGTGCTGTCTACCGGACCGCCAGGCGGAAATGGCACGATCAGCCGCACGGGCTTGGCCGGCCAGGTCTCCGTGGCGAACGACGCGAATGGATACGCGGCGGCGCCGAACAGGCCGGCGGCCAACAGGCGCCTGCGCATGGCGGACGATGGGTTCATGCTGGGTCTCCTTGGGTCGACATCGAACCGGCCTGCTCCTGCAGCACACGCTTGAGGATCTTGCCGTTGTTGTTGGTAGGCAGCTCGGCCAGCGCCACGATGCGCGCCGGCCGTTTGTACGGCGCCAGCCGGCTTTGCAGGTGGCTGCGCAGCGCGGCCGGATCCAGCGCGGCGCCCGGGCGCAGTTCCACGAAGGCCACGATTTCCTCGTTGCCGTCGCCCTCGGCCACGCCGACCACGGCGGAACGCTGGATGCTCGGATGCGTGTTGAGCGCCGTTTCCACTTCGGCCGGATAGACGTTGAAGCCCGAGCGGATGATCATTTCCTTCAGGCGGCCCACCACGAACAGCGCACCGTCGGCATGCATCTCGCCAAGGTCGCCGCTGGCGTACCAGCCGCCTTCGCGCATCACCGCCGCCGTGGCCGCAGCGTCGCGGAAATAGCCCGGCATCAGGCCCCGGCCGCGCAGCCACAGTTCGCCGCGCTGGCCCAGTGGCAATGGCTGGCCGGTCGCGGGATCGGTCACCTGCACTTCCGCCTCGGCCACGGCGTAGCCGGCGCTGGTATCGGGCCGCTGCTCGCCCAGACGCGTAACGTGGACCGAGCCGGCGTATTCGGAAAGCCCGTAGCCATGGTGCAGCGCCAGGCCGAACGTGTTTTCCACGCGCGTCTTCAGCGACAGGTCCAGCGGACCCGCGCCCGTGTACAGGTAGCGCAAGGCCGGTGCCACCGGCCTGGTGATGCCTTGCTCCTGCAGATAGGCCAGCAGCCGCGAGAACAGCGTGGGCGGCCCCTGCAGCTGCGATACCCCGTGATGGGCCAGCGCGTCGAGCAAGTCGGCCGGATCGAACTGGGGCCGCATCACCAGCTGGGCGCCGGCCAGCAGCGAACTGAGCAGCACCGTGCCCAGGCCGAAGATATGGGTCATCGGCACGAACGCATAGCTGCGATCGGCCGGGCCCAGCGCACGCGCCTCGCGCGTCACCCGCGCGAAATGGATCAGTGCGTCGTGCGTCAGCATCACGCCCTTGGGCTCGCCCGTGGTGCCCGATGTGAAGATCAGCGCGGCCACCTGGTCACGCAGCGGTGCCGGCTCCAGCACGGCATCGGCCCGCACGGCAGAACGATGCATGCCCGCCAGCGCCGACGGCACGGCCCCGAAGCGTTCGGCATGCCCGGCGGCCGCGCGCGACGCCGCTGCCGTGAAGTACACCAGGCGGGCATCGGCCCGGGCGGCAAATGCGTCGATCTCGCCGGGGGCCATGCGGGCGTTGACGCCACACGACCACGCGCCCACCCGGCTGCAGGCCAGGATCAACGCGGCATGCTCGGGGCAGTTCTCGGCCACCACCATCACGCGGTCGCCGGGCCGTACGTCCAGCTGCCGCAGTTCCGCCTCGGCCGTGTCCGTCAGCGCGCCCAGGTCCGCGAAGCTCAGGCCGCGGCCGTCCGGCAGGTGGAGAAACGGTTGATCGGGGGCCTGTGCCAGCCAGTGGTCGAGCAGCTCATGGATCCGGGTCACGCTAGCCGTCCTTTGCGAAATGCAATGAGTAAGTTGGCGCAGCATGGCGCCAAAGCCTGGCCGGCGCCATTCGTAAATCACAAGGGTCGGCTTCGCTGGCCTGAAACCGCGCTGCGGAACGCGGGTGCCGCCCATTCCGGTATCCGGAAGGCTGGATTCGGCAATCTCGAACCAGCGTGACGTGCACGCCCATAGAATCGTTTTCACTGACCGGAGACAGTTCATGGACTTGCGTTTCACAAGAGAAGAAGAAGCCTTCCGCGAAGAAGTCGGCGCCTTTGTGCGGGCCAGCCTGCCCGCCGACATTCGCGACAAGGTGCTGGGGCATCGCCGCGTGGAAAAGGACGACTACGTACGCTGGCACCGCATCCTGCATGCGCAGGGCTGGGGCGCGCCGACCTGGCCCACCGAATGGGGCGGCACTGGCTGGAACGCGCTGCAGCGCCTGATCTTCGAGATCGAGACGTTCCGCGCCGGCGCGCCGCGCATGCTGCCGTTCGGCCTGACGATGATCGGCCCGGTGCTGATGAAGTACGCCAGCGCCGAGCACAAGGCCCGCTTCCTGCCGCGCATTCCCACCGTCGAGGACTTCTGGTGCCAGGGATACTCGGAGCCCGGCGCCGGCTCCGACCTGGCATCGCTGCGGACCCGCGCCGTGCGCAAGGGCGACAAGTACATCGTCAACGGCCAGAAGACCTGGACGACGATGGCGCACTTCGCCGACTGGATCTTCTGCCTGGTGCGCACGGACGCCGAGGCCAAGCCGCAGGAAGGCATCTCGATGCTGCTGATCGACATGAAATCGCCCGGCGTGACCGTGCGGCCGATCAAGACGCTGGATGGCGGCCACGACGTGAACGAGACATGGTTCGAAGACGTCGAGGTGCCGGTAGAAAATCTGCTGGGCGAGAAAAACCGGGGCTGGACGTACGCCAAGTACCTGCTCGGCCACGAGCGCACCGGCATCGCCGGCATCGGCCACTGCTACCGCGAACTGCGCCAGCTGCGGCACTACGCGGCCGAGACCACCGATGGCCGTGGCCGCCCGCTGATCGAGGACGTACGCATGCGCGACAAGATCGCCCGCGTGGAGATGGACCTGCTGGCGCTGGAAATGCTGTTGCTGCGCGTGGCGACGCAGGCGGCCGGCACGCCGGGCCCCGAGGCGTCGATGGTCAAGATTCGCGGCTCCGAACTGCAGCAGGACATCGCCATGCTGCAGATGGAAGTGGCCGGCCCGAACGGCTGGCCGTATTCGCCGGACTGGATGGAGCCCGGCGCGCCGCAGCCCGTGACTGGCCCCGACTGGGCCGCGCCCGCCGCATCGACCTACTATGACATGCGCAAGACCACGATCTACGGCGGCTCGACCGAGGTCCAGAAAAGCATCATCGCCAAGATGATCATCGGTTTCTAACGCAGGGGACGACAGGCATGGATTTCACCTACAGCGAAGAACAGCAGATGCTGGCCGACAGCCTGCGCCGCTTTGTCGCATCCGAATACACGTTCGAACATCGTCGCCGCAATGCGCGCGAGCACGCCGCCTTCAACCGCGCCACGTGGCAGCAGCTGGCCGACATGGGCGTGCTGGGCCTGAGCGTGCCCACCGATCACGGCGGCTTTGGCGAAGGCCCGGCCAGCCAGGTGGTGGTGCAGCGCGAACTGGGACGCGGGCTGGTGCAGGAGCCGGTGATTCCGGCGGCCATCGCCGCGGCCGTGCTGGCCCGCCACGCGCCGGCCGCGCTGCAGGCCGAATGGCTGCCCGCCATCGCCGATGGCAGCAAGGTACTGGCGCTGGCCTACCTGGAGCCCACCACGCGCTATCGGCTGGACACGGCCAAGACCATTGCCACCCAGCGCGAGCCGAACGGCTACGTGCTGAACGGTACGAAATCGGTGGTCTGGCATGGCGGCGCCGCCGATACCTATCTGGTCTCGGCAATGCTCGACGGCAAGCTGGCCCTGTTCCTGGTCAGCCGCTCGGCCGCCGGTTTGAGCACCACCGCGTGGCCGACCATCGACCGACTTTCTGGCGCCGACCTGCAGTTGGCCGACGTCCCGGCCACATTGGTGACTTCCGATGGGCTCGAAGCGCTGGAACTGGGCATCGATCACGGCATCGCCGCGCAATGTGCGGCGGCGGCCGGCGCGATGGAGCGGCTGATCGAGATCACCGCCGAATACCTGGGCGCGCGCAAGCAGTTCGGCAAGCCGCTGGCGTCGTTCCAGGCGTTGCAGCACCGCGTGGCCGACATGCTGCTGCAGAAGGAACTGGCGCTGTCGATAGCCTATGTGGCCGCGCAGGGCCTGGACGCCGCCGATGCCGACGAGCGTCGCCGCAAGGTATCGGCCGCCAAGGTCGTCACCGCGCGGGCGGCCCGCTTCGTCGGCCAGCAGGCCGTGCAGCTGCATGGCGGCATGGGGATGACCGACGAGCTTGAAGTCGGCGACTATTTCAAGGCGTTGGCCATGACCGACGTGCTGCTGGGCGACACCGACCTGCACATGGAACGCTATACCGGCGCCATGACCGACACGAGCGCCATCGCGGCCTGAGCCATACACCAGACATCAGAAGGAAGACACCCATGAGCATCAACGGCAAGGCTTATATCGTCGGGGCCTACGAGCACCCGACCCGCAAGGCACCGGACAAGACCGTGCCGCAACTGCACGCGGAAAGCGCCCGGGGCGCGCTGGAGGACGCCGGCCTGACGCTGGCCGACGTGGACGGCTATTTCTGCGCCGGCGACGCGCCCGGCCTGGGCATGGTCAACATGGTCGACTATCTGGGCATCAAGGCGCGCCACGTGGATTCCAGCGAAATGGGCGGGTCGTCCTATATCGCGCACGTCTCGCACGCCGCGCAGGCCATCGCCGCAGGCAAGTGCAATGTGGCGCTGATCACGCTGGCCGGGCGCCCGCGCTCGGAGGGCTCCAGCGGCACGCAGGCCCGCAACTGGGGCGCGAACCTGCCCGACCAGCCGTTCGAGGCGCCGTTCAGCCCGGTCACGGTGAACCTGTACGCGATGGTCGCGCAGCGCCATATGTACGAATTCGGCACCACGCCCGAGCAGCTTGCTTGGATCAAGGTGGCTGCCTCGCATCATGCACAGCACAACCCCAACGCGATGCTGCGCGAACTGGTGACGGTGGAGGACGTACTGAATTCTCCGATGATCTCCGACCCGCTGCACCGGCTGGACTGCTGCGTGGTGTCCGATGGCGGCGGCGCACTGGTGGTGGCGCGGCCCGAGATCGCGGCAAAGCTGAATCGCCCGAAGGTCAAGGTGCTGGGCGCGGGCGAGCACGTCAAGGGCCTGCTGGGCGGCCAGGTGGACCTGTCGTGGTCGGCGGCGCGCGTGTCTGGCGCGGCGGCCTTTGCCGAGGCCGGCGTCACGCCGTCCGACATCCAGTATGCGTCGATCTACGACAGCTTCACGATCACCGTGCTGATGCAGCTGGAAGACCTGGGCTTCTGCAAGAAAGGCGAAGGCGGCAGGTTCGTGATGGACGGCAACCTGATCTCGGGCGTCGGCAAGCTGCCGATCAACACCGACGGCGGCGGCCTGTGCAACAACCATCCGGCCAATCGCGGCGGCATCACCAAGGTGATCGAGGCCGTGCGCCAGCTGCGCGGCGAGGCCCATCCGGCCGTGCAGGTCAAGAACTGCCAGCTCGCGCTGGCCCAGGGTACCGGCGGCTACATGGGATCGCGCCATGGCTCGGCCACCCTGATCCTGGAACGCGAATAAGAGCGAGGCAAACGATGACCACTCCCTACGTTCCCACCGTTTTCAAGGCCCCGGACGAACTGCCCGACAACGCGCCGTTCTGGCAGGCCGCCCGTGAAGGCCGGCTGCTGGTACGCCACTGCAAGTCGTGCGGCAAGCCCCACTGGTATCCGCGCGCGCTGTGCCCGTTCTGCCTGGGCGACACCGACTGGAAGGACGCCAGCGGCCTGGGCGAGATCTATTCGTTCAGCATCACGCGCCGTGCCGGCCCCAATCCGTTCTGCATCGCCTACGTGAAGCTGGACGAAGGCGTGACGATGCTGACCCATATCGTCGACACCGACCTGGACAGCGTACGGATCGGCCAGCGCGTGAAGGTGCGCTTCGCCGAGACCGAGGGCGGCGGCGCGCCGGTGCCGGTCTTCGCGCCAGTCGACCCGGCCTGAGCGGAGCAAAGATGGCCATCCGCTACCAGCACCTGCGCAATCGCGCCTTCACCCCGGTGCGCCAGCACTACACCCTGCGCGACACCATGCTGTACGCGCTGAGCCTGGGCCTGGGCAACGACCCGATGAACGCCGCCGCCCTGCCCTTCGTCTACGAAGGCACGCCGGGCGGGCTGCGCGCGCTGCCCTCGCAGGCCGTGGTGCTGGGATACCCCGGCTTCTGGGCGCGCGAGCCGGACACCGGCATCGACTGGGTCAAGCTGCTGCATGGCGAGCAGCGCCTGCGGCTGCATCGTCCGCTGCCCGCCGATGCCGAGGTGGTGGGCCACAACCGCATCACCCACCTGACCGACAAGGGCGCCGGCAAGGGCGCCATCATGGTCACCGAGCGGCGCCTGGAGACCGTGCAGGGCGAATTGCTGGCGACCATCCAGCAGGTGTCATTCCTGCGCGGCGACGGCGGCTACAGCCAGCTTGACGGCGGCCAGCCCAGCGACGAACCGCTGCCGGCGCTGCGCCCGGTGCCCGAGGACCGCGCGCCGGATTTTGTCGACACGCAGCCCACGCGTCCCGAAGCCGCGCTGCTGTACCGGCTCATGGGCGATTTCAACCCGCTGCACGCCGACCCGGCCGTTGCCAGCGCCGCCGGTTTCGAGCGGCCCATCCTGCATGGCCTGGCCAGCTACGGCCTGGTGGCCCACGCGCTGCTGCGGCAATGCGCGGGCCACGATCCGGCACGGCTGCGCGCATTCGATATCCGCTTTGCCGCACCGGTCTTTCCCGGCGAAACGCTGGTGACGGAGATCTGGCGCGACCCGCAACACGCGGGCCAGTTCCAGTTGCGCGCCAGGGTGCTGGAACGCGACAAGGTTGTGCTCAGCCATGGCTGGGCCGAGATTGCCTCCGCCTGAGAAATCCTTCCGATATGACCGCTTCCAACGATTCCACCCCCGGCCTGCCGCCGCCTTCGCGGCAGACCGGCGCGCTCAGCCACCTGCGCGTCCTCGACCTGTCGCGCGTGCTGGCGGGCCCGTGGTGCACGCAGAACCTGGCCGACATGGGCGCGGATGTCATCAAGATCGAAAAGCCCGGCGCTGGTGACGATACCCGCCATTGGGGGCCGCCGTACCTGGACGGTGACGATGGCCCGACGCGCCAGGCCAGCTACTTCGCGGCCTGCAACCGCAACAAGCGCTCGGTGACCGTGGATATCGCCACGCCCGAGGGGCAGCAGCTGGTGCGCGAACTGGCGCAGCAGAGCGACGTGGTGATCGAGAACTACAAGACCGGCGGCCTCAAGCGCTACGGGCTCGACTACGACACGCTCAGCGCGCTGAATCCGCGCCTAATCTACTGCTCGATTACCGGTTTCGGCCAGACCGGGCCCTACGCGGCGCGGCCCGGCTACGACCTGCTGGTGCAGGCCATGAGCGGGCTGATGAGCATCACGGGCCAGCCCGACGGCGAGCCGGGCAGCGGCCCGCTGCGCGTGGGCGTGGCCGTGATCGACGTGTTCACTGGGATGTATGCCACCACGGCAATCCTGGGCGCGATCGAGGCGCGCCATCACACGGGGCGCGGCCAGCGGATCGATATCGCGCTGCTCGACGTGGCCATGGCGGTGCTGGCCAACCAGGGCGCGGGCTACCTGAACGCCGGCGTCGTGCCGACGCGCCAGGGCAACGTGCATCCGAGCGTGGTGCCGTACCAGGATTTTCCGACCCGCGACGGCAACATGCTGCTGGCCATCGGCAACGACGGCCAGTTCGCGCGGTTCTGCGACGTGGCCGATGTCGACTGGGCCCGCGATGAACGCTACGCGACCAACAGCGCCCGCGTCACGCATCGCGACACGCTGATCCCGATGATGAGCGACGTCACCCGCGCGAAGCCAACGCATGAATGGATCCGTCTGCTGGAAGCGGCGTCCGTGCCGTGCGGCCCGATCAACGATATCGGACAGGCATTCGCCGACGAACACGTGCAACATCGCGGCCTGCGCGTGGAGCAGTACCGCTATGCCGCAGCCGACCGTCCGGCGGATGACACCGTGAACCGCATCTGCTCCACGGCCAGCCCGCTGCGCCTGTCCGACACGCCGCCGACGCTGCGCCACGCGCCGCCCGCGCTGGGCCAGCATACGGAGGAAGTGCTGCGCGACTGCCTGGGCCTCGCGCCGCAGGCCGTGGCGGACCTGCGGGCCAAGGGCGTGCTGTAGCCGGTTGCCGACATGACGGTTGCGGACATGCGGCTCAGCATCGAGGTGGCGTCGCACCTGCGCCTGGCGCGGCTGGCGCCAGCGTTTCCGATGACCGTCACAGCGACGCGCGGTACAGCGGTGATGCGGCGCGACGGCTTCGCGCGCACGCTGGTGGCCGGCGTGCCGTGCGGGATCGCGCCGTTCCAGGCGTTCGACCTGCTGGTGGCAGGCAGCATCGCGCAACCGGCTGGCTGCCGGATCGAGATCGCGCTGGCGTCGGATGGTCCCACGCTTGCCAGCCTGCATCAGGAACTGTCGCGGCACATCTTCCTGCAGCCCGAGCTGCCGTGGAGCGCGGCGTTTGCGGCCGGCTTGCTGGGAGAATCGCCCGACCGGTTGCGGCGGATGCTGTTTGCCGAGGGTGCGGCGTTCGGAGACCTGTGCCGGACGCAGCGGCTGATGCGCCTGATGTTCGAAGCGCCGCACGGACTTGCCAGCCTGCCATCGCTGAAGCGCGGCATCGGCTGGCCACCGGGCCATGATCTCGAATCATCACTGCATGACAGGTTCGGCATCACGCTCGACCTGCTGCGGCGCGCGACGGCTTCCCACGCGCAACGCGATACCGGGCGCCCGGCCCGGGCCGTGCGGCCTGCCGCGCACTATTGGCCCAGCCTATCCCCCGCATAACAAACCGGTCTTGGACGCTATAGCCCAATGGGCGGATGATCTGCTTCAACGGTTTTCCCCACCCACCGGAGTCTTCGATGAAGTCCGCCCTGCTCGCCCTGTGTGGCGCAGCCTCCCTCCTTGCCTCGCTGTCCGCCGTCGCCGGCCCTGATTTTGCCGTGATCGAGCGCGCGCGTGCCAACGCCCAGCAGCGGCATCAGGTCAAGCCCGCCACGTGCCATTGCGAGACCGCAGCCGGCACGGCCAATGGCACCGGCAACAGCACCAGTGCGGTCGCCCCGTCACCCAGGGCAGCCCTGGCGCCGATCCACACCAGCTGAGGTCTACGCCTCAGCGCCCGGCGGACAAACGCCTGGCCCGCACCACGCCCGGAAACAATGTCAACCCCCGTGCGGTGTGCTGATCCTTGTGATGTATTCGCAACTGTCGGCCGGCAATGGCGCACGAATGCCCGAGCAGCGCGGCACTGCGGGCGTCAGAATCTCCTAAGTCGCATGACGAAAACATTCACTTCGGCCATGAGTTGCAATCGGGGAACATCGGTGCCATGCCACTCATGTCCGCCAGCGGCAGCCAGCGCGGCCCCGCCTTCGGCCTCGCTGTCGGTCCCACCATCGGCCCCACGTCCCGACCGTCCGCGCGCCGCTGGCTGGCAGCGCTGCTGACGGCGACCCTGCTCGCGCTGACGGAAACCGCCCATGCGTGGACAGCCGGCGGAAGCGGCGGCGCGGCAGCGGCCACGGCGTCGCCCGATGCTCACTCGGGGCCGTACCGGGGCATCGTCGGCCCGGTCGGGACGCCTGGGCCCGCACCCGCAGAGCCGCCGCTGTGGGACCGCGCGCTGCCCTTTTTCGCCCAGCGGGTGATCGACAAGGGCTACAACCTGCCCAATCCGTACGACATCGGCTATTCGTACTTCGACGGCTACCAGCGCTACCAGCTCAGCAACCTGCAGGTGTCGGCGGGCGGCAATCCGCTGCGCGCGGCCGATTTCGTGCAGTTCCAGCAATCGCGCATCCACAACACGTCGAACCAGGTACAGGTCGGGGCGTGGCTGTTCCCGTTCATGAACGTGTACGGCATCGTCGGCAACGTGCAGGGTAGCGGCTCGATCGACATCAATTTCTCGTCGCTGACCGATCTCGAACGCTTCTTTGGTATCAACGTCGGCTGCGGCGGACGGCGGCCGCGCGCCGCGTGCGGCCAGCCGATCAAGCTGCCGACCCAGCACGCCAACTACAGCGGGCACACCTATGGCGGCGGTTTCACGCTGGTGGGCACCTACAGGCACCTGTTCTTCTCGCTGCCAGTGACCTATACGGTGTCGGACATCACCATGTCCGACACGCCGATCAAGTCGATCAACATCGGGCCGCGCGTGGGCTGGAATATCCCGCTCGGCCATGGCCTGGGGCTGCTGACGCCCTACGTCGGCGCCACGTATTTCCGCACGCGCGCCACCATTACGGGCCACTTCGACGTGCCGCTGCCCGATACCGACGGGCAGACCGCGCGGCTGAACTACCAGATCGGCGAGCATGTGACGGGGTACTGGAGCGGGTCTGTCGGGGCAAGCTGGGCAATCAACCGCAGCTTCGGCCTGCTCATGGAAATAGGCTACGGCTACAACCGCAGCAATATCATCGCCACCGGGTTCTTCCGGTTCTGACGACCGATGCGTGCCGACTCACTTCCGCCCCGGCTCTGCGTGCTGCTTGCGGCGGCGTGCGCGGCCAGTGCCATGGCGCAGACGCCTGGGGCCGAATCGACGCCCGAGCCCGCGCACATGAGCTGGATCGACAAGGTGCTCAACAAGCTTGGCGCATCGAAGGAAGTGGACCTGAGCCACGGCATCGACTGGGGCGTGCTGCCCGGGCCGTTCTACAACCCCGAGATGGGGCTTGGCGTGGGCGCGGCCGCAGTCGGCCTGTACAAGCCGAAGAACGCCGAAAAGGACACGCAGCTGTCAACGGTGACCTTGCACGGCTTCCTGACCACGTCTGGCGCGGTGGGCATCGGCGTGGACAACAACACGTTCTTCGCCGACGACAGCTATCGCTTCGTCTTCAGCGGCGCGCTGATCAACATGCCCACGTCGTACTGGGGCATCGGCTACGACAACGCCATCAACGACGCCAACAAGGAAGGCTACACGCGGCGCGGCGTGGTGGTGCAACCCCGCGTCATGGTGCGGGTGCGGCCCAACATCTACGTGGGCGGGGGCTACGACTTCGAGTACGACGACGCCGCCCAGCTTGAACGCGGCGCCAGCAGTGCGCTGGCCACCGATCCGCATGGCACGCGGGTGCTCAGCAGCGGCCTGACCGCGCATTTCTCGTACGACACGCGCGACTTCCTGCCGAACCCTTACACGGGGCAGGCGCTGCTGGTCAACGGCACGGTCTACCGGCGGGGCTTCGGCAGCGACAACGACTTCGAGACGCTGGAAATCACCTACGACAAGTACTTCCGCATGCGCGAGCGCGACGTGCTGGCCTTCGACGTCTACGGCAAGTTCAACTGGGGCGATGTGCCGTGGAGCATGATGTCCAAGCTGGGCGACAACCGGCGCATGCGCGGCTACTTCATGGGCCAGTACCGCGACAAGGCGATGATGACCGCGCAGGTGGAATACCGCTGGCATATCGTCGGGCGCCAGGGCATGGTGTTCTGGGCCGGCACCGGCGCCATCGCCGGCAACCCGGGCTCGCTCACGTCGGCACACTGGCTGCCGAACGCCGGCGTGGGCTACCGGTTCGAATTCAAGCCTCGCGTGAATGTGCGCTTCGACGTAGGTGTCGGCAGCAATACGAAAGGCGTCTACTTCCAGATCAACGAGGCGTTCTGAGGGCGCCTCCGTCGAGATTCCCATTGCAGGTGACGTGTTCGTGGCGGGCTGTCATGGCCTGTTTACTTCGCGCGCGAAATATATATACTTCGCATGCGAACTTAAACCTGTGGAGACTCGCATGACCCCGGAAATTCACGTCGACCTGACCCATGGCGTCCTGACCCTCACGCTTGCCCGGCCGGACAAGAAGAACGCGCTGACCAACGAGATGTACGGCGCCCTGGCCGACGCCATCGAAAAGGCCGAGCACGACGGCAATGTGCGCGTCGTGCTGATTCAGGGGGACGGCGACATGTTCACGGCCGGGAACGATGTGGGGAATTTGCGGCCATTGCCTCGGGCAAGGGCCCGAGCGAGCGGCACGTCCACCGCTTCCTGCATGCGCTGGCAAAGTCGACGGTGCCCATCGTTGCCGCCGTCCACGGCAAGGCGGTGGGCGTCGGCACCACGATGCTGCTGCATTGCGACTACGTGCTGCTGGCCCAGGATGCGCAACTGATTACGCCGTTCGTCAACCTGGCGCTGGTGCCCGAAGCGGCGTCGAGCTACCTGCTGCCGCTGCGCATCGGCCACGCCCGCGCCTTCGAGATGTTTGCCATGGGCGATCCGCTCGACGCGCCAACCGCGCTGGCCTGGGGCATCGCCAACAAGGTCTGCGCCAACGCCCAGCTTCGGGATGAAGCACGGCGGATGGCCGAGCGCATCGCCGCCAAGCCCGCCGGTTCGCTGAGCGCGATGAAGGCGCTGATGCGCCAGGCCGAGATGCTGGTGGCGCAGATGGATACCGAGAGCGCCAGGTTCCAGGAGCGGCTACAGAGCGCCGAAGCCCGCGAGGCGTTTGCCGCCTTCGCCGAAAAGCGCAAGCCGGATTTCTCGAAGGTTGCCCAGTAACGGGCCGGAGCGTGCTGCCCGGCTGCGATCAGCCTAGTCGATGCTTTCGGCGTCGGCGGGGAATTTGGTCTGCAGGCTGGTCAGCCATCGCGCGACCACGTCGATCTCGGCTTCGGTAAAGCCCTCGGTCAGACGGGCGTTGAGATCGGTCATGCCGGCCTTGGAGCGCTGGCGCGCGCTGCGTCCCGCGTCGGTGAGCCACAGCCGCGATGCGCGGCCATCGTGCTCGTCGGCGCGACGCTCGATCAGGCCCGCCCGTTCCGAGCGATCAGCCAGGCCACTCATGCCCGGCGCGCCCAGGTCCAGCGCAGCGGCGGCCTCGCTCATCAGCGCGCCATCGTGCGTGCCCAGGAAGAACAGCAACCCGACTGGGCCGCCGTGATGCCGCCCCGGGCGGCACGCGCCTGCGACCAGCGCTGCAGCCGGCGCTGCCCGACGTTCAGGAGATAGACAAGGCGATGATTCACGTTCGGACCGGCGGCGTTGATCGATTTAGTTCGCGTGCGAATTTTATCATGCGACATCGACGACGCGGACGCGGACGCCACCCGCCGTGCCATGGAAGTTGTATCCATGACAATAAATTGATTGTATTGATTTGCCCGCCTACGATGGCTCCCACCCTGTAGCCATCGCGTCCCCGCAGAAGCCATCATGGAACTGAATGTCGCCACCATCCTCGTCACCTTTGCCGGCGTCTTCCTGATCTGCTTCATGAAAGGCGCCTTTGGGGGCGGTTTTGCCATCGTCGGCATTCCGTTGCTGTCGCTTGTGATGGACCCCGTGTCGGCGGGCGGCCTGCTTGCGCCGCTGTTCGTAGCCATGGATCTGTTCAGCCTGCGCTACTGGAAGCCATCCACGTGGTCCCGGCCCGACCTGAAGCTGCTGGTACCCGGGCTGGTGGTTGGTATCGGCGTGGGCTACTTTCTGTTCCGCGTGCTGGATCACCGTGCCATTTCCATCGTCATGGCCGTGGTCACGCTGAGCTTTGTCGGCCTGTGGCTGCTGCGCGGTGCCGACGTGGTGGTACAACCGCGCTCGTCACCCAAGGCCGTGGCGGCGGGCGTGACGTCCGGCATCACGACGATGGTGGCCCACTCGGGCGGCCCGCCGCTGGCGATGTACCTGCTGCCGCTGGGCCTGAGCAAGCAGGTCTATGCGGGAACGACCAGCATGTTCTTCACCGTCGGCAATATCCTCAAGGCGGTGCCGTGGCTGGCGTTGGGCCGGCCGGTGGGCGCGGTGTGGACGTTGATGACGATCTGCCTGCTGGCCGTGCCGGCCGGTGTCTGGCTGGGCTGGCGCCTGCATGGGCGGCTGGACCAGCGCCAGATGTACCGGGTCTGCTACGGCCTGCTGGTCTTCACGGCGGTCAAGCTGCTGTGGGACGGTGTTGCCGGCTATATGCATTGACCGCGCATTGAAAGCGCCTGCCAGGCAAGGAAGCCGGTCAGAACTTCGACGGCTCGTTGGTCAGGTTGATTCGTGCCCGAAAAAAAGCGCCGCGGACCGGATGGCCCGCGGCGCCTTCATGACCGATGGTGCCGGTCCTTACTTGCCCAGCTTGACGCTCGTGGCGTCGGCGGTCAGGTAGCCGACCGAGGCGCCCAGGCCGTTCTTGTAGTTGGCGAACACCAGCGGCTCCACCTGCGTCTTGACCTGCGTCTTGATGCCGTCACCAGCGTGCTGGAAGTTGCTCATGATGTAGGTCCAGCCGTTGATCTCGTCCACGGCGTGCAGGCCCGTCGATTCGGCACCGGCCGGCACCGACATCAGGCGCGACAGCTTCTTCGTGTCGACGTTGTACGCCCACAGGAAGTTGTTGGTGTGGCGGCTGCTGTCCTCGCCGATGAACAGCGTGCGCAGCTTTTCCGAGAACTTCAGGTTGTCCGGGTTGCCGATGGTTTCCGGATCCGACGTATTGCCCAGCGCGTCAGCGGTGATGTCCTTGCCGACGATCAGTGCCTGCGTGTGCACCGGCATCCATTCGCTGTTGATGGCGGCGCCAGCCGTATCCTTCTGGCCGCCGGCCAGCTTGTGCTGCATCACGCCGCCCGAGTTGATCGCCGCGGGCACGCTGATGTTGCTCTCGGCGTACCAGCCGCGCGCCGTGTTGTTCAGCACCATCGAATCGACGATGTTCTGCAGCGCGGAGTAGGCGATCTTGTCCTTGATGTTGACCGTCGTGCCTTCCATCTTGGTGAAGCCCATGCTGCCGCCCATCAGGGCTGCGTAGCGGTGGGTTTCCAGGAACGCGGCCACCAGTTCCTTGCCCGGCTTGACGCGGACCCACTGCGCGGCACCGCTGTACATGATCTTCGTGTACGTCGTGTCGGCCGGATCGGTTGCCGAGTAGTCCATGATGTCGGCAAACGTGTGGGACTTGGCCCAGGCTTCCACCTGCGCGCTGGTGGCGTGGCCCAGCTTGATCCAGGTGATGTCGGCACCGGCGGCGGCGGGGTCCACCGAGAAGCCCGCACCGATCTTGCCCACGTACAGCGTGCCGGCCGACAGGTCCTTTTCCTTATCGGCGACGAAGACGAACAGGCCGCTGTTGGTGGCGTCGTCGCCCATCAGCACGGTGCGGTTGTCAGGCATCACCTGCACCAGCTCGTGCGAGATGCGGCCCACGCAGTAGTGCTTCTTGATCGAACCCGTGCCGTCGGCATTGACGGTCACTTCCGGCAGGTGGCCGTACAGGTACGGGTTGAATGCGATGGTCGACGTGCCGTACAGGTTCAGCGCGTAGTCGATGCACTGGGCGTTCGTCGCGGCGGTGCGCGCGTCCGGCTCGTACTCTTCGCTCGACAGGTGGGTGTTCCACGGCGACAGGCTGGCGCCGCAGGTGATCCACAGGCCGTTGGCGCCCGACGTATCCACGTTGTGGTACTTCACCAGCGACAGCTTGCCGGTGGCGGGGTCCTGGTCCAGCGTCAGCACGGCGATCGGCGACGGCAGGCGGCCGTACATGTCCTTGACCTTGGCCTGGTCCCACGTCGTGTACTCGAACTGCACCACGGCAAAGACCGTGTTGCCCTTCACGCCTGCCACCTTGGCGCCGTCGATCTTCAGCAGCGACGTGCCATCCGGCGAATCGGAGAAGAACTGCTTGTTGCCGGTCACCGACGGATCGATGATCGGGCTGTTGTTGATGTTGAAGTAGCCGCCGGCCAGGATCTGGCCGCCGTTGCCGTCCGGCACCAAGTCGCCGGTCATGAAGAACGGCTGGTAGGCCAGCTTGTAGCTCTGCGTGGTGCCGTCGCTCAGCTTTACCGACAGGCTGGAGCCAACCGTGGTCGTGGCCATGGCAGCCGGGTTGCTCAGCGAAGGCGCCGGCATGGCCGTGAACTCCGCCGACACGAAGCTCGGCGTCACGGTGGGGGGCGTGGTGCCGCCCGGCGTCACGGCGGCCGGGGCGTCGTCGCCGCCGCCGCAACCCGCCAGCAGCGAGGTGGAAGCCAGGCCCAGCGGCAGCATCGGCGCGCCGGCCAGGAGTTTCAGGGCCTTGCGGCGCGATGCGTCAGGTTTTTCGAACATCTGTATGGTTCCCGTCTGGTTGTTGTTGAACGCGCCCTTGCCATTGGCAGGCCATTCGCCTTGTGAGGTCGGCGGCACAAACCGCGCCGCAACGCATCCTATTGGTCGTTTATGACAACAAGTTGAACCCGGCGTAAATGACCCATACATCCAACACGGCATTGCATGTCGGGCCGGTAGCCGGTACAAATCGCGGGCAAAAAAAACGCCACAGCCAGGTCTCTGGCCGCAGCGTGTCAATTCGCCGGTCCGCACGACACCCACTATGTCGCCCGTTGCACCCCATTTCTGGTTCGACCGGCTTGTCCTTTCATGGCAGAGGAAAACCGCCACGGGAACGCATCGTAGTGACAATCGATGTCACTTTCATGACAGCGTGTCTTGACATACGAGCAGGCCAGTCCGTGGCTGATGTTTGGAAACGCGGACGGTCGGGAGGGTCGGAACTGGCGGCCCAATGGCTACCGAAGTGTGGTGAAAATCAAACGGATACAGGAGACCACTGCGGATTTTTTCTCATGAACACCAGAAATTCAGGTATCGCGGGAATATGTCATCTTTAGCCTATTGAAGTGATCAATCGGGCCGGCTATGGTTCTGCGCATAATATTTTCCACGGCAATATATGCAAATCCCTGCATATATTGTTCGCCCCAGCCGGAAAAACAATGATCCATGCCTTGACGGGACGCGCCGCGCGTCTCCAGCCGCCCTCGTTCCCGGCCCCTTCGGGCCATGCCGGCGTGCGTCCGCACACCCGATTCCGCTTATCTGTTTTGTAGCAACCTCGTAGCAACCGTCGCCAATTCCGGGCCAAAACGTCTCTGAAAGCCTGGTGCGACGACAACCTCTGGAGGTAATCCGACCCAGGGTGTGACGGGGTCAACCGACGGGCCTACCAGACCCGGCGGGCGCGCCAGACTGCATGGACGGATTACCGAGGATCCACGACTGGAGAACATCCAATGAGCAGTGTCATGAATGAAGGCGGCGTGTCGTCCCAGGGGGCGGCGCCGTTCTTCTCGAAAGAAGCCACCTATGCCAAACCGGGATTTTCCCGCTGGATGGTGCCGCCCGCCGCGCTTGCGGTACACCTGTGTATCGGCCAGGCCTACGCGTTTTCGGTGTTCAATGCCCCCTTTCCAAGGTGATCGGCATTACCGAATCGGTGGCTGACGACTGGAAGCTGACCACGCTGGGCTGGATTTTCTCGCTGGCGATTTTCTTCCTGGGCATTTCCGCCGCATTTGCCGGCAAATGGCTGGAACGCGTGGGCCCGCGCCGCACGATGTTCACGGCGGCCTGCTGCTTCGGTGGCGGTTTCCTGATTTCCGCGCTGGGTGTCTATACGCACCAGATCGTCCTGCTCTACCTGGGCTACGGTGTGCTGGGCGGCATCGGGCTTGGCCTGGGCTACGTGTCGCCGGTGTCGACGCTGATCCGCTGGTTCCCGGACCGCCGCGGCATGGCGACCGGCATGGCCATCATGGGCTTTGGCGGTGGCGCGATGATCGCCGCCCCGCTGTCCGTGGCGCTGATGAACTACTTCAAGAGCGCCACGTCGGTGGGCGTGACCCAGACCTTCCTGGTCATGGGCGTGGGCTATTTCATCTCGATGACCATCGGTTCGCTGGCCATCCGCGTTCCGCCGCCCGGCTGGAAGCCGGAAGGCTGGACCCCGCCCGTGGTCGAGAACAAGATGATCACGCGTAACCACGTGCATATCGACGAAGCGCTGAAGACGCCGCAGTTCTACCTGCTGTGGCTGGTGCTGTTCCTGAACGTGACGGCCGGTATCGGCGTGCTCGGCCAGGCGTCGCTGCTGATCCAGGAAAGCTTCAAGGGCAGCGTCAGCGCCGCGGCCGCCGCCGGCTTCGTGGGCCTGCTGTCGCTGTTCAACATGGGTGGCCGCTTCTTCTGGGCCTCGTCGTCGGACTGGATCGGCCGCAAGAACACCTACTTCGTGTTCTTCGCGCTGGGCGCCGTGCTGTACTGGCTGGTGCCGCAACTGGGCGCCAGCGGCAATATCGCGCTGTTCGTGCTGGGCTACTGCGTGATCATGTCGATGTACGGCGGCGGCTTCGCCACCATCCCCGCCTACCTGGCCGACATGTTCGGCACCGCCTTCGTCGGTGGCATCCACGGTCGTCTGCTGACCGCCTGGGCCGCCGCCGGCATCGCCGGCCCGGTGCTGGTGAACTACATCCGCGAATACCAGGTGGCGCACGGCGTGACCGGCGCCGACGCCTACGCCATGACGCTGCACATCATGGCTGGCCTGCTGGTGGTGGGCTTCGTCTGCAACCTGCTGGTGTCGCGCGTCAACGCCAGGCACCACATGAGCGATGCCGACGTGGCCAAGCTGGGCGCCAGCGCCGGCGCCGCGCACTGATCAGGAGTCATGCAAATGGACAACCAGAACCTCAACGCACAACCGACCAACAAGGGCCTGCTGGCCGTCTTCTGGCTCTACGTGCTCGTGCCGCTGGTGTGGGGTGTGTCGAACACCATCACCCAGGCGATGAAGCTGTTCCAGTAAGACACAGCCTGCCCTGACCGGCATGCACCGAAAGGCCGCAAGCGATTGCGGCCTTTTTTTCGTTTTGCGGCAAGGCACGGCCTGAACGCTGCATTCCGCCCGCCGGACTTGCACATTGCCAGCGGCCTCATACACTTGACGGGGCCTACCCCAACCCTTGGAGTTCCCATGAAGATCGACCTGTCGGGCAAGACCGCCCTGGTAACCGGATCCACCGCTGGCATCGGCTTTGCCACCGCGCGCGGCCTGGCCGGATCGGGCGCACGCGTGATTCTGAACGGCCGCAGCCAGCCCAGCGTCGACAAGGCCGTCGCTGCGCTGAAGGCGGCCGAGCCCGGTGCCGATGTCCTGGGCTTTGCCGGCGACCTGGTCGACGCCGCCGTCTGCGACACGCTGGTCAAGACCCATCCCGACGTGGATATCCTGGTGAACAACCTCGGCATCTTCCAGCCGCAGGATTTTTTCGAGATTCCGGACAGCGAGTGGTCGCGCTTCTTCGAAGTCAACGTGCTGACCGGCGTACGGTTGTCGCGCGCCTACGCGCAGGGCATGGTCCAGCGCAAATGGGGCCGCATCGTGTTCGTGGCGTCGGAGTCCGGCGTCAATATCCCCGTGGAGATGATCCACTACGGCTTCACCAAGACGGCCCAGCTGGCGGTGTCGCGCGGCCTGGCCAAGCGCCTGGCTGGCACCGGCGTGACGGTCAACGCGGTGCTGCCCGGCCCCACGCTGTCGGAAGGCGTGGAGGCCATGCTCCAGGATGACATCGCCAGGACCGGCAAGTCGGCAGAGGAAGTGGCTGCCGACTTCGTGAAGGCGCATCGCAGCACGTCGTTGATCCAGCGCGCGGCGTCGGTCGACGAGGTGGCCAACATGATCGTCTACGCGTGCTCGAAGCAGGCGTCCGCCACCACGGGCGCGGCGCTGCGCGTCGATGGCGGCGTGGTCGACACGATCATCTAGCCCCCTGCACCGCCCTGCCTAGCCGCGCCGGTGGCGCATCATAGCGGCCATCGCGGCCGACGCGCCTACCACCAGCGCGGTGGTCAGGATCGGATGCCGCGTGGAGGCCGTGTAGGGACACGACTTCATCGCCCGGCGGTCTCCCGTCCGCTCCACCAGGCTGTTGCCGGCCGCGTGCAGCGCGTTATCGTCGCGCGGCCCGGCCGGCATGTCGGTCTGCTGCGCCCGGCCCATGAAACGCCGCATGAAGCGATCGAACGTGTGCGGCGCGTAGTAGGCCGCCGCCGAGAACGCCTTGGCCGAAGCGCCCACGAACATGTCGCGGCGCGGATGCTCGGCGGCAAACAGGATGGCGTCGGCGGCCATTGACGGATCGTAGAGCGGAGACGCCTGCCTGGGCTCCACATGCAGGAAGTTCTTGGCATGGGTGACGATGGGCGTGTCCATCCCGGCCGCCTTGATCAGCGTGACCGACACCGGCGCCTTTTCCTGTTCGAGCTCCAGCCGCAAGGTATCGGTGAATCCCTTGATGGCATGCTGCGACGCCACGTACGCGCTTTGCAGCGGCAACGGACAGTCACATGACTCGCTGCCCATGTTGATGATCGCCCCGCCGTTCTGCCGCAGATGCGCCACGGCCGCCAGCGATCCGTGCACCACGCCCCAGTAGTTCGTCTCGAACAGCTTGCGGTGGTCTTCCAGCGGCACATCGTCGTGGCGGCCGAAGATCGTCACGCCGGCGTTGTTGATCCAGGTATCGAAGCTGCCAAAGCGCTCGATGGCCGACTGGGCGACCCTGGCCACGTCGTCGTGCCTGCCGACATCGGCGGTGACGGTGATGACCTCGGTGCCGTGCTCGCGCAGTTCCTCGGCCAGCTTGTGCAAGGCATCTTCACTACGCGCCACCAGTACCAGCCTGGCGCCCCTTGCGGCCGCCTTGCGCGCCGTGACGAGCCCCACGCCACTCGTGGCGCCCGTCAGCACGATGACCTGCGAGCCAATCTTCTTGAGCGTCTTCATGTTGCCTCTCTTGCCGGGGTGAAAGGTACAGTGGAATCCTGCGCTGCTGTCGCACATCCCGTGCCCGCGTGCGGCCACCCCGCTGGCCGATGTGCAGCGCAGCAAACCCGGTCAGGAATTACAAATGCGGGAAAAATCGCCCGTCGATGTAGGACGGCTACCGCTTTCGCACGCGACGTGCGCTGCATAAGCTGGAACCGTCACCGTCCCCCTCCCGCACCGTCCATGGCCAAGACCGCAGCCCCAGACGCCCCGCTCGACAAGTACCAGCACAAGCGCGACTTCGCGGCCACGCCCGAGCCCAGTGGCAAGCGCACCGCTCGCGCCAGGAAGACTTCCGCTGGCAACGGCGCCCATGCCTTCGTCATCCAGAAGCACGCCGCCCGCCGCCTGCACTATGACTTCCGGCTGGAGCTGGACGGCACGCTCAAGAGCTGGGCCGTGCCAAAGGGCCCCAGCTACGATCCGGCCGACAAGCGCATGGCGGTGCACGTGGAAGACCATCCGCTGGACTACGCCGATTTCGAGGGCGTGATCCCTGCCGGCCATTACGGCGCGGGCACGGTGATCGTCTGGGATCGCGGCGAGTGGATTCCCGATACGGACCCGGAGGCCGGCTACCGGGACGGCAAGCTCAAGTTCGAACTGCGCGGTGAAAAGCTGCAGGGCCACTGGACGCTGGTGCGCATGGGCGGCAAGAAGGCGCGCGACGATAACGCCTGGCTATTGATCAAGGAGCGCGACCAATACGCACGGCCGGCGTCGGAGTTCGACGTCGTGGATGCCATGCCCGACAGCGTGCTGGCCGGCACCGCCAAGGCCAAGCCGAAAAAGGCGGCCGGCAAGGAAAAGGAACCGGCGCGGAAAACCGCGAAAAAGGCAGCCGGCAAGCTGCCGGCGCTGCCGGCCGGTGCCAGAAAGGCCGCCCTGCCGCTGGCGCTGGCGCCGCAACTGGCTACCCTGGTCGACACCCCGCCGGCAGACTCCGCCCAGTGGCAATACGAGATCAAGTTCGACGGCTATCGCATCGTGGCGCGCATCGACGGCGACGATGTGCGGCTGTTCACGCGCAACGGCAACGACTGGACGTCGAAACTGCGCCCGCTGGCCGCCGAGATCGCCGGGCTGGGCTGGCCCGACGGTTGGCTCGACGGCGAGATCGTGGTGGTCGACGAACATGGCATTACCGACTTCCAGGCCTTGCAGAACGCTTTCGAGACCGCGCATGCGGAATCGATCCAGTTCTATGCGTTCGACCTGCCCTGGTTTGCCGGGCACGACTTGCGCGCGGTGCCGCTGGCCGAGCGTCGTGCCCTGCTGCACGGGCTGCTGGCCAATCACACGCCGGGCCGCCTGCGCTTCAGCGACAACTTCGAGGGCGCCCCCGCCGACATGCTCGAGGCAGCCTGCCGGATGAAGCTGGAAGGCATCATCGGCAAACGCGTGGACGCCCCCTACGTCAGTTCGCGCGCCCCCACGTGGATCAAGCTCAAGTGCCAGAACCGGCAGGAATTCGTGATTGGCGGCTTTACCGACCCAAAGGGCAGCCGCAGCGGGCTGGGGTCGCTGCTGCTTGGCCTGCACGATGCCGATGGCAAACTGCGCTACGTCGGCAATGTCGGCACCGGCTTCGACACGGCGATGCTCGACGCGCTGCGCAAGCAGCTGGACCCGCTGCGCACCGACGATACCCCGTTCGATCCGCTGCCGCGTGGCATCAAGGGCCACTGGGTCAAGCCCAGGCTGGTGGCCGAGGTGACGTTCGGCGCCTGGACCCGCGAAGGCCGCGTCCGCCATTCCGTGTTCCACGCGCTGCGCACGGACAAGCCGGCCTCGGCCGTCACGCTGGAGGCACCGGCCAGGCCTGATGCTTCCAGCGCTTCCACCCGCGCGAAATCCGGAAAGACCGCCGTGAAAGCCACCAAAGCCGAAGCCGCCCCCACGAAAAAGCCGACCAAGGCGTCAAAAGCCGCCATCGGCAACGTGGTGGTCAGCCACGCCGACCGCGTGATCGACAAATCCACCGGCCTGACCAAGGGCGACCTGGTTGGCTACTACGCCAGCGCCGCCGGCCTGATGCTGCCGTTCCTGCGCGGGCGGCCGCTGGCGCTGGTGCGCGCGCCTTCCGGTATCGATGGCGAGCAGTTTTTCCAGCGCCATGGCGACACGCTGCACCTGAAGGGCGTCAAGGCGCTGGACCCCGAACTCTGGCCCGGCCATCCGCCTTTGCTGGAAATCGCCTCGGCATCGGCCATCGTCGAGGCGGCACAGCTGAACGTGGTGGAATTCCACACCTGGAACGCCAGGGCGCGCAACATCGACAAGCCCGACCAGATCGTCTTCGATATCGACCCTGGCGAAGGGGTGAACTGGCGCGAGATCCAGGAGGCAGCCAGCCTGGTCAAGGCGTTGCTGGACGCGATGTCGCTGCAGAGCTTCCTGAAGACCAGCGGCGGCAAGGGGCTGCACGTGGTGGTGCCGCTGTCTGCCCGGGCCGGATGGGACGCCGTGCGGGATTTTGCCCAGGACGTAGTGACGCACATGGCGCGGACGATTCCCGAGCGCTTTGTAGCAAAGAGCGGCCCGCGCAACCGGGTTGGCAAGATTTTCATCGATTACCTGCGCAACGGTGTCGGCGCTACCACGGCCGCCGCCTTCTCGGCGCGGGCGCGGCCCGGCATTGGCGTCTCGATCCCGGTCAGCTGGGACGAACTGGACGACCTGACCGGCGCCGCGCAGTGGACCATTGCCAACGTCGGCGACCGGCTCGACGAGCTGTCGCGGCACGACCCCTGGGCCGGCCACGACAAGGTCCGGCAGACCCTGACCCAGGCCCGCAAGCTGCTCGACAGCGCCTGAGCGGGACCCACGCATCCCCGGCGCCACAGCGCCCGGCAGGCCTGTCGGGGTCCGTCTGTCAGCCATCGCGCCATGCGCGGCACGGTTCTTGCCACACAGCACCCAGAAACTGGGCCAAAGATGCCCAAGTGCGAACTGGAACCGATGAGACAAGACCCCGATCCCTGGTATTCGAGCGAATTCTGGCAGCGCGCGATTATCGGCGTATTGATGCTGGCACTGGCGTATCTGGTGGCTTCGCCGGCCGAGGCGCGCGCGAACGGCACCCGGCTGCACATGCATGCGGCGGGCAATTGACGCCCCGCCGACGTCGCATCGTACAAATGTTAAAATACAACTGATATGGCTGGAATGAAGGTAACAATTACAATTCAGGATAGGTTGGCGCCACGTTCGGAGGTTGCTCCGGGGCGGATTGTGCCGGCTGGTGCCCTGAACGCACGGGTCCTCGTTATTACCAAAGCGGCGATGCCTGCCGCCAGTCAGCCATGAACGCCACGCCTGCTCACCATCCCACGCGTCGCCCCCTGGTCCTCAATGTCGAGGGCCGCGAAGGGCCGCGATATGTCAAGAGCCGCATCCTGAACCGCGCGGACTTCGCCGTGCTCGAGGCGTCCGACGGCCAGGCCGCGCTGTCGCTGGTCCGCCAGCACGCGCCCGACCTGGTGCTGCTATCGGGCCATTTGTCCGATATCGATGGCCTGGACGTGTGCCGCCTGATCAAGAGCGACCCGCAGACCGCCCGGACCATGGTGCTGCTGACCGCGCCCGGCGTGACCGATTCCCATCGCCGCGTGCAGGCGCTGGACGGCGGCGCGGACAGCTTCCTGGTGGAGCCGGTGGAACCCGAGGAACTGGTATCGAACATCAATGCGCTGCTGCGCATGCGCGGCGCCGAGGATGCCTTCCGCCGCACCTCGCAGGCACTGCATGAAAACGAGGACCTGTTCCGCCAACTGGCCGAGGCCCTGGCCGACGTGGTCTGGATCATCGATCCGGCTGCCAACCGTTTCCTGTTTGTCAGCCCGTCGTTCGAGGCCCTCTGGGGCCGTTCGGCAGATTCCGTCAAGCATGACCCGACCTGCTGGCTGCAGTGGGTGACGCCCGACGATCGCACGCGCCTGGAAGTGGAATGGGAAAGCATGCTGCGCGACGGCCGGCTCGATTCCGAATTCCAGCTCGAGCGCCCCAATGGCGAGATCCGCGAAGTGCATATGCGCGCGTTCCCGGTACGGGGCGCCGATGGCAGGTGCCTGCGCGTGGCCGGCATCTGCCAGGACGTGACGCGGCACAACCGCGCCGAGCGCACGATCCACAACGAGGAGCGCCGCAAGGACGAATTCCTGGCCATGCTGGCCCACGAACTGCGCAATCCGCTGGCGCCGATGCGCAGCGCCGTGGACCTGCTCCAGCAGTTTTCGCCAAGCCGCGAGGACATGTTCCGGGCCCGCGACATCATCAGCCGCCAGCTGCACCACCTGACGCGCCTGGTGGACGAACTGCTCGACGTCTCCCGCTTCAACCAGGGCAAGATCACGCTGCGGCGTGACCTGGTGGAACTGCGAGGCGCGCTCAATACCGCCGTGGAAACCGTGCGGCCGCTGCTTGAAACGCGGCGCCATACGCTGCGGCTGTCGCTGCCGGAGCAACCGCTGCCCGTGCGGGGCGACATGGTGCGCCTGACGCAGATATTCGCCAACCTGCTGCACAACGCGGCCAAGTTCACGCCCGAAGGCGGACAGATCGCCGTCGAGGCCACGGCGGCCGATGGCAAGGTGCTGGTTCGCGTGCGCGACAACGGCAACGGCCTGTCGCCGGACATGCAGCGGCAGCTGTTCGATCCGCTGGCCCCGGGCGCGGGCGGCGGCGGCGACGCGGCGCACGGCGCCGGCGAGCATGACGACCGGCCATCCGCGCAGCCAGCGCAACAGGCGCAGCAGACGCAGCCGGCCCCGCAGGCACCGTACGATTCCGACCAGCCTGCCATCACCGACCCCGATGCGTTTGCGGCGCGGGAAGGTGCCGGCATCGGCCTGACGCTGGTCCAGAAG